>CAZRBI010000001.1:0-52472 GCA_964598315.1 uncultured Oscillospiraceae bacterium
ACGAATTCAACCCCATGATGGGTCACCGCGGATGCCGTTTGGCAGTAACGTATCCTGAAATTGCCGTTATGCAAACAAAGGCAGTTATCAAAGCTGCATTGGCAGTTCAAGGACGTCACCCCGATTGGCACGTTGTTCCAGAAATCATGATTCCATTGATTGGCGAAATCAAAGAACTTGCATACGTGAAAAAGACTGTTGTTGCAACGGCAGACGCTGTCATCGCAGCAGCTAAGTCTGATTTGAAGTATCAAGTTGGTACCATGATCGAAATTCCCAGAGCAGCTTTGACGGCAGACGAAATTGCAAAAGAAGCAGAATTCTTCAGCTTCGGCACAAACGACCTCACTCAAATGACGTTTGGTTTCAGTCGTGACGATGCAAGCAAATTCTTGCCCAGCTACTATTCCGCTAAGATCTACGAAAGCGATCCGTTTGCTCGTTTGGACCAAGTTGGTGTTGGCAAGTTGATGAAGATGGCTGTCACTTTGGGAAGAGAAACTCGTCCCGAACTTCAATGCGGTATTTGCGGCGAACACGGCGGCGATCCCAGCAGTATCGAATTTGCTCACAAAATCAACCTCACCTACGTTTCTTGCTCACCCTTCCGTGTACCCATTGCACGTTTGGCAGCAGCTCAAGCAAACATCAAATATCCCAGATAGTTTGACATCTTGCTTGTAAAAACTAGGTGCCTCACAACGTTGTTTGTGAACTGACAACTCAAAAACCGAAGAGGCCTTGCAAAACTGCAAGGCCTCTGTGCTTATTTTTGTGTTTGCGGTCGTTTTTAAAAAGCGTAACGCAATTGGTAACTTTCAGCAAATATAAATTCGATTGGTGTAGTTTCGCTAAAATGTAGTTGGCAATGTTTTTTTGTGTTGTGCATGAGTTCATCGACTATAATGCGTAGCGCAAAAAGCGTATCTGAAACAATATTAATCTGCATTTTATACAATTTTGCCGAAAAACGGTTGTTTGAAGTTGATTGTAAAAAAACTATTGTTCGTGCAACTATGAAATACGCAATAAACAGAGAATTTGGAATATTCAGAAAAATTAAGCCGCCGTTGAACAAGGTAGTGTTGCGGCTGGCCTTGGCTATGTCCAAAAGCGTTCGTTCCACCCGAAACGTTATGTCACAAACTTTCAAAGTTGTTGCAGACGACGGAAAATCCGTTCCGGTGTACGTGTTTTCACCGAAGGGTTCCAACGAAAAGCTCCCGGCAATAATCTATTTGCACGGTGGCGGTTTTGTTTTCAAAGGTGCACCGTATCATTATAGACAAGCAAAGCACTGCGCCGAAAAGCTCAACGCAAAAGTGGTGTTTGTGGACTACCGTTTGGCATTTCAGGGCAAATATCTCGTTTCGTTGCAGGATTGTTTTGCCGTCTATCGCCACTTTGTGGAAAACGCCGATAAATTCGGCGTAGATACCGATAATATTGGCTTGGTAGGCGATTCTGCAGGGGGCTACTTAGCGTTGGCATTGTGTAAAATGCTTTCCGAGCATAAACTTCCTTTGCCTAAATATCAAACGTTGGTCTATCCCGTTGTTGATCCCGAAATGTCGTCGAAATCGATGAAACAGTTTGTGGACACCCCAATGTGGAATGCAAAGGCAAACGCAAAAATGTGGCAGATGTATTCTTGCGGCAACACGCCGTACAATCCGCTTTCCGACGATTTGTCCTTTATGCCTCAAAGTTACGTGGAAACGGCACAATTTGATTGTTTGCATGATGAAGGTGCCGCTTTGCACAACAAACTGCTCGATTGTGGTGTGAAAAGCGTTTTGAACCAAACTGTAGGCACAATGCACGGCTTTGATATTTGTCGCAACGCGCCAACCACACAAAAGACGTTGCAACGCAGAATCGATATTTTGTTGTGTTTTATGGGCGGCGTTGTAAAGTAGAAAATGTTCGGTGCAGGTTGCCGCCTTTGCGCAAACATCGAGTACGAGTCGTACAATATTTGTCCTGCCGACAGAACCAATGTGTGTTGGTGATAATTGGTGTTGCGTAAATAACGGCACATGTTGCACAAAACAGTCGTGAAAACTTCGTTCCAGGAAATTTAAACAATATGCCCTGCAAGGTTACTTGCGGGGCTTTTGTGTTTGGATGCGCGACAATAAATGTCTAGTCCCGCAAAACTTCGTACAAAATGATGTTGTATAAGCCAACAGCCACTAACGATTACAATTGAAAATTTCTTTTCGGCACGGTGTGTTTATTTTGTTTTCAATATTTTGGTCGATATAATTTGGGGTGTTTTTGTTGCAATAAAATTTAACAGAATTTTGCGCAACAATAGTGCACGTTATATGTTTTTTAGTACCAATTGTGTTTTGAAAATATTTATACTTAAAAATTGTTCTATTTTTGATTTCAAACAACATAAGTACTTGTAAGCTTGTCACAGTTTTTGCATGCTATTTCAATTCAAAACAGTGCAACCGAGTGTGACGTGTCGTTGCATACTTTCTTCAAACGCCGCATAGGTTATTTTGCGACAAAAATATACAAAAAGCGACTTAAACTTACAATAAATCGACATAAAAAGTCGTGTATAATAAGCATGTCGCATGTGAGAGGCTAAATTGAAAAAAGTAATTTCCGTCATTGTGTTGTGTGTTGTTGCAATGTCGTTCACTGTTTGTGCCGGCGTATATTCCGTGGCATATTCGGAAAAACGCAAGGTCCCTATCTACTGTGTCGATAGGAGCGACAGCTACGTCGCAATAAGTTTCGATGCCGCCTGGGGTGCGGATAAAACTCAAAAAATAATGGACGTTTGCGATGCTTACGACGTCAAAGCCACATTTTTTCTTGTCGGGTTCTGGATGGAGAAGTATCCGCAAATGGTGGCCGAAATTGCCGCTCGCGGTTTTGAAATAGGCACACACAGTGCAACACATCCGCAAATGAGCAAACTGTCTGCCGAACAGTGCCGAGAAGAACTGATTTCTACGTGCAAACAGATTTTTGAGCTCACCGGACGTCCGGTAACGTTGTTTCGGCCTCCATTCGGCGACTACAACAACACGTTGCTAGCAACTTGCGAAAGCTTGGGGCTGTTTGCAATTCAATGGAGTGTGGATAGCCTCGATTGGAAGGGATTGTCCGCCGAGCAAATTGCCGTGCGCGTACAAAAGGCACAGAGCGGCGATATAATTTTGTGCCACAACAACAGCGACCACATAGTGGAAGCGTTGCCGTTAATTTTCGAATGGGCAAAGCTGAAAGGCTTGAAATTCTGCCCGATAGGCCAATTGATCTACACCGAAAACTATACGATTGACGGCAGCGGTAAGCAATTTTCAGAAGTTGATACCTAGAAAGAAACACTAAAAGTCAAAAATATGGAGGACAAACGATGACAGACAACCAAAACAACAACGTTATTCTTGCTGGCGAAGTGGTGGAAGAACCTAAATTTTCACACGAAATCTACGGCGAAAAGTTTTTTGAAGTGACACTTGCCGTCAAACGACTTTCGGGCATGGAAGACTATTTGCCCGTTTCGATTTCGGAACGATTGCTAAACGACAGCTTTCACGCCGGCAACAGAGTCACTGTTTGCGGACAATTCCGCAGCTACAACAAAACAGTGGACGATCACAGCAAATTGATGCTGACAGTGTTTGCTCGCGATGTTTTGCCGTTCGACGAAACTATCAACCCAAACACGCTGGTGCTAAGCGGCTATGTGTGCAAAAATCCTGTTTTTCGCAAAACACCGTTTAATCGTGAAATTTGCGATTTGCTTTTGGCGGTCAATCGCCAATATGGAAAAAGCGACTATATCCCTTGCATAGTGTGGGGCAGAAACGCTCGTTTTGCACAAAATTTGGCAGTTGGTGAACACGTGAGCGTTTTCGGGCGTGTTCAGTCTCGAAACTATCAAAAGAAAATATCCGAAGAACTTGTTGTAACTCGAACCGCCTACGAAGTGTCCGTCAACAAAATCGACGTGATTGCCGACGAATTGCCTTGTGCGGAAGTGGGTATGTGAACGATAGTTGCCGCTGTTGTGGCAGTGCGCGACAGTTTTTTATTCTAAACAAACCGTATCGAAATGCACTCGATACGGCTTTTTTGCGTTGTTTTATTAAGAAAATAATGGTGTTGGCAAACTACTATTTGTGACATAGCATCGCAATTTAAGCGTCCGGTCTACTGTGTGAGCTGTTTTGATAACAGCAATTGTTGTCAATTCCGTCTAACACAAAGAATATGCGAGATTGTTGGTACTTAAAATTTGTTCAAAAACTTTTCCCCAAAGCAATGCTAATTGCATTCAGTCCAACACGTGCAATGCAATATGAAAGTTGCAGGCTGCATATTAAAGAAACTTAGCATATATATTCTTTACAAAGTAAATCTTTTGCCTCGCGTCAAAATCTCTGCAAAACTTTCGTTTGACATAGACGTTTTCGTTTTTGTGCTGTAAATGTGTAAAGCGTGGAGTTCTTGCTTCTTGTAAACAAAGCGAGAACTTTTTGTATTTTAAGCTATTTTTTTCCTTGCGGCAAAACATTGGCGAAACCTGCGTTTTGCACTTCGAGTATATAAAAGCGCTGCTTCTCGCACGCAAAGTTTTAACTCCTTGTGCAAACTACAAGATGAAAAGGTATAGTTGAAAGACGCACGAAAATGTTGCGTTTTCGTAAATGAACCAAACAAGCATCTATCGAACAACACAAGCATATTCCAAAATGAAAATGAGTTCGGCAAACTACCGAACTCGATCTCAATGTATTCAGCTAAATATTTTATCAGCAATTGTGGCCCATTGCGGTGGTGTAAAATTCACTGTCACAACAACGTGCCGACACTTTGCCGCAAATTTGCCGGTTCCCGGCCACTACAAATAAATTCGATAAAGAACCCGTCAATGAAAATGGTTTTTCAACTATTCTTCCTCGAATTCATTCTTTTTGTTGCGATATTTGAACAGCAACAGCAAAACCAATGCGCAGAACGATGCTGCAGCCAAAATGCAAAGACCGACAGCAGCGTTGGTGGTGATGTTGTGGCGATCGATAACGTTTTCAATGGGGATCCAACCGTAGTATACATGTCCGTCTTGGGTCACTTCAACGTACATGGCGGTGCCTGCTTTATTCTTTTCTATTGCTTTAACCGAAGCACCGGAACGCAACTTCAAAACGTTTCCGTTGGCATCGAAACTTTCGTCTTCTTCTGTCATGGTAGCGTATCTATAGATTTTCACACCTTCAAACAAAGATGCGTTAATCTTCATGTCGTCTAAGTAGGGGATTCCCTCTTCTTGTGACGAAATGTAGAATTTGCCAACGTTACCACACTGTATGAAGCCGTTTTTGCCATCGCCGTATTCAACAAAGTACCATTCGACAACGGTTCCGACGCTGTTGTTTTCCGTGAATTTTTGCAAAATCCTTACGTCTTGCATTGTATTCAAGGTTTGGGTGAAACTGTCTTTTATCGGGCTTACTGTGTCACTTTCATTCGGAAGGTGAGTGATTGGCAGTTTGAATATGAAAACTTCGCCCGGCGACAAAAACTTTGCGTTGTAGGTGTAAGTTTCATCAATCAGTTTTGTATCAATAATTGTGATGTTGACGTCTTCCGAAGCGGTGCTAACGCCGTCGCTCTTTTTCACCCAACCGAAGCGGTTGCCAACCAAAACGTAGTAGAAGGACAATTCTTCGCAGCCGTCAAATCCCAAAATGATGAACGATTCCGTTTGGTTTGTGATAACTTCTTGAATGCTTGTGTCGTCGTCTGACGTTTTGTAGACAATGTTTGTGGGGTATCCTTTGGATTTTGCCAACGTGTAGGAATTGAAACTTTCAACTTGTGGCAAAATGTCCAAGGTGATGGTGTCGGTGCCGATGGTTGCCGTTTCCGACTCAAACTTCCAACCGTCGTCGGTTTGTGTTTGAGAAAAAATTTCCACCTCGTTTTTGTCGTTCAAAACAAAAACTTTTGAACCGTTGCTGCAAGCATCTACAATAACGTTGTTTTGTTGTTTTGTCAATTCGGAATAGTTGAACAACAGTTTGTCCGATTCGAAGTAAAATGCGCTGTTGTCGTTTTTGTTTGTCATGTAGCAAAAGCTCTTGTCGCTGTAAAGAACCAGTTTGCTTTCGTCGCCGACGTTACAAGTCAAAATTCCTTTGGGAACAAGTTCCAATGTCGTGTTAGTGTTGAAAGCGTCATCGGAATTGTAATATGAGGCTGATTCTGCAAATCTTTTGCAGACAATGCCGTTGTCTGATTCGCACAAAAAATAGACATGACCGTCAAATTCAAGACATGCGAGTGCGTTCGGGGCTACATCGTATTTTGAAAATACTGAACCTGCTGCGTAAAAACAAATGCTTCCGTTGTTTACATAATACTCTGCGGGAGTTTTGTTGTCCCACGTAACGTATCCGTAAGTAACGTCTACAATGCCGGCAACGTTTGCAATTTGCGATCCTTCGTTGTTCAGCGTCAGTTTGTCGTCGGAAATTTCGTACTTATCCACTCCGTCGGCATAGACAACAACCAGTTTGCCGTTAGATTCCGAAAGGTTAACAATAGATTTTGCAACCGAAGTGGAAAACAAGTATTTGGGCGTGTTTGCAATGTCAAAGCAAAGCACAATGCTGTTGTTTTCTGTTATGTTGTCGGCAATAAAAAGTTTGTTGTCCACGGCGCAGATAGCCACCGGGTTCACAAGACGCAGATTGGTTGTGTCGGTGTTGGTGCTGCCGGAATTTTCTTCGGCAAAAGCAGCCATGGGGAACACCGCCAAAACAGCCAGCGTCAATAATATTAAGATAGCAAAAACTTTTTTCATTCCTACCTCTAAAGTGCTAGGTGCTCGCAAGTTCAAATGTTTTGCGTTCATGCGCCAAACAGTTGTACACGCGAAAGTCATTTCATACTATTCAACATCGTATATTATACCAAACAAAACAACTTTTTTCAACAATTTGCGACATATAAAATTATTTGTAAAATTATTTTTCTGGAAAAAGCACCAAAAGTGCAACCGCCGTAAAGCCTTTTGGGTATATAGTGATTGTGGCTGCAAACGGTCGACTTCATCGTTCAAGATAAAAGATAGGAGAGAAAAGTTAAAAGAAAAGGATACTTTTTTGAAATTTGAATAATTGTATTTAACAAATAGGCTAGCAAAAAATAGTTTTGCTCATCTATTTCCACTACAATCGCCGCCACTCTTCACTCTTCACTTTTCACTCGGCAACGCAGTTGCCGCTTGGCTCTCACTCTGGGAGAGCTGTCGGCTCCGCCGACTGAGAGGGTTAAAAACGCAACCTTGAAAAGTCTCCAATGTGTGAAGTGAGGTGGGCGACTGCCGCAGTCGAGTGAAATGTTATGGGAAACTTTGTTCTTTTTTCAACGATACTTGGCGCAAACCAACTTAATTTTAATGCTGTATTCAAACGTTGGATTGAAGTTGCAATTGTCGCTTGGTTTAGTGGTTTTAGTCTGTGTACAAAAAAACTGTCCTACGGTGCATTCCGCAGAACAGCCAAAATTTGTTGATTCAATTTTTTTTGTAGCGAAACTTTTTTTTTGAGCTACTGCTGGATACAACTCAAAAAACAACACTGTTAGTGCACAATTTCGACGTTGTGGGGTAGCGCATTGTGTTTATGCTGCGCCTCCCAATATTTGTTCCAGTTGTTCAAGTAGCGGAGCAAGAATTTCCGTCAAGCCGCCGCCAAGAAGTACAAGTGCTAACGCGGCGACAACAATAAGTATCACTGCGCAAAGAAAACTGCGAGCGTAACTTCTGCGGTTGATGTTGGACGAACTGCAAGCGCAAACTATCCAAGCAATCCACCCGATAACCGGTATTGCAAA
This sequence comes from uncultured Oscillospiraceae bacterium, assembly GCA_964598315.1. GTDB lineage: Bacteria > Bacillota > Clostridia > Christensenellales > CAG-314 > Fimimonas. The sequence continues at coordinate 7,873 of CAZRBI010000001.1, forward strand.
CAAAATTGTATACCAAAAATATCCCCACGCACCAAGCGGACGGTACTGACTGGGAAGTTTCGAGATTTCATCTTTTTCGTATCTATTCATAATTCACCCCTCTAAATTCAATTTTATAACAAACGCAACCGCTTGTCAATATCATTTTTGAAAAATTTTGCCAGTTTTTCAGTTTTGACGATTTTTTTTATTTTGTGTTTCCGTGCAATGAAACGTTTTTTTGTTCAAACAAAGCGCAACAACTGCCGATATTGCACGCCTGAATTCCAAATTACTTGTTCAAAACCCATTGTTGACGACTATGGGCAAGAGATAAAATGGATGCACGGTGCTAACATTGGGACGATAAATGCAAAATCTTGCTGTGCAACTTGGCGAAATTTGCCTTATTATCAAGCAGTCAACAACACTTTTTCGAAATATTCGTTTTCCAACGCAAACGAAATCACTCCTAACTATTTCAAAATTCACAACTTTGGCTGCCAACGCATGATACCAGCCTTGGAACGATAAACACAAAAGTAGTGCAATTTGGCGAAATTTGTCGTCACAACAAAGCAATTAGCAACGTTTTTTTGTGCGCCCGAATTCAAAATAGAATATTTAATCATTTATTGTTAATATATGCATTCACTGCATTGTGATGACGGCGTATTTTTAGCGCAAAGTTACAAAAAAAACTTCCTTTCGCGACGCCGTTATTTTTGTTCGCATTCAGTCGTGTGTCCCCAAATACTCTTGCTAGTATGGCGCGAAACGGCGGTAATTTTCTTTCGTTTCACGGTCGGCAATTTAGAACGGTCCACTCAAAAACTGTCAAAAAAAGTAAAAAATTGTGAAAAAAAACATAAACACTGCCAAACAGCTGTCAGCTTAATTGTGTTAGTATATGCGTGTTTGGAACAAAAGTTCGCAAGAGCGAACGAGGGAGGTGAAAAGATGAATCACGAAATTGCAATGTTGCAAAGTTTAAGTGTTTGCAACAAATATTTGAAAAAATTGAACGAACGATGCATGAATGCCGCACTCAATTCGTTTTCTGCCGACGGGTATCCGGACGGAACAATGGGGCAGATGAGTGCACTTGTCAAATTGACTGCGGAACGCGACAGTTTTGTGGCAGCCATGCACACAATTCGCAACCTATTGTCGCGCGTCCCCAAAGAATATCGAGCTTTACTTGTGACGGTGTATGTCAAAAACGTGCCGCGACAAGAAGTTGCCGATACGTACGGCGTGTCGCTATCCACCGTCTATCGTAAGCTCACAAGGGCACGAAAATATTTTCGAGAGGAAATGGAAAAATTCGGTTGCGATGCGTCGTGGTTCGTCGACAACTTCAAAGACTATCAATGTGCGTTGAATATGTTCCGTCAACAGTCGCACGAACAAAAACATGTCGCCCAATCTGTCCGTGCCTAATTGTGCGCCGCTAGATGTCTTTGTCGAATATTTCTCTTTTTTTGACATTGCCCGGCAAAAAAAGAGCAAGACAAATGCCAACTGCAAGAACAATCACAAAAACAATCAGCAATATTTCTGTGACGCCGTTGTTTGTCGGTTGCACAATTTCTGTCGAATCGTCCGTTTGCGGCGGAGCAACCACCGGTTCCGATGCCAGCGGCGTGGGGTGCATGGCAATGACGGGTTTTGTCACGTTGCTAGCCGCAACGTAGCCGAATTTGCCGCCATAGTACACGTAGTACCATTTTTGATTGTACGAACTTATTTCGCCGTAGAAGCTCACCGTTTGTGTGTTGGTTACGGTCAAAATGGTTTCTGCGGAAGGAACAGGAGATAATTTCAGTTGGGCGGAATCGGAATTGACGGTTACTTTTTCCGTCGGATAGTAGGGCGGAACGGGTGTGTCCGTGCATTTTTCCACTTCGGCTTTCCAAACGTAACCGCAGATTTGCGGAAAATCTTTTTCGTTTTGCATCACGCTCACAAGATACATTCCGTTTTCTTCGCTCAAAACTTGCAGATAGTAGCTTTTTTGAAGCAGAAAAACGGCTTTTGAGTTTTCGCAGTTGGCGTAGAGGCGAACCTCGTCGTCCGTCACCCGAACCCATTCGCAATCGTAGTCGGCCGAGGCAGACACGGGCAAACAAAAACAAATGCAAAAGAACGCACAAGCCAGTGCGAAAAGAATTTTCATGGCAAACATCTCCTTGCAAGCAATTATAACGTATTGAAAAAACGTTTTTTTGTCGCAAATTGAGCAAAAGTTGTTTGATGTGTCGCAATGCGGCGTTTGACCATGCAAGAAGGAGAGTGTTTATCGGAGAGTGATGAATGAAAGTGTAATAAAACGATTGAAAGCAATCGAAACGGAAGAAAAGCGGCGCAGAAGCAGTGCGTTGGCAAGGTACAACAAAACGAAAGTGCACAAAAAACAAATGGCTTTTCACAAGTGCGAAAAACGAAATCGTTGGGTGTTCGGCGGTAACCGAAGCGGTAAGACAGAGTGTGGAGCGGTGGAAACGGTGTGGCTGGCAAGAGGTATACATCCGTTCCGCCGCAACAAGCCAAACGTCAGTTGTTGGGTGGTGTCGCTGTCGCAACAGGTTCAGCGAGACGTTGCGCAAGAAAAAATCTTGCACTATTTGGAAAAGAGTTGGATAGAAAACATTGTGATGATAAGCGGCTCGAAAAGCAGTCCTGCCTATGGTGTTATCGATTGCATCGTGGTGAAAAACGCTTTCGGCGGAACTTCCAAAATTTCTTTCAAAAGTTGCGAGGCCGGCAGAGAAAAATTCCAGGGTACTTCGTTGGATTTTGTGTGGTTCGACGAAGAACCGCCCAAAGATATCTACGAAGAGTGCCGAATGAGGGTGTTGGACAGATGCGGTGAAATTTTCGGTACGATGACTCCGCTGAAAGGTCTCACTTGGGTGTATGACGAGATATATCTCAACAGCAAAAACAGCAAAGAGGTGTGGTACGAATTCATGGAATGGGCGGACAATCCTTATTTGTCCGAACGTGAAGTTGAGGAGATATCTCAAACAATATCCGCAGACAGTTTGGAGGCGCGACGCTACGGGCGTTTTCAAACGTTCGGCGGCATGGTGTATCCGGAGTTTTCCGATATAAACGTTGTGCAACCTTTCGACGTTCCGGTCGAGTGGCAGGATAAATTGTCGATAGATCCGGGGTTGAACAATCCGTTGTCGTGTCATTGGTATGCTCGCGATTACGACGGTAACGTCTATGTCGTCGCAGAGCACTACCAAGCGAAAAAAGATGTCGCATATCACGCGGAAAAAATAAAAGAAATAAGTGCATCTTTGGGATGGCACACCGACAAATTCGGTCGAATACACGCACTTATGGACAGTGCGGCCAATCAGCGAACGCTCAACAGTCAACGAAGTGTTGCCGAACTGTTTTCCGAAAACGGCATTTCTGTGGACACGCACGTCAACAAGGATTTGTACACCGGCATAAACAAAGTCAAATGCATGTTGAAGCCGCTTGATGGACCGCCGAAATTGTTTGTGTTTTCCAATTGTGTAAACATGATAAGGGAGTTCAAAGGTTACTTTTGGGGCAACGACGATTGCCCGGTGAAAAAGGACGATCACGCCATGGACGAACTGCGCTACTATGTGTGCGGTTTGGGTGCGACACCGAAATGTGCCGAACAAAAGAGCGTCATCACGCAAGACAAAGAAAAACTGTTTCGACAGCTCAAAAGGCGTTCTGCATGAACAAGGGGCGGTGATATCGTGTGTTAACAGACTACAAAGAACTATTGGCAAAAATTTTGCTGAAACGTGCAAAAGGATATTCCTATCGCGAAAAAACGGAGGAATTCAACGTGGTGGAGGGAAAGGCTGTACTTTCGAAAAAGAAAGTGGTCACTAAGCGAACTCACCCGGACGTCGCCGCCGTGAAAGCGTTGTTGGAGATATCCGAAAACGACATGGACGTTTCGCAAATGTCCGACGAACAATTGCAAGTTGAAAAGTTGCGACTTTTGCAATTGCTAAATGCTTGTGACGGTGTTGAACAAATGCCGATGCAAAATGACTGAATCAAAGGAGGAAAAATGTGATAACGAAACTCAACGAACAAAAATTGAAGTGCGACGTGAAAGATTGCAAAAATTCGGCATCTTTCAGCATACCGTCCAAGGGACGAGTTGGAAAATTCTTTTTTTGCAAGCAATGTTTGCAAAATCTGGTGCAAGAAGTGTCAAAAGCAACCACTCCCCAAAGCCCCAAAAACACAATCAAACGAATAATTGAAAGCAAGGAGGACTATTGACTGTAGCAGGGAAGTCGAAAAGTATCATGAAAAAAGAACAAGTGAAATTTGAAGAAGACGTAGTAAGCGAGATCAAAAAAGATTTTGCGGCAAGGCAAAAAATGCGTCGTCCCTACGAATTGGCATGGCAGCTGAACATGAACTTTGTCATGGGCAACCAGTATTGCCAAATAACGCCGAGAGGCAGCATCGAACAAGAAGAAAAGTACTACTTTTGGCAGGAAAAACAAGTTTACAACCACATTGCACCCATTGTCGAAACAAGACTTTCGCGATTGAACAGGGTTCGTCCTCGTCCCATTGCTCGTCCGTTTTCCAACACGGATTCCGACGTAAACGCGGCAAAACTGTCCACAAAAATTTTGGATAGCGCCCGCGACAAAATGCATTTGGACGAAGCAGTGACACATGCCACGGCATGGAGCGAGGTGTGCGGAACATCTTTCTACAAAATTGTTTGGGACAACGAACGCGACGACATATGTGTCAGCGTGTGCTCTCCTTTTGAAATCTATCCCGATTCCAACGTTACGCAGGGCGTGGAAGAGTGCCGCTCTATCATACACGCCAAAGTGATGCCGCGTGCGGAAGTGGAAAACAAGTGGAAAGTGGTGTTGCCCGGCGAAACTATCAAAGTTTTTGCGTTGTCTTCGACGGGCGGTATAGGAGGATTGGGCTACAATTCGACGGTGCCGTCGATAACACAAGAAACAAAAACCGATCAGGTTCTTGTGTTAGAGCGCTACACAAAACCAACGTCGCAGTATCCTGACGGCCGATTGGAAATCGTTGCGGGCGACAAACTGCTTTATGTCGGGGATTTGCCCTACAAAATCGGCGATGACGGCACGAAAGTTTTTCCCTTTGTGCGACAAATATCTGCCGAACAAGCCGGGTGTTTTTGGGGCGCAAGCATAGTGGAGCGCGTCATCCCCATTCAACGTGCCTACAATGCGGTCAAAAATCGTAAGCACGAATTTCTGAACCGACTTTCAATGGGCGTGCTGACGGTAGAGGACGGCTCTGTGGACACCGACAATTTGGAAGAAGAAGGTCTGTCTCCCGGAAAAATTCTTGTGTATCGCCAGGGTTCGGAAAAACCGAAACTTATGGATAGCGGCAACGTGCCGAACGATTTTTCCTACGAAGAAGACAGGCTGTTGCAAGAGTTCGTCACCGTTTCCGGCGTTTCCGAATTTGCCCGAAACAGCAAAACGCCCACAACCGTCACAAGTGGTGTGGCATTGCAACTTATAGCCGAGCAGGACGATATTCGACTTGCCGCATCGATAGACAGTGTCAAGGCGGCTATCAAAAAACTTTCGAAGTATGTTTTGAGAATGTACAAGCAGTTTGTATCCAAAAGCAAATTGGCACGATTTTTCGACGGTGAAATAGGTGCGGAAGTGTTCTATTTTTCCGGCAGCGATATCGGTTCCGACGATATTGTGTTTGAAACGGAAAATGAGTTGTCCGACAGCCCTGCCACCCGACGCTCTATGGTGATGGATCTGCTTCAAGCGGGAATTTTGTCCGACAGTCAGGGCAAGTTGTCGCAATCGACAAAAGCAAAAATTCTAACGCTTATGGGTTTTGGAAATTGGGATAACGCACAGGACGTTTCGCAACTGCATTTGAAACGAGCGCAAAAGGAAAACGTGGAAATGGATAAGGCTGAACTTTTGGAAGTGGACGACCATGCCATTCACATCGAAGAACACACTCGTTTTGTCGTTTCCGGCCAAGCCGACGACGACAAGGCATATCGTGAAAAGGTGTTGAACCACGTCAAAGCACACAAAAAATTCTTGCAACAAAACAATCTAACGGAGGTTACCGAATGAACGAAAACTATGGAAAATTTAATTCAGCGGAAGAATTGTTGAATGGCTACAATCAATTGGAAAAATGCTTCACACAGAAGTGTCAGCAGTTGGCAATGATTCAAAAACGCGAAGATGTAAAAGACTATGACACACATAATATTGAAAATATAGGTAAAAACAGCGGTATAAGCGCGGAAGCGTCACCGCAACAAAGCGATGAAGTGCCGTCGGCGACGGCCGACAGTGCCGAAACAGTCCCCGAGGTTTGTCTTGCAGACGCGGCAGACAACCAAAGCGGCCGTGCAACTTCATCCGACGTTCCCACCGACGAACGCTTGCAACAATATTTGAAAGACCACCCCGACGTTGTCTTTCAACTACTGCAACGTCGCAGTGCGGAATTTGCGCCCGAGGTGATGTCGGGCGGCGGAAATGTGTCTTTGGCGCTGCCGTCACGCCCCAAGACAATCAAAGAAGCGTCGTTGATGGCGAAAGAACTGTTCAAATCCTAAATTGCGAATTGAACGAAAAATTGATGCCTGTATCATTAAACAGAGAACTTAAAAAGGAGAAAGTTAGAACCCATGACAGTAACGTTGTCGAGTGCTGAGAATGCACTCAAAACATTGTATCTCGGCGTGGTCGCCGATCAACTTAACACGGCAGTCAATCCGTTGCTTGCCAAAATATCTCAAACGTCGTCCGATGTGTGGGGCAAGGAAATCCGAAAGCTTGCGCCCTTTGGAATCAATGGCGGCATCGGCGCCGGCACCGAGGACGGAGAATTGCCCGATGCTGCTGCCAACAACTATGCGCAATTTGTTTTGACGCTCAAAAACTTGTACGGAACAATCGAAATTTCCGATAAGGCCATTCGCGCAAGCGAAAATAACAGTGGCGCTTTTGTGAATTTGTTGGAAGCTGAAATGGAAGGTTTGGTAAAAGCATCCAAATTCAATTTCGGAAGAATGTTGTTTGGCGACGGCACCGGTGTGATTGCAAAGGCAACTGCACAAAGCGGCAATGTCATCACCGTCGATAACGTCAAAAACGTGATGGAAGGTATGGTGGTGGATATCGTCAGTTCTTCCACAAAAACAACCGTTGTGCACGCTCGTCGCATTGTCGACGTAGACAGAACAAGCAAGAAAATCACGTTGGGCGGTGCGGCGTTGTCTTCCGTAGTTTCTGCCGGAGACTACGTCACCGTGCAAGGAAGTTACGGCAATGAACTCACCGGGCTCGGAGCAATTTTCGGAGATACCGAAACGCTTTACGGATTGAAAAGATCGTCTAACAAATGGTTGACGCCCTATAAGGCAACTGCCACAACTCTGACCGACGTTGTCATCCAAAAAGCTATCGATACTTTGGACGAAGTTGCCGGTTCGACGGCAGATTTTATCGTCTGCTCCGGCGGAGTTAAACGTGCTTATCAAGACTACCTCATCACAAACCGCAGCAATGTGGACGTCATGAATTTGCAAGGCGGTTACAAAGCCATTTCCTACAACGGAATTCCCGTCGTGTCCGACAGATTTGCGCCGGAAGGCACAATGTACATTTTGAACACTTCGGATTTCCACCTTCATCAATTGTGCGATTGGCGTTGGTTGGAAGGCGATGACGGTCGTGTTATCAAGCAAGTTGCAAACAAACCCGTCTACACGGCAACGCTTGTGAAGTATGCCGATTTGATTTGCGACAGACCTATCGGTCAGGCAATGATCAGCGGTATCACCGAAGCGTAGGTAATTGTAGGGGGCAGGGGCACAAGTTCTTGCCCCTATTTGTGGAGGTTTTTGTGAATTTGATTGAAATAAAAAACGATCTGTTCGACATAAGCGAAAGGCTGAAAAGCGTGGATGAAACCTACCGTTTGTTTTTCAACGTAGACACACAACGCTACGAGGTTTACGAAAACAATCACGGATTCACACGGGCCTTTGTCGTTCCTTACGAAGAATTGGACGCTCGCACGATAAGCTATGCCAAATTCACTCGCGTGGAAAACAGCAAAGCCTTGTTCGAGGAAATTGAAAAGAACAATGCCGCTTTGGACAAGCAATTTGCCAAGCAGCGTGTCGAACAGATCGCCAACCTAACGGAGGTATGATGAAAGTTAAAGATTTTATTTGTTTTTGCGGAAAATTGGGCAACTTGGAATTGCCCGTAAGGTACGCAAACGACGATGACGGTCGGGAAGCATTGCAGGACGACCGAGTGCAAAACTTGTTGCACGGCCTGAATTGTGCCTTGGAAGAAGTTTGGCCGAAAGTGGGAGAAGTGCGAAAAGCGTCTGTTCGCGCGGAGAACGGAAAAATAGATTTATACGGCTTGAATTTGTGTCGTGTGATAAGTTTAACTGCGCATCACCGTGAAATTGCCTACCGATTTTCCGGCAACGCCTTGTCTACGGACGTTGACGGAGAGTTCACGTTGGTGTACGTTTGCAGTCCGCCAAAGGCAGTGTGGGGCGGAGAAGTTGTTTTGCCCGCACAATTGAACGAAACTACCGTTGCCTACGGTGTGTTGAGTAACTACTTTTTGTCGGCAGGAGATTTGTCGATGAGCTCGGTGTGGCGTGAACGTTTCGGAGAAGCCTTTAAGCGTTCCGTCAGAAAAAGCTCGTCCATGTCTATGCCCGTCGGGAGGTGGTTGCGTTGAGAAAAACAAGCGCAAGTTTTTCCACCAAACCATTGTTTTTGGAAGTGGATTTTTTCAAGTCGACTGTTGTCGACTGTGAAAAGGCCGTGAACGCTAAAATCGTTGACGGTCGGTTGGTTGCCGAAAGCAGTTTCGAACTGAAAGAGAAAGCCGCGGCATGTTTATGCTGTTCCGATTTTGATTTGACGTTTTGTGACGACGGTGTTTGGGCTGTTTGCGGCGACGTGCGACGAAAAGTGGGCGACGTCGTTGCAAGCGATCCGACGATGTTGTTTGTGCAACAATTGAAAGTGGCAGTGTTTTCTTGTGAGAGAGGAACCTATCTGTGTGACGGCGAAAGTTGCCAAAAAATCACCGATTTGTGCTTTCAAAAATTGATTTTTGCGTACGAACGGTTGTTTGGCGTTAAAGACAACGTGTTACATTTCACCGCGCGCGACGATTTTTTCGTGTGGAGGACTGTGCAATTGTCAAACGTGGTATCTGTATGTTTTGCACAAGATCTTTTTGCTGTGGGAAACGATATCGTGAAAATATGTTTTTCAGACAAGGAAACTAACGTAAAAATTCAGCCGGTGCTACGCAACGTGGGAGTCGTCTGTCCTCGCAGTGTCGATGTCTTTGGCAAAATAGTGTTTTTTGTCACCGAAAACGCACTGAAACGCTACTACGGAAACACGTGCGAAACGGTCACCGATAAATTTACTTTTGAAAATGCCGTGGGTGCGGTGTCGCAAGGCAAGTACTACGTCACGGCCGTCGATAGTTGTGGTAAAAAATGCGTGTTGTGCATCGATTGCGAAACGGGAAAATTGCAAAGCGTGTTTTCGCTGCCGGCAAGTTCCGTTGTCGGCGGAATTATTCCCTACTTTGTAACCGAAGAGGGGGTATATGCGTTCGGAGAAGGCTTTTCCGATTTGTTTTGGCAAAGCAAAACCGTCGATTTTGGTACCATGGGCAGAAAGTATTTGCGAAAACTTTGTGTTGATACTGAAAGTCCGTTGGATGTGCACGTGGTTGCGGATAATTTTTGTAAAATCTATCATTTTGACGGTTCGAAACACGCACAAATTGTGAATATCGGCGGATCTTTCAACAAGTTGTTCATCAAATTGTTCGGCTTCGGACAATGCAAAGTGAGCAAGTTGCGTGTAGAGTGTCAATCGTACGAAAGCGGGGTGATAGCATGCTGACAACCCAACGAAGCGAAGAATTGATTGCTCTGTACGACGAAATGAAGGAAGAATTGTACAACATCGAAAAAAAGTACAGTTTGTCCTACTACAAAGTTGAAATGGATTTTCCGGAAAGTTTGGGAATTCCCAAAATGGAGTATGTTGCTCCGACCGATGCCGAATTGACGGAAATTGCCGAAAACTACGTTGAGTCTAGATTTTTAGAAAAGCAACGCAACTTGGAAAAATCGCACGAAAATGCAATGGCCAATTTGCAAAAAACGTTGGATCTTCTGGATGAAAAGCATCGTCAGAAATTGGTGACCATTGCCGCCGAATACACTGCGGAATTGTCCGAATTGCTACGAAAACTCACGGATAACGGCATGTATCGATCTTCCGTTCGCACGGCAGCGGAAGAACAGACTGAAAACGACCGCCAAGCTGCAGTCACCGAGCAAGCGTCTCGTTACGAAGCGGAAAAAGCCGCAGTAGTAACACGAAAAACGGCACTTGAAAAGACTTTTGACGAAAGCAACGCAAGTCTGAAACTGCAACGCGAAGCCGCAGTGGCAGCCAAAGTGCAAGAATTGAAAGAAAAGGAGGCAAACAAGAAAAAGGAAGCGGACAAATTCAATGCTTCCGTAGATGAAAAAGAGGCAAAGTACAAAGCTAGTTGCGAGCGCTATCTTCAGTATGCGCAACAGGCCGAAAACGAACGTTCGCTTGCTGCCGCAAAACTCTATGCAGAGTTGGGTGAAAGCGGTGTTGAATTGCAAAAGAAATCGCAAATGTTGAGCTACTGTAAAACTGCCATGTGGAATCTTACCAAGGAAGAAGCACAATATATACTGTCGCTCGATTCCTATCTTATAACCGCCCTTGGCGACTACTATTCCTCACTTACCGATTGGGTGAACAGTCAATTGAAATAGCGGTGTTTATGTCGACGTTTCACAATTCTAAAAATAAATTTTAATGTAACGTGTCGCAACGTATAACGTCGGAAAAACTGCTTGAAAAATCTGTTCGCGCATTGAAAACGGTGTGGCAACAATGTTTTGCGAAGAACGGAATGGCTTGCATGCTTGGAACATGCCGCAAATTCCGTTCTTTTTTTGTTCTGAAAGTGATTTTGTCGGAACTAATTTAGCTATTTTGTGGAACGTTGCGTGTTTTGCGAATTTTGCATAAGCACACAAAAAGTGTGTGAATTTGGGCGTTTTTGCGTCAAACATGTGACAAAATCGGTGCTTTCGACCGTCCAAAGACACAAGCGGAGGCATATTTTGCATTTTTCAAAACAGTTGCGTATTTGACGGGAATGTTGTATAATTACTGTGGTTGAAACCGTGCATCGATTTTGTTTGTGCGGCAAGAAAATTTTGCGTTAAGCGGACGGAGAATAACTGTGAGATATCAACACAAATCTGCATTGGCATATATTTTCAGAAATTTCTGGCAGCTGGCACCTTTTGCATTAGTGTCGGCGGTGTTGCTCGGTCTGTTTTGTAACACTCAGCCGGAAACGGAATTGATATTGGGCGTTATTGACGGCACCGTTAATTCCGACAACGTTCTTACTGCTGTTTTGGAACACGTCAGTGTGGCGCGCTTTGGGACTAGATGGTGGGGATTGTTGCTTGCGTTGGCAGTGTTTGCCTTCACTGAAAGTTTGTTGACGGCAAAAGTGTACAATCATATGCGCACCGGCGAAATGCTAACTTTTCCTTTGCGTAAAACAATGTCCGTTTTTCCCTCAATGTTTTTGTTCGTTTTCATCATGGCGCTTGTCAACGAAGTTGCAAAACTCATTGTGTGCGGCATCGTTTCCGTGTTGGGGCCGTTGGGTGCCGTTGCGATAGTGTCAATTGCGTTGTCGTTGGTGGTGATAATCAAGTTTGTGATGTTGGCCATCATAGGTACGTTGTTCTACGCATTTCCTATCACCATCTACGAAAACTACAAATTCAATCTTGCGTTGTCCTATTCCGTGCGGTTGTCGGGCAACAAACGCGCTGTAGTGTCTTGCGTTGCCCTGTTCTATCCGTTGGTTCAGGTTGCGTTGGCGGTTGCGTGCTATTTTATTCACAATTCCGTTGTCACCGTGGTGCTGTTCTCGTTGTTCTATCTGATAAGCATTTTGCTTGTTCCGTGCATCGCATTCACGTTGTACTACGAAAGTGTCGGTGGCGAACGCAAAGATATCGGTCGAAAAATATTCTAGAAATCATTGTGTAGTTGAATAAATCCGGCTGATAAAAATTGAAAATTGGTAAGGAAAAATCGTTATGTTCAAAAAAGCATTGGTATTGTCTGCATACAATTGGAAAGTGATGCTGAAAGCTCTTGTTTGTCAAGTGCTTATTTTGGCATCGGTGGCCGCGTTGTGCTTTTTGATTTTCGGCGGATTGGTGGAAGATTGCTTGCAGATTTTTTCCGACGTGAATTTGGGTGTTTTCTTGTCGGAAACAATTCAGTCAATAATGAATGCAGAATTCGATATCAACGAGTTTTCCGCTAAACTTTCGGAGGTTGTAGAACAAACGCGTGATGCAATCGAATCCATTCCAAACATTTGGAATCGAGTTGAAGTATCGTATGTTGCGTGCATTTGTCTGTTTTTGCTTTATCGCATGCTTGTCTCCTTCTCCGACTTGTCGGCAGGCTACCAAATTCAAGAATTCATGACTTCTAACGCAAGACGTCCGTTCTTGTGGTATTTTGTCAAAAAATTCACCGACAGTTTGAAATTCGTTTGTTTGCAGACGCTATTGGCATTGCCTTTGGACATTTTTGTGATTTTGGTGAGTTTGGGCATTTGCGTCAGCTTTGCAATATTCATCGGTTGGCGGTCGGTTATCCCGGCAATTGTGGTGTTGCTCATTTTGTATTCGGCACGCCATGCGTACTTTGCATTTTGGTTGCCCACGGCAACTACCGAAGATTTAAGTGTGTCCGAAAGTCTCACGAAGGGCGTCTCGCTGATTCCCTATCGTTTTTGGAACGTGTTTTGGAAAACTTTTGTCATTGTCTGTGTTATGGCAGCATGCATTTCCCTTTCGCTTGTGTTCACTCAAAACAGCGTAATCAAGTTTATTTTGTGCACCGTTCCGAATCTTGTGTTGTTCTTTATTTTGAAATGTGTCAACTTCGTTGAATATTTCACGGCAACCAATCGTGCCTTTTTCTACAAAAAGGTGGGTGTTGAAGGCACCGAGTACTTCAACAAAAAGGCTGCTCGCAAATCTCGTGCGGTTGCCAAAGCAAAAAACGCCGACTAGTTGTTTGTTCCTTTGCACAAAGGGCAAAACTCGGTGTGTGCGGTTTCTTCTATGTAAATTCGTTTGCAAGAGGCGCTTGCAAACTTTGCAAAAGTTTGAACTTTTGCGGCTAAACGGTTTATAACCGTCAAATTGCGGCGTTTGCCGCTTCATGTCCTCGCAAAATGACAATCGTATCGATTGTTCTTTTGCGTTGCAAAGAGGTGAGTATGAAAAACAAAAATAACAATCGTTCCGGCGACGTGTTGAACACTGCCGCGCCGAAGAATTTGTCTTTGCACGACAATTCTGTGGCAAACGGAACAAAAAACTCAAAAAAAGACAAGTCGGCAAGGGCTAACACCAAAGCCGACACGAAAAAATCCTCAAACGTCAACGCGAATGCTTCCAACCGCACGGAAAAACGTGCCGAAGCCGAAGTCAACGAGCGCAACAGTCTGTTGAAGTACACACCGCTGAAAAGAAAACTCAAAGTTATGTTTTTGGGCGGTGTCGGTGAAATCGGAAAAAACATGACTGTTTTCGAATACGGCGACAGCATTGTGGTTATCGATGCCGGAATGTCTTTCCCCGGTTCGGATATGCCCGGCGTAGACGTGGTTATTCCGGATTTTACCTATCTTGTGGAAAACAGACAAAAGATCAAGGGAATTTTGCTTACACACGGCCACGAAGATCACATCGGAGCCATTCCGTATTTGGTGGAAAAGTTGGGTGGCAAAGTGGAAATTTACGGAACAAAGCTCACGTTGGCGTTGGTGGAAAACAAACTTGTGGAACACAATTCCCTCAGCAAGGTGAATTTTGTCACCGTTTCCGATAAGAGCGTGGTGTCTCTTGGCGATTTCACCGCCGAATTTATTCACGTTTCTCACTCCGTTGCCGGAAGCATGGCAATTTGTTTGCGTACTCCGGTGGGCGTGGTTTTGCACACGGGGGACTTTAAGATAGACTACACGCCGCTGGGCAATGAAATCATGAATCTCAACAGAATTGCCGAAGTCGGCAAGCAAGGCGTTTTGCTTTTGATGAGCGAGTCGACCAACGTTGAAAAGCCCGGCTACACAATGAGCGAATCGGTGGTAGAAGACACCATGAACAAGGTCTTCCACGATGCAAAAGGGCGCAGAATAATTGTTGCTACCTTTGCCTCCAACGTGGACAGGTTGGGTATGATAATCGAACTGGCGCGGTTGTACAAGCGAAAAATTGCAGTGTCCGGCCGCAGCATGGTGAAGTACATCGAAACGGCATGCCGTGTCGGACAGATGTCGGTGGATAACGACATGTTCGTGGATATCGACAAAATCTCCAACATCGACGACGGCAAGCTGGTGATTTTGTCAACGGGCAGTCAGGGCGAGCCCATGTCGGCACTGACGCGCATGGCCAGCGGGGAATTCAACAAACTTCAAATAGGCACAAACGACACAATCGTCATTTCGGCCAATCCCATTCCCGGTAACGAACGCGACATCTACAACGTCATCAACAAATTGTATCGTTTGGGTGCCGTCGTGGTGTATTCAGCATTGCAAGCAGTGCACGTTTCGGGGCACGCTTGCCAAGAAGAACTCAAACTTGTCTACACGCTTGTCAAACCCAAATATTTCATTCCCATTCACGGTGAATATCGTCACCTCAAACAACATGCCATGTTAGTGGAAAAACTGGGACACAAAACGTCCAACGTGATCATTCCGGATATCGGCGATTGTGTGGAATTGGATAAATCTACTTTCAAAGTTACAGGCACCGTTGTCAGCGGCAATATCATGGTGGATGGCCTTGGTGTAGGCGACGTGGGCAACATTGTTTTGAAAGACAGATTGTCTCTTGCCGAGGAAGGCATTTTGGTCTGTTCGGTGGGGATCGATGTCAAAACGGCAAAAGTGATGTCTCGTGTTGAAGTTGCAAGCCGCGGTTGTTTCTTTGCCGGCGACAGCAACGTGGACAATCCCTTGGACGAATTGAAGGTGCTTTTGACACAGGAAATTAACGCAACTTTGAAAAACGGATATAGCGTTGCCGCCGTCAAAACGGCAATTCAACGCACGGCTAAACACTTTTTCCGCGTAAAATTGAAACGCAATCCCGTTGTGTTGCCGTTAGTCTTGGAATTGTAAAACAAGCGTTGTTCTTTTTGCAATCGAACAACAAACAAATTGTAACAACGTTGTGCAAGTACAAAAGGATGTGACTTATGGCTAATGTCGATTTGGAACAACTGAAAAAGTTTGCGCGTGAAAGGTATATTCCCGTGATGCTGGACGATACCAAGCAGTTGTTGTTCGACGTTGTGCGGAAGTGCCGTCCCAAACGCATTTTGGAAATTGGCACGGCCATCGGGTACAGCGGTATAGTGATGCTGACGGCGTCGCCCGATGCAACGCTGAACACCATTGAAATGGACGAAAATTCTGCAGCTATGGCAAAGGAAAACTTTGCGCAAGCCGGTGTAGAAAAACGTGTGAACGTGTTTGTCGGCGACGCTCGCGAAATTGTTCCGTTGCTTTCGGGCAGCTACGATTTTGTGTTCATGGACGGCCCCAAAGGCCAGTACGAAAAGTTTTTGCCCTATGTCACAGAAGTGTTGAAAATTGGCGGAACTTTGGTGTGCGACAACGTTTTGTACAAGGGATTGGTGGAGCACGTTCCGGAAAACAAACGTCACAAGCACATTACCGTTGCAAGAAATATGAACGAGTTTTTGCACGATATTTGCAAGAACGAACACTATAAAACTGTTTTGCATCGAATTGGCGACGGAGTCACCGTTTCTGTCAAAATTCTCTAAAATACGGCGCATAATATTCGAAAATTCGCCAATATGAAATACTACGACAAACATAATATTGCAATAAAGTTATAAAAATGACTAAAATTACTTCAAAAAACAACAAAGTTGAATTGCTGGCTCCGGCCGGGAATATGGAAAAATTGAAGACGGCTTTTCACTTCGGAGCAGATGCCGTCTATCTTGCCGGCAAAAAATTCGGTCTGCGTGCCTATGCGGATAATTTCTCCGACGAAGAAATTTTCGAGGCGGTGCAGTATGCTCACGATCGCGGAAAAAAAGTTTATGTCACACTCAACGTATTTCCAAAGGACAGTGATTTTTGCGATTTGCAAAGCTACCTCGATGTTTTGGAAAAGGCTTGTGTCGATGCCGTTTTGATCAGCGATGTCGGCATGTTCGATTTTGTTAAAAAACACAGCAAGTTGGCAATCCACGTTTCAACGCAAGCCAACACGCTCAATTCCAATGCGGTAGCTTTTTGGCACGGAATTGGTGCCGAGCGAGTGGTGCTTGCGCGCGAGTTGTCGCTTGAAGAAATTGCCGCAATTCACAACGCTTGTCCCGATGTTCAGTTGGAAACGTTTGTGCACGGTGCAATGTGTATCAGCTATTCCGGTCGCTGTCTGATGTCCAACTATTTGGTCAATCGCGATAGCAATCGTGGCGAGTGTGTACAAGCGTGTCGTTGGAAGTGGGAGGTTCGCGAAGTGTCTCGTACCGACGCTTTGCCGATTGAGGAAGATCGGAACGGAACCTACATTTTCAATTCTAAGGATATGAACATGTTGGCCCATTTGCCGCAAATTTTGGATGCAGGTGTGGTAAGTTTGAAAATCGAAGGTCGCATGAAATCGGCATTCTACGTTGCAACGGTTGTTTCGGCCTATCGTCGAGCTTTGGATGCAATCGCAAGCGGAACTTTTTCTCACGAATTGTGTCAAAGCTTATGCGACGAGCTGAACAAGGCCTCACATCGAGAATACACAACGGGTTTCTATTTTGACGAAAACGAAAGCCGTCAGTACTACGACGATAGTCGCGCCGTTGAAGAATACAAATTCATTGCCGTTGTCAAAGAGGTTGAAAACGGCACAATCGTAGTTGAGCAACGCAACAAATTCACCGTTGGCGACGTTTTGGAAACGCTGTCTGTTGTCAATTCCGGCGATACTTTCCAGGTGACTGATATTCGCGACGTTGACGGCAATCGTGTAGAAGTTGCAAATCGTGTCAAACAAATTTTGCGCTTGCCTTGCAGTTGTCGATTGTTGCCGGGAGATATTTTGCGTCGCAAAAACTAGTTGTGCGTAGCTACGGTTGAAATTTTGATTGCTGCGGCAATTTTAGCAAAATAGGTTGCAACCCCAAACAATAATTCAAAAACTCAAACTACAATTCTGTCGAAGTCACTTCGGCAGTTTTTTTCGGCCAATTCCAAAGCACCCAATGCAAAACAATCGATATTTTGCACGGTGTGGGTTATTGTCAACGTTTCGCCGTCGCCGCAAAAAATCAGTTGGTGTTTTCCTATTGTGTTGCCCAGTCGCAAACTATGCACTTCAACAAGCGGTGTTCCGTTTTGCGCAACAATTGATGCCAATTGCTTTGCCGTGCCGGATGGCGCGTCGAGTTTTCCTTTTCTGTGTGTTTCCGTCAGAGCGCAGTCCCAATGAAGCGGAGCACATATATTGCAAATTTGTTCCATCGCGGAAATTCCTTTGCTGAAATTTGCACGTTCTTCCACGGTGTTGGTTTTGCGCAGATTTTCCAACATTTTTTGTTGTTTTTCCGTTCGTCCCGTCACACCGGTTACAAGCACGCAGCGGTGCAGACGGCAAAAATCACACACTTCGCCCGTTGCTTCGGCAACAGAAAAATCAATCGCGGCGTCTACGTGGTCTACAGTTGCTTTATCGTTCTTTTCCATTTTGAAAACTTTGTGTCCGCGCGCAATTGCCAACTCGCAAACTCTCGATCCAATTCTTCCGTCGGCTCCGAAAACTGCAATATTCATTTAGTTTTACTCCTAGATGTCGGTTGATTTTTCGTTGCGTTTTATTGCCGGTTATCACATCAAAACTTCCGACGAACATCTTGCCCAAAACTCATCAACGGCTTGTTGTGTTGCTTGCGACGCCGCTGTCAGAGGCAGACGTACTTCGTAACTGTCAAAAATTCCCGTTTTGAACAGCATGTATTTTATCGGAACGGGATTAAGTTGACAAAATGCAACTTTTGCGGCGTGCAAGAATGCTTTTCTTTGGGTTGAGTTTGCATCGAATTTCAAAATTTGTTTTGTCAAACACGGAAAAGCATTGGACACGACGGACACCAGTCCTTCGCAGTTTTTAATTTTGGCATATTCTTGCACTTTGTCGTCGTTGCCGCAAAACAAAACGGTGTGTTTTGCAACCTGTTTTGCGTATTTTACTTTGCCGCCGGCGTCTTTTATGCAAATGTCGTTACGCGAAAGTTTGTCGACCACGTCTTTCCACAACTCGTAGCCGCATCTCGACGGCGCGTTGTACAACATAACTTTCAATCCCACTTCGCAAATGCGTTTTACGTGTTCCTCAAATCCCTGTTTTGTGCACTTAAAAAAGGATGGAGGCGTTACCAACACACCGTCTGCGCCGCATTCTTTGGCGATTTTTGTCTGTACAACGGCACTTTGCGTTGCGCCTTCTACGCCCGCCCAAACAGGCAAACCTATGTCTTTTGTTGCCGCTATCAAAAGCCGTTTTTCTCTTTCGCAAAGCATCGCACATTCTCCCGTCGTGCCGCAACAAAGCAGTTCGTCGGCAAATTTTGACTGAACGTTCAACAGTTTTTGGTAGGAACACAAGTCGATTTCGTTGTTTTTGAAGGGTGTTGCAAGTGCCGTTATCAGTTTCAAATCCAATCTCCGTTGTTTTTCAGCGATATTTCCAAAATTTTGTAGGCGTTGTAGGCCGCACCGAGCAACAAATTGTCGGCAACTGTAAAAACGTTCAAACAGCCGCTGTCGCTTACGAAAATTCGCCCTACGCCCACGTAGTGCGTGTGACGCAAAACTCGCGGCATGGGATAAACGTCGTTGGGTGTGTCGTCAAACATCAGCACGTTTTCCGTCGATTTCAGCGCAGTCGAAACGTCTTCGAGCGTAAATTGATTTTTGAAACGCAGTTGCATAAGTGCGCAATGCCCTACGGTTACGGGAACTCTTGTGCAAAATGCGTCAATCGGAAAGGTTGTCGACAGTATTTTGGGCAATTCGCATTTAATTTTCCGTTCTTCCGAGGTTGTTCCGTTTTCCAGTGCGTGTCCAATCTTGGGCAAAACATTGTCGAAAATCGGGTGCGGAAAACTTTTCAATTTGCCGTAGCCCCGCTGTTCCGTCAAGTCTGCCAATGCGTCGCGACCGGCTCCGCTTGCCGATTGCATTGTCACAACGTTAACGGCGACGGGTTCGAATTGCAAAAGAGCAGAAAGCACGACGGCTAGTTGAATGGTAGTGCAGTTGGGGTTGGCAATCACTTTCGAACAGCCGATTGTTTGAGCGTTAATTTGCGGAACCACAAGCGGTACGCCTCTTTGCATTCTGAATGCCGAGCTGTTGTCGATGCACACAGTGCCTTGCCGCGCAAAAACGGGCACGTTGTCTTTTGCAACTTGTTCGTCCGCCATAAACATCGCATAATCGCACCCTTCGGCTGAACAAATTTCTTGTATCACGTGGTACTTGCCTTGTGTGTAAACTTTTGTACCTACACTGTTGTTGCCGCACAAAACTAGTTTGTGTTGCGGTAGTTTGTCCGCCAATATTTTCGTCAGTTTGCTTCCAACAAGTCCGCCTGCGCCGACAATGGCTATTTTTGCCATTTTTTTCTCCGTTTTCTAGAATATTTTTCTTCGAGCGCAAAAATTACGTTTTCGCGCTTTTTGTGTTGTTCATTTTGTGCAATTCAAACGTTCGACATTGTCTTGCAGTTTTCAATGTGTAGGAAGTTGTCTTTCGGCAAAACCGGGCAATGCAAAAGTGATTGAAAAATTTTTCAACGGGAACGAACACTTTGCAACGGGTAGAAAATAGGCAATGATTTTGAATTGGCATATCCGATTTCCGATCAAATCGCCGAAAAAAGCAAATCGTACTGCGTGTTTTTGTTGCATAGTTATGTCGAATTGAACCGCCAATGGTGCAAAGTTGTTGCGAAAGGCACAATAAACGTAAATATTGCTGCGGCAAATGCGCCCCAAACAATTGAATAATTTCAAAAAGTTTGATATAATATGCGTTAATCAAAGTTATGCAGAGACTTCGGTCTCGAAGGAAGTTTTATGGATTACAGCAAAATCAGGCTCAACAACGAACGCAATTCTCACGTCGTCAAACGTCGCAATCGTTTGGGCGCATGGGGATTTTTCAAAGTTTTGTACCGTGATAACATTTGGCGTCTTTTCGGTTTCAGTATTCTTATGCTGCTTTTGATGCTTCCCGTGTATTTTGTAAACTACATCGGTCAAAGCGCGCTCAGCAAAGTGTATCAATCTTTGCCCATGCAAAATGTTTTCGGATTTTCCACCGGTGTGTGGTGGAACGTCAACGAGTACTACGAACAACTGGTGTTCCAATCCAACATAACCTACGGTTTGATGATGGTTGGCTCGGCAGTTTTGATGTTTTTGATGTTCAGCGGTGGTTTTGCCGTCATTCGTGACGCATTCTGGACGGGAAAATTGTCCACAGTGGGCGTGTTCAGAAGCATGGGAATGGGTATTTCCGCAAATTCCGGATATTCTTTCTTCTCTACAATCATCATTGCGTTTTCCGTGTTCGGAACTTACACGTTCTATGCATGGCTGTCACAAAAAATATTGTGGTTGGCAATTGTTCTGACAATTCTCATCGGCATTGTTGCATTGCTTTTGACATGCTATTTGATGATTTTGTGCTCTGTCACCGTCACCTACAAACAATCTTTGGCGGAAAACTTGGATGACAGTTGGCGTCTGCTTTGGATGAACATCCTTCCGAACGTATTGCACTTGATCATCGCCCTTATTCCGCTCATATTGATGTTGATCATTCCGTCAACGTCCATGTTCCGTATGCTGTTGATGATTCTCATTTTCATGTTTGGCGGAATGTACTTCCCCTTGGTGTGGCAAACGTTCATGATGAGGACTTTTGCTTTGTTCCACCCCGTGGAAGTCAAAAAGAAAAAAGATGTCATGCGTGAACTGCGTGCAAGAGAAGATGCCGAACGTGCCGCAAGGGAAGAAGCAGCGCGTGTAGCAGCCGCTCGCCGCGACGCTCGCAAACAAAAACATTCCAAAAACAACGCGGAAGCAGAATCCGTTGCTGTTGCGGAAGAACTTTCCGTCGAAGAGAATTCGGAAGAACCAGTTGAAGAAGTGCAAGTTGAAGAAGAACAAACTTCCGAAGATATCGTCGAATAAAACAAAATATCATGAAAAACTACTCTGTATTGGCAAAATATTACGATAGGTTTTCTCACAACGATTGCGACTACGAAAGTTGGTCGCAATATTTGTCTGAAGTGGCAAGCGACAACGGTGTCAAAACAATTGTCGACGTTGCTTGTGGCACTGGAAAGATGACAAAACTGTTGGTGAAAAAAGGCTATTCGTTGGTGGGAGTCGACTCTAGTTCCCAAATGTTGCAACAAGCAATGGCAAACGTTCGCGGTGCAACTTTTGTGTTGCAAGATATGCGCAAGTTGGCATTGACTCACAAGGCTGACATGATAACCATTGTCAACGACGGTGTCAACTATCTAAAGCAAGAGCAGCTTTCGGCTTTTTTCCAAAGGATAGCGCAATCTTTGCGCCCGGAAGGCGTTTTTGTGTTTGACGTTTCGTCGCCGTACAAATTGACAAACGTTTTGGGCAACAACGTTTTCTACTACGATTGTGACGAAGCAACGTTGTTGTGGACAAACAAGGCCAACAAAGACAACGTAACTCTTTCGCTCACATTGTTTGAAAGGCAAGGGGAAAACTACGTCAGAATGGACGAAAATCACGTCCAATACGTGCACACAAACCAACAAATTGTCTCCGATTTGCAATCGGCCGGTTTTTCCGTTAAAGAGATAACTGCCGACTACGGCAAACAACTGCAAGAAGACAGTTTGAGAATAACCTACTACGCAAAAAAGAAGGTGTAAAACAATGGCATCCGTTTTGGTAAAAGCTATAATAGAAAATTCTTTGATCATATCCGCTGTCGAAAGCAAGGATATCGTCAACAAAGCAATCAAATTGCATGGTCTTTCCCCTGTTGCTGCGGCAGCCTTGGGGCGTGCGCTGACTATGGCGGCGTTGATGGGAGAGGAACTGAAAGATCCTCGATATCATTTGACGGCCAAAATCGACGGTGACGGCCCCTTGGGCATGATCACCGTGTGTGCCGACGGCAAAAATCACGTCAAAGGCATGGTGGACAACCCAGTCGTGGAGACGACGTTGCGCCCCAACGGTCATTTGGACGTGGGAGCCGCCGTGGGGAAGAACGGACAATTGACGGTTGTCAAAGATATAGGCATGAAGCAGCCCTACGTCGGTTCTTCTCAACTTGTCAGCGGCGAAATTGCCAACGATTTTGCCTACTATTATGCCACCAGCGAGCAACAACCTTGCGGCATCACTCTGGGGGTGGGGTTGCAAAACGGCAAATGTAAGTCGGCCGGCGGAGTTTTCGTGCAAGTTATGCCGGGTTGCGATCAACAATTGCTTTCCGATGTGGAAACGGTGATGTATGCAATGGACGAAATGAGCTATCAATTCGAAAACAGCACTGCAAAAGACGTGATTGACAGATTTTTTGCACGGTTCAACCCCGTCTACACGGTGGAAAAGAAAGTCACCTACAAGTGCGATTGTTCCAAACGTAAAATTGACAAAATCGTTCGCGGTTTGGGCAAGGAAGAAGCAAATGCTATTCTGCGCGACGTGGGCAAAGTGGAAGTTTGTTGCCATTTTTGTGGCAAAAACTACACCTACGACGGCGACGCTTTGGACGCTTTGTTCCAAAAATAAATTGGTCGGGGTTTTGCGGTAGCAAAAGATTTTTTTAAAAACACGAAGGAGGACGGTTGCCGTGAATATAGTTATATCCGATTCAACTAAATTGCGTGCGGCAATCGCTCTTGCCAACAAAGGGCAGTTTTACGATGCAATTTGCATTTTTGCACAAATTGACAACTACGAAAGTTGTGTAAATCGCATTTTGTGTTGGTGTCATTTGACGCCCTTTTCTTTTGCCGCTGCCGACTTGTATGCCCGAACAAAACAACTTTTTCCCGAACGATCTGTCTATTCCGACGTGAGTGCATATTGTCCGCTAACCAATCAATTGCTAAAAGTTTGTGAATGCGGTACCGATGTCTACGACGGTCCGATCAGAACAGATTCGTCTCTGCTCATAAAACGTGGAATGAGCCCTGCCGACGACGATATTTCCGAGCAAGATCTTGCAATGTTCGAAGACCTTGCGCTAATCGAAGATCTGCGCTATTCCCCCAACAATTTCTACGATGTAAATTCCGAAACGTATTTCACCTATTTGCGTGTAAGCATGCGAAAATGCCAATTGCTGGGCGACGAAAAAAAGTTGAAAGAGTATGCAAAAAAGCTTTTGGCTGTCAACACAGGGCATATGCCCACGCTGGAAGCGCAAATCGAATACGTTTTGAACTACGGTAGCCTAAAAAAAGGCGTGGTGTATGCCAAAAGATTGGCAAAGTGCGAAAATGCGTCTGTTTTGGCCTTGCGCGGCGCAATCGAGATTCTTTCTCGTTTGGAAAACCCCGACGAAAAGTTGTTTTCGGTGTTGTTGCACAAAATAGCCGACAAAACCCTTCGTGATCCGAATGATTTGCGCGATTATACCTACTTTGCAAGCGAATTTTTGCATGACGACCAATTGGCATACGAATTTGCCGTGCAACTTATCAACAGTTGCGAACCGACAATCGAGGTTCTGCACGTGTGCGCTTGTGCGTTTTATAACTACGGCGACATCGATCTTGCCAAGAACGCCGCCTATATGGCCTTTCGTTCCGCTCCGGAAGACGTGCTTTCGGTTGCACTTTATAGGTATATATCCCAAAACGCAACGACAGAACGTCGCTTGAGGTTGGATATTCCGCCAAGAGCCGTCTACTACGTGAACAATCGCGGTCTGTGGTCAGACACCGTCAGAGTTTTTTCCGTTGCGGAATTCCTCGATAACTGCTCGCACTTTTTTGTGCCCAAAACGTTGCTGGATAGGGCCAAATTCAATTTAAAAGTGATGCTTGCCAAGCAAAAGCGCGTTTTGGAAGTAGAACGTTTCAACGATTTAGCGTTGGTAATTCGCCATTTGCGCATGATGACGTGCGGAGTCTCTGCAGACTACGACGAAACGGAGCAACTCGTGGGTGAAGTTTTGACCGTTCGACCGGAAAACGTCGAAATGTTTGTAAATTTTGCCAAAATTCAATTGGCAAACCCCGTCAATAACGTTTTTTTGCAATCGTCGTTGATTTTTGCGTTGCTAAGGTGCGGATGCAAGGAAAAAATCTATGTTGCATTGCCCGGAGAGTACTCCTGTTTGAATTTGAGTGCAATCAAACGCGAAAAGGAATTCAACAAGGCCGTTTCCGTTTGTGCCGCATTGGTGCCCATAGAGCGACCGTCTCTGTATCACAACACCTATTTGTGCATAAAAAACGTATTGGATTTGAAAAAGTACAATCACTATCAACTGGCTTTTGCGTTGTTGTCCGAATGTGAAGAAGATTTTCGAAAGCAGTGCGGATATGAATTTTTCAGTTCGGAAATGCGCACTTTGTACCGAGATTATATGCTTGCGCCCATAACTGACGATGATGAATAAAACGTCGCAACCTTTAATACCTTTAAGTATGAAGGTTCGCGACGTTTTTTTAGATTGTGCAACGGTGGTGGGCAGTTGTGTCGGCGTTGGGTTTATCAGCGGAAAGGAAGCAGAAATCTACTTCGGCAGTTTTTTCAACGTGCCGATTTTTGCATGTTCTTTTTTTCTGCTGTGTTTTGTCGTTCGCCGTTTTTGCGCCAAAAAACGTTGCTACAACACCGTTCAACTTTTTCAAAGCTGTTTCGGAAGGTTTCATTCCGTTTTTCTGGCACTTTTTTGTTTTTGTTGCGTTGTTTGTATGTCCACATTGCTGGCCGGTGCGGACAGTTGTTTGCAGTCTTTGCTGTGGCAAGTCAACTTCCCGTGCTATTCCTTTGCAATTGCAATTTTTGCAGCACTGATTTTGAAAAAAGGCTTCAAAACTCTCAAAATTTTGAATGCCCTTTCACTGGTTCTTATTTTGTTCTATCTTGTTTTGCTGTTGATTTTTTGTCCTAAAACAAACAGTTTCAATCGCGTGCACGCAGGCATGCCGATGGTGTACGCTATGTTTTCAACAACAACCTCTTTGGGCGTGATCGTTCCTCTTTCCAAAGGCAGTGTAAAGCGTAATTTTTGGTTGTCCGTTGTCGCTGCAGTGACGTTGTCTTTGCTAGCGATCATTGTGCTGTGTCTTTGCGATTTTTCTTTGCCAATGCCGTTGCTCGGGCGTAACGACAACGTGTTTGTCAATTTTGTTGCCGTATTAGCCGTCGTTGTTTGTGTTGTCTGCGGTGTTGTTGCCAATGCAACCCCGGTTTTCGACTGTGTTCGCGACGTTTTCTGCGACGATGCGTTTTGCTGCGTCACGTTGTTTTTGCTTGCTTGGGCGCTATCGTTGTTCGGATTCGATTTTGCACTGCGTTACGGCTACTTTATCGTCGCTTTTCTGTGCATAATTTTGATTTTTGCCATTTTTTCAAAGAAAAAGTGCTGCTGTCGCAACGTTACAAGCTTATGATTTTTTTGCAATTCAATTTTGTTGCAGTTGCTTTGTGGCACGCGTATCTGTACCTCGTTGCGGATTGCTCGTGCAACAAATTGTATCGGGAATTTTTCAGTAGCTACCAGTTCTAGCAGTAGTTTTTCACGACTATTTTTTCCAGTATCGCAACCGCAGCGTACATCACTCCGGCCAATGCGCACAAAACAACGGTGCAAGTCATCACCAAATCCAACTTGAACACTTGGCTTCCGTACACCAAAAGGTACCCTAGTCCCTCTTTGGAAACAAGGTATTCTCCCATTATAGATCCTATCCAGGCCATTCCTACGTTGATTTTCAACGTTGCCATCAGTGTCGGCACGTTGGCCGGCGCAATCAGTTTGCAGAATATTTGCATTCTGTTTGCATGCATGCTGCGCAGCAACAGAATTTTATCGCTGTCCGTTTTCAAAAAGCCGTTCAAAATTGTGATGGTTGTTATCACAACGGAAATCAAAACGGCCATGGTTATTATCGCTGTTTTTCCTGTGCCCGCCCAGATGATGATTATGGGGCCGAGTGCTATTTTAGGAAGACTGTTCAGTACAACGATGTATGGTTCAAAAACGTCTTTCAAAAAGTTGTTCCACCACAAAACTATTGCCACAACGTAGCCGAGAACGGTTCCTATGGCAAATCCGGCGAGCGTCTCCAACGTGGAAATCCATGCGTGGCGCAACAGTGTGCCGTTGCCAACCAGTTGACAAAAGGTGTTCCACACGCGCGACGGGCTGCTGGTGATAAATCCGTCAATCCATTCTGCACGAACGGCCAATTCCCATGCGGCCAGCAACAGTAGTAACACACCTATTTGCATGGCATGCACAAGCAGCTTGCGTCTTTTTTGACGTTGCAAAAAAAGCAAGTGTTGTTCAGAAAAATTGTTTTTTGCCATAACTCTCTCCGTTCCGTGCGTATGCTAGGTGTTTTGTGAATTCAAATATTTGTGTAACAATTCAAATTGTTTGGAAAACGAAGCGCTTTCTCGCCTTTTAAGCGGCGTATCTATGTGTTGCAGATGTGTTTGATGCACTGTCATCACTTTTGCCGGTCGCTTCGTCAGTACAACAATGGTGTCCGCCATGGAAATTGCTTCGGAAATGTCGTGCGTCACAAGTAGTGCCGTTTTGTTTTCTTCCTTTATGATGCTGTAAACGTCGTCGCACACTGCCAGTCGTGTTTGAAAATCCAATGCCGAAAACGGTTCGTCAAGCAAAAGCAGTTGCGGTTGCGTCGCAAGCGTTCGTATCAGCGCCGCACGCTGTCTCATTCCGCCGGAAAGTTGTTGCGGATAGTGGTTGCGAAACTCCCACAACCCATATTTTTTCAACAGTTTGCGTGCAAATTCCTTGTTTTCCGTCGTCGCCGTTCCGTTGATTTCCAAACCCAAAAGCACGTTCTTTTCTATCGTTCTCCACTCGAACAACTGGTCTTTTTGCAGCATGTATCCCACCGTGTTGGATTTTTCAAAAACAATTTCACCTTTGGTGGGCTCGATCAATCCGCACACAAGCGACAAAATGGTTGTTTTACCGCAGCCGGACGGGCCGATGATGGCAACGAATTGCCCTTCGTCGACAGCGAATGTCAAATCCTCCAATGCGGTTGTCTGTTGTGTTTTTGTGTAGAAAACTTTGCTTACGGCGGAAAATTGCAAAATTGGCATAGGGGTTCTCCGTTTATGTTGCTTTGTTTGCGTAGGTGTTGTCTGTCAGTTGTTCGTATTCAACGCGAGCGGACAATTCACCCGCATTTTGCATGATGTCTTGAATGCGCGAAAATGCCGCTCTGTCCGTCACCGGCGTGGTGGTCCACACGTCGTACTTTTTGTAGTTTTCCATTGCCGAAATTATCAAATCCAACTCTGTTCCGTCAAAGTAGGGCAGTAGTAAGGTGGCACATTCTTGTGCGGAATGTGTCAAAACATATTCGGTGCCGCGCCAAACTGCACGCAAAAATTTTTCTGCTTTTTCGCCGTTGTTTTTCAAAAAATTGTTTGTGGCGGTGTAGCAGGTGTAGGGAATTTCTCCGCTGTCCATTCCTATTGCCGCAACCACAAAGCCCTTGCCTTCTTTCACCAACTGACTTGCCGCCGGTTCGAACAACGGCACGAAATCGCCCGTTCCGCCCGTGAAAGCCGGTCCCAGCGCTCCGAATTGTATGGAGTAGTCCATGGTAACGTCCTTTTCCGACAGTCCTTTTTTGTTCAATACGTATTGCAAAATCATTGCAGGCATTCCGCCCTTGCGTCCCATCAAAACGGTGCAATTTTTTGTTTGCGAGTAGTCGAAGTCGGCAATCTGCTGTCGCGCAAGCAAAAAGCTTCCGTCACGCTTCGTTAATTGACCGATAATTTTGGGATAGTCCTTTTTGCCTTGCAAGTAGACGTAGATGTTTGCCTCGCAACCCATCAGCCCGATGTCCGCTTCGCCCGTCAACAGCGCCGTCATCACGTTGTCGGCTCCGCTGCCGTTGGTTATCTCAACGGAAATTCCTTCCTCTTGGAAGTATCCCAGTGCCATTGCGACGTATTGCGGTGCGTAGAAAATGCTGTGAGTCACTTCGTTCAGTCGCACAACGTCGTTGTCCGTCGTGCACCCGAAAAACAACGTCGTGCACAGGCACAACAACAGTGCAATTGTCACCGCACAAATTCTTTTCAAATGTTCACCTCTCTGTTTTTTTGTATATTGCATACTATTGTTTTTGCAGGAAAAAGGTGAAACATATTGTTTTGAAAGTTGCACGAATGTTGTGACACAACGTGCCGTTTGTGCTATACTGAACGTTACAAGGCGGTGAAAAAATGAACTACTCGTATTTGTTGCAAGGCGTGACGCTTTCCGAAGATAAGTTGTCGGCAAACGGATTTGAGCGTGACGAAAAAGGTGTTTTTGTTTTTCGAAAGCAGTTGCCCAACAGTTTGTGTTTGGTTGTGAAAACGTCAAACGGAAAACTGGACGTGGACGTTATCGACGGCGTTGTGGGCAAACGCAGTTCGGCGTTTTCTTCGGGACACAGCGGAAGTGCTTTGCGTGCGGAAGTGCGAGAAATCGTGATGTCGCTGATTGAAGCTTGCAGCGCAAACTAGGCTTGCCGCGTTTATTTTGCCCGAAATGCGGCACTGTATGTCGGCATTTTATCTTTGTCGGCATTCTGCGCGCAAAAAATGCTTGCCAATTGTTGCAGGTTTGTGGTAAAATTCAATTGTAAAGACAAAAAGTAAAAGGTTTTGTGTGTTTTTCGTCCAAAGAGAGCGGACTGTGGTGAGAATTCCGTGGCGAAATTTGCAAAATGTAGTTTGCTTGTCGGCAAAATGAAACGGCGCAGTTTGCGAAAGTAGTTTTGCACGGGTTGTTCCGTTAACGACACAATGAGCGACGTTCTGTTTTTGAGCGTCGGAACGAAGGTGGTACCGCAACGATGTTTGCCCTTTTGAGTGGGCAAGTGTCGTTTTTTTTATTTTCAAATTGCGTTTCGAACGCTGTTCGAGGCGTGAGAGGGGGATTTATGATAGAAAAGACTTATCAACCGAATTTGTTTGAAAGAGATTTGTATCGTTGGTGGATGAAACAAGGGTATTTCACCCCCAAAGCCGACAGTGACAAACCTCATTTTTCCATGGTGACGCCGCCGCCCAATATCACGGGGCAGTTGCACTTGGGCCACGGATTGGACAACGCCATTCAAGACAGCCTCATTCGTTTCAAACGCATGCAAGGTTTCAACACATTGTGGTTGCCCGGTGTAGACCACGCCAGCATTGCCACGGAAGTTAAAATTGTGGAAGCTTTGAAAAAACAAGGCATCGACAAACACGATTTGGGCCGTGAAGGCTTTTTAAAGCGTGCGTGGGAATGGAAGGAAAAGTACGGCGGAAGAATTGTAGAGCAGTTGAAGTATTTGGGAAGCAGTTGCGACTGGACTCGCCTGGCTTTCACAATGGACGAAAATTGCAGCAAAGCCGTTCGCAAAGAATTTGTCAAAATGTATAAGGAAGGGCTGATCTATCGCGGCGACAGAATTATCAACTGGTGCCCGAAGTGCCAAACGGCATTGTCCGATGCCGAAGTGGAGTATTCCGAGCAAGACGGCTGTTTCTGGCACTACGGTTATACCACGCCGGACGGAAAAACCACCGTTACTTTTGCAACAACGCGTCCGGAAACAATGTTGGGCGATACGGCCGTTGCAGTCAACCCCAACGACGAACGCTACAAGCATTTGGTTGGAAAAACGGTGATAGTTCCCTTTGTCAACCGTGAAATTCCCGTCATAGCCGACGAATACGTCGACATGAGTTTCGGCACCGGTGTGGTGAAAATAACGCCTGCACACGATCCTAACGACTTCGAAGTGGGTGTAAGACACAATTTGCCGGTAATTCGCGTGATGAACGACGACGGCACGATGAACGAACTTGCCGGTGAATTTGCCGGTTTGGACAGATACGACGCGCGCAAGCAGATTGTTGCAAAACTCAAAGAAATGGGCATTTTGCAAAAAGTGGAACCTCACAAGCATAACGTGGGCAGTTGCTATCGTTGTCACACAACGGTTGAACCAATCGTTTCCAAACAATGGTTTGTCAAAATGGACGTTTTGGCAAAACCGGCCATCGAAGCCGTGAAGAAGGGTGACATCAAATTCCACCCCGAACGCTTTGAAAAAATCTACTACAACTGGATGGAAAACATCAAGGATTGGTGTATTTCTCGTCAATTGTGGTGGGGGCACCGTATTCCCGTGTGGTATTGCCCCGATTGCGGTGCGGAAATTTGCGAAGAAACAGATCCTACCGTATGCCCGAAGTGCGGCGGCAATCATTTGCACCAAGACGAAGACGTTTTGGACACATGGTTCTCCAGTGCATTGTGGCCGTTCTCCACGCTCGGCTTCTGTTCCGACAGTCCCGATTTCAAGGCATTCTTCCCCACAAGTGTGCTTTCTTGCGGTTACGACATAATTTTCTTCTGGGTTGCAAGAATGATTTTCAGCTCTTTGTACGCAACAGGAGAAGTTCCGTTCCACGACGTGCTTATGCACGGTATCGTGCGTGACGAACAGGGCCGCAAAATGAGCAAATCTCTCGGCAATGGTGTCGATCCCGTGGACTTTATCGACAAGTACGGCGCCGACACACTGCGTTTTGCTTTGCTCAACGGTGTTGCAAACGGCTCGGATATTCGTTTCTCGTCGGATAAAATCGACGGAACGCGCAACTTTATGAACAAAATTTGGAACGCAAGTCGTTTTGTTTTGATGAATTGCGAAGGCAAAGACCTTGTTGAAGACATATCTCAATGCAAACTGTCTCTTGCCGACAAGTGGATTTTGACAAAACTCAACTCCGTCACGAAAGACGTAACGGAATTGATCGAAAAGTACGAATTGGGACTGGCTTGTCAAACACTGTTCGATTTTGTTTGGAGCGAATTCTGCGATTGGTACATCGAATTGACCAAGCCCGTGTTGTACGGTACCGACGATGTTGCCCGTCGCGACACGCTTTCCGTGTTGGTGTACGTGCTGGATAAGATTTTGAAACTGTTGCATCCGTTCGTACCCTTCATCACCGAGGAAATCTATCAGTCGTTGCCTTTCCACGGCGAAAGCATCATGATTCAACGCTATCCCGTGTTCACCGAAGCACTCGATTTTGCCGACGACTGCCGTCTGGTGGAAGAATTGAAAGAAGCCGTTGCGAAGTTGCGCAACGTTCGCACGGAGTACGGCGTGGCACCGTCCAAACGCATCAGAGTGTATTTGACGGTATCCGACCAACGTTTGAAAGAATGCGATTTGTATTTGATGAAGTTGTGCAACTTGGAAGAAGTGGTCTATTCCGTTGCACCGCAGGGCGAAAAGGTTGTTAAAATCGTTTCTGCGGCGGCAACTTGCGAAGTTCCGTTGGGAGACCTTGTCGATGCCGAAAAGGAAATTTTGCGTTTGCAGAAAGAACTGGAAAACGTCGAAAACGAAATTGCCCGTGCCAACGGAAAGTTGAACAATCAAGGTTTCCTTGCAAAGGCGCCTGCAAATCTTGTGGAAAACGAAAAAGCCAAACTGGCAAAATTCCAAGATTTGCACAAGGAATTGGTTGCTCGTTTGGAAGAATTGAAGTAGTTTCTGCGCCTACAACAAATTTATGCGACACACGACAAAACGTCGTGTGTCGTTTTTGTTGCATAAAATATAGGCGTCCCTGTGTACCGTAAGCTGTAAGCGAAGGTGTTTTCGGTGAAAAGATAAGGGGAGAAAAGAGAAAATAAAAGGATATTATTTGAAAACTTGCCTTGTTTACAGTGCAAAGCAACATCACAATTTGTGGGGGCGACAAATTCAAAGTTCAAAGAAACGCAAGTTTAAACTTGGCTCCTGTGCGTAGTTGCATCTGGTAAAGGCAGTAGTTTGTGTGTAAGTGAATTTGTAAGCGGCTGCGTCGCCGGTGAAAAGATGAAAGAAAAAACATTTAGAATCTTGGGCAGTTTGTGAAGTAGTAAAAACGGCGAAACATAATTTTCACTAACCGCAAGCTAAAACTTTGCTTTTTTGTGCAAAGGTAGCCTGCACGAATTGCCTGAGATTGGCTATCAATGGCATTGTGGTGGTGCAAGTTACAGATGTTGTCACGCACTTCGAACAGTAAATATTCAACTGATGCACTTCGCCTTTTCCTTTTCACTCTTTACTTGCTACGCAGTCCCCCTAGCTTCTTTGTGCAAAAGTAGCCTGCGCGAAGTGTCTGTGGAATTGGTTCTTAATGGCGTTGTGATGGTGTAAGTTGCAGATGTTGCCACGAACATCGAACAGAAAAGGTTTTTTGCATTTCTGTTCGTTGGCAAGATATCAAAATTCCGTTCACAAACGTTGAACGTTGGCAGTCGCGGTGTGACCTGTTGGCGGGAACAAATTCGCACAAACAAAATATTGAAATTTTCAAAATAAATATTGTGTATATTTTGATTGCCGGTTGCCCAAAATCTTGGAGCAAACACTATTTTTGTGTGTAGTACATATTCTGTCTGTAGGGGATCGTTATCACTGCACAACGAAAAATTGTTTGCTCGGAAATTCATCAGGGGGCAGAAAAATGGCTATTAAACGAGGAGAAGTCTACTATGCCGATCTAAATCCGGTGGTTGGCAGCGAACAGGGCGGCATTCGTCCCATTGTGGTGTTGCAAAATGACGTTGGCAACAAGTTCAGTCCAACAATAATTGCTGCGGCAACAACGTCAAAACTCTACAAGGCAAAGTTACCGACGCACGTGGGGCTGTCGCACGAACGAACGCCGTTGCCGAAAGATTCCGTTGTGTTGTTGGAGCAGATTCGCACAATCGACAAAAGCCGCATAAAAGAAAAAATAGGCGAATTGCCGCCGGAAGTGATGCAACAAATAAACGACGCATTGTTGTTGAGCCTTGGTTTTTAGTGAAAAAAACTTGTTTTTGCGGCACTTGATCGGTTTGTCGTTTTAGTTGGCGATTTTGCAATTTTCGCTCGAATATTGGCAAATTTTGTCCAAATTGGTGCGTTTGTCAACTACTATGACAAACATAATATTTGTTTTTGTTAAAAATCAAAGCATTTAGCGTAAAAAACAGCGGAAAGAAAAGCCTTTCCGCTGTTTGAATTGTAAGAAAAATTTAGTCGATTTTGTCACATTGCGTGTTCGTACATTGTTCTTTGAGCGTTTTGATCCACGCCACAATAAATCCGATTTCGATTGTAATGTAAACTGTTGCGGCCACAATTTGCAAAACTACAAGCAGTGGCGCAAACTCTGCCAATGCAAACGTTGCCATTGCCGAAATGACGCAGAACGGTAAAGCTATCAAATTCACTATCCAAAGCACAAGGCTTAAACGTTTGTGCGTAGAGCTACGTTTTGTCGTCAGAAACAGTATGCCGAAGGTAACGTAGCAAGCAGTTAAAAACAGCCATGAAAGGTGGGTTGGCAACAACAATATCCAGCCTAAAACTGCACCGGTCGCTTCGTTGTCTTCGTTGTTTATTTGGCCCAGTACGTTCAGTTCCCCAGCAAAGAAAGTGGCTAGAAGCGTTGCAGCAACAAACAGCATAATCGAAGCAAAAACTTTTCTTTTCATCGGTTCCTCCTATACGCTCATGTTGCGTTCCATTTCTTCTTTCAAAGAGCGGTTCATCAGCAAGAACACGGCAATCAAATTCAGTATCGAGGCAAAGAACACAACAAAATTGATCACTGTTTTGGGGTGGTAAATGTCGGTGGCATCGATGATCCAAAAAATCACTTGCGGAACAATGGCAAACACCGTGCAGAATATCAAAGTGGAAAACAGTTGTTTGTTGCGGTGGCGTAACGTCAATATCAAAATATCCGTCAATACTATTGCCGCAACATATATCCACGGCAAAACGTATTCCACAACAAACCATTGGAATGTGCCGTTCAATACAGCAAATTCCATGCCCACGGCAAGCAGTGTCAAAATGAACACGTCGGTTCGAACGTATCTGGCCAAACGGTGTTTTACGTTTATCGGCGTCATCACGCAAAAGATAACCAAAACCACACCCATTGCCACGTACGCGCTCCAGTGGTATTGCGGTGTCACCAAAATGTTCAAAACAACGCAAAATGCCAACAGAATAAGCAAAATTCTGTTAAATTTGAATTTGAAAAAACTTGTGTTGTCAATTTCGTGCAAAACGGGGTAGGCAACGCAATTGTCAATGTCCGTGTAGACGGTGCATTTTTCGTTGTTGTCCTTTTTGTCCAGATAGCTTCCGCAAAGCGGACAGTTTTGTTTTTGGTGGTGGACGTTCACTTTGCATTTGGGGCAGTATTTCATTGTTCGTCCTCCCAAACATCGCTTTCAATTGCCAGATCCAATCCCAGTTTCGCAAGAGTGGTGAAGAAGTGTCTTTCGCAATCGTTTTCCACAAACTTCGAAGTTATTGTCAGCACGCAAACGTCGTTGTAGGTTATTGCCGTAAAATTGTTTGTGCCTTTGGCAGGTTTGCCAAGCAAAAATTCGTAGCGCAAAACTTGTTCGGCAAATTCTTTGGGTGCTTCAACGTTTCCCAGGTTGGAAAGTGTCGAGCAGTTAACCACGCCGTCGCCGCGCCCGTGCACAATGGCTTTCAGCACCGCGCGCTTAATGGCAAGCGGAACTATTTTCAGCAGAGGATTGTTTCCGCTGTTGTAGTTGTAACTAACCATGCCTCGGAAGTAGTCGTCCGTCAGTTGTTCTTGCTTTTGCTTGCGAATATCTTCCAAAATTTCGTCAATATTTGTTTGGCCGTTGTATTGGTAGAAAATGTAACTGGAAAAGTTGCGCAGTGTTTCAACGTTGTAACGCTTGCGCAAGTTCACCGGAATCATAACTCTTATCGGGCGTTCGTCGCGATTGTTGGTTGCTTTGCACAGTTTGTCAAGCGCAAGCATTTGCACGGCACTCAAAAAGTCCGTCACGGACGCGTTGTGTTCCTTGGCAATTTTGTGCAGTTGCGTTGCGGAACACGTTCCGAAAGTTGTGACGAATTTTTTGTTTTTCATCGTTGTGCCGCAAAGTCGTTTGCTTTTGACAATGGGCGGAAGTGGCGGCGGATTTTTGGCAACGGCAATGTTTGCAAAATTATCTCTAAATTCCGAAATCATCGGCGTGTCGCGATGATCGTAGCAGTTCACCTTTTCCGTTTCCACGCCCAGTTTTGCAAAGTAGCAACGCAACAGAGAGTTCAAAAAAATCACTCCTCCGGTACCGTCTGTCGCAGAATGGAAAAACTCCACGGCAATTTGGTTTTGGAAGTAGTTTACGCGAATTTGACTGCGTCGCGTGTCCAACGGAATGGGGCGGCAGGGCACTTTCGTTTGTTCTTTCACGACAATCGGCACCGACGGTTTGTCGATGTATGGCCAAAACCAACCGTTTTTCACGCTTCCGCAAATGGAAGGAAAACGCAAATAGATATCGTTCACGGCGTGTTGCAAAACAATCGGGTCCACCGGATTTTTCAACACTGCGGCAATGCGAAAAACAGAGATGCTTTCTTTGCGCGCAACAAGAGGGTACATCAGCGCGGCATTGTCCAGCTTGTACCACTTTTTTTCATACCTTTGCTTGTTGGCGATGGTCGTCAGCTTTTGTTGCAAAAGCACTTTTTCGTCTACAACCACTATTTTTTTGCGCTTTTCTTTCTTCTCGACAGTTTGCGCCTTTTCTTTTTTATGTTTTTTGCTCATTGCCAAACTCTCTAAAAAATTTTTTACATTTTATTTTAACATATTTAAACTGTTTCAACAATACTATTTTGTGAATATTGCAAAAAAAACATAAAATTTATTTTTTTTGTTCACAAACAGTTGCGCGACCGTTTGATGTTTGCAAATTGTTTTGTTCGCGGTGTGTTGTAAAGATGTTTTGTCGTTGGCAGAGTTTTGTTTGCGTTTGTCTTCAATTGGGTAGTTCAAAACTATTTTTGTGTTGTTCGGGGCGGTTAATTTACTATAATATTTGACAATATCAAACTAAAAGAGTACAATGTTTTCAATATATTTGTAGGAAGGAAACCGATTTGATTAATTTGCTTTCCGAAATCACAACAAGCATGAATCTTATTTGGGGCAACGCATATTTTGGTGTTGGCACACAGTGGGGCAGGCCGGCATTGTGCATTTTCGGCGTTCCCATCTATTTTTACGCACTTATCATTGTCACGGGCATGTGTCTTGCCATTTTGATAGGCGGATTGTACTTCAAAAAACGCGGCTACGATCCGTATGACATCACAATCTACGCTTTGGCAATAATTCCGGTCGGCGTTTTGGGCGCGCGCTTGTACGTCTACATTTTCCCCTGGAGCGGACAGAGTTCCGATTGGTCGACGTTTTTCAACTTCCGCAGCGGCGGCTTGGGAATTTACGGCGGCGTCATTTTGGGGTATATTTCGGCGTTCGTGTGTAGCAAAATCAAAAAGCAAGATTTTCGCATCGTCGTCGATTGCGTAATGCCCGGATTGTTCCTTGCTCAAAGTATCGGTCGTTGGGGCAACTTTGCCAACCAAGAGGCATACGGCAACCTCATCACCAAAAATTTTGAAGATATGATCAACTTCTGGGGTAGCAATCCCGATCACGGTTTCAACGGATTGGCCGTTTGGATCGCCAACGGCAAGTATGGTGCAGGTTGGTATCAAGCAACCTTCTTCTACGAAAGTGTTTGCACTTTCATCGGGTTTTTGATTTGTGTTTGCGTGCTTATGCGTTCCAAGCACTATAAGCTCGGTTGGTGCTCTGCATTTTACGGAATCTACTACGGTGTTGTTCGTTTGATAATCGAAGGAATGCGCAGCGACAGTTTGTACCTCTACATCGGAACAATGGAAACGGATATCAAAATTTCCCAACTTGTGTCTGTGTTCACGATTGTGTTCGGCATTTGGTTGCTAAGCAAAATCTATCGCAAGCAATTGCACGACATGTATGCCAAGTTGTTCAAAAACGAGCGTCAACAACTTTCCGTCTCTCGTTGGGTGCTGTCGGGCGTTTCTGTGGCCACTTTGGCGTTCGGCATCGTCATGTTTGTTTTGGGCGGAGAGTCCAGGTTCATTGCTGGTTTTTGCAGTGTGCTTGTTTCCGTCTACTCGGCATTGGGCATTTGGTCGTTGTGCGACAGATTGAAACTTTATTGCCCAAATTGTGGCACAAGAACCTTGCCTGCCGGCGGTTGGCAAACCGATCATGACAAGTATTTCACTCAAACCGTCGTCTACACAGTTGTCGGCATTTTGCTTATCGGGCTTGCGGCGTTTTCCTGTGTCAAATGGGGCATCGTGGACGGCATTGCAAACGGATATGTTTTGGCTGTCGGCGCACTTTTGTGTTTGGGCGCATTGGTGTACTTCTTGCTTGTTCCGTCCTACAAAAAATTGCTGCAATCTCCCCAAACTTCCTACGACGACACTTGCGCTTGCACGTGCGGTAGCACCAAAAACGTGAAGTTGAACAGTTTTCTGTTGTTTGTTTTTCCGCCCAAAGTTTATCGCAACTACGGCGTGGAAGATTTGCAACCTTGGGTAGATCCGGAAATCGAAAAGAAAAAGGCCAAGAAAGCCGCAAAATCGGCGGCCAAAAACGCGTCGGATAGTTCCGACAACAGCGACTGAAAAAAACTCTATTTTTGAACAAGAGGTGAACAAAAATGAGGAATTTAACGTTACTTACGGATTTTTATGAATTAACCATGATGTACGGCTACTTTCTCAACGGCAAAACCGAGCAAGAAGCCACCTTCGACGTGTTTTTCCGTCCCTACGAAGAAAGCAATTTTTGCATTGCCGCAGGTTTGGAACAGGCCGTCGACTATATCAAAAATTTGCACTTCGGCGATGAAGAAATAAACTATCTTCGCACAACCGGTGCCTTCAACGAAGATTTTTTGGCGTGGCTCAAAAATTTTAAGTTCACCGGGTCGGTCAAAGCCGTTCCGGAGGGCACGGTGGTGTTCCCCTACGAACCGTTGATGATTGTCACCGCACCCATTTGTCAAGCGCAACTTATCGAAGCAGCACTTTTGAACATTTTGAACTTCCAAACGCTTATTGCCACAAAAGCACGCAGAATTTGCCATGCCGCTAGCCCGGCTTCGGTGTTGGAATTCGGTTTGCGTCGCGCTCAAGCTCCCGATGCGTCCATCTACGGCGCACGAGCTGCGGTAATTGGCGGATGTTCTTCCACAAGCAACGTTTTGTGCGCAAAAATGTTCGGAATGCCCCCGAAAGGCACTCACGCACACGCTTGGGTTATGGCGTTTCCCACGGAATTGGACGCATTCATGGCTTATGCCGATGCCTATCCCGAAAACTGCTTGCTATTGGTGGATACCTACGACACTTTGCACAGCGGTGTTCCCAACGCAATCAAAGTTTTCAACTATCTGAAGGGTAAAGGCTACAAGCCCGTCGGCATTCGTTTGGACAGTGGCGACTTGGCATATCTTTCCAAGGAAGCACGCAAAATGTTGGACGAAGCAGGACATTCCGATTGCAAAATCTTTGCCAGTTCGGATATCGACGAGTACGTTTTGCAATCGTTGAAGCAACAAGGCGCTCAAATTGATATTTTCGGTGTCGGCACAAAAATGATCACCAGCCACAGCAATCCCAGTTTGGGTGGGGTGTACAAACTTGCCAACTTGTGCGTTGACGGCGTAGATTACCCCAAAATGAAAATTTCCGACAACCCCGTGAAGATGACCAACCCCGGCAAAAAAACGGTGTACCGTCTGTTTGGCAAGGACACAAACAAGGCAATTGCCGACGTGATAGCGTTGCAAGGCGAAGTTATCGACAGCGACAACGATTTTGTCATCACGCACCCTGTGGAACGTTGGAAAACCAAAACCGTCACCAATTTCTATGTTAAGGAATTGTACGAAGACGTGTTTGTCAACGGCGAATGCGTGTATAAGCCCAAAAACGTCTACGAATTGGCGGCGGATTGCAAACAAAGTTTGGACGGATTTTGGGATGAGTACAAGCGTTTGACGCAACCTCACCAGTACAAGGTCGATTTGTCCGAAAATCTGTATCAACTGAAACAACAATTGATTCATGCGGAACGCAATGCGGAGAAAAAATGAAATTTGATCGTGTTTTCAGGGGCTACAACCCCAAGCAAGTAGATAAGTATTTGCAAGAATTGGAAAAAAAGCAAAACGAGCAACTGGCATCTCAACGTCAGCGTTTGGACGAATTTGCCGATGAAAATTGGACGTTAAGAAAGCAAGTCGAAAAGTACAAAGCCGATGAAGAAGCTATTTCGCAATCGTTGGTGGAATCGCAAAAACTTGCCGAACAAACTCAAAACGATGCCGAAAAGTATTCCAAGCTCACTCTTTTGCGTGCAAAAATTTTCTATGCGGCATGGCACGCCTATTCGCAAACCATGGTTGCAACACTCACAGACGAAGAAGTGAAAAATTTCAATGTTTTGAAAAGAAAGGTGGAAAAATTGATCAATTCTTTTGACGGTGGTAACGTTGCGGAAGAAGCAGCGGCAACGGTGGCAAAATTGAACCAAGTCACTGAAGAAACAAAAACAACCAACCCCATCGAAAAGGTGGAAGAGGCTGCGCACGTCATCGAATTGGAAGAATTGATAATGCCAAAGGAATCGTTGGGCGATTTGTGTCGCGATTTAGGGCTGAACGTAAGCGACGACGTAGATTCTCATAAATAGTGCAAAAAACTTTGCGATAGGCGTTTTCGAAAGTGCAAATTGTCGTGTTGAACGTTGGTGACGTGTTCTATTGTTGATTTCGGAAGCAAAAGTTGTCCAAGCAGAAAATTCTGTTGAATGTTCAAAAAGCTTGTCGCATCGAATGCAACTTTCGGATTGTTTTGTGCCACGTTTGTCGACAGACGTCGGTTTGGTGGCACCTCAAAAGTTCAATTTTTGAAAGCAACTTGAACGGGGCTTTCAAAAAGATGTTTGTTGTAACTTTCGGCATTGGTGTGCGTAAAATAAGGTAGTTTTTGTTGCAATTTGCAACAATCGGATAAGAATATGTGGGACGTAGTGTTGGATGCACTGAAAGACAGTGCCATAGCCGCTCCGTTTTTGCTTATAATCTATGTTTTCATAGAGTTTTTGGAGCAAAACGGCAAAGCGCGCGCAAAAACGGTAAAATTGTTGAACGGTAGGGCTGCTCCGCTTGTTGCAGGTGGGGTTGGTCTTGTTC
Source organism: uncultured Oscillospiraceae bacterium (assembly GCA_964598315.1). Taxonomy (GTDB): domain Bacteria; phylum Bacillota; class Clostridia; order Christensenellales; family CAG-314; genus Fimimonas. The sequence goes on from CAZRBI010000001.1 coordinate 48,534, forward strand.
CGCAATGCGGTTTTTCTGTGATGGCAACGGATTTGTACATGCAAAAGTACTTGAAGTTGGGCACTTTGGTGGCGTTTTTCGTTGCCACAAGCGACGAAGCATTGCCCATTTTGCTTACCAACGAAAAAACTGTGGGCACGGTTTGGATAGTTTTGGTTGTCAAGGTGGTGTACGCCGTTGCATTGGGTTACTTGATCAACTTGTTCGATAGGCGTCCGCTCGCCACCGACTACACTCTGACGGAAACGGGTTGCTGCCACCACGAATTGCACGAACACGACGACCACCAAGAGTGTGAAAACGAAAGTAAATGGCACAAAACTTGGGAATTTTTGAAGCATCCGTTGCTGCACACCCTCAAAATTTTCTGCTACATTTTTGTGGTGAACACGGTGTTTGGTCTGTTGTTGCACTTTGTCGGCGAACAAATCATGCAATTTGCTTCCAAATTGGGCTTTTTCCAATGCTTTTTGACGGCATTGGTGGGGCTTGTTCCCAACTGTGCAAGCAGCGTCGTCATCACCGGGATGTACACCGAAGGTATCGTCAGTTTTTCTGCCATGTTGGCCGGCCTAGTGAGCAACAGTGGCATTGCACTGGCCATTTTGTTCAAAGATAAATCTTGGAAAAACTTTGGTATAGTTGGCATAATGTACGCCGCAGGAATTGTTTTGGGCGTGGTGTGCTACTTTGTGTTGCCGCTGACAGGCCTTGGTTTGAACTAGTTTACCAAATCGTATCGATTTGTTTTGTCTTTTCTTGTGCCTCGTGAAAACGAGGCCTTTTTTGTTTCTGTGTTGTCGGTTTCTTTGTGGTGGCGATTAGCCGCTTGTGTTTCATCGCAAATTTGTGTTTTAACGTGATGCCGTGCGCAACAAGTCTGTGTTTGGGTGCAAAAGAATGAGCTCGACGTTTCTGCCGAGCTCTTTCTCAATTGATATTCACTATTCAATTTTTTCGAACTTTTCCGTCCGGCTGCATTTGGAAGCCAAGTTCCAAGTCGTTGTGGTGCAATCGACTTATTGCTCTTGCTCCGTTTCTTGCGCCGGCTTGTTCGTTTGTTGCACTCCGTTTATCAAAAGGTCGTAGGTTGTGTCTTTGATTTCGAAGTTTTCCGTGTCGAGGTTGTTTCCGAACACTTTTGCCGTGTCTGTATCGAGTTTTCCGCTGATGTCACAGCTATCTATATTTAGTTTCTCTGTATAGCTAGTGTGTCCTACTAGTCCGCCGGCATAGCCGGTTTTTTGAATTTGCACTTTAAACGTCGAGTTGGACACGCTTATATCTCCGACACAACTAAGATATCCAAACAAACCACCTGCATATGTCGGAGTCCAATCTTGTAGTGTTACGCTTAGCGTTGCAGTGATATCACAATTGTCGATGGTTGTTGCGCTTGAAGTGTTTCCCGCAATTCCGCCGGCACAGCTATATATGTCGGTTGCTTCGATTGTGACAGTCGAGTCAACAATGCATGTATTGTTTGCTCCGGTTGTGCCGACCACTCCGCCCGCATAGATCACTTTTTGTGCTTTTATGCTTACAGTTGCGCTTGTCACTTCAAATTCTTTGCCAACGTAACCGGCCACCCCACCGGTGGATTGTGCATTTTGCACTTCGATGTTGACGGTTGTGTTTGTAACTTTCAAATCTGTAACAGAGCCAACCAGCCCACCCGCATTTGATATGTATTCATTGTCTGTCAATGCGGTGCGGAAAACAACGGTTACTTCGCAATTATCTATTATCACGGTTTCCGCATAGCCAACCAGTCCTCCGCCATGATATAATTTATCCACAATTGTTGTAACATTGCAGTTGTCAATTGCGATGGTTGTAGCAGGGGATGTTGTTGTGCCGCCAACCAGTCCTCCAACACAATTTGCACGGTCAACTTCAATGTTGGCCGTCACGTGAGACGCTTGTATGTCGCCGGTTTGATATGCGACCAGTCCCCCTGCATAGGTAGCATTGGAAACTTGCATTTCAACGGTTGTGTTCGATACTTGTATGTTGCAATCCCGTGAAGAATTTGCAACTAGTCCTCCGGCATAGATGTCACCGTCACTTGACGTTGACGTTGCTTTCAAATCAATTGTCGTGCCCGTCACTTTTATGTCGTAACTATGTGCTAGTCCTACAATTCCGCCCATACTTTTTGCAGTTAATTCAACTGTAACGTTGCAATTTTCAACGGTTGTGAGAGAATAATTGTCGTATCCTATCAACCCGCCAACGTTGTTGCCTTTAATATTGCCGCTTACCTCACAATTAGCAATGGAAGTAGAAGAATCAGAAGAATAATTATATCCTACCAACCCACCAACAAGTCCAATATATTGGCCATCATCGTCGGTACAATTCAAGCTTACTTTGCTTTTGCAGTCATCGATCATCAACTGACTACAACAATAGGTACAACCCACAAATCCACCAATTTGGCCATATTGCGAGGTTGTGTTCTTGAACGAAACGTCCGCTTCCACAGTACAATTCGTGATGGCTATTGTTGCATCATAATCTGTTTGTGCTGCAAGTCCGCCGAAGTATACATTTAACTCAGCTTTTGTCGATTTAAGTGTCATCATCACCGTGATGTCTGTCAGTTCAACGTCTATGAACACACCCGATGCTTTGGCAAACAATCCGATCTCGATGTCTTTGTCGGTGACGGTGGAAACGTTGCTCATGCCGGAAATCTTGTGGCCGTTTCCGTCGAACACGCCAAAGAAATTTCCTAAGTTGGTCCATTCCATTCCGCTCAAATCGATGTCAGACGTCAATTTGTAGTAGTTGCAGCCGGCGCTAAAATCTGTGTTCAGCAGTTGTTCCAGTGTGGCAATTTCTGTCGTTCCGTTTGTTACAAACATTCTGGTCGATTCTTGACCGACGCCCAAAGTTTTGTTCAAGTAGTCGTTGTGGTAGGTGACGGACGACAGTGTGATGTAGTTCCAACCGGAGTTATTCGATAAATCGCAATCGATTTTGTAGTGTTCGTCGTCGATTTTTGTCACCGTGGATGTTTTTGCCGTGCTCCAAGTGTGGTCTTGAACATAAAATTCCACACTGTCAAGCGTATATCCCGTTTTGTTTTTCAGTGTCAGCAGGTAGTAGGGATTGTCGTCCGGCAAGCACCAATCGGCAGGTTCGCCCGTGCTGTTCACCGGTTGAACCGAAACAACTTCCAGTTTGCCGTTTATGAACACAGTTCCGGAATTGTTTTCTTCGGTTTTCACAGTGTAGGTCTTTCCGTCCAACGCCATGTTGATTTTTTCAATGTTCAAAACGGTGTTTCCACCCTCGAATTGGTCGTTGTAGACAATTTCAAGGTACACTTTGCCGGCAGAAGTGGAGCTTGCGCAATTGTAAGTTCTGCCGTTCACAACGGCACTGGTGGGCACTGCCCCCGATGGGTTGTCCAACGTTGCCTGCATGTAGATTGTCTCGCCTTCGCTCACTGCCGAAGTGTTGATCACCTTGCACGAGTTGAATGCCAAATGCGGCGATGTTTTGCATTGAAGCGTTGCCGTTTCGTTGTGAATTCCTTCGCCGTCGTTCAAGTCGTAGGAGTAGGCCACAACAACTTGGTATTCTGTGTAGTAGCTCAAATTTTCAAAAGCAATTTGCTTTTCGGTGTTTTCGGCAACTTCCGTTTCGCCCTTGAAAATTTTCACCGAAGTGACGGTGCAAACGTTGTCTGTGTCCGTAACGTCGAATTTTGCCTTAACAGTCGTATCGGTGATTTCCGGTTTTCCGATTTCGATTTCCGGTACGGCTTTGGCAAGTGTTGTGACAGTCAATTGCTTGGTCAAACGAAGTTCGCCTTGGCCGTCGTTCAGGTCGTAGACGTAGAGCACTTCAACGGTGTACTCGTTGTCGGAAAGCAAATTTTCAAAAGCAATTTGCTTTTCGGTGTTTTCGGCAACTTCCGTTTCGCCC
>CAZRBI010000001.1:52572-165211 GCA_964598315.1 uncultured Oscillospiraceae bacterium
CAAATTTTCAAAAGCAATTTGCTTTTCGGTGTTTTCGGCAACTTCCGTTTCGCCCTTGAAAATTTTCACCGAAGTGACGGTGCAAACGTTGTCTGTGTCCGTAACGTCGAATTTTGCCTTAACAGTCGTATCGGTGATTTCCGGTTTTCCGATTTCGATTTCCGGTACGGCTTTGGCAAGTGTTGTGACAGTCAATTGCTTGGTCAAACGAAGTTCGCCTTGGCCGTCGTTCAGGTCGTAGACGTAGAGCACTTCAACGGTGTACTCGTTGTCGGAAAGCAAGTTTTCGAATTTTCTTGAGTCGATGCTGTTTGTTGCATTGGATTTGTTGCCGTGGATAAATTTGATGGCGGCAATTGCACCCACGTTGTCCGTGTCTGTCACGTCAATTGCAAATTCAAAGCTAGTTTGTGTTATCGTCGTCGAACTGATTTCAACTTGCGGAGTAGCTTTTGCTACTGTGGTGAATTCAATGCTGATGCTTTCGGTAGCATTTTCATTTATGTATTCGGCAACCAGTTTGTAGGTGTTGTTTGAAAGCAAATTTTCCACCGATGTCGCATCGTTTTGCAAGGTGTCAATCAATTTTTCGCCCTGATAAAGTTTCAGCGACGAAAGATTTTTGTCCGAGTGGCTCTTGTTCCAAGCAAGGCTGAAGCTGATTCCTGTTTGTGTGATATCGATATTGTCGAACAATACGACGGAATCGGTGTAGAATGCGTCCTTTTGCAACACGTGCATTTGGTAGCCTTTTCCGGAAAGGTCGTCGTAGTAGCCTACCACGGCATATTGATACAATGTGTTTGTTTTCAGATTTTTTGCGCTGATGTTGTTTTCTCCGGCGTTGATTTCATGTTCAAACAAAATGTTCTCTCCGTCGAACAACGCAAATTTCAGCACTCCGTCGGAAAATTCAATCAAATTGTCTTTGTCGCGTATGGTTACGTTGCAATCGAATTGGTTGGAATCGATTTTTATATCGGAAACGGTTGCCGTGAGTTGTTGCTGGGTTTTGATGCCTGCCAACACTGTTTTGTTGCCGTCGATAATGACGTCTTTGATCTGTGTTCCGTCAATGTATTTTATTGCGTCAATGGTGTATTGCACAATGCCGCTCGCGTCGCCCACGTTGTATTTCAGGATGATCGTCTCCAAGTCCGAACCGTCTTCGAACATGTAGCTTGTGTACTTTTTGCCGTTCAGCGTGAAAGACATAATTTCAAACCCGTCGGGGTTGTCGATGTGAATGTTTATGTAGATGTCTTGGTTCGGCTCGGCGTAGTAGATCGGGTCCGTTGCGCCGACAACGTTCAACGACGATTTGATTTCGTCTTCGATATTTTGGTTGCTATCCGGAAACGGATCTTCTTTGTCCAGGTCGTTGTTGCGTCCGGTGTGATCTCCGCGAAAATCTCCGCCATGGTTGCCGTCGTCCGGTTGCGGATCGGGGTGATGCGGATCTTGCATTTGCAAGTATCTGGAAGACTTTGCGTGTGCGGCAGGTGTGCTTGCATCGGTTATTGTCATCCCTTGGTACACGGGAACTTGTTTGCTGCTACAAGCCGCAAACGTCAATAACGTGCATGCCAGCATTGCTGCCACGATGATGCTTACAAATAATTTCTTTTTCATCAAATGCTACCTCCATTGAAAATTAAAAAGGCGTCTGCGGAAGCAGACGCCAAAAAAACGCAAACTCCGACAGTCGCCAAACTATTCCCTGAAATGTTGCGCACAAAATATGCATTGTCACCCGGGCGGAATTTGCATTTTTTACAAATGCGTTCGGGTAATAATGCAATAACACAATGTCGCTAAAGCGATTGTGTTGTGCGTAACATTATTAAAATAGTTTGGCAAAAATCATTATACTACTATCTGGAAATGTTTTCAAGTGGATTTACGATATTTATTGTATAGATGTTTATTGATTCTATATTTATTTGACGCGCGTGTGTAGGAGTGGTGTGTGGTACGCGTGACGTTCTGTTTCCGTGTGTAAAAATATTTTTCCTTTCTGCGACGTTTTTGCTGTACCTACTGTCAAATTGTGAAGCGGTGTCTGCAACTTTATTATAGATTTTTGTGTGTTAAACTGTTGCGGTTTGTTTTTTTTGTATTTCAAAGAACAAGAGTTAGCGCCTTGTTTATGTTTTATGCTGATTTTTTATATTTTGCAACCTACTATGTCTAACATAAAGTGGCAGAAAGTGTTGTTTTGGTATAAAAATGCAAAGTTTTGCTTGAATTTGCGTAACAAAGAGCTTTGTTGTTTTGCAATGATTTTCATGGAAAAAGTCTTTCCGAATCACATTAAACAAAAATTTTTGTTGTTTTGTAAAGTTGCATTTGCGGTAAATACTTGTGCAAAAAAACGGACACCGCAAATGGTGTCCGCAAAATTTTAAAATGTGAGTTCTGTCGTTGCGGCGGTGCTAGTGCGCCTGTCGCAACGTTCAAATTCTAGTACATTTCGTTAGGGTTGGGTGCTGCAACGGGAGCAGGAGGTTCGGGAATGTCGCACACAATGCTTTCCGTAGTCAACAATGTTCCGGAAACGCTTGCCGCATTTTGCAATGCCGAACGAGTCACCTTTGTGGGGTCCAAAATTCCTTTCACAATCATGTCGCCGTAGGTTCCCGTCAAAGCGTCGTAGCCGTAGTTGGGGTTTTTGCTTGCCAACACTTGAGCCACGATAACGCCTCCGTTCACACCTGCGTTTTCTGCAATTTGTTTGATAGGTGCTTCCAATGCCTTACGAACGATTTGTGCTCCGGTCTTTTCGTCACCGCTCAAAGTTTTCACAAGTTTGTCCACTTCGGGGATGGCGTTCAACAGTGCAACGCCGCCACCGGCAACAATGCCTTCTTCAACAGCGGCACGAGTAGCGTTCAAAGCGTCTTCTATGCGAAGTTTGCGTTCTTTCATTTCAACTTCAGTGGCCGCACCGACGTTAATTTGAGCAACACCGCCGGCAAGTTTTGCCAAACGTTCTTGGAATTTTTCTCTGTCGTAGTCGCTGGTGCTTTCGGCCATTTGGTTTCTTATTTGGTTCACGCGTTGTGCAATGGCTTCCGGACTGCCTGCGCCTTGAACGATAATGGTGTTGTCTTTGTCAATTTTCACTTGTTTTGCACGGCCAAGCATGTCGATTGTTGCCGATTTCAAATCCAAGCCAAGGTCTTCTGTTATAACCGTTCCACCCGTTAAAATTGCGATATCTTCCAGCATGGCCTTTCTTCTGTCGCCAAATCCAGGTGCTTTTACAGCAACGCAAGTGAAGCTGCCGCGCAATTTGTTCAAAATAAGTGTTGTCAGTGCTTCGCCTTCTACGTCTTCGGCGATAATCAGCAATTTTGCGCCTGTTTTAACAACCTGCTCCAACAAAGGAAGCAAATCTTGAATGGAAGATATTTTCTTGTCGGTGATCAACACAAAAGGATTGTCCAAATCCGCAACCATTTTGTCCAAATCCGTTGCCATATAGGGAGAGCAGTAGCCACGGTCGAATTGCATGCCTTCCACAACGTTCAATTCCGTCTTCATGGTTTTGCTTTCTTCCACGGTGATAACGCCGTCGTTGCCGACCTTTTCCATCGCGTCGGAAATCAGCTTGCCGATTGTTTCGTCTGCAGCGGAAACAGATGCCACTTGTGCAATGGATTGTTTTCCTTCAACGGGGGTGGAAATGGCTTTCAGCTTTTCCACGCACACTTCAACGGCACGGTCGATACCCTTTCTCAAAATGATGGGGTTCGCGCCTGCAGCAACGTTTTTGTTGCCTTCGCGAATGATTGCTTGCGCCAAAACAGCCGCAGTGGTGGTTCCGTCACCGACAACGTCGTTGGTTTTTGTGGATGCTTCTTTCACTATTTGCGCACCCATGTTTTCAAACGGATCTTTCAATTCAATTTCTTTTGCAATTGTCACGCCGTCGTTGATAACCATCGGCGCACCGTATTTCTTTTCCAAAATAACGTTTCTGCCTTTGGGGCCCAATGTGATTTTAACAGTATCTGCAAGTTGATTTACGCCGTTTTCCAACGCTTTTCTTGCTTCGTCTCCGTACTTGATTTGTTTTGCCATGTTCCTTTCACCTTCCTTATTCTACAATTGCGAGAATGTCGCTTTGCTTGATAATGGTGACGGTTTCGCCGTCAATTTTGAATTCGTTGCCTGCATATTTGCTGTAAAGCACTTTGTCGCCTACTTTAACAACCATTTCAACTTCTTTTCCGTCGATGTTTCCGCCGTTGCCCACTGCAACGACAGTTGCAATTTCTTGCTTTTCTTTTGCGGCCGTGGGAAGGAAAATTCCGCCCACTTTTTCTTCCTTGTCTTCTGTTTGCATAACAACTACTTTGTCAAACAGCGGTTTCAGTGTCATTTTTCTATGCCTCCTAAATTATTTTGGCGCAGTTCGCTTTGCACTTTCAATCGTGTGTCGAGATGCAAAAATGGTTTTGTGTCGTTTTTCTAATCGACTTTGACGGTGCAAATTGTTCAAAAACACTCAATGTTTTCCGACTTTTGCTGTCAAACGGCGTTTTTCAAAACAATTTTTGTGAACTTTGCCATTGATTTTGTAAATTTTTAGCAGTCCCGACTTCCGACTGCTAATTATATTATACACCATAAACGCAAAAAGTCAATAGTTGCATCGCGTTTTTTCGCATATTTTTTAACGAAATTTGCAGCAATGTGTCAGAACTGTATAAAGACGCTAAATAATGTTGTAAAAACGTCAACAAATTGAACAAAGTTGTGCGCATCGGCATAGCTCGATGTCTGCTCGGTTTGCGCGTCGCCGACCATATATAATACGCGCGTGTAAGTTTTCAATGAACTGTTGCACGCACTCGACTCGAAAATTTATTGCTTAATTCACCTTCGAGTGGTTTTGGCACGGTGCAATTCGGTTTGCTTTCGAAATTTATGTTTGCAACACGTTGCTTTTCGCCTTTATCGAGTTGCCGATATTTTTTCGCGTGTTCAAAGTTTTTTGAGTAAATTTGGGTGTTGTGCGCAAAAAACTTGCCTACGGTACGCAAAAATTTCAAAAAAATCATTGTACAATTCGGTTGTAGATGATATAATAAGCTAGTAAGCAAAGGCACTAAGTTTAACTTTGCGCGGAGGTGGAGTATGACCAATATTGTTTTCTCGCTTGGCTCGTTTGACGTCCTAGTTTGGCATCTTATTGCCGTGGCGTTGCTGTTGGTTGCAGTCGCAATCATTGTTGTTGCTTGTTGCATTTCTAGAAAGAATCGCAAGGCCGCTGAAGAATGTTTGCAAACAGAAGAAGCCGGCGACGCAGAACAAACGGATGATGTTGAACAGCCCGTTCAAGAAGAGTCCGAACCCGCAGTTGTAGAGCAAGAACCTGTTGTGGAAACAGAGGAAGATAATTCGACAAACGATTCACTCACGGAAGAAGTTGAAGAAAGCAAAGACGAATCTGCCGCAGTTGCAGAAAGCGAGCCGCAAGAAGTTGCCGATGACGACGGCGTTGAAGTTGTCGAAGTCGACGATGATGACGAAACGGAAGAAAGCACCGAACAAAGCAGAAGCGTTTCAACGGTGAAAGTGTATCACGTTTCCTTACGCCGTGACGACGGTTTGTGGCAAGTGAAATTGGGCAAAGGCAACAGAGCATTGAAGCTGTTCAAAACACAGGCAGAAGCCATTGTGTTCGCAAAAGAAAAAGCCAAAAATCAGGAAGGTCGTGTGGTAATTCACAAGGTCGACGGCAAAATTCGCAAACAACGCTATTGATATGAACAAGTGGGATAAACGTTTTATGGAATTGACGGAGCAAGTTGCTACTTGGTCCAGCTGTTATAAAGAAGACAGACAAGTCGGTGCGGTTATCGTTCGAGATAAGCGCATTCTTACCACGGGATATAACGGCGCGCCGGAGGGTGTAACCAGTTGTAAGGAGCGTGGCGAATGCTTGCGCAACAAACTCGGCATACAAAGCGGCACTCGGCACGAAATTTGCTATGCCGTGCATGCAGAACAAAACGCTATCATTCAAGCCGCCCGATTGGGCGTCGTTTTGGAGGGGGCAACGTTGTACTGCACCCATCAGCCTTGCGTTATTTGCGCCAAAATCATCATCAATGCAGGTATCAAACGCGTTGTCTATAAGGAAGGATATCCCGACGAATTCGCAATGCACTTGCTCAACGAGGCCGGCGTAGTTGTGGAAAACTACAACAATTTGTAGGAGGCTTTTTGTTTTTGTGTTCACACAACAAAACAAGACGTTTTGTCATTTGTTTGGCAAAGCGTCTTTTTTTGCAGTTTTTTGTAATGTCGTTCAGTTCGGACCAAATACTTTTTGCAGTATGTTTTGAAATTGATTTTGCTTTTATCTGCAATTCAACAGAAACGACTGCTTCAAATCAAAGATCGAGGCACCAAGTATTTCAGCGGCACGTCGAACGGGTCCAGTGCGCCGCGGTAACCGTCCTTTTCCAACTGCGGCACTATTTTTGCATATCGAAGCATAATTTGCGCGGTGAAATCGCAATTGTTTTTCATTTGTATTGCAAATTGAGCCTCGAAATCTCCATTTGTTGCAAAAACTTTGCCTGCGTGGCTCGTGTCTTTTTTGATGTCACGTACTTCCGCCGTAGTGCAAAACACAATTTCAATGTTTTGCCCCTCAAAATAGTGGGGCATTATTCTTATTGCTGTGTCAATCTTTTCTTTGTCGCTGTTAACGCAAGCAACGTAACAAACTCGTTTTTGTCCGTTTGGTTGAGCCAATGTAACGGAAACGGCGTCCAGCACTCCCGGAATGCTGCGCAACGCATTGGAATGGCCCTGTGAAATGCCTTTCCCCCAACGCGTGAACGGCAATGCCCCGGTAACCCCCAAAGCACCGCGCACAATGCTGAGGATGCCCGGATCCCACCCTGTTGCACACAAAGATATTTTGTTGGGTTTGGCATCATTCAAAAGTTTTTTGTGTTCGGCAAGCTTTCCGTGCGTATCAAAGCAATCCACCGTGTGAAATTTTGAAAAGAGGAAGATGTTTTTTGCAATGTCGTCGTAGCTTCCCAAGGCCAACAAAGCCACGTCGGCGTCGACGGTGTCAATGTCGTCTAAAGGAACAAAAAGTTTGTTATCTAGGCGTCTGCGAGACACAATTGCCGTAAGATGAACGGTGTCGTCTGCTAGCGTTACTTTTTCAAGACTTTTCCCGATGTTGCCGTATCCTACAACGGCAATTTTCATAATTATCTCCTCGTTTGGCGTTTTTCTGTTAATTTATATGTAAAAACCTAAAAAAATTGTACCGTATGCACAAAAAAATGTCGTGTAATTTGTAATTTTACTTTATTTTTTCAAAAAAATATTGTATTATATTGTGTAGAAACAATCTATCGCTTGGTCATGGGTGATTTTATGGAAAAAGTATGGGAAGTTATCAAGGCATATTTCACCGACGGCGACACTGCAAATATTTTGGCAAAAATATTTTTGCTTTTGACCATAACAGTGTTGTATTTCGTCGTGTTTTACTATGCGAAAAAACGCAACCTGGGTTTTTTCACTGCGTTTATTTGCGGTGCGTTGACAATCATGTTCGTGTTGGCGTTTTTTGAAATTCCCAACTACTCCATGTACGTCTTCTTTGTCATTTTCACCATCATCATTTCCAGTTTGATGTTGTTTGCACAAGATTTTCGCAGAGATCTGTTCCGTCGTTCTCGCAGACGTTTTTTGAAAGAACAGGATTCGGAGGCACTCAGCCGTGAAGATTTGCAAAGTTCGGTTGAAGAGATTATCAAGGCTTGCCAACGTTTGAGCAAAACGGATACAGGCGCGTTGATTTTGATCACCGACACAATTTCCGACAGCATTTTGGAAAGCGGCACGGCAATCGACGCCAAAGTATCTGCAGACCTTTTGCGCACGTTGTTTTTCCCAAAAACACCGTTGCACGACGGCGCCGTTGTCATAATGAACAACAAGGTTGTCACGGCCGGTTGCTATTTGCCTTTGACGCAAGAAGATATCTATCCTCGCGAATTCGGTACTCGCCATCGCGCGGCCATCGGCGTCACCGAGGCATTTCCCAATTTGACGGCAATTGTCGTAAGTGAAGAAACGGGTATCATTTCCGCAATGCACGACAGAAAAGTTAAAAGATATTTGGACGCAGAACAACTGCGCGAAATTTTGTATTGTGCTTTCGGCCTTTCCGACGAAGGCGAAGAAGAGCGTATTTGGGGGTGGACAGTAGATGAAAAGGCTTAAAAACGATGTCAGTTTCGGCAAGAGATTTTCCCACTTCATGAAACACTATTTTGGCTACGTGCTGTTGGCTCTCACTTGTGCAGCAGTAACGGTTGTGCTTATCGGCGTTTGTGCCGTGACGTAGTTTATCAATTGTTTTCCGCAACTTCGGTTGCGGATTTTTTTTGCATCGAACAATGTTGCAACAACGGAAAGCGGCAAGAATACAATGTTTGTATGGTAACGATGAAGTTTGGTGGAACTTCGGTTGCGCCTGGAAATTTTCAGTGTCTCAAACAACTGTGCGCCGAGAACCGATGTGTTGTTGTCAGTGCAATAGGCAAGGAATTCGATGCCGACGAAAAAGTAACGGATTTGTTGTGTCGACATTTTCACGGCGACGAAACGGCGTGGCGGAAAATAGAAGACAAGTTTTTGCGTCTGGTAAGCGAAAACGGCGTGGCGGTGGACGTAGAAAAGTTGTTGCATATTGCAAAATCTCAAAGCCTAATCTCGCAGGCGCACTGTCTGTCGTTGGGAGAGGAGTTGACTGCTCGTATTGCCGCAGCATATTTGCGCGTTCCGTACCTAGAAGCCGAAAAACTTGTTCGTTTCAAAAACGGACGGCTTTGTTTGAAAGATTCGTTTCACAATCTAAAAAGCGCGTTCAGAGGGCTAAAATCGGGTGTAATCGGCGGTTTCTACGGCGGATGTGAAAATGGTCGTTGCGTGTTTTCGCGCGGCGGAGGAGACGTGAGCGGCGCATTATGCGCAGTGGCGACTGAAAGCGTAATCTACGAGAACGTGACCGATGTCAACGGCGTTTGCAATGCAGATCCGAAGATAGTTTCTGATGCGAAAACAATACCAAATTTGTCGTATGCGCAAATGTTTATGTTGGCAAAATCCGGTGCGGTGGTGCTGCACCCCGATGCCGTGAAAATGGCGCGCAATGCCGGCATTCCTATTCGCGTTTCCAATTGTCGCAACAGGTTCGTCGCATCGACAATCGTATCCAATTGTCCGTCGGCGAAAAAGTTTTTGGCCGTCACCGAACGTCGGCGCGGAAGCGATTTTGTTGCCACAGTGTTGCATTCTCTTTCGACAAAAACGGTATTCGACGGGTTGCGCAAACTATCCGAATGCAATTTTGGCGGTTTTGACGTGGTGAAAGATTTCAAAGTGACGCAAAACGTTGTACAGACAGTTAGCAGTCGAAGCGTTTTGCAACAACTGTTTTGTGTTTTCAGTCAATGTGGCTAGCAGTTTTTGTTTCAATTGTTGACTTATCCGTTCTGTTGGGCTAAAATTGTGTAGAGAGGTAAGCACAATATGAAAACGTTGATTGTCGGTGGCGGAATGGCAGGTTTGACCTACGGCATTCTTGCCGCACAAAAGGATAGCGTCACAATTTGCGAGCGCAATTCGCGGGTGGGCAAAAAGTTGTCGACAACGGGTAATGGACGTTGCAATTTGGGCAACATGGACGTTTCTCCGAACCAATACAACCAAAGTGAAATCGTACGCGCAGTGTTGGATTGCGTAAGCGTCGAAAAGTACGTGGATTTTTTGCACAGTTGCGGAATCTATGTTTTCAGCGATGCCACCGGTAGGCTCTATCCTCTTTCCGAAAGTGCAGCTAACGTTGTGGATTGTTTGCGTTGCGAATTTTCTCGCCGTGGCGGCACGTTTTTGTGCGATTGTGAAGTGACGGCAGTGCTTCGGCAAAAAAAGGGCTACGTCGTGACCTTTGGCAATAAGCACGAGTTTTTCGATAAAGTAGTGCTTGCTTGCGGCAGCAGTAGCGGCTTATCCAATGGTGCTTCGCTACGCAACTTGGTTAAAGAAAGCTATCTGACGCCGCTTGTTCCTTCTCTTGTCGCTGTCAAAACAACTCAAAAAACAAAAGTTTTGGCCGGTCTGCGTGCAAAAGCCAAAGTTGATTTGATCGAGGACGGAGTCGTCGTAGCTAGCGAAAGCGGTGAAGTTCAATTCAGAGATTTTGGGCTTTCCGGAATTTGTGTTTTCAATCTTTCTGCGCACATTGCAAGAAGCAGAGTTTTAAACCGGAAACACAAGTATAGTTTTTCCGTCGATTTGGTACCGCAACTCACGTTGAAAGAACTTACCGAAATATTGCAACAAAGGCAATTGTGGCAGCAAGAAACTGTTTTCTACGGCATTTTGCACAACAAAATCGCTCAATATGTTTTGGGTCGAGCTTCCGTTGCAACTGCGACCGAATTGGCGCGCACTGCCAAGCAATTGGTTTTCGATTTTGACGATTTGATGGATTTTTCCGTTTCGCAAGTCACTTCAGGCGGCGTCGACGAAAAATTTGTCGACAAAAGACGTTTAACTTTGCCTGACGGCACGATTGTGTTGGGCGAAATGTTGAACGTAGATGGTGTTTGCGGCGGTTACAACTTGTTTTTTGCGGCGGCATCGGCAATCTATGCTTACGAACAGGAGGCAATCAATGGGTGAGTATGTCACTTCTCCGATAAAAATTGCTCTTGGCAGTGACGTGAACGACGTTTGGGGGCTTGTTGCCAAAACAATCGGTTTGCAACCGCAACAACTGGACGAAGTCGTGCTTAAAAAGCAAAGCGTTGATGCTCGAGACAAAAACAACGTTCATTTTGTTTGCTCGTATCTTGTCAAAACGTCAAAAACTCCTCGAAAAAACGCAACACCTTTTGTCGCACCGCAAAATTTGTTCGATTTGCCTAAAAAAGCCATTAAAGGGTCTTGTTTGGTTGTCGGCGGTGGCCCGTCCGGATTGTTTTTGGCCGAATATCTTGCATTGAACGGTGTCAAGGTCACGGTGGTGGAAAAGGGCAGTGACGTTGAAAAGCGTCGACAAACTGTGCAAACATTTTTCGACGGCGGCAATTTCGATGAAAATTGCAACGTTCAGTTCGGTTTGGGCGGGGCCGGCACGTTCTCCGACGGCAAACTTACAACCGGAATATCTTCTCCGTTGGTGCACACTGTTTTCAGTGAATTTGTGCGTGCGGGAGCACCTAAAAGCATTTTGACCGATGCGCTTCCTCACGTCGGCACGGATAACCTTGTCGGTGTCGTTGCCAACATGCGCGACAAAATCCGTTTGCTTGGCGGCAGATTTATATTCGACGCAACGGTAACCGAGCTTGTTGTGGAAAACGGTCGTGCAGTTGGAGTTGTTGCCTCGCGCGACGGCGGAACGCAGACCTTGTTTGCCGATTGTGTTGCACTTTGTTGCGGACACAGCGCAAGAGATTTGTTTCACGCTCTTGTGAAACAAGGTGTGGACATGCAATTCAAGCCCTTTGCGGTGGGCTTGCGCATAGAACACAAGCGGGAGTTTATCAACGAAACACAATTTGGCAAGCTTTTTGCAACACACAAAGATTTGTCTGCTGCAAGCTACAAACTTGTCAACAACGTGAACGGACGCGGTTGCTATTCCTTTTGCATGTGTCCGGGAGGTGTGGTTGTTCCGGCGAACTCTCAAAACGGCACGGTGGTTGTCAACGGCATGAGCAACTACAACAGAGATGCTCAAAACAGTAACAGTGCTTTGGTTGTTTCTGTCGGCAGTGATGACGTGGAACGTTATGGCTTTGGCAGAGATGCCCTTTCCGGTGTGCATTTTCAACAAAGTTTGGAAGAAAAGGCCTACAATTTCGGCGGCGGAAATTTTGCTGCACCTTGTCAAAACGTGACGGATTTTTTGGACGGTAAAGTTACCGTCGAAGCAGATATTCTTCCAAGTTATTGTCGCGGAGTGCGTTTTTGCGATTTCAACACCTTTTTGCCTGAAGATATTTGCTCGGTTTTGAAACAATCTCTGACGGTTTTCAACAAAAAAATGAAAGGTTTTGCCGATTGCGGCATACTCACCGGAGTTGAAACACGCACATCCTCGCCTGTCAAAATTCTGCGTGACGAAACTTTTCAGTCCAACATCAAAGCATTGTTCCCTGTGGGCGAAGGTGCCGGGCATGCCGGCGGCATCGTAAGTTCTGCCGTGGACGGTTTGAAAGTCGCTCAAAGCATTTTGAATTTTTTGTCAAATCTCTAGTTGGCATCGGTTACTAAAAAAGCAGTGTAACGATGTTGAAATTATAAAGACAAGTATAATAGAATTGAATGCAAACGAGTTCGGCGCTGTGTCGGGCCCGTTTTTTTATGTACAAAAAATGAGTTCGGCAGAAACGCCGAACTCATCGAATTGTTGTATGTTTTGTATCAAATTGCTTTGAGCATTTTCGAAATAAATTCCGTAACAGTCAATTGCCCCCATGCTCCGCGGTAGCTATCGTCGGTGTGTTTGCTTTCGTAGTAGTCTTTTGCCGACAGCGACGATTGTGTCGATTTCTTGACCAGATAATCTTGCAAACTGCATTTGCCTGATGCGTCGAAAATGATATCCAGCTTGTATTTGTCCTGTGTTGTCAACTTCACAATTCCGCTTTCTTCCATTTCGCCGATGGTGAAGTCTTTAACGATGTTTGTCATGCCGCTTCCGGATGTCAGGTCGGACATTGTCAGGTCGGACATTTTTGCGTTGATACCTTTTGCCGGTGCGTAGTAGCCGTTTTTGCCTTCGATTTTCACGTGTTCGTCGGCGCCGTGTCCGCAGTTGGTTTTGCAAGGTTCGTACCACACCGTAACGCCGCCTTCCGTTTGAGGTGCAAAGCCGAACATTGTTCCCAGTTGCATTTTGTTCATTTCGGCGGACAATTGATTCAACGGGGTGTCACCCAGTGCATTCAGAATATTGTTGCCTTGAATGCCCAATTTTTTCAATGTCAAATTGTCCATGGTCTCCGAAACGTTGCCCAGTGTAGAATTAACGAAACATTTTTGAATGCCGCTAACTTTGATGGTGCAAGCAGTGTTTTTGTACCAAACGTATTCGTAGCAATCCGCAGAGTGTGCGTGTGCTTGGTCACAAGTCAATTCTGCTTCGTACCACTTTTTGCCGTCGTCGCTTTTTACAAGCGTTGTTCCGTCACTGTGAACGTTTTCGAAAACAACGGTAGTGTAGTTTGCAACGTCAACGCTCTTGCGGTGGAATTTGATTGCTGCGCCCAAGTACACGTTGTTAATTTCGTTTGACAATTTGTTCAGCGGTGTGTCTTTCAGTTCAAGCAGAAGTCCGCTCAAATTGTCGCCCATAACGTCTCCGAGCGTGAATGTGAGAATTCTTTCGTTCAGGTTGCCCAATTCGCCAATTTTGCTTTCGGAAAGTTTTTCCATAAGTCCTGTGGCTTCCTTTTTTCCGTTCATCCAAATGTATGAGTAGCATTCTCTTGTGTGCACGTGCGAGCCTTCGTTTTCGCAAACGATTTTTGCTTTGTACCAATCCACTCCGTCGTCGGACATGACAAGTTCTCCGTCAATTGTTCCCACATAGAAGTTTTTGTTTTGTTGAGGAGAATCGGGAGTGTCGGTTGGTATCCTGTCGTACTTGAAGAAATAACCAAGGTAGGTGTCGTCAATTCCGCCGTTAAGCAGTTCGCCTATCGTCATGTCTGCAAAACTTGCAGCTACTCCGCTGATGTTTCCGTTCATCATTTCGCTCAACGTGACGTTTTGCAACTGTTCGGATATCTGTTCGGAAGAACCGTTCATCATATCGGCAAGTTTAAGGTTGACAAGCGCTTTGTACAATCCGCTGATTCGAGCGTGGTGTCCGTCGCCGTCAATCATTTCGTCGTCTTTGCAGTTTGCGTGTCCGGCAGAAAGTCCCATCGAGTTGTACCACACGAAGTTGTAGCAATCGCTTGTGTGTTGGTGTTTATCGGTACAGAAGAGGGCTTTTTCGTAGTATTTCCCGTTCTCGGCGTCTGCAAAAACTTCTTCTCCGCCGACAGTTGCTTTCAAAATGTTCTTGCCGTCGGCAAGTGTGATGTCGCTGTAGTTCGACACGTCGGAAATCTCGTTTCTTATGCAACTAAGCAGGCTGCCCACGTAAACTGTGCTTATGAATTCGTCAATGCACAGCGATCCGTTTTCGTCTACTAAATCGGCAAAGGCGGTGTCACCCAGAAGTGTTTCCATCACGCCGTCGGTGCTACCCAAAAGTTGTGTGATGGGAATTGCTCCGAGTTCTGCCAAGGCTCCGTCGCTTTTCACTTGCAGTAGTAAATTGTTGCTACCGCCGAGTGCGGCGTAAAGTTTGCCGATGCTGCCTTGACCGACTGCCCACATCATTTTGTTGCCGGAATCTTGTGACGGGAAGGAATCGGGCAAGATATCCGATAAAAGAATTTCATCGAAAACATATGCAATGCCTTTGCTTTCGTCGAGCAAGTCTATCAAATAGTATTCGCTTAATTTGTCAACGGCCGCACTGTTGATATAGCCGCTACCGTCTTCGCTTGTGGCAAACAAATTGACAATATCCGGAATTGCGGCCACGCTTATCTGTTGCAATGCATGGTCCATGCCGTTTTCCTGGAAGTACTCGAAAACGGGTACGTTCAAAACAGAGTCCGGAAGCTCAACGCCGAAAGCCGTTTTCGCGTTGATGTTGTAGTTGTTCAGAAATTCGCCTAAACTGTAGTAGTTACCGTCGCCATCGGCTATCCCTGCCTTTTCGGAGTACAGCGTTTTTACGCTCTGAACCATATTAAGCAGTGACATATCCGCAAAATCTCCTATGTAGTTGGCAGCGTTTTCGTCAATGTCGCTTGGTTTTACCACGGACACGGCAATGTAGATGCCCAGTCCGAGTCCGCCAATCAGAAAAATCATTCCGAAAATCATTCCCAAGAAAAAGGCTAAAACTCTTCTTCCCATAATTTCACCTCACTTTTATCAAAACTGATGTTTTTGCGGGATATCCCGTCTTTCCGGCATAAAGCTGTCGAAAATCATGTTGTCGAAGCAGTCGTGCATTTCGTCGTATTGCGCTTGGCTGCGGACGGTCCAACAAAGTATAGGCACTTTTTTTGCCCATTTTTCAACTGCGGCATTATTTCTCACCGCACTCACGTCGTATGCAATAAACTGACTGCCGTTCCATTTGCACAGTTTCAAATTTGCGCAAATGTGCTTCTTGTAGGCAGAAAGTTTTTCCCATTCGAAACTGCAAGAAAGCTGACCTCTTATTATATGCGGAGCATGTACTTTGAACCAACGCACAATGAACGGATCGAACGATTCGATGCAGTAGTTGCCCGTGTAGGATTCCAACGCTTGGCAAACTTTGCGCTCCGTTTCGCCAATGTGTTTGTGCTTTTTCAGTTCTACAACCAAATTTGCCCCGCCTGCCGCTGAAAGAAATTCTTCGAATGTGGGAATTTGGCAGTCCGTTTCGCCAAGTCTCAGTTTGCGAAGTTCTTCAAAGGTCAAGTCGCACAAATTTCCGTGAAATCCGGTCATTCTGTCCAGTGTGTCGTCGTGAAAAACTACTAGTACTCCGTCTTTGCTCATCTGAACGTCGGTTTCTATGCCAAAGCCGTTTTGCCGTGCTTTTTCAAAGGCAGGAACGGAATTTTCCGGAATATCAACGTTGTTGAAAAGTCCTCTGTGGGCAACGTAAGTGTCTGTAAGCCATTTGTATTCTTCTTTTACCATAGTTCACCTCAAAACACGTTGTTCGTTGCTAGTGTTCGTGAATATCTTAACTTAAATTATATATTTACGCGCGCAAAAAAGCAAGGGTCTGGCGAAAATATGTTCAACTTTCTAGACAAAATATAGTTTTTCGGTTATAATCGAAGAAAATTCAATTCAGTCGTTTGATGCAAGAACGTTCAAGTATTTTTGGGCTTTGCACATCGAATTGCGACAAGTAGAACATCGGATATAGCTATGAACAATCAAAACAAAAGGAATTTTTGCATAATTGCACACATAGACCATGGCAAAAGCACCCTTGCCGACAGGTTGATGGAGTACACCGGACAGGTTGCCAAGCGAGATTTGGAAGCGCAAATGCTCGACAGCATGGATATCGAACGCGAGCGCGGAATAACTATCAAATTGACGCCCGTTCGCATGACCTACGAAAAATACGGCCAAAAGTACGAACTGAACCTCATCGACACGCCTGGGCATGTCGACTTCAACTACGAAGTTTCTCGTTCTCTTGCGGCTTGCGAAGGGGCGTTGCTTGTCGTTGATGCTTCGCAAGGTGTGGAAGCGCAAACGCTGGCCAATTGCTACTTGGCCCTGGAAAACGATTTGGAAATAATCCCCGTCATCAACAAAATCGATTTGCCTTCTGCCGATGTTGAAAGTTGTAAGAAAGAAATCGAAGATGCAATTGGTCTGGATGCTTCAGCGGCACCTTTGGTTTCTGCAAAAGAAGGGCTCAACATAAAGGACGTTTTGGATGCCGTGGTGGATTTGGTTCCGTCTCCCAAGGGAAGTGACGAAAAACCGCTCAAAGCACTTATTTTCGATTGTCAGTACGACAACTACAAGGGCGTTATAATTTTTGTTAGAATTGTGGACGGCAGCGTGAAAGTCGGCACCAAAATCAAAATGTTCGAAACAAGGGGTAAGGTTTTCGACGTGACGGAGGTTGGCGTGTTTGCGCCGTCCATGCAACCTGTTGCAGAGCTTTGCGCCGGAGATGTCGGTTACGTTTGTGCAAGCATCAAAACAGTTTCCGATACCAAGGTAGGCGATACTTTGACAAACGCCGAAGATCCGTGCGCGGAACCGTTGAAGGGCTACAAAGAAGTGAAACCAATGGTGTTTTGCGGAATTTTCCCTGCCGACGGAAGCAAATACAACGATTTGAAAGACGCTTTGGAAAAATTGAAGCTAAACGACGCATCTCTTGTTTACGAACCGGACACGTCGGTTGCGTTGGGCTTTGGTTTCCGTTGCGGCTTTTTGGGATTGTTGCACATGGAAATCATTCAAGAGCGCTTGGAACGTGAATTCGATTTGGATTTGGTAACTACTGCCCCCAGTGTAAGCTACAAAGTGTACACAACTCAAGGCGAAATGTTGCTAATCGATAACCCCACCAAATTGCCGCCCGTGACAGCCATCGATCATATTGAGGAACCGATAGTGGCTGCAGAAGTGTTCTGCCCGCCGGAATATGTCGGCGACGTGATGGGATTGTGCCAAGAGAAACGCGGAACGTTTTTGGACATGAC
This sequence comes from uncultured Oscillospiraceae bacterium, assembly GCA_964598315.1. GTDB lineage: Bacteria > Bacillota > Clostridia > Christensenellales > CAG-314 > Fimimonas. The sequence goes on from CAZRBI010000001.1 coordinate 69,939, forward strand.
CTACCTGGATACAAAACGTGTGAAATTGTCCTATGACATTCCGTTGAACGAAATAATCTATAACTTTTTCGACACGTTGAAATCGCGCACGCGCGGCTACGCGAGCTTGGACTACGAATTGAAAGGTTATGTTCAAGGCAAACTTGTTCGTTTGGATATGTTGCTTAACGGCGAAATGTGCGATGCTCTTTCGATAATCGTCAACGAGGAACGCGCCTATGCTCGCGGACGTCAAATTGCCGAAAAGCTGAAAGACGCCATTCCTCGTCAGATGTTCGAAATCCCCGTGCAGGCGGCCGTCGGCAACAAAATTATTGCTCGCGAAACGGTGAAAGCTTTAAGAAAAGACGTGCTTGCCAAGTGCTACGGCGGCGATATCACCCGCAAGAAGAAGTTGTTGGAAAAACAAAAAGAAGGCAAAAAGCGTATGCGTCAAGTTGGCTCTGTAAGCGTTCCCAGCGAAGCGTTTATGTCCATTTTGAAAATAGACGACTGATGCGCACGGGCTTATAAAAGCGGTGCAATATTATTGTTGCGGCGTGTCGATAGTTCTTTGGTGATGCTGTTCTGCCGGATATTTGTGTCTTTGACGAATATTCTGTAAATTGTGCGAAAATGCGCAAAATAACTAGATTTTGTTCAAAATTGGCATTATATAGACTATTATGTCTATCATAATTGCCATATTGAAGCCAATTTTAATGAAAAACTATGAATAATTGCCGTTCAATCTACGTTCATATTCCGTTTTGTAAAGCGCGGTGTGCCTACTGCGCTTTTTCTTCATGTACGGATTTTTCCGTAGTGGAAAGGTATTTTCAACGGTTGCAAACGGAAATTCTTCTGGCTGCAGCCGGCAGCAGTATCGAGACAATGTTTTGGGGCGGTGGCACGCCGTCGTCAGTGCCCGTCGTGTATCTTCGCAAATTGTATTCGACGTTAGATCAATCGTTCGATTTTTCCGCATTGAATGAATTTACCGTGGAATGCAACCCGGAAAGCGTGACGGAAGAATTGCTGTTGTTTTTCAAAGAGATCGGTGTCAATCGCATCAGTTTCGGATTGCAAAGCACAAACGATTCGACTCTTCAAAAAATCGGTCGTCTGCACAATTACCAAGGTTTTTTGCGTGCGTTGCAACTTGTTCGTTCGTATGGGTTCGACAATGTCAATGCTGATTTGATTGTCGGGCTTCCGGAAACAATCGATGAATTTTATCACACTGTGGAAGAAGTGTGCAAATTGCCTCTTTCGCACATCAGTTTGTATGCACTGGAATTGCACGACAACGACGCATTCAATCGCCTTTGTCGATCCTACGGTCACACCGACGATCAACTTGCCGATGCCTACGATTTTGCTCGTCAAAAATTTGCCGAAGCGGGTTTTTCGCGTTACGAAGTTTCCAATTTTGCAAAGGACGGTTTTTGTTGCCGTCATAATCTTACCTATTGGACGGAAAACGAATATTTCGGGTTTGGCGCAGCAGCATGCGGATTTGTGGACGGCGTTCGCTATGGCAACCATTTCGATATTCGCAAGTACGTTGATGTCGACGACGCAAAGGAGTATAGCGAAAAAATATCACTTGACGAGCAAGCGTGTGAGTGCGCAATGGTGGGTTTGCGTTTGCAAAACGGTATCGATCTCAACTTGTTCAGAAGCCGTTTCGGTGTTGATTTCTTTCAAAATTTCCCCAATGCTAAAAAACTGGTTAACGACGGTTTTTTGCAAGTTGAAAACGGACACGTTTCCGTGCCCGATAGCAAATTTTACGTTTTGAATTCCATTTTGGTGGCACTGTTGCCCGACTAGGCTGTCATTTTCGTTGAAACAAGAAAAACAATCGCCCGTAACGGGAATACACGCTCAGTTAAGTTGACAAAACTCTAGCACTGTGATATTTTGTAACTACCACGCTGAAATGCGTCTAGCGGTCTGTTTGCTTTTGCGAGAAAACGGCAACAATGCTAACTGTGTTGTATGGGAAATGAGAGACCCTTAACGTCAGACGGCCGAGGGATAACCCTTAAAGTATAACATCGGTAGAATGTGTTTGTAAGTTTGGCATTCGTAACACCGACTCCCACATTGGTCTCAAAAGAGGGTACGTGACACGAAAGTGCATCACGATCTGCGGCTCGCGCGCTAATGTTAGCATGCGTGTGAGTGACCCAAGTGTTCAAACGGCGGCTATGGAACTTACACACCCCAAGTCAACAGACTTGGGGCTTTATTTTTGTAAGTATTTTTTTTGAGGATATTTGCATTAACAAACTGCATAATTCTAACAATCACCCCTCGGTTGCCCGATAAGCCGTGATGCCCGTATGTTTTCTCGGTTAAAATCAACCCAGTCTTTTTCTTATTTCGTTCAGATACTTTTCGTTGGTTATCCACAGTTTTGCTTCTTCAATATCCACCGTGTAGCCGTTCAAAAGATACTGAATAACTGCTTCGGTATACAAAACTTGCAAATTATTTTTCAATGCATCTGCAAAGTCGAAGTTCATTTTGTTGCTTATTCCTTCGATAATTCCGTGGTAGAAGGTGCTGTCCTCGCCAAAGTAATCTTTCAGTTGCGCCAAACGTTCAAAACCGTTCACTATGTTTTCCACTTTTATTATTTTGCGCTTTTTGTTGACGAAAGCTCCGCCGTTCAGCAAAGTGTCCGCAGTGGTGTCCAGTTCGTTGCACAAATCCAACAGCAAAGCAATGTCCGGTAACGTTTCGCCCGTTTCCCATTTGCTTACTGCTTGAAACTACACGTTCAATTTATCAGCCAACTGTTGTTGCGTCAATCCTTTTTGTTTTCTCAATTTTTTGATGTAAAGTCCAATTTCGTTCATGTCTAAATGATCCTTAAATTTTCGTTTCGTAGCTACGCTCCCATTGCACAATAGTTTTGCAAACTAAACAATAACTAGAAAATTGAATTTTTTCTAGCGGCATTTGAGATGAATATTATTTGCCGTTGAATTCTGGCGCGTATTGCTTCTGCTGCGTGTTATTTGCTAAAAAATATAGATTCGCTGTTTTTGTGATATGAGCAAATTTAATTCGTTAGTCAAACAATTCTTCATGACATTCGTCAGCGTGCGATTATTTGGTGTTCGTTTTTTTTGTGTACGCTGTTATTATGTGTTCGGGGGCTGGCCTGGCGCAAAATTTAAATTTCATATTTTGACATTGAAAATTTTTATATTTTTTGCAAAAAAATTGCAAAAAAACATGTTTTATGTTGCCTTTTCCGTTTTGTTTTGATATAATTCATAAAGTTTTTTTTATGGACACATTGTTTTTATCGATAAAATTTATAAAATCTGTTGTGTTCGGAGGTCGACAATGAAGTTGTTGCAATTGAAGTATTTTCAAACGGTTTGTCGCTACGAAAGCATAACCAAAGCTGCGGAAAAGATGTTTGTCAGTCAACCGACAATTTCTTTTTGCATAAAGGAATTGGAGGATGAATTTGGCGTAAAACTTTTTCACCGCAAACACAATCGTTTGCAACTGACCGTGGAAGGGCAATTTTTCTACGAAAAAGTTCAGTACATTTTGCAAGCGGTGGATTCTTTGGAGCGGCAGATGCACGAGTTGTCTGCCAATCGCAATCATATAAAAATTGCCGTTCCTGCTATGATTTCCACGTTTCTTTTTCCGCAAATGTTCGATGCCTACACGAAGGCCTATCCCAACGTGCAACTGGAAATGTTAGAAACGGGTTCGTTGCAAACACGAAAACTTGTGGACAGCAACGCCGTTGACCTTGGCATAACAATTCTGGATAGTGCCGTTACCGACGACTACAACATTTTGCCCCTTGTCACGACCGAGTTGGTGTATTGTGTCAACAAAAATCATCCGTTGGCGCGCGAAAAATCGGTGTCTTTCAAACAACTTGCAAACGAAAAGCAAATTTTGTTCAAAGCGGACAGCTATCAAAACGTCGTTATCAAAAGTGCCTTTGCAAATGCCGGAGTCGAACCCAACATTTTGTTGTATTCTTCCCAACTGTACACGGTCAAACAATTCTTGTCGTATGGAACTGCCGGTGCATTTTTGTATCGTCAAATTGCCGAAATGGACGATGAATTGGTTTGCATTCCTCTGGAAGAGAAAATAATGCAACAAATTGTGCTCATCTGGTCTAAAACGGGCAGTTTATTTTCCGATGCGGAAAATTTCATTCAGTTTGCCAAACAGTTTAAGTATTCGGAGTAGGTTATGGCTGAGTTTTTAAGTGTAAACGACAAGCAGTTTGAGGTGTTGAAGTTGCTTGGCTACGGCAAGGGCGGATATTCTTATCTGGTTGCTGACGGTAACAAAAAATTCGTTGTAAAACAAATTCACCATGAACCATGCAGCTACTACACATTCGGCGACAAGTTGCAGTCGGAAATTTCCGACTATCGCAAATTGAAGTCTGTTGGCGTCAACATGCCTGTTTTGTTGGATGTCGATGTACAAAACGAAAGAATTTTGAAGCAATTCATAGACGGCGAAACGGTTTTCGATATCGTTTTTCAAGACAAAATGCACGGCAAGTTGCAAGACGAATTGCTTTTGCAAATGCGAATTTTGTGTGAAAACTTGCAGGCAGCAAACTTAAACGTCGACTATTTTCCGACAAATTTTGTGTTGGATCGGGGCACGTTGTACTACGTCGACTACGAATGTAACGAGTATTCCGAAAAGTGGAATTTTGAAAACTGGGGCATAAAATATTGGAGCAAAACGGAGGATTTCTTGTCCTATGTCGCCAGGCTTAAGTCGTAGTATTTTGCCCAATCTATGGTGCAACACCGTTCAATCCGTTTTTTAAATTCCAAATTGCATATATATAACAAAGCATAGCCCCGAAGGCTTGTCGGGCTATGGCGATGCAAGCGAATGATGTTTTCAACGTCGTTCGTTTTTTTTTTGTTGCTTGCAACGTTGCATGATTTTTAGCAAGAAGAATTGCCGCAAAAACCATTTGAACGTGAATCGTCGACGAGTTGCAAATGCTACTCTGAGCGTTGCATTATGTTCGGTTGTAAAATTGCAAAGGACAAGTGTGCTCAAGTCGATTTTTTCTTCAATGGCATAGTATTTGATTTTGAATATAAAAATCAAGGTATAGTCAAAACAAGGTTATGCTTTTTTTTTTGTTTGGAATTTAAACTTGGTCGATATCTGAATGTTATTTCCACATTGACGACGCTTGGCCTCAGTCATTTTCTTTGTGAACTATAACTTATTCTTAAAATCACGCACAAGTCACAGCCAAGTTTTTGAACATCAAATTGCTTTGCGACAAAGTCACAAAATCCGCCACGAACTCGAACTAAAAATCGTAGTTGTTTTCCGAGTTTTAAGTTTGCGGCCTGTCTGCATGACGGTGAATGTTCGCACTCTCTGTCTTTTCGTATTTATGTATAATGCAATCTTTCCTATAAAGTATGCACAAAGTCACAACTAAATTTTCGAATATCACAATACTTTCAGCAAGATCAGAAAAATCCGCCACGAACTCAAACGCAAAAGTAAAGTTGTTTTCCGAATTTTTTAGTTAGTTGTTCGGCTGTATATGGGTGAGACGCAATATTGTTATTTTGTTCCTTATTGACTTTGAATCGGTCATTTTGGCGTTAGCGCACGGTTATTCCTTTGAACTAATTCACTTATATATTAATATTTATCTAGAATATTTTTTTTCACACACGGTCATTTACCTTGCAATACTCAAAAAAAAATGCTAAAATTGTATCATGACTACTTATGAGCAAAATTCGATATTTCAGCAAGAGAAAACGGCAAACGTACCATTAGCCGAACGGATGCGTCCCAAAGTGCTTTCGCAGTTTATAGGACAATCGCATCTCATCTACGATGGTTCGTTGCTTTGTCGTGCCATAAAGGCCGATAAAATCGGCAGTTGTATCTTTTGGGGTGCACCCGGTACGGGTAAAACGTCGTTAGCCAACGTTATCGCCAACACAACAGGCAGTCATTTTGAAAAATTGAATGCTGTCAGCAGCGGTGTGGCCGATGCGAAGAAGATTATCGACGAGGCAACCAGGCGCTTCAATGCGTACGGACAAAAAACCTATTTATTGTTGGACGAATGTCATCGTTGGAGCAAGGCACAAAGTGATTGCATGTTGCCTGCTATCGAAAAGGGAGTCATCACATTTATCGGTTCCACAACGGAAAACCCCTATGTGTCAATGACGCGCGCGATAGTGTCTCGTTGCAGAGTTTTTGAATTTTTGCCTCTTACCAAACAAGATATTTTGCGTGGTTTGCGCGATGCTTTGCAGCGTGACGAAGTGCTTTCTCGCAGAAAAATAGTTGTTGACGACGATGCTTTGGAATATATTGCCGAAACGTGTGCAGGCGATTTGCGCAATGCCTACAACGCATTGGAATTGGCTGTTATCACCACGGATATGGATTCTGACGGTACCGTTCGTGTCAACAAACTCACTGCATCGCAGTCTATGCAAAGGCCGGCGCTTTCGGTTGACACGGGCATGTACTACGACATGATCAGCGCGTTTATCAAAAGTATGCGCGGAAGCGACGCGAATGCTGCAATGTTTTGGTTCTCTCGCTTGTTAGAGGCCGGTACCGATCCGCTTTTGCTGGCTCGCCGAATAGTTATTCATGCGGCCGAAGACGTGGGACTTGCCGATCCTATGGCGCTGGTTGTTGCTACAAGTGCGCTAACGGCGTTTCAAAATTTGGGTTTGCCGGAAGGTCGTTTGCCACTTACCGAAGCAATTTTGTATATTTGCAACTGCCCAAAATCCAATTCCGTAGAAACGACGTTGTGTGCCGCAACGGAATGTGCAACGAAAAATCCCACGGCAAGAGTTCCGTCTTATTTGATGGACAAGAACTATTCTCGTGATACGGAGACTCCGGATAACGTTCCCTACAAGTATCCGCACAACTACGGCGGTTGGGTGGAACAACAGTATTTGCCTGATGAAGTCAAAAACGAAGTGTTTTTCGCCCCTAGCGGAAACGGTCAAGATATCGGTTGTCGGCAACCCAAAAAATCAAATAAGAACTAGCATCGATCAATCGAAAGTTTAACGTTATTGTTGAACAAGCTTGTTCGAAAAGACGCAATCTCCTCAGGCGAAAAAGATTTACTCGGATTGGACTCTTTTTCTGCGTGAAAAGTCGCTAAAAGTCTTTGTCTGCCCGGTGATGTCTAAAATTCACTCTGACAAGATGGGCTTTTGAAGCGGCCAATTGAAATTTCAATTCAATCGCTGTGCGTGCACGTGAAGAGAATAGGGCAGTTTTTTGCAGTTGTTGTGTTTTGGCAAGAGGAGTATCTTTTGTGATTATATTTTGAACGTCAAAATGTTTTAAGCACGAGTATTTTGTTGATACAAAGTGCTAGGCATATCAGTGTGTGTGAGTTTCACTTGCTGTTTTGGAGGAAAATTGTGATAAAACTTTCAAATGTATCAAAGTCTTATGCTAAATCGCAAACGCTTGCCGTTGACAATCTGTCATTGGAAATTCGCGACGGGGAAATATTCGGCTTTTTGGGGCCGAACGGTGCAGGAAAGTCTACTACGATCAAAATGATAACCGGAATTCTTTCTCCCAACGAGGGCACGATTGAAATTGACGGTATCAATATGGCGGAACAACCTGTTCTTGCAAAAAGTCACGTGGGCTTTGTGCCGGACAATCACGAAAGTTACGATACGCTGAAAGGCATTGAATATCTCAACTTTATCGGAACAATGTATAACGTGGAAAGTGTTCTTCTTAAATCCAAAATAGCGGAGTATGCCGAGGCCTTCGAGATGACGGAAGCATTGCCCGACATGATATCTTCCTATTCGCACGGAATGAAACAAAAATTGATGGTGATTGCTGCGTTGATACACAATCCCAAAGTTTGGGTTTTGGACGAGCCTCTAACTGGGCTTGACCCACAATCTGCATACAAATTGAAATGCCTTATGCGCAAACATGCCGATGAGGGGAACACGGTGTTTTTCAGTTCGCATGTTATTGATGTTGTGGAAAAGGTGTGCGATCGGATTGGCATCATAAATCACGGAAAGCTTGTCGCCGTCGACACATTGGATAACATACGCGCAGCAGAGAATGTGTCTCTTGAAAGTATTTTCCTCACAATCACAAACAGTGATGGCGAAAATGGTGTACGCTAGTGGTGTTTGGATGAAAAATTATTTTTCTTTGGTTAAGTTGTTGTTGGTACAACAATATCGAACCAGGCCTATTGGCAAAAAAAGTAATCGAACGGGAACAATTGTTGCACTTGTCGTTTTGGGAATATGTTTTCTTCCCATGTTGGCCGGAATTGCAGTGTTTTCGTATTTTCTGGGGCAAACAGTCGGGGCCGACTTGTCGATTCTGACGTTACTGCTGACAACATGTCAGGGACTAGTGCTCATATTCGGTACGCCTTCGTTGCTAACAAATGTTTTTAACGGGAAAGATGCGGACAGGTTGCTTTTTCTTCCTGTCAAAACCACAACGCTGTTTGCTGCAAAACTGACGGTTGTGTATCTTAATGAATTTGTCACAACTGCGGCCACGGCCCTGTTGATGTTGTTGCTTTACGGAATCGGTGCTGAGGCTTCTGCGTTGTTCTATTTTTCGATGCCGTTTGCATTGTTGCTTATTCCGATATTGCCGTTGATGGTCGGATGCATTTTCTGCGTTCCCATTTCGGTGATACTTGCAAAAATAGGCAAAAACGGCATTGTTCGCACAATTTTTCAAGTGTTGTTCTTTGCGGTACTAGTCGGAGGTTACTTTGTTTTGTTCGGCGGATTGCAAAGCGGCGACGATTCAGGCTTAGATTCCTTGCAGGACGTAATCTGGACATTGGCGGAGCGGTTTCGCAATGCCGGCCAAAAACTAAATTTGGTTCACTCTAATGCAATGATGTCGGCAATGCTGGTTGCCAATTCGTTTGGTGATTGGTTGGTATCTTCTTTGCTCACTTTGGTGGAAAACCTCGCTTTGCTTGTCGTTGTCATGTTGATTGCTTGGCCTACTTATCGCCGAATACTGTCTTCATCGCTAGAAAGTGGCGGTATCAGTCGTCATAGGGAAAGCGCTAAAGATCTGAAAACGACACAAAACGGCGTTGTCAAAGAACTTATCTTTTCGGATCTGAAGCGCACTGCGAGGAACAATCAGCTGGGATTTCAAGCATTTGCAGGCCTTGTGCTTATGCCTCTGATGATTGTATTTTTCTACTTTGCGTTAAGTAGCGGTATTGAAGACGGTGTAAGCTTTGTGGATTTGATGCAAGACAATTTGCTGTACCAGACGATAACGCCGCTAGTTGTCGTTGCCTATATGACTATGTTGGGCATCAGTTCCAATGTTTTGGGATTGTATCCTATTTCAAGAGAAAACAATTCGTTGTTTCTTTTGAAGAGTTTGCCTGTTGATTTCAACAAAATTCTGCTGTCGAAAGTAATTTTGGCTACTGTCGTAATGGCCGTGGTGGACTTTTTGACAATATTGTTTTCGGTGTTGCTATTCGGCTTGTACTGGTATTCCGGCGTTCTGATGTTTTTGACGATGCTGTTGCTTGGTTTCGGTGGAATGTGTGCCACAACGCTTATCGACTTGAAATCTCCCAAATTAGGTTGGACAAATTTCAATCAAAGCTTGAAAAATGCAAAAAATTCTTGGTTAGCAATGCTGATTGGCTTGTTGATTTTTGTTGGAATTGCCGGCGTTGCGGCAGGTTTTGTTGTTTGGTTTGCAACCACTGCGATGCCGTTGGCGTTGATATTGATGTGGACGCTGATAATTGCCGTGTCGGCAGCTTTTGCGGCTGTCTCGTATAAGATTATGGCCGGAAAATCGGCAGATTATTTTGGCAAAATCGAAGTTTAGATTGTTAATGGTGCGACAGTTGTCGCGTACAAAAAATATGTGGAAAGGAGTTTAAACTACTATGAAAAATGTTCTCGATGTGTTGAAAGAACGTGGATTTCTCAAACAAACCGTCTATGGCGACGAATTGTATGAATTGCTTGGCAAGGAAAAGGTGACGTTTTATATCGGCTACGATCCCACTGCCGACAGTTTGACGGCAGGGCACTTTGTGACTTTGATGGCAATGGCACATATGCAACGTGCCGGTCATCGTCCCATCATTTTGATTGGTGGCGGAACAGGCATGGTGGGCGATCCTACCGGGCGCACGGATATGCGAAGCATGATGACAAAAGAAACTGTTGCGCATAACGTGGAATGCTTCAAAAAGCAAATGTCACGTTTTATCGACGTTTCCGACGGAAAGGCAATTTTCGTTAACAACGGCGATTGGCTGTGCAATTTGAACTACATCGACTTTTTGCGTGATGTTGGCGTATGCTTTTCCGTCAACAAAATGCTCACTGCGGAATGCTACAAGCAACGTTTGGAAAAGGGGCTCACGTTTTTGGAATTCAACTATATGTTGATGCAAGCTTACGACTTTTTGAAGCTCAACCAAGACTACGGTTGTGTGTTGGAAATGGGCGGCGACGACCAGTGGAGCAATATGCTCGCAGGCGTCGACCTTATTCGCAGAAAGGAACAAAAACCCGCCTATGCGGCAACGTTCACCCTTCTGACAACATCGGAAGGCAAGAAAATGGGCAAAACCGCAAAAGGCGCTTTGTGGTTGGATCCCAATAAAACTTCACCTTACGAATTTTTCCAATATTGGCGCAACGTGGAAGACGATCGTGTTGAAATTTGCTTAAAATTGCTAACTTTCGTTTCTTTGGAAGAAATTGCGGAACTTTGTGCACATAACGATGAACGCATAAATGCCGCAAAAGAACGTCTTGCCTACGAAGTGACGGCAATTGTTCACGGAAAAGAGGTCGCAGATGAAGTTTTGAAACAAGTTCGCGCTGCATTTTCGCAAGATGCCGAAAATATGCCTACTGTAACGATTTCCGAGCCTGGCAACATCATCGATATCTTGGTAAAATGCGGATTGTGTAAGTCCAACGGAGAAGCGCGTCGCTTGGTTGAGGGCGGCGGAGTTTCCGTTAATGACGAAAAAATAGCAAACATTGCATGGTCGCTTGATGCTGCGTCTTTGGAAAAGGGTGAGTTCGTTTTGCGCAAGGGTAAGAAAATTCACTTGAAAGTTATTATATCAAAGTAGTGCAATCAACTCGAACACTGAATAATGAAAGAATTTGTAACTATCGAAAACAAAGAAGTGACAAAGGAAATAGTCATTGAAAAGTCTCGTTTTATTGCTTCAGCAATTCATGTGGACAGCGTCGAACAAGCGATTGAATTTGTCAATGCCAAAAAGAAACGCTACTTCGATGCCACACACAATTGCTTTGCCTACATTGTCGGCGATAAAGCAAAATTCAGCGATGACGGCGAACCGCAGGGAACGGCCGGTATGCCAATGTACGAATGTATAAAAAACATTGGCTTGGATTTTTTGTGTGTGGTCGTCACAAGGTATTTCGGCGGCATAAAGCTGGGGGCAGGCGGTCTTGTTCGCGCATACAGCGGAAGTTGTGCCGACGTTTTGTCTGCGTGTCAAAAGCTTCAAATGACCGATTGCTCGCGTTTGGAGGTGACGGTAGACTATTCTCTTTTGAAGATATTGCGTCGAGCACTGAACGGCAAAGCTAAAGAAGAAAAAGTGGAATATTCCGATAATGTTATTCTACAATACCTTATTCCGACGGTTTTGTACGATACTATTGCAGACATAATAACGCAAAATACCCTTGGTAAGGCGCAAATTCGGGTAGTTGAACGTGCGTTGTGCAATTTTTGTGTGTAGCTACGGGTTATTTTCAAATCAAATATTGAAAGATGCATTAAGACAAAATTTATCTGTACTATTGCAGTTGTGATGAAAATATTTTTTTCGTGGCAGTGCGTTGGAATGGGCGTACACGGTTTTTCGGTTCTGTTTGAATGATTCGAAATTCCGGGTTAAGTTGTATGGAAAGGATTGCTGTTTTTTTGTGGTCTTGGTTGTTTTTTTGTTCGACTGCAATTCTGCCAACCCAAAATCGGCAAAAAGATGATGTTGAAAATTATTCGGCCGATATCTGCGCTGCGTTTACCTGTGAAATTGTGTATTTATTCAAAAATAACGTCACGATAAAATGTGCGGAGTTGCCGAAGTGTCTTCGCTACCGAAGCGAACTTCGTGAGTGCAATTTTCATCCTGATTAGATTTGACAGTTGGTAATCAAATAAAATTTGTGACCGTTCTTTTCCAACTGTCAATAGTTGCCGATAGCGGAGTTAAAAGTCAATGGAACTCTTTTGTCGGTCGTATCAAGATGGAAAGAAAATCCGCTAGGTTGGTAGCGCCAATTTCAGTTAAATTGAATTTTGTAAATTTCATGATGTTTATTTGTCGGCGTGAAAAAAAGGAGGATGTTTGTGTCCAAAAAGTTGATCAAAGCAGGCACTTTGCTTGCTCCGTTGCCAGCCGTGATGGTCACGGTCGGCGATATGGAAAATTCCAATATTATCACGGTTGCGTGGACGGGCGTTGTTTGTTCTTATCCACCGCGCGTTTACGTTTCCATTCGTCACGACAGATATTCTTACGACATTTTACGTAAGAGCGGAGAGTTTGTTATCAATTTGACGTCGGAAAATTTGTTGCCTTGTTGTGATTATTGCGGCATTCGCAGTGGTCGTGACGAAGATAAGTTTGCGGAAATGGGACTGACGAAAGTTGAGGCGGATTTTGTCAAAACGCCGCTTATACAGCAATCACCCATCAACATGGAATGCCGAGTGTTTCAAACTTTGGAACTGGGTTCTCACGATATGTTTTTGGCCGACGTTTTGGCTGTGCATGCAGACGAAAGCATAGTCGACGCAAACGGTGGAATCAACTATGCATTGGCAAAGCTTGTCAACTACCAACACGGCAATTATTATGCAACCGGAAAGCAACTTGGTCGTTTCGGTTTTGCCGCTCAACGAAAGTTTATTGCAAAACACGGCAAAGGCCTTTCTGTCGACATGAAAAAAGCGACACTCACTCGTCGCAAACCAAACAAAAAAAGTAAGTAATTTTGGAGGGACTTTGAATCTTCAACATCTAAACGCGCAGCAACTCCAAGCTGTCACCGCTCCGCTTAAGCCAACGCTTGTTTTGGCCGGTGCAGGTACAGGCAAGACGCGCGTGCTCACAAACAGAATACTTTACCTTGTGCAAGAGTGTCATGTTCATCCTTCGGAAATTTTGGCAATAACATTCACGAACAAGGCGGCTAACGAGATGAAGCGTCGTCTCTACGACTTCGATTGTGCCGCTCAATTCATGCATGTTTCGACGATACACTCTTTTTGTGCTACGGTTTTGCGTTCGGAGGCTTCCAAGTTCGAGCGTAACAGCAATTTTTCCATATATGCCGAGGACGAAAAGAAAAGTTTGATCAAAAAAATCGTCAAAGATATTTTGGATGACAGCGATGCTAAGGTAGTTGACGATTTGTGCGAGGGTATCTCCGATTTGAAAAACAATCTGCCGGAATTGCCCGACGGAAAACTATCTGAAGAGCAATTGTCCGACGAGGCTGTTTCTGCAGAAATCGAGAAAATGAAAAGTGCCGCGCAATTGATTTCGCAAGAGCGTCTTTTGCATATAATCAACGAATACAGCGCAAAAATGCGGGAAAACAATGCGTTGGATTTTGATGATTTGCTATACTACGTTCACAAACTGTTCAGCGGTTACCCTGAAATTTTAGATAAGTATCGTGAACGGTTTAAGTATGTTTTGATAGACGAATTCCAGGATACAAACAGGGTTCAATACCAAATTTTCAAAATGCTTGGCGAAAAATACGGCAACATTTTTGTGGTTGGCGACGACGACCAGTCAATTTACAGTTGGAGAGGTGCAGATTCTCACAATTTGCTGAAATTTTCGCAGGACTTTGCCGATTGTCAAATTTTCAAGTTGGAGCAAAACTATCGTTCCACAAAGAAAATTTTGGAAGTTGCAAACAGCATAATATCCAAAAACGGCGATCGCTTCGAAAAAAAACTTTGGACGGAAAATTCCGATGGAGTAAAGGCTCAACTGTTCACTGCCTATGGCGAACAAGACGAAGCCTACTATGTCTGTGAACAAATAAAACAACTTTGCTATCGCGGTGAGTACAAAATCAAAGATTTTGCCGTGTTGATGCGCATGAATGCACTCTCTCGCAGTTTCGAACAAGAGTTTCAGCGCAACAGAATTCCCTACAAAGTGTTCGGTGGCTTCAAGTTCTTCGAGCGCAAGGAGATCAAGGACGTTGTCGCTTACTTAAAGCTGATTGTCAATCCAAGTGATTCCGAAGCTTTTTTGCGTGCAATCAATGTGCCTCGTAAGCGTGGTATCGGTGATACTACTTTGTCTAAACTTCGCGGAATATCCGCTGATTACGGCATTTCTCTTATCGATGTCATTTCAGACGAGCGCAATTTGGAATCTTTCAATTCGGGAATGAGAGCAAAACTTGCCGATTTTTATAAACTCTATTCTGAATTGGACGAACTGTCGCAAAAATTGCCTGTAAACTTGTTTGTGCACACAATGTTGGATATATTGGAATTCCGTCAGTTCTACAACGAAATTGGCGACGAAGATCGCGTTTTGAATATCGATGAATTCGAAGAATCGGTCAACGAGTTGTGTAAAACAAATCCGAGGCTTTCGTTGGTTGAATATTTGCAAACGGTTTCTCTTGCTACCGACGGAGACGACGAAAACGTCGGCGATTTTGTGACAATTGCAACGATACATGCCGTGAAAGGCCTAGAATTCAAATGTGTGTTTATCGTCGGTTTGGAAGACGGCATCTTTCCGACGTCGCGTTCTTCCTACGAATCGGCATCTTTGCAAGAGGAGCGTCGTCTGATGTACGTTGCAGTCACGAGGGCGGAAAAGCGTTTGTATCTCACTCGCGCAAATTCGCGTTTTTTGTGGGGACAACGGAAAAACACATTTGCAAGCAGGTATTTTGCCGAGGTGCAAAAGTTTTTGCAACCTCCGCGTATACCTTCAACCGAACGGCAGTTGTCCGATGATGCTTATTTGGACAGACTGATTAACAAGGAACCCGTTTCGACATCGGTCAATCAGGGGAAAACTAAAAAAGAGGTGGCGTGTTTCAAAGTGGGACAACTTGTTGAACATTCTACCTTTGGTAAGGGCATAATTTTGCGTATTGCAGGCGATGTTGCCGACGTAGCATTTGAAAAAGTCGGCAAAAAGTCGTTAAATGTAAAATTTGCCCCCATGACAATTATCAAATAGGACGGCCGGACTACTATGACGATGGAAGAAATCGTAAAACAACTGAACACTTGGGCCTACGAGTACTACGTGTTGGATGCTCCAACGGTTGCAGATACGACTTATGATGCCTTGTACGACAGACTTGTTGCTCTTGAAAAACAGACGGGGATAGTGCTTGACGACAGCCCGACGCATCGCGTGGGCGGAGAGCCACTAAAAAATTTCCAACAGCACAAGCACTTGGAACGCTTGTATAGTCTGGATAAAGTTCAAAGTTTCGGGGAATTGGCCGATTGGATTGCCAAGGTAAACAAGGCCGTCGGTGAGGTGGATTTTACTGTTGAACTGAAGTATGACGGTCTCACGATAAACGTCACCTATCGTGACGGTAAGTTCGTGGGCGCCGCCACGCGTGGCAACGGTATTGTAGGTGAAGATGTCACCGAGCAAGTGAAAACAATCAAAACCGTGCCTCTTTCCATACCGTTTAAGGGCGTGTGTGAGTTGCGCGGTGAAGGTATAATGCGTTTGAAGGTGCTTGACGACTACAATCGCAAGCATCCCGACGATGCGCTTAAAAATGCTCGCAATGCGGCGGCCGGTGCAATACGAAATCTCAACCCGAAAATCACAGCCGAACGTAACTTGGACGTGGTTTTTTATAGCAGTGGCTATGAAGAAGGGCTGAATGCGCAATCGCAGACGGAATTGGTGGAGTTTTTGAAAAGCAACGGAATGCTCACCAATTTTGTCTTTGAAAAAGCCAGAACGTTTGAACAGGTAAAAAGAATCATCGAAGAAATCGGTGCGCGTCGAGATCAACTTGATTTTTTGATCGACGGAGTGGTTATCAAAGTTAACGACTACGCCGTGCGAGAACAACTTGGTTACACGGATAAATTCCCGAAATGGGCTGTTGCCTACAAGTTCGATGCCGAACAAGTTCAAACAAAACTGTTGGATGTCGATTGGCAAGTGGGCAGAACGGGAAAATTGACCCCGATAGGAAAACTTGACGCCGTTGAACTTTGCGGTGCAACTATTCGTCGTGCCACATTGAACAACTATGGCGACATCGAACGCAAAAATTTGCATAAAAACGCACTGGTGTTTGTTCGTAGAAGCAACGATGTTATTCCTGAAGTTCTCGGTGCTGCGGAAGTCGGTGGCAGTGTGATAGAAAAACCGCGTAAATGTCCTGCATGCGGAGCGGATTTGTGCGAAGTCGGTGCCAACTTGTATTGTGTGAATGCCGAACATTGCCGTCCGCAAATAGTTGCGCGGCTGTCCCATTATTGCAGTAAAGCGGCTTGCGACATAGACGGCATAAGCGACAAAACAGTCGAACTGCTTGTTGATAATCTCGGAGTTAAATCCGTTGCGGATTTGTATTCACTCACGGAAGAGCACTTGCTGCAACTTGACGGTTTCAAAAAAACTAAGGCTCAAAAGGTTGTGCGAGCTATCGAAAACAGCAAAAACGTTTCTTTGCCTCAATTCATTTATGCTTTGGGGTTGGATAATGTCGGCACGGTAACCGCCAAAGATTTGGCTTTGAATTTTGGCAGTATTGCAAACTTGGGCGCGGCAAAGTCGGAACAATTGACGAATATTGACGGTATCGGTGACGTTGTAGCAGAAGGTATTTTGCAGTTTTTCCGTGAAGAGCAGAATTTGGAGATTCTTCGTCGTTTAGCCTACGTCGGAATAGACCCGAACTTTGTCAAAACGAACCTTGGAGGCGTTTTTAGTGGCAAAAAGGTTGTACTGACCGGGAAACTATCCAACTATACGCGTGGCGAGGCTTCTAAAATAATTGAAAATCTCGGTGGCGAATTGTCTGCAACGGTGTCTAAAAGTGTCAATCTTGTAATTGCCGGTGAGGATGCCGGCAGTAAGTTGGACAAGGCGCGTGCGCTTGGGCTGGAAATTATTGACGAGACACAATTTGCGTCGCTGATAAAGCAGTAGCAATTTGTCGGCAGTGAAAAAACGTTGCTGCATTTTGTTTGATGGCAAAGTGTCGTGAAAAGTTTGATATTATTTGTCAATAACAATTGAAAATTGAGCGTTTTTGTGCTACAATATATTGATTGAAAATTCAGGTGTTACTATGAAAAGTATGACAGGATACGGAAAGTCGGTTGTTTTTAGAGAGAACAGGGAACTTACCGTGGAATTAAAAAGTGTAAATCATCGTTTTTTGGATATTTCCACAAAAATGCCGCGTGCATTTTTGGCATATGAAGATTCGATCAGAAATTCTCTGCAACAGGGGCTTTCGCGTGGCCACGTCGATGTTTTTGTGAACTATCGTTTGGTTGAATCGTCCGATAAGGAAGTGAAAGTTGATCTTTCCCTGGCGGAAGGTTATGTGAATGCTGCACAGGCGTTGAAGGGGAGATTTTCGGAATTGAGAGACGATTTCACCGTGTCTTCGCTTATGCGTTGCAGCGACGTCATAAGTTTGGAGCAAGTTGCCGACGACGATCAAGTGCTGAAAGATATGCTTTTGGAAGCTGTCGGTGAAGCGGTAGAGCAATTGAACGTTATGCGCGAAACAGAGGGAAACAAGCTACGCAAGGATTTGCTTTCCAAATTGGACATTGTTGAGGGGTTGATTGCACAAGTGAAAACGGTTGCTCCCACTGTCGCAGAAAACTATCGTGAAAAGTTGCGCATAAGGGTGCAATCCGCTTTGCAAGAGGTTGAACTTGATGAAAGCAAACTTGCAAACGAAGTGTGCTTTTTTGCCGACAAATGTTGCATTGACGAAGAAATCACGCGTTTGTCGGCCCATGTGGCTCATGCAAGAGAAATTTTGTCAACAGAAACTCCCGTTGGCAGAAAATTGGACTTCTTGGTTCAGGAATTTAACAGAGAAACCAACACAATTTGCAGTAAGTCGGTTAATGTCGATCTCACAAACGTGGCACTGGACTTAAAAAACGAGATAGAAAAAATAAGAGAACAAATTCAAAACCTAGAATAACACAAAGAGGTACATTATGGAAGAAAAGAAAATGGGCAATCTTATCATCATTTCCGGTCCGAGCGGAGCCGGCAAGGGAACAATCTGTGCAGAATTGATGCGTCAAATGCCGGATTTGGTCATGTCGTGTTCTGCAACTACCCGTGCTCCCAGACCAAACGAACGTAAGAACAGAAGCTATTTCTTTGTTTCGACGGAAACATTTTTGGAAATGGTGCGTAACAACGAGTTGTTGGAATACGATCAACACTTTGAAAACTACTATGGTACGCCAAAAAAATTCGTTGTAGATATGCTCAACTTTGGCAGAGACGTAATTTTGGAAATTGACGTCAAAGGCGCGTTGCAAGTCAAACAAAACTATCCAGATAGCATTTTGTTTTTCATTGAAGCACCCAGCGAAGAAGAATTGTACGACAGACTTATCAAGCGCGGCTCGGAAACGCCCGAAAAAATTCAAATTCGTATGGCGCGCAACAAATTGGAACTTGCTCAACGCAGCAAATACGATCATTGCATTATGAACGACAACGTTGACAGAGCCGTTGCCGAAATTATCGAAATTTTGAAAGGAAGGAAATAATTATGATCACAAATCCACCTATTGACGAATTGACGGAAAAAGCCGGCAACAAGTATGCACTTTGTTGCGTAGTTGCAAAGCGCGCAAAGGAACTCAACAACAGTCCCGATGCTCCGCAAAGCAAACCCATTTCCTATGCTGCCGATGAATTCGACGAAGGAATCACAGAAATCAAAAAATAGGTCTACTATGTTGAAATTGCAAGGTAAAAACGTGGTACTGGGCATCTGCGGAGGCATTGCCGTTTATAAGGTTTGCCAAGTAGTGCGCAGTTTGAAAAAATTGGGTGCAAACGTGGACGTTATTATGACCAAGAATGCCACGCAGTTTGTTGCGCCGCTAACTTTCGAAACACTTTCAAATCGACCCGTCGTAACGGATATGTTCGGCGAAAAGTCGCATTGGGAAGTGGAGCACGTTTCGCTTGCAAAAAAAGCAGATTTGTTTGTTGTTTGCCCTGCAACCGCAAACTTTGTCGGAAAAATTGCAAACGGTATTGCAGATGATATGTTGTCCACGACAGTTATGGCTACAACGGCTCCGCTTGTTGTTTGTCCGGCAATGAATGTCAACATGTATCACAGTGATGCTTTCAAGCAGAATATCGGAGTTTTGAAGGCAAGAGGGGCATGTGTCGTTAATGCTAACAGTGGCTTTTTGGCATGCGGTGATGTCGGCGACGGAAGAATGGCGGAACCGGAAGAAATAGTAGAAAAGTGCGTGCAGTTGTTGTGTCCCAAACAAGATCTTCTGGGAAAGAAAGTGCTTGTGACATGTGGTGCGACGTTGGAAAAACTCGATGACGTTCGTTTTATCACCAATTTTTCAAGCGGAAAAATGGGATCGGCTGTTGCTGACGCGGCTTTGAAACGTGGTGCAGAGGTGTGTGTTGTTTTGGCTCGTCATACGGCGCAGATCAATCCTTTGGCAACAATCGTAAACGTTGAAACCACACAAGAAATGTTTGACGAAACGCTTAAACGCGTGGACGAATTCGATGCATTTGTGATGGCGGCTGCCCCATGCGACTACAAACCCAAAAACTTTTCCGACGAAAAAATCAAAACGGAAAATCTTGTTTTAGAGTTTGTCAAAAATCCCGATATTGCAAAAGCGGTTGGCGAAGTTAAGGGCGATAAGTTTTTGTGCGTGTTCTCTGCTGAAACCAGTAACGACGTGAATTTGGCACGCAACAAATTGTTGTCGAAACATGCCGATTTGGCCGTTTTCAACGATGTTAAGCACAATTCTGTGTTTGGAAGCGATACAAATGTAGTGACGTTGGTTACGGAAAGTTCTTCGGAAACCTTTCCCGAGATGTCAAAAACTGCCGTTGCTGATTTGATTTTAGATAGGTTGGCCAGATGATTTATTCGGTTATTGTCGATGTCGCCGCAAACGAGGTTGACAGAGTTTTTCACTACGTTGGCGAAAACTATCAAGTCGGAAGCAGAGTTTTGGTGAATTTTGCCAATCGTAATGTCGAAGGATTTATAATAGGCGAGCAAGAAACCACGGATCTTCCTCAAAACAAATTGAAAAACATAATCAAACAGTTGGACGATTTTCCTGCCGTATCGGAAGATTTGTTGCGTTTGGGACAATTCATGCGCAACGAATACAATTTGCGCTGGGCAGATGTTCTTCGATTGTTTGTTCCTGCCGAAATGCGTGGCAATAGAGTTAAAACGCTTTCAAAAAAGGTTGCGCAACTTTCGGTGGGAGTAACGTTGCAAAACGTATTGGATTCACTGAAACCCAACGCTGTCAAGCAAAGGGATTTGGTGATATTTTTATACAATAACGGCGCAACATTTTGCGAAAAACTCAATGCGCAATTCGGAAACGGAGCTTTGAAATCTCTTGTCGACAAGGGATTTGTCGATACTTTTGAAATGACGGTGCGTCGCACTCCGTATAAAGGACTAGATCTGCAAACCACTGTGCGACATCAACTGACGGAAACGCAAACCAATGCCGTAAACACTGTTTTGTCTGTGCCCGGCGGAAAGTTTTTGCTACATGGCGTAACCGGTTCCGGCAAAACGGAAGTTTATCTTACGATAATCGAAAAAATTGTTGCTGAAGGAAAAACTGCCATAATGTTGGTGCCGGAGATATCTTTGACACCCAACATGTTAAGGCGTTTGCGCGAACGTTTTGGCAACACGGTAGCCTTGTTGCATAGCGGATTGTCTGTCGGGGAGCGTTACGACGAATGGTTGCGTCTAAAAACCGGCGAGGCGAGAATAGCCGTAGGTGCCAGAAGTGCGGTGTTTGCTCCACTTGAAAACATCGGTGCCATTATCATAGACGAAGAACACGATTCTAGTTATGTTTCAGATTTCAATCCGCGCTACGACACTGTGGCTGTTGCTAAATTCCGCGCCGAGCAAAGCGGTGCAGTGCTTGTTTTGGGCAGTGCAACGCCAAGTTTGGTCAGTTTTTACGAAGCGCAAAACGGTCGTCTTCGGTTGATTTCCATGCCGGAAAGAATCAACAAAAAACCATTGCCGCAAGTGGAAATTGTCAACATGTCCAAGGAGTCCGCGTCCGGACACAAAGGCGTTTTTTCGCGCTTGTTGCTGTTGCGTTTGACGGAAACTTTGCGCAGCGGAAATCAAGCGATGATTTTTCTCAACAGACGAGGTTATTCTTCGTTTTTGATGTGCACGAAGTGTGGCTATGTTGCAAAATGTTCTGATTGTGACGTAAGTCTGACCGTTCACAGAGAGGACGGAATGCTAAAATGTCACTATTGCGGAAAAAAATACTATATGCTCACCAAATGTCCGAATTGTCACGAAGAAAGTTTTCGACAAGGCCGTGTGGGCACGCAACAGATAGTGCAACTATTACAACAGGGCTTCCCGGATGCAAAAATTTTGCGTATGGATGCCGACACGACACGGACAAAGGAAAGTCATTCTCAAATTTTGGATGCATTTGCTCGTGAAGAGGCTCAAATACTTGTTGGCACGCAGATGATTGCAAAAGGACATGATTTTCCTAAGGTCACTCTTGTCGGAATTTTGGATGGAGATCAGGCCTTGCACAGAGATGATTTTTTGGCATGTGAACGCACTTTCCAATTGATCACGCAAGTTGCAGGTCGCAGTGGCAGAAGTGTTGCCGACGGGAAAGTTGTTTTGCAAACGTACACTCCGGAACATTATTGTTTGGCTTTTGCGGCAAAACAAGATTATTTGGGGTTCTACAAGCGTGAGATCAATGTTCGCGAAACGTCCGGGTTTCCGCCTTTTACCGAGATTGTGCGTATTCTGTACCAAGGTGAAGACGAAAAATGTTGTATTGACGTGCTCACGGAACAATTTGCGCAAATAAGCAATCTGCGTAAGTCCAATCCCGAAGCGTTTTTGTATCTTGACAAGATGCGCTGTCCGTTGAAGCGTGCGGAAAAGAAATTCCGCTTTCAAATTCTTATGAAATTGTCAAAGTCGTGCTTGGACGACACGTTACAGTCAATTTTTGAAATTTGTAATGAAAAAGTTAAGGGTAATGTTTCTGTTTTTGCAGAAAGAAATCCTCAAAATCTATCTTAATCAGGTGTAAAATGGCAAGAAGAAATATCATAAAAATGGGCGATCCCGTGCTCAGAAAAATCTCAAAGAAAGTCGATTCGTTCGACACTCGTTTGCATCAATTGCTAGACGACATGATTGAAACTTTGCACTACGCCGAAGGTTTGGGCTTGGCAGCTCCGCAAGTCGGCGTGTTGAAGCGTGTTTGCATTGTCGAATACGACGATGTCTTGTACGAGTTGGTAAACCCTGTTTTGGTGCATTCGGAGGGTAAGTGTGTGGATAACGAAGGTTGTCTGTCCGTTGTCGGATTCCGCGGATTGGTGGAACGTCCAGAGAAAATCGATATCACCTACTTCGATAGGCATGGTGTGGAACACGCTTTGCATGCCGAAGGATACTTCGCTCGTGTTTTCCTACATGAAATGGATCATTTGGATGGAATACTGTTTGCTGACAAAATGAAGAAAAAGTTGCCTGATTAATACAAAACTATTTCAGACATAGTATGTTTTTTGGAGGTAAATATGAAAGTTATTTTCCTTGGAACGCCGGATTTCGGAATTTGTGCGCTAAAAAAGATAATGGAGAACCATCAATTGCTGGCATGCGTTTGCCAACCGGATAAGGTTGGCGCTCGCGGTAAAGTGGAATTTTGTGCTGTCAAAAAGTTTGCTCTCGAACACGATATTCCGCTTTTTCAGTTTGAAAAAATCTCTCGTGACGGAGTTGAAACGTTACGCGCATTGTCTACGGACATAATGGTAACGGCCGCTTACGGTCAAATTTTGTCGCAAGAAGTTATCGACGTCGCAAAGCACGGCATAATCAATATTCATGGTTCCCTTTTGCCAAAATTGCGTGGTGCATCGCCCATTCAGTCTGCACTTTTACAAGGCTTCACCGAAACGGGTGTCACCATTTTGCAAACAGTCAAAGCTGTCGATGCCGGCGATATGATTGTGAAAAAATCGTTGCAAATAGCACCGTATGAAAACTGCGGAGAGCTGTTCGAGCGCTTGTCCGCATTGGGTGCGGAAGCAGTGTGCGAGGCATTGGAACAAATCGAAAACGGTACGGCAGTGTTTGTTCCGCAGGACGAATCGGAAGCAACGTTCACAAAAAAAATATCCGCCGAACAAGAAAAAATCGATTGGACAAAATCTTCCTCGGAAATTATCAATTTGGTTCGTGCGCTTTCCCCGAATATTGGTGCACACACGTTTTGGAACGGACAAATTTTGAAAATTTTTGATTTGAGGTTGTGTGATAACCACTATGACGGTAAACCCGGTGAAGTGGTCGATTGCGGAAAAAAAGTTCTGGCAATAAATTGCGGCGACGGAAAGGCCGTTTCTGTTTGTCGGTTGCAATTGCAGGGTGCCACACGCATGGACGCGGTCAGCTTTTTGTGCGGAAAGCGTATTCCCGTCGGAACAGTATTGGGTGAGTGATGAACAATGCTTTTCTGAAAAGTTTTCAAACTTTGCAATCTGTGTATTGCGACAAGTCATTTTCCTCTTTGGCGCTCAACAAGACGCTTGCTGTCTGCAAACCGCAGGACAAAGCATTGGTAACGAAAATAGTGTACGGCGTGTTGGATCAGGATTTCAAGTTGTCGTACGTTTTGTCTCGTTTTGTAAAAAAGATGCCCAAAGGTGACGTGCTGATTATTTTGAAAATCGGCTGCTATTGTCTGTTGAACTTGTCTGTTCCCAAATATGCCGTCGTCAACGATTTGGCCGAGTTGGCGAAGGTCACGGAAGATCGCCGTCAAGTTGGTTTTGTAAATGCAACGCTCAAACATGTTGCAGAAAAACCGTTTGACGATTGGCCAGAAGAAGAATTGTTGCGTTTTTCCGTTCAAAATTCCTATCCCGAATGGGCATTGAAAAAATTGATCAAGGACTACGGCAAGGATGAAGCGTTTTCAATTGCATCCGGCATGTCCGACGAGCGAACGGTTGTTCGTCTTGCAAAGCAGAGTGCAGTTGAATTGTTTTCGCAAAGTGAAAGCACGTGTTTTGACGATGCTATTTGGGTAAACGGAAAATTGCCGGAACTTACTGACGCTTTTACAACGCAGAGTTTGTCTTCGATGGCAATTTCTCGCGCAGTTGCTAACGATGCGCGCGGCGCGGTTCTCGACTGTTGTTCGGCCCCCGGCGGGAAAGCGGTGTACATCAAACAACTTCGTCCCGATTTGAAAGTTGTTGCTTGTGACGTCCACGCACACCGTGTAGAATTGATCAAATCCTACGCCAAACGTATGAACGTACAATTGGAAACGTATTGCAAAGACATGACGCAACCCATTGAACAATGGTTTGGTAGTTTTGACACTGTTTTGTGCGACGTTCCATGCAGCGGCTTCGGTGTTTTGAACAATCGTCCGGATATCAAGCTTTTCAGACAAAATGCCGATATATCCGAATTGATGAAGTTGCAACAAAAAATTTTGTGGAATTGTGCTAACTATGTTGCAGTCGGCGGACGTCTTGTGTATTCTACGTGTACAGTATTTGATAATGAAAACGGTCAAAATATTCGAAAATTTTTGAAAGAGAGCGAGAATTTTAGTTTGGATTGTATCAATATTCCCGAGTTGCCGCAAACAGCCAATAAAGGAAGCTATCAATTTTTGCCGCACAAAGACAATATGCAAGGATTCTACTTGGCAGTTTTGAAAAGAAATCACTAAATTATGGCTACAATTTTGAATGACTTTACATATGACGAATTGACGCAATTTGTCGCCGAAAACTTTTCTGTACGGCCCTATGTTGCCGGACAGTTGTATTCTTGGTTGATGAAAGGTGCGGATTTTCATCAAATGACAAATTTATCCAAAACATTTCGTCAACAACTAATTGATTTTGGTTGCGTTGCTGTGTCGGCAAAGATAATCAAAACTCTCACCTCGTCAGACGGAACGCAGAAGTTTTTGTTTGAGCTTTGGGACGGAAACGTGGTGGAAGGTGTTTTGATGCGCTATAAGTACGGTAACACGTTGTGTGTATCCAGTCAAGTCGGTTGTCGTATGGGGTGCAAATTTTGTGCAAGCACGTTGGATGGTTTGGTGCGAAATCTTTCTGCTGGTGAAATTCTCGGGGAGGTTCTAAGCGTAAATGCGTTGGGAACTGACAATCAAAGGTATGTCACCAACGTTGTGATGATGGGTAGTGGCGAACCGTTAGACAATTTCGATAACGTGACAAAGTTTTTGAAATTATTGTCCGATCCGCGTGGCATAAATGTTTCGGAAAGAAACATTTCGCTGTCTACATGCGGCATTGTTCCGAAAATGCGTCAACTTGCAGATTTGGGCTTTTCCGTGAATTTGACACTGAGTTTGCACAATCCCGACAACGATCAACGTAAGGAGATAATGCCCATAACAAATGCCTATGAAGTTTCGGAGGTTGTTGCCGCATGCAAGTACTATTTCGAAAAGACAGGGCGCAGGGTGATAATCGAATACACTCTGATTGACGGTCAAAACGATACGTATGCCCATGCGCTTAAACTTGCGTCGCTTTTACGCGGAATGTCTGTGCACGTTAACGTGATTGCTCTAAATCCCGTAAAAGAGACAGGCCTCAGCGGTACAAGTGAAAAAAATTTGAAGAAGTTCTTGGGTTATTTGGAAAAACTCGGTATTTCCGCAACTCGACGCAGAACAATGGGGCAAGACATTGAAGGAGCATGTGGTCAACTTCGCCGTCGTTATTTGGAGGAAGCGGATGAATAATTTGCTTGAAGGAACAGTAGTCAAAGCTGTCGGCGGTGTTTTTGCCGTTCAATCTTCCTGTGGTAAATTTACGTGTTTTTCTCCCAAAAAATTTCGCTACAACGATTTAGATATCATTGTCGGAGATAAGGTTAATTTTGAAGATTTACACAAGGGGAAAGGTATGATCACAAACATTCTGCCTCGCAAAAACAAGCTTCGTCGGCCGGAAATAGCAAACGTCGACGTTTGTTTTCTTGTTCTTGCTTGTCAGCCTACACCGGATTTCTACCTTGCGGATAAAGTTCTTGTCAATTGCTTTCAAGAAAACATTCGTCCCGTCATAGTTGTGAACAAAATGGATGTGGATAACGGAACTGCAATGGAAATTGACAAAAATTATTCTTCCATTTGTGAAATCGTCAAGCTCTCCGCCTTTGACAGTACAAGCGTTTCGGCTTTGGAAAAGTACGTGAAAGGCAACGTGGTGTGTTTTGCGGGGCAATCTGCGGTTGGCAAAACTTCAATCTTGAACGTGCTTTTGCCGTCTGCAAACGGTGAAACCGGAGGTTTGTCGGCAAAAACAGGCCGCGGAATGCACACGACACGTCACAGTTCGTTGCATCAAGTGTTGGGCGGCTATGTTGTGGATACTTGCGGCTTTTCTTTGTGTGATCTGGAAGGTATTCGTTCCGACGAATTGCGTCTGTATTGGGACGACTATGTTGAAGTGTCTGCCGATTGCAAGTACAATTCGTGCACACACACCGTTGAACCGGATTGTGCCGTTCGTCTGGCAGTTGAGCAGGGCAAGCTTTCAAAAGACAGATACAATCGCTATTTGGAAGAAGTTAAGGAATTGATAGAAGAGGAAAAACATAAGTATTGAAGCTTATGTTTGCAAAGGAGATTTTGTATGAATAATGTTTTGGTTGCTCCGTCTGTACTTAACGTCCCGCACGAAAAGTTGTTGGAACAAAGTGTAAAACTTGAAGAATTCGGTGCAGACTGGATTCATTGTGACGTTATGGACGGAATTTTGGTGCCCAACACGGCATTGGAATTATCGGACATTGCCAACTTGCATGCTGTAGTCGGTTTGCCTTTGGATGTGCATCTGATGTATCAACATCCGCTTGCTGCCATAGAAGAATTTGTCTCGGCAGGGGCATCGGTAGTGACTGTGCATTTTGAATCGTCCGACGATATTGTGGAAGTTTCCAAAGTAATCAGGCGTTTCGGATCCAAAGTCGGCATTGCATTGAATCCGGAAACTCCGATTGATGTGTTGTTGCCGCTTGCGGATTGTTTTGATTTGCTGTTGATAATGAGTGTTAGGCCGGGTTTTGGCGGTCAGCGTTTCATACCGGATAGTGTCGAAAAAATTCGCCGCGCAAGAAATCTTTTCCCTGATAAAATTATCGAAGTCGACGGTGGCATCAATGCAGAAACTGCTAAAAGTGTTATCGGTGCAGGTGCGGACGTTCTTGTTGCCGGCAGTTTCATCGTCCTTTCGCAAAACATCAAAGAATCTTTGGAAAAATTGAAAACTTTGTAACCGTTTTGGGGCTTTCGGCATAAAATCTAGTAAAAAAGTTTGGAGATTTAACGTGAAAAACAAAATCGTTTGCTACAAAGTGCCCTCATTTTTAGGGAAAATGTTGAAGTTTTTGCTTGGAAAACGTGTAATTCAAACTAAATAAGCCAAATTTGACAATTCCCTTGCATGTTGTATGCAAGGGTTTTTGCTGTTGAAAATGAATTTTTTATCGCACCGGGCAATTATTTGAATTATGTTCTTGGTGATGGTGCGATTGAAAACGGTATGTAATCTTGCCGTTGCAGGTATGGTTTTAAGTAAATGTTAATGTTGCGGAGAGTTGAAAACCGATATTCTTGAACTTTCATGGATTGGTTCGCCGGTGGTGGTAATGGTTTATCGTTATGATATGATTTTGCGTGCTGATGTTGATAACAATTGTCGTTAGAATTTTGCCATAATAGTGCGTAAAAGATGTGTTTTGTGTTGTGTAAGGTTGACTTTGTCGTCGAAAGGGTATAATCTTAAATGGTACCTGCAATTTTGCCGGTATGCGGAATATAATATCTTGGAGTTTTGTTATGAAGTCTAGGGTGTTTATTCATATTGTGGCAAACGTGGTTTTGATAGCAATAGTTAGTTGTATTTCAGTTATAGGGCTGACAAGTGCTGCAACCAACGTGTTCAACAAAGACGACATCAATCCAATATATAGTGGTAGCGGCTCAAAAGTGGCCCTGATGATAAATGTGTACTGGGGCACGGAGTATCTTGAAGGTATGTTGGACGTCTTGCGCAAACACAATGTGTGTTTGACATTTTTTGTGGGTGGCTACTGGGTTGCTCAAAACCCGGATATGCTTAAAAGAATTTGTGAAGAAGGCCACGAAGTTGGCAATCACGGATATTTTCACAAAGAACACGGAAAACTTACGTATGACGAAAATGTAAGCGAGATCGTCGCGTGCGGAAAAATCGTATTTGAAATATGCGGAAAAATGCCGACGCTTTTTGCCCCGCCGGGCGGTGATTTTTGCAATGATACGCTGCGAGCCGCAAAAGACTGCGGATGTAAAACCATAATGTGGTCTCGCGATACTATCGATTGGCGCGATAATGATTCCGAACTGGTCTACACTCGAGCAACAAAGAATGTAAGCGGCGGAGAATTGATTCTGATGCATCCTACGCAACACACTCTCGATGCGCTGGAAAAGATTGTCGAGTATTTACAGAAAAATAATTTGCAACCATCAACGGTTAGCGACGTTATAGGGTGAAAACTATGGATTTTTACAAACAGTATAAAAGCGGATTGAGATTGATTGCCGCAAAACTTGACAACTTCTACACAGTCAGTTTTGGTGTTTTTGTCAATGTCGGTAGTGTAATGGAGAACAACGAAAATAACGGGTATTCTCATTTTGTGGAGCACTTGCTTTTTAAGGGTACCGAGCGCCGTAGCGCTTTGCAAATTTCCGAAGAGATCGATGATATCGGCGCAAACATAAATGCTTTCACATCAAAAGATTGCACTTGTTTCTACACAAAGAGCGCGGCCGGCGATTTGGAAAAATGCGTCGACGTCTTGTCTGATATGTATTTCAATTCAACTTTACATGATTCTGAGTTTGTTCGAGAAAAAGACGTTGTGCTTGAAGAAATCAAAATGTGTGAAGATACCCCGGATGACTTGAGTCAAGATGCAATAGCATCTGCATTGTTCTACAATCAACCTTTGGGGCAAACAATCCTTGGTTTGCCGTCCAATATAGAGTATTCTGACAGACATAATATCAAGGAATTCATCAAAAAGCACTATACGGCTGCAAATACGGTGATATCGGTTGCGGGTAATTTTGATTTTGAAAAGTTGGATAGTTTTGTTGAAAGGTATTTTGAAAGTAATTTTTCGACAGTAGGTTCGTTAAACGTCGAACCGTGTTCTCGCTATACAAATAAGTTTATTCATCGTTTCAAAGATATCGAACAGGTGCATTTGGAATTTGCCGTCGGCGGTTGTTCAATCGATTCTCCCAAACGCTATGCACAATCGGTTTTGTGTAGCACACTCGGTGGTGGATTGTCAAGTCGGCTGTTTCAAACAATTCGCGAAAAACATGGTTTGGCATATTCTGTCTACGCTTATCCCGGATCGTACACTAATTGCGGTTCATTGGGTATATATGCCGGATTGAGCTCCCAAAACATCAAAAAGGTTTGCAATCTCATTCGTGACGAAATTGTACTTTTGGTAGATAAAGGCATAACGCAAAAAGAGTTGGATCGAGCAAAAATTCAAGCCACAAACGCATTGTACGGCACTTTGGAAAGCAACATGACTCTGATGCGTCTCTACGGAAAAACAATGTTGAAAACCGGTTCTGTTTTCAACCCTCAAAATGAAATCGATTGCTATCGGTCGGTTGACCTTGCTTCTGTGCGAGACGTTGCCGAAGAATTGTTTTCGCAAAAACATGCAAGTTCTTTTGTCGGTAGGGAAGTTGACGATTTCGATTATGTCTCAACCTTTGGAGAAACTTTGCTGGGGTAGCCGTTCTCAACCTTGCGCTGACGTGTTTTTTACGCAACCGACCGTATTAAGTTTTCTCTGTGCTATCGACAAATTTTCCGATATGGGGTGTGATGTAGTTTTGTTATTTTGTTTGCTCGGCATTTTTGTGATGCCGAGCAAAATTCTTATGTATATTTTGTGATATAAGTTTTTTTTGCAGTCACAATTTTGTCGCAAGCGTTGGTCTGCTAACTTACCGAATGAAAGTTTTGGGTTTATTTTTTCATTTTCATTGTTTATTTTTTACTTTTTGTTGATTATTTGCTAAATATAATGTATAATAATTTTGTTTGTATAATGTGCAAAATGCACGTGTAAAGTTTTGTTTTTTATTGCGGGCGTATTTGGCTTGCATGGAGGATAAATTATGGCAAAAGAGAGTGTTTCGGTACGCAAAAAAGTTATATGTTCATTGACAATAGCGTTTGCTGCTTTGCTGATAATTTTCACATTTTGCGGAGCGTTTATTTCAAATCAAGCATTGAGGGGAATAGCCAATTTTTTTGTTGGTAGTTTCGGAATGGCTTTCTATGGAATGATGATAGCGCTGATTGTGGTTTGTTCGTTCCTTTTGGCGGGAAAGACTATCCGTGTTCCGGGCAAGTATGTGGCTCACTTTGTTTTGATTTTTGTGGAAATCGTTATGCTTGTGCATTTGTTTTCTACAACATATTTTAGCTACGATTCAGAAACAGGCACAATGGTGGCTTTCTCGGACTATGCGAATTGGGTGTACAACTACTATACGGGCATTCCCACTTTTGGCGGAATTGTTTTCGGCATGGTAGTGTATTGTTTGCAAAAAGTCATCACTATATATGCTACGGCAATTGTGTTGTTTGGTCTGCTGGCATGGTCTACAATCACTGTCGGAGATTTCTTCTACAGCTATTTCACCGGTAAGCTTGTTTTGGATTCCAAACATGAGGAACGCGCAGAGCTTTCGGTTGAACCAAACGAACCTATTGCGGAACTTGTTGTGGAAGACGAACGCACAAAGGCATTGCGCATTCTCTTCGACGAGCAAACAATCCGTCCTCAAGTTGTGGAAGAATCGGAAACGTCGGATATCTATAATGTCGCATCGCAATCGACGTTGGATTCGTCTTTCGAAAAAAGCGACGCGCAGGACGTGTTGTTTAATCAAAATCGCGGTAGCTTTTTCCG
The DNA here is from genome assembly GCA_964598315.1 of uncultured Oscillospiraceae bacterium. Lineage (GTDB taxonomy): Bacteria > Bacillota > Clostridia > Christensenellales > CAG-314 > Fimimonas. The sequence continues at coordinate 101,360 of CAZRBI010000001.1, forward strand.
CAAAAACGACGAAACCTCCGTCGAATTGGGCGCACAGAATTTCACTAAATTTGATGAGTCGACAACTGCATCCGAACCAACTGATAGCGATTTGGCTTGGCGTATTTCACGCCCCGCAACAACGGAAAGCATTTCCAACACCACGCAAACAACCGAAGTTCGACGTGAGCCGCAGGGGAACACGAAGTCGTACGGTGCGGATGAAGGCTGGATAACGGCCAAACCAAAAGTTCAAGAAGAGCGTGTCGATGTGGTCGACGTTGTCACGGAACGCGAGCAATCCGGAGATGAACGTCAAGTCGTTCAACAACCTATTGAATCGTTTACGAGCGAAACAACTTCGTTTGTACCGCAAGAGAAAACAGTAACTTTCGAATTTGAAGAAGTCGAAGATGACGACGTTCGCGACGAAAATCCCTATTTCAACACTTCGTACGGTTCTGTCGAAACGGTTGTTGATGCGGAATCTGTAGTTGGGCAATCGACGGTGGTGGCGGAGCCGGTTAGTGATGACTCCGTTCCTGCGCATTACAAGGATTCCGATGAACTTGTCCCCGTGGAAAAGGAAACAGCTGTTCCCGGCGGTGTGCAAGTCGGCTTTGATTTCCGCACAAAAGACGAATTGCGTGAGGTGCAGGAAAAGGTGCACAAGTATCCCAAGTACGTTGCACCTATGACGGATATTTTCAACGAGCCGACGATCGTCGATAGCGACGATGAGGATTTCAGAACGCGTTCTGTGTTTGCAATCACAAACAAATTGTCCGTGTTCGGAATCAAGGTTGAATCTGCCGGTCAAATTGTCGGGCCTACTGTCACGCGTTATATGTTCGAGGTTAAGTCGCTGAAGACAAAAATGAGCGATTTCGCTCAATATGCGCAAGACTTGAAAGCGTGCTTGGAAGCAGAAGGTGAAATTCGTATAGAGGCACCTATTCCGGGAACAAACTTGGTTGGCATCGAAGTTGCCAACAAAGTGAGAACTCCCGTCGCCATGCGCACGATTTTGGAATCTAAAGATTATCGAACACACAAGGGCAATCTTGTTTTTGTTGTCGGTCAAAAAATATCCGGCGAAATGGTTATTGAAGATTTGACCAAACTGCCTCACCTTTTGGTGGCCGGCACAACCGGCTCAGGCAAGAGTGTGTTCTTGCACACTTTGATTGCAAGTTTGTTGTTCCGTTACGGCCCCGAATACCTGCGTTTTATCATGGTAGACCCAAAAATGGTGGAATTCGGACGCTACGACGGCATTCCTCACTTGTTGACCAGCGAAACAATTGTCAACACCACGGATGCGCTTGCGGCAATGGACTATTTGATTGCCGAAATGGAATCGAGATATCAATTGTTGCGTCAAAACGGTGTTTCTAACATTGCTGAATACAATGCAAAAATCAATCCGAAACTTACGCAACGTTTGCCGTATCTTGTGCTTATCGTCGATGAGTTGGCGGATTTGATGTCGGTATCCAAAAAGTCGTGCGAAGCAAAATTGCAACGTCTTGCACAAAAAGCACGTGCAGCCGGTATTCACCTTGTTTTGGCAACACAACGTCCCGACGTGCAAGTTATTTCGGGAACTATAAAAACAAACTTCGTTTGCCGTATAGCATTGAAAGTTGCTTCTTACCAGGACAGTGGAACCATCCTTAACGGCGGCGGTGCCGAAAAGTTGCTTGGTCACGGCGATATGCTCTATATGAATCCCAGCAGTTCAGACTTGTGGCGTATTCAAGGTGCTTACTTGTCTAACGAAGAAATCAGAAATTTGATTGATTTTGTCAAAGAGCAGAACGAGTCCTACTATGATCCCAAAGTTTCAAAGGAAATTTTCGTCTCTCAAAAGGAAAACGAGCCGGAAGAAATCAGTTTTGAAAAATCCGACGATAAAGACGATCAATTGGATCCGTACTGCAAAAAGGCTTTGCGTTTCTGGTTGGAAAGACAAGGCGGAAGAGCTTCTATTGCGTCCATTCAACGTTCGTTGAAAATCGGGTTTAACCGCGCAGGACGCATAATGGACACGTTACAAAAGCTTCACTACGTCGAAGAACCGGCTGCCAGCGAATCGAGCTCCAAGCCGTTGCGAGTGCTTGTAACGATTGATCAATTGGATGAATTGTTCCCCGATATGGACGATAGCTACTAAACACAAATGTAGTGCATCAAATGGGTAAATGTTGTCACTCTGGTGAAGTGCAAGTTTTGTTTAGCTTGCAATCGTGCTGAATCTATAATAATTTTAACGGAAAACTTATGATAAAAATTGGGCTTGTTTCACTTGGATGCGATAAAAATCGTGTGGACAGTGAGGTTATGTTGGAAAACTTGCGTCGAGGCGGATATGAAATCACTTCAGATCCGTCAACGGCGGATGTCATCATTGTTAACACTTGTGCGTTTCTAGAATCCGCTCGTAGAGAATCTATCGACACGGTTTTGGAAATGTTTCACTACAAAGACGAAGGCTCATGTCAAAAGATCATTGTCACCGGCTGTCTCGGTCAAAAATTCGGAAAAGAGGTTTTTGATGGTCTGGATGAAGCCGATGCCGTAGTGGGAACTAACGAGTACGACAATATTTGTCAAATAGTTGACGAAACTTTAAGCGGTGAAAGAAAGCTTTATAACGGTAGTAATGTCTGTTTGACGTTCGGCGAACGTGTACTTACAACTCCAAAACATTTCGCTTATCTGAAGATCGGTGACGGGTGCAACAATTTTTGTTCGTATTGCCTTATACCGTATATTCGTGGTCGTCTTAGGTCTGTTCCTGTGGAAAAAGTGGTGGAACAAGCTTGCCAACTTGCAAATCAGGGCGTAAAAGAATTGATTTTGGTGGCCCAAGATACAACGAAATATGGTTTTGATCTATACAGCGAGCCCAAATTGGTTGAACTTTTACAAAAACTTTCCGCAATCGACGGCATTCGTTGGATACGATTGTTGTATTGCTACCCGGAACTTACAGATGAAAAATTGATTCGAGAAATCGAAACAAATCCCAAGGTTGTCAAATATATCGACATTCCGCTTCAACATGTGAACGACGGTATTTTGAAGTCGATGAACAGACATTCCGCTCATGACGATGTGTGCAAATTGTTTGATCGTTTATACGGAAGCAATCCCAAAATTGCCGTTCGTTCAACGTTTATTTGCGGTTTCCCCGGAGAAACCGCTGACACTGTGGCAGAAGTAGAGCAATTTCTAAAAGAATATCGTTTGCGTAACGTGGGATTTTTTGCATATTCTCGTGAAGATGGCACGGTTGCCGCAAAAATGGAAAACCAAGTGTCTCAACGTCTTAAAAATTCTTACGTAAAGAAGCTTTACAAAACGCAATATAACGTGCTGAAACAAATTCAGCAAGATGACGTTGGCAATGTTTATTGTTGCGTAGTCGATGAGTTTTTGCACTCTGAAAACGAAGCGTTCGTATATAAATGCAGAACAGAGTTCCAGGCGCCGGAAATTGACGGTGTGGTTTACGTTTATTCTAAAACCGAGTTGACTGTCGGAGATTTTGTCAACGTCCGAATCACCAACTCTCTGGAATATGACCTTGTAGGAGATGTAGTGGAATGAAATTGAACCTCCCTAATAAACTTACGGTTGCAAGAATATGTCTTATTCCTGTGTTTGTAGTGTTCTATTTTTTGCCGTTCGATTGGGCGCAGTGGTGTGCCGTAGCTGTTTTTCTGTTGGCCGCATTTACCGATTTTTTGGACGGACATATTGCACGAAAGCACAATCTTGTGACAGATTTGGGTAAACTTTTAGATCCTATTGCAGACAAAGTATTATCTGCAACAGCCATGTTTTGTGTTGTTGCCACAAATCCGTTGCAATATATGTCGGATTTTTTTGAATTGGCAGGGTTTGGAAATTTCAATTTTGCCACTTTCGGCATGATTTTCTTGGCAACGTGTAGCGCAGTTATAATTGCACGCGAATTGCTTGTGGATGCAGTTCGCATGATAGCTGCTTCAAAGGGAATTGTGGTGCAAGCCAACATTTTTGGCAAAGTTAAAACCGTTCTGCAAGACGTTAGCTTGCCTTTGTTGGTTGCTTGTAACTATTGTAGTGTTGTAAGTAAATACTTAGAGTTAACCTCTTTACGTCCCCAATCGCTTAATGCTTGGTTTTACGTCGAAGTTGTTGCAATTGTTTTGTTTTTTGCGGCAACCGTGATGACAATAGTTTCCGGCGTTATCTATCTTGTGCGCAACAAGCATGTGTTTTTGCCCACGGAATAATTTGTTGTAATGCCCCTGCTTACGAGGATATAATGATTAGAATATTGACAAGAGAATATGGCAGTGCTGTGGAAACAGTTGCCGGCTTGCTGGATAAAGAAGCGGCGGAGTACGACATTTACGTTTCGCGCAGTAACAAACAACTAAGCAACGTTTTGTTTGATTCTGTCGGCGGCGAGGCTGTTTTTTTGATAGGCGATACCGGCAGTTGGAGTGAAATGTTGGCAGAAACTTTCGGGCTGGCATTGATATACGACAAGTTCGCCGAAAAAAACATACGTGAACGTTGCAAATTGATGAATTCGCAACTTCCTGCACAATATGTGATAGACCGATATTGTGCATTGCCTGAGACGTTCATCCACTATTCGTCGGTATTTTCGCTGCAATGCGGATTTGGTGGAGAATATGGTAAGTGTCGAGTCTACGCGTTGCCGGATGATTCTAAGGAATGTGCCAATATTTTCAAAAACTATGTGAAGCGTGATCTTTTCAAACATAATGCGGCATTGCCGGTGTATTCTTTCAAAATTTTCGGTTTTTCCAAGCGAGATATTGAGAGTAAAATTTCCGCACTTAACCTAAAAAACGTTTCAATTAGGTGCGAAACGGAAAATTTGGATGGAAAAATAGTTCTTACATTCCATAACTTGCCAAAGAAAACCGTCTTGGAAAGTGTCGATTTGGTTCAAAAATTGTTTGGCGCAAACATCTATTCTGCCGACGACGTTCTTTTGTCGGAAGTTGTTGTTTGCGAACTTAACAGAATGTGCAAAACTGTTGCTACTGCAGAATCGGTGACGGGCGGTCTTATAGCCTCATCGATGGTAGAGGTTCCCGGGGCAAGCAATGTCTTGTACGAGGGCGCAGTGACTTATACTATAGACGCCAAAGCCGACAGATTGGGTATTAGTCCGCACTTTATCGATCAATACGGAGTTGTTTCTTCGCAGGTGGCAAAGGAAATGGCGTTATCACAGTTGTCTCGTGCTGATTTTTCGGTGGCAACAACGGGCTTTGCCGGTCCTACTGCTGATGGCAAAAATCCTGTCGGGTTGTGTTTCGTTGCGATTGGTGGAAAAATCGGCGGCAAAAAGCTTGTGAAAGTTTTCAAAAACGTCTACAATGGTGACAGAAATTCAATTCGCAATCAAGTTGCTAACACGGCAATGTATCTGTTGCACTGTGCACTGACAGACGTCGGCTTTTTCGCCGCAAATATATAAGATAATATTTTTAGGGAGAATATAAAAATGACAGAAGACAAGAAAAAGGCTCTGGAGCAAACTATTTTACAAATTGAGAAAGAATTCGGAAAAGGTTCTATCATGAAGCTGGGCAGCTATGCCGCTTCCCGAAACATTGATGTTATTCCCACGGGATGTTTGCCGTTGGACTTGGCTCTGGGAGTCGGAGGCTTGCCTAAAGGACGTATTATTGAAATCTACGGGCCTGAATCTTCCGGTAAGACCACTGTGACGTTACACGTTATTGCTCAAGTACAAAAAATGGGCGGAACCGCTGCCTTTATTGATGCCGAGCAAGCACTTGATCCGGTTTATGCAAAAAATTTGGGCATCGACTTGGACGAATTGTATATTTCTCAGCCGGATAGTGGCGAACAAGCATTGGATATTTTGGATTATCTGGTGCGTAGCAACGCTGTTGATTTGATCGTTGTCGACTCGGTTGCTGCGCTTACTCCCAAGGCCGAATTGGAAGGTGATATGGGTGATAGCCACATGGGTGTTCAGGCTCGTTTGATGTCGCAATGTTTGAGAAAAATTGTCGGACCAAGCAACAAATCAAACACGTGCGTTATTTTTATCAACCAATTGCGTGATAAAATCGGCGTAATGTTTGGCAATCCCGAAACGACAACAGGCGGCAAGGCGCTGAAGTTCTATTCTAGCGTACGTCTCGATGTTCGCAAAGTCGACCAAGTTAAGGACGGATCGGAAATTGTCGGCAACAAAACTCGTGTCAAAGTTGTAAAAAACAAGGTCGCGCCTCCGTTCAAAACAGCAGAGTTCGAAATTGTGTTTGGAAAGGGTATTTCCAACACAGGATGCGTGCTTGATTTGGCGGTGGCAAACGGACTTATTGAAAAGAGCGGTTCTTGGTTCTCGTATAACGGCGAAAAAGTCGGACAAGGCAGAGAGAATGCAAAAGCGTGGTTGGAAAGAAATCCGGAAGTTATGTCTGCTTTGGAAGCTAAAATTAAAGAAATTTTGCAACCCAAACCGGAAGAAGATGTTGTTGAGTAGTTTTTAACCGAGTTGGTTTGAATGCATGTTGAAATCCGTTACGTAACGTCTGTTGCGTAGCGGATTTTTAATGCCGATTTTATCATGGCATCTCTTTGCGCTGCGAGCTGATTTAATTTTTGTCAAAACAGTGAATTTCGTTTTGGCGTTTTACAGTTGATATTTTCAAAAGTAGTGTGAGTGAAGTTAATTTCAAGTTATTCATGTCTCGTACGTATGTTGAAGAAATTCGTGATGATTTTTGTTAACTACTTGGTCTCTTCGTTGTTCTTCAAAAGTTTCCGATGTAGAAGTCTTGTTGTGTGCAGTTGTAGGATTTGACATTTGGGTAGCTGTTTCAAAGTGTTTTTTTTATCCCGATTTTTTCATTGAAATATTGATACAATTTTATTTCAAATAATCGGTGTGTTTGCGAATTCGTATAGATTTCTTGTTCGAATTTGGCGCATTTTGTCGGCAATCTGTAAATTATTTTTGCGACTTGTAATTATTTGCTGTAAACTGCTTTAATTTTTCGGATAGGTATTGACATATTTGCGAAAATCTAGTAAAATACTATGGTAAATTATGAAATTTACTAAATAATAATGTTGGAGGAAACAACAATGGATCTATTATTGTTCTTCCAAGCCTCAACTCTATCTTGGTTAATTCCGGTAGTTGCGATTGTCGCATTGATTATCGGTGCCGGTGTTGTAGCTGTAATTTTTCAACACCTGCTCAGAAAACATAAAAAAACAATTGCTGACGCGAATGAACGCGCTAATTTCATTGTAGAAGATGCGAAGAGTGAAGCATCGTCTTTGAAAAAAGAAGCCATCAAAGAGGCTAGGGAAGAAACTCAAAAAATCAAAAACGAACAAGAACGTCAATTTCGTGAACGCAACAGCGAGTTGCAAAAACAAGAAAATCGCATGCGCCAAAAAGAGGAAGCGTTGGATAAAAAAGAAGAACTTTTCCTCAAAAAGTTGGATAACATCGACGTTCAGCAGAAACAAATTTCCGATAAACAAGCGGAACTCAATCGCCGCCAACAAGAATTGGAAAAATCCGAAGAACGTAAGCAACAAGAACTTCAACGTGTTGCCGGCATGACTAAAGAAGAAGCCAAACAACAACTGGTGGACGAAATGGTCTCCGTCGCACGTAAAGAAGCCGCAGGTTTGGTTCGCAAAATTGAAAACGAAGCCAAAGAAAACGGTGAGCAAAAGGCCAGAAATATTATCGCGGCAGCAATTCAGCGTTGCGCCGGCGATCAGGTAAGCGAATCGACGGTCACGACGGTAGCTATTCCTAACGACGAAATGAAGGGCCGTTTGATTGGTCGTGAAGGTCGTAACATTCGTGCATTGGAAAACGCAACCGGTGTTGAACTTATCATTGACGACACTCCGGAAGTTGTGATTCTTTCGGGATTTGATCCTGTCAGACGTCAAATAGCTCGTATTGCAATCGAAAAGTTGATAACCGACGGAAGAATTCACCCTGCAAGAATTGAAGAAATGGTGGAAAAAGTCAAACGTGACATGGATATCACCATCAAGGACGCAGGTGAAGCCGCATCGTTTGATACCGGAGTTTTTGGTTTGCATCCGGAAATCATCAAATTGCTTGGTCGTTTGAAATACCGCACAAGCTATGGTCAGAATGTATTGAACCATTCCATCGAAGTTAGCTATATTGCAGGCATCATGGCTTCCGAACTCGGTTTGGACGTGGCTCTCGCAAAACGTGGTGCGCTGTTGCACGATATCGGCAAGGCCGTTGACCAAGAAATCGAAGGCACACACATGCAAATCGGCGCCGACATCGCAAAGAAATACAAGGAAAGCAAAGAAGTTGTCAACTGTATTGCTTCTCACCACGGAGATGTTGAACCGATGACTGTTGAGGCTGTTATTGTTGCGGCTGCAGATGCAATCAGCGGAGCAAGGCCCGGTGCTAGACGCGAATCGGTTGAAAATTATGTTAAGCGTCTCGAAAAACTCGAGGGCATTGCCAATTCGTTCGAAGGGGTTCAAAAATCCTACGCTGTTCAAGCGGGACGTGAAATTCGCATTATCGTTAAACCCGAAGTTATCAACGACGAAACTACTGTTTTGCTTGCAAACGACATTGCAAGAAAGATTGAAAGCGAACTGGAGTATCCCGGTCAAATCAAAGTTAACGTTATTCGTGAAACTCGTGCGGTTGACGTTGCTAAATAGTTTTTTTGCAAATCAAACACGCTGTCAAATTTTGGCAGCGTGTTTTTTTTTGTGCAATAAGATTATTTACTTGAATTGAAATTTCTGCGTATAAACATAAAACACCATGCCTCACTAATTTGCGGTCATATGTGTTGGCCTAATTATTTGTTGTAGGATTATTTTTCAAATCATTTGCCAAATTTTCGCTACAAAAGCGATTGTTGTGTTAAAAGTATCATTATCATATCCTAGCGATGTGTATTGAACTTTGTGAGACTTGTTTGTTTGAACTTTTGGTTTATTTTGTATGGATATTGTCAAAAATCATCGTATGAAAGTAAAAAGGACTGTTAAATGTGGTGCAATTGCCGATGAAAGAGAAAGCCGTGCACCCAAAAAGTTGGAAGTATTCAATTGTGTGACAGAAAACCAAATAAGAAATCTGGACGGTGAAATTCGTGAATAATCAGCAGAAAGCCGAAATTACAAAAGACAACTACAAACAATATGTGTTTGAAAAGATGCCTAAAAGTTCTCATTGGAAGAATATGTTTTGGGCATTCGTGATAGGTGGGGTTATTTGTACGATAGGACAAGGCTTTGTAGAGTTTTATAAACTGTGGTTCGAGCAAGAAGATGCGTCTACGCTTGCATCTGCAACTCTGGTGTTGTTGGCGGCACTGCTAACAGGATTTGGCGTTTACGACAATATAGGGCGTTTTGCGGGAGCGGGGTCAACAATTCCGATCACCGGTTTTTCCAATGCAGTTGTTTCTCCGGCGTTGGAATTTCGTTCCGAAGGATATGTTTATGGCGTCGGTGCCAAAATGTTTCAAGTTGCGGGCCCTGTGATTGTGAATGGTGTTTCTGTTTCAGTTTTAATTGCAGTGTTGTCATTGATTTTTGGGGGTATGTAGTTGTGCAGTACTACAAAAAAAGAACGTTAACTTTCAAAAACGCGCATGTGTTGGAAGGATATACTGTTGCGGGGCCAAAGGAAAACGACGGACGATTTGGAGGTTTGTTCGATCTTGCGTTGATCGACGACATGTTCGGTCAACAAACGTTTGAGCGTGCTGAACGAAAGATGTTTGAACACGCCATTGACGGTGCGATAGCAAAAGCCAATTTATGCACAAACGAAATAGATGCAATTTTGGGCGGAGATCTGCTAAATCAGATTATATCTGCATCCTTTGCGGCCAGAAAACAACGTGTGGGTTTTTTGGGGTTATACAATGCGTGCGCTACGTTTGTCGAAAGTCTTATTTTGGGGGCTTCGATGTTGAATAACGGTTTGGATAACGTTGTGTGCGTTGCCGGGAGTCATTTTTCGACGGCTGAACGGCAATATCGTTTTCCGTTGGAGTTGGGTGTTTTGCGCTCGCCTGTCACTCAATGGACTGCTACCGGGGTGGGCGCCACGGTATTGTCGGAGCAAACAGAAGTTGCGGTGCCTAAAATTTCTAGGGCTACTGTCGGCCGTGTGATTGATTTTGGTATTTTAGATGCAAACAATATGGGTGCGGCAATGGCGCCGTCTGCTTGCGACACACTTGTGACTTTTTTCTCCGACACGTTGTCGTCGGTTGATGATTATGACGCAATCTTTACCGGTGATTTGGGAAAACTGGGAACGGAAATTTTGCAGGAATTGACTTTTCAACAAGGCTTGGATCTTTCGGGCAAGTTGAAAGATTGCGGTGCATCGTTATACTTTGACGAACAACAGACTTATCAAGGAGGCAGTGGCGCGGCGTGTTCGGCATTGGTGTTTAACAGTTACATTTTGGGAAAACTACGTAGAGGCGAATATAAAAAGGTATTGCTTGCGGGGACTGGAGCGCTGATGAGTCCGACGACGTCATTTCAAGGTGACAGTATTCCTGCAATAACTCATTTGGTTGAGGTGACGGCATGAGTGTTTTTATGACTTTTTTGAAAGCATTTTTGGTGGGCGGTGGAATTTGTCTTATCGGACAAATAATTATCAATTGGACGCATCTGACAAACGGCAAAATACTTGTTTTGTTTTTGATTTTGGGCGCGGTGTTTGAAGCATTTGGGTGGTACAGTAAACTTATTGAGTTTGCCGGTGCCGGTGCAAGTGTGCCTATTTCGGGTTTTGGGTGCGCATTGGTAAAAGGTGCTGTTGAAGCTGCAAAAAAAGAAGGGTTTTATGGTGCATTGAAAGGCGGATTGGCAGCATGTGCCACGGGGATTAGCGTTGCAATTGTGTCGGGTTATTTTGTTTCAGTGGTGTTCCGTCCAAGAACAAAGAAAAAGTAGTTTTTGTGAGTACTCATAAGCTGTCAGTGCGCATTCCGAAATGTCGATACGCGGTTATTTGACGTTTTACGGTAGTATGTAATGCTTTGTTTTGTCGACTTTGAATGAATATTCATACGTGTTGAATTCGGGCCATTTCGGGTGAAGCACATCGGCTTTATGGTGTCTAGGGGAAATATTTGTGTAAATTGTCACAAATGATAGCTATTTTGCATTGCTTAAATCAGTATATGATAGTTTTTTCTAGATGCCATGCTTTGTCAATCGGTTTTGACATGTGAAAAAGTACCGAATAATGAAGAATTATTGCAATTTGTGCGTCATGTTCGATCTGGCGATATTGTGTTCGTAAGAGTTGTCGGTGTCCATGAGGGATACGATGCAATATTTTAAAAAATATTCTTGAGTATAAATGAAGATTGGGAAAACTCTCTGTACTAATTTGCTACTGTGATATGAGGTGAGAAACAATTTTCACCTCAAAATGTTCGCAATGTGTAACGGTGAAGCGTTTGTGTGAATATAATGTGTCGTCGGGTGGCTCATGAGGGGATACGTTGTCGTGGCTAAAACGGAATTGTACGGCCGAAGAAAGAAATTTTGGCGTAAATTTTGGTTGGCTGTTGCATTGATAATTGTTTTTGCGGTATTGCTGGCTGCTCGCCTGTATTGGAACTCTATGACGCCAACGATTCTGGAATTGGCAAAAGTGCACGTGCAGTCACAGTCGGCGCAAGCAATCAACGAAGCCGTGTTGGAATTGTTTTCAAACGGTGTGAGCTATGTTAATTTTGTGATGGTGGAAAAGAATGAAAACAATGACGTCGTTTTGTTGGTTACTGACAGCGTGCAAATAAACAAGCTGGCTCGTGAGGCTGCAGTGTTGATTCAAAATTGTTTGAATTCGCAATTTGGCGATGAGTTGCAGATACCACTAGGAACGATATCGGGTGTACCGTTGCTGAGTGGCAAAGGACCGTGTGTAGGCATAAACGTTTCTCCGCAAAATTCTGTCAGCTGTTCATTTGTTTCCGATTTTACGTCAGCAGGAATAAATCAGACGTTGCACAGAGTCTATTTGAATGTTGACAGTCGTGTGGATTTGATTGTTCCGACAATGCATCATACTGTTGAAATGTCCATGCCTATACTTGTTTGCGAAACGATTTTGGTTGGAACGGTTCCGGAAACGTATTTGCAATGCGGTATGCTGCTTGGTGCTTCGTAAAATAATGGTGTGCAATTAAATGTTGTGTTATAGCAAATTATTTGCGAATTATGATGATTTGTGGCGTTTTGCAATATAATATTACAGACATAATAAGGTTTAAATGCGCTTTTGGCGTGAAAATGTCCATGTTTTTGGGAAAAATGCAGTGTTGTCGTGTTAGGCGTTAATTGTTTGCAAAGTGGTAAATCGGACTGATTTGTTCGTATTGAATTGACAAACTTTCCGGTTCGTAGGTTATTGGTTGTCGTGTAAACAGATTGCAAAGCAATAGGTGTCTATCGTTGTTTGTTTTACTTTTTTTGAATTGCACACATTGTTCTTTTGTCGATAGTTGTTCGGTTGTGATTTTTAGTATATTTTGCGCATAATTGTTTGTTAACTCTTGAAATTCTTAATACTTATAATTGTACTACTAACTACGCAAAAATTGTTGTCTTTTCTTTCAAATTTTGATATACTGTAAAAAACATTGATCGAGTTTAAGAGTTTGCGGAAAACAATTGTTAAGCGATCGGGGGATGGTGTAAGCCTCGGCATTGCGCAAAAAGATGTTCGCTCGGGAGTTCTTTCGGTGAAATTCCAGTAGTCGAAGGCGGTTGTCACCGTTATCGGACAAAGAGGAAAAACGTTTGTTTTTCGAAATTAGGTGGTACCACGAAATTTTTCGTCCTATGTTGTGTAGGGCGTTTTTTAATTTTAAGGAGTGTATTTATGGACAAAATCAGTGAAATTCAACAACTTTGTCTTGAACAGCTTGGCACTTGTGTAGATCTTTCGGCGCTTCAAGAACTAAAAGTTAAGTACTTGGGCAAAAGCGGTGAGCTTACGGCATTGCTAAAATCTATTCGCGATTTGCCCGCAGAAGAAAAACCGACATTCGGTGCAAAAGTCAATCAGTTGCGCAATTTGCTGGAAGACGCTTTCGATGCAAAAAACAAACAATTGAAAGATGATGAACTTAAACGCAAATTGCAAGACGAAAGAATTGATATTAGCATTTCTTCGTCACAGGCATGGGGTGCTTTGCATCCTGTCACATTGGTGGAAAATAAAATTAGCGAATTGCTTGTTTCCATGGGCTTTGAAGTGTTGTCCGGCCCGGAAATTGAAACAGACTACTACAACTTCCAAGCATTGAATATTCCTGCAGATCACCCGGCACGGGATATGCAGGATACTTTCTATCTTTCCGACGGCATTTTGTTGCGTACCCAAACTTCTGCGGTTCAAGCACGTCTTATGGAAAAGCAAAAACCGCCAATCAAAATGATTTGCCCGGGAAAAGTTTTCCGTTCGGATAGTGATTCGTCCCACTCTCCGGTGTTCCATCAAATGGAGGGGTTAGTCGTAGATGAAAATGTCACATTGTGCGATTTGAAAGGTACATTGGAATATTTGGCAAAAAACTTATTCGGAAAGCAAACACAGGTTCGTTTTCGTCCATCGTATTTCCCGTTCACAGAGCCAAGTGTCGAAGTTGATTTGACGTGTAGCAATTGTGGCGGCAAAGGGTGTTCGTTGTGCAAAGGCACAGGCTGGATAGAAGTGCTTGGTGCAGGAATGGTCAATCCGGCAGTGTTGGAGATGAGCGGCATCGACAGTGAAAAATACACAGGCTTTGCTTTCGGCTTGGGAATCGAACGTATGGCAATGATAAAATACGGAATTCCCGACATTCGTCTATTCTACGAAAACGACAAACGATTCTTGAAACAATTCGGTAAATAAGGAGATTTATATGAAAGCACCTCTTTCTTGGATAAAAGATTTTGTCGAAGTCAACGTCGACATCGAAACGCTGTGTAAAAAAATGGTCGATATCGGTCTCGAGATCGAAGAAGTGGTTTATTTGGGCGAACACGTTACCAACGTTAAAGTTTGTCAGATAAAAGAAATTTCTCAACACCCCAACGCCGAACGCTTGTTGTGTTGTAAAGTCGATATCGGTTCCGAAATAATTCCCATAGTCACCAACGATCATCACGTGAAGGTGGGCGATAAAGTTCCCGTTGCGTTGCATAACGCTAATCTTGCCAATGGTTTGCATATTACCAAGGGCAAGATGCGTGGTGAGGAATCTTGGGGTATGTTCTGTGGTGCGGAAGAACTTGGCATCGACAGTGACTACTACGAGGGCGCGGACACGGATGGCGTGCTTGTATTGCGCGAATCGGCAATCGTCGGTGAAGATATTCGCAAAGAAGTGGGTATCGACGACTATGTTTTGGATGTTTGCGTAACTGCCAACAGACAAGATTGTAACAGCATATTGGGGCTTGCTCGCGAAATCGCCGTAGCTTTGGGGACAACTTGCAATCAGCCGGATGTTTCCTATATTGAAACTTCTGTGCCGACGGAATCGCTTGTTAACGTAAATGTTTTGGCGACTGATATTTGTCGCGGATATTATATGCAAGGCTTGACGGACGTAAAAGTAGCGCGCTCGCCATTATGGATGACGTCTAGGTTGGCAAAAATGGGCCTGCACGGTATCAACAACTTGGTAGACATCACAAACTATGTTTTGTTGGAAATAGGGCAACCCATGCACGCCTTTGACTACGATACGCTGGTAGATCACACAATCGTCGTGCGCAGAGCGGCAAACGGTGAGAAAATCACTCCGTTGGACGGCAAGGAGTACACTTTGAACGACCAAGATCTTGTGATTGCAGACAAAACTCGTGCGGTTGGCATTGCCGGCATAATGGGCGGCGCAAATTCTTGCGTTAACGATTCCACAAACTGCGTTTTGTTCGAATCGGCAACGTTTGCGCACGGTAACGTTCGCAAAACCAGTCGACGTTTAGGCCTTCGTTCGGATTCTTCGGCTCGTTTTGAAAAGGGTATCGATACCTACACCAACAATCTTGGTCTTTCTCGCGCTTTGCATTTATGTTTACAATTGCAATGTGGAAAAATCACAAAGGGCAGAATTGCCGTTGGAGATATTGCTCAGAACAAGACGGTTATTTTTGACAAATCGCGCATAGAAAAGCTTTTGGGTATAAAAATAGCCGACGAACGTGTTTTGAGTATACTCGATTCACTTAACATAAAATCTGCCTTTGTTAATTCAAAATTGCAATGTACGGTTCCTCCTTACAGAACGGATATTGCACGTGACTGTGACATAATCGAAGAATTGATTCGTGTGTATGGCTACGACAATATAACCGGCACTTTGATGGAAAATTCACACATCACTTGCGGAGGAAAAACCGTTGAAGATAAAAATTGTGATAAAATACGTTCCGTATTGAACGGATTACGTTTTGACGAATGCATTTTCTATCCTTTTGGAGGAAAAGCTTTGTTTGAAAAGGCTTCTTTGAACGAAATCGACGAAAGCGAATATATCAAATTGCTGAATCCTATCGGCGAAGAATTGTCGATGATGAATTTGTCGCTTGTTCCCAACATGTTGCAATGTGTAGCGCTAAATCTTTCGCGCAACCTGCACGATCTGCGTTTATTCGAGTTAGGTAAGGCATATATAGCAAAGTCTTTGCCGATAACAGAGTTGCCTTGCGAAGAAAAGCGTTTGTGTGTTGCTGCAACAGAAATAACTTTTGATGATTTCCGATCTGCAGTATTGCAAGTTGTGCACGCTTTCACAGATTGCAAAGTCAAATTGGTCCGTTCCGAAAACGCTGTTTTGCATCCCGGTGTCTCCGCCGATATATACGTTGACGACGTTTGTTGTGGTAGTTTCGGAAAAATTCATCCGCAAATCGCCCACAATTTCGACATTAACGTTGATTGCTTTATCGCCGAAATTGTGTTAGAAGACCTTTTTGCAAAAGGCAGAGGGGAGATTAAGTATCAGCCATTTGGAAAATTCCCATCAATCACTCGCGACTTTGCGTTTGTCGCAGACGAAGAAGTGATGGCGCAGGATATTTTGGATGAATTTTTGAAGCTTTCGTATGTTTGTGATGCCAGATTGTTTGACGTGTATCGCGGCGAACAAATAGGCAACGGAAAAAAGAGCTTGGCAATATCTGTGGAATTCCGCGACAACAACAAAACTTTGCAAGATTCCGACATCGAAAAGCAAGTTGGAAAAGTGTTGAGAAATATCAACGAAAAGTATGGCGCTAGTTTGCGCTAAAAGGTGAACATTGGCTACTCGAAACTACGAAATTTTGGCGCCGGCAGGAAGTGTCGAACAACTGTCGGTGGCAGTTAATAATGGCTGTGACGCCGTTTATTTGGGCTTGGATTCTTTTAATGCAAGAATGAAAGCACCTAATTTTACTGCGCAAAATTTGCGTCAATGGGTGGATTTTTGTCACTTATTTGGTGTTCGAGTGTACGTAACGATAAACACTTCTGTGAAAAACGACGAGTTCCGCCGTGCAATTGAAGCTGTTAACGTGGCTTATTCTTGTTTTGCGGACGGCGTGATAGTCACTGATTTGTCTTTGTTGAGTTATGCGGCTTCTTTGCCAAAACCTTTTAATGTTGTTGCCAGTACACAGTTGAATGTTCACGATGCATATGGTGCCGAATTTTTGAAGCAGCTTGGTGCAGACACCGTCGTGTGTTCTCGTGAATGCACGTATGCACAAATATCGCAAATTGCGTCTACGGGCGTAAAGACCGAGTGCTTCTTGCATGGCGCATTGTGTGTTTGTCAATCCGGGCAATGTCTGTTTTCTTCGATTGTCGGCGGCAACAGCGGAAACAGAGGTCTTTGCGCGCAACCGTGCAGAAAACTTTACAAATCCAACGATGGATTGTTTACGGATGGTGGGTATCTGCTTTCGGCGAAGGACATTTGTAGTTTGGATACTGCGCAAAAATTGCTTAACAGCGGTGTGACCACATTCAAAATAGAAGGCAGGAACAGGCGTCCTGAATATTCCGGTGCGGCAGCTAAAGTTTATTCAGAGTTGTTCCAAAACAATTTTTGCTACAACAATTCTGATCGCAACTTGCTTGCGGAAATGTTTAATCGTGGTAATTTGCCGTCATGCAACTATCTTGAAGGCAAAAATGACGATTTGATTTTCCCTTACGTTCAAAATCATATTGGTGTAAGCATCGGTGTTGTCAAAAACGGTTGTGTCAACAGTAAAGTTCCTCTCAAAAAGGGAGACGGGCTGAAAGTTTTCGATAAAGAGCGCGAATGGTGCGGAGGAACTGTGGTCGAGGATGGCAATGGTCTTGTACGCGCTCAATTTAGTGGTGCTGTTAAAGACGGTATGTCTGTACATAGAACGACGTCGCAACAACTGTGTGGCGAAGTTTTGTCCGCTCGTCGAAAGTTGCCGTTACAATTACAATTTTCCGCAAAAGCCGGCAATAAAGCTCGGTTGACGCTTACTTCATGTGATGTGACTGTCGTTGTGGAATCCGAAGATCACGTTCAAGCAGCAATTGTTAAAGCAACGGATAAGGCGGAATTTGAACGTCAATTGAAAAAACTTGGCGAAGCTCCGTTTGAGCTTAAAAACATTGTTGTGGAATGCGACGATGTATTCATGGCTAAATCTCAAGTAAATGCACTGCGTCGTAACGGATTGGAACTTCTGCAACGATCTATTGTAGAAGAGTATAACAAGCAGTTTTCCGCACGTGCGGTTTCTGAAACTTGTTTTGACGGCATAACGGTGAGCAACTGCAATTATCAATCTTGTTTGGCCGTCGTGTGTTATACGAAACAACAGATAGAGGATATTTGCGACAAAGTCGATTATATTCTGTTTAAGCCGGAAATGATAGATATCGATACGACGTCGAATTTGCCGTCGAATTGCTACGTGGATTTGCCGCCGTTTTGTGATTTAGACTACGTTCGTGAGTTGCTGTGCAAAAATGATTTCGGCATAGTTTGCAACAATGTCGGACATGTCCAAATTGCCCGCGAAACAGCCTCGCCGTATATTGCCGGTTTAGGGTTAAATCTGTTTAACGATGAAATTGTATCTCACTTCGGCGACTGTAAAACTTTTATGTATTCACAGGAATTGACGCTTAAAGAAATAGCTGAATTCAAAAATAGAAACGGATTAATTTTTGTTGACGGCAAAATTTCGCTGATGAAGTTGGTGCATTGCCCCTATAAAGTGGTCTTTGGCGGTTCTTGTGCAAGCTGCAAGGCTAATCGTCGCTTGGTTTATACCGATGAATTTGGCAATAGTTTTGAGGTTGCCAGACGCAAGGATAAGGGATGCAATTTTGAATTGTACAACGGAAAGAAATTGTCCGTCACGGACAAATTGCATGTTCTCGGACGCTACTGCGTCGATTTTGACCGCGCAATTGTTCACCATTATTTAAATTTGAATAATGGTGTTGCTGACAATTATGTCGAATCCGCTCAATATACCCGAGGCCGTTTGTATAAGAAGGTGTATTGATTTTTGCTTAGGCTAATTTTGAAAAATTATGATTAACGAAAAAACTTTAAAAAAACTGCAATATCGTGATGTTTTGCAAAAAGTTTCTTCTTTCTGCGTAAGCCAGGTTGCAAAACGCAAGGTGATGTCAATGTTACCGGCAGATAACTTCGAAGCGGCACAGGCGGCACTTTTGGAAACAAAGCAAGCATACAATTTGTTTCAATACGAAACGTCGTTTGACCTTGCCGTCGATGACGTTGCTGAAATTTGTTCGCTTGCCCGTGTCGGATATTGTTTATCGATGAAACAGCTGTTGCAAGTGATGCGTACTCTTCGTACGGCCAGAAATTTGCAAACTTCATTGTTTGTGGATTATGGCATCGACGTGTCGTTGTTGCAGACGCGTGCTTATGCTTTGTTTGTGGATAAAGAACTTGAAGATGATATAGATTTCTCTATACTTTCCGAAGACGAAATGAACGACAAAGCATCGGACGACTTGTTTGCGATCCGAAAGAAAATAAAAGCAATAAATGCAGATATCAAACAAAAACTGCAAAGCTACACGAAGAACGGCGAGTTATCAAAATACTTGCAAGATAGCATCGTAACTTTGCGCGGCGACAGATATGTCATTCCTGTAAAACAAGAATACAAATCCTTTGTAAACGGCATTGTTCACGATCAATCGGCAACCGGTGCGACGCTGTTTGTCGAACCAATGGCTATCGTGCAACTGAACAATGCTCTGCGAGAAGCCGTTTTGGCTGAAAAGGCCGAAATACAACGAATTTTGCAAGCGTTCACGGATAGAATTTCTCCCGTTGCGGAACGTATTCGCGTTTCGGAAGAAACAATCAGTGATATAGACGTTATTTTCAGCAAGGTAAAATATGCGTTGGATAATAAGGGAACTTTCCCCGAATTAAATTGCGACGGAATTATCGATGCAAAAAAGGCTCGACATCCGTTGTTGGATAAAGCCAAGGTTGTGCCTGTGACGGTAAAACTGGGCGAAAATTATGATGTCATTGTTGTAACAGGTCCGAATACGGGCGGAAAAACCGTTACGCTGAAAACACTCGGATTGATGAGTTTGCTTGCAATGAGCGGTATGTATGTTTTGTGCTCGGAGGAAAGCAAATTCTCGTTCTTCAAACAAGTTTATTGCGATATAGGTGACGAACAAAGCATTGAACAAAATCTTTCTACTTTTTCCGGCCATATCACCAACTTGCGCGACATATTGGACGAATGTGGCAGTGGTGACCTTGTTTTGATTGACGAGGTCGGCGCAGGAACGGAGCCGAACGAGGGGACGGCATTGGCATTGGCGGTGACGGATTTTTTGAGAAAAAGCGGTGCCAAGTGCGTTATAACGACACACTATGGAAAACTTAAAGAATACTCTTTGACGACGCCGCGCGTTGAAAACGCCTCGATGGAATTTGACATTGCGACGCTTGCGCCGACGTACAAGTTGATTATGGGTGTGCCCGGTAGTTCTAATGCGTTAGCTATTGCTGCGAAATTAGGGCTTAGGGGCGACGTTATCGAATTTGCCAAAAATAATGTTTCAGACGAAAAATTGGCGTTCGAAAAGGTTTTGCAGAATGCTGAAGCTATTCGCAAACAATATGAAGCACAATTGACGGAAGTCGACAAAGAAAGGAAAAAATTAGCACAAGAGTTGGAAAAAACTCAAAAATTAAACGGTAGTTTGCAAAGCGAAAGAGACAAGTATTTGCAAGCTTCAAAAGCGGAAGCTAAAAAGATTGTTGAAAAAGCGCGCGAGAAGGCCGATGAGATTGTTGCAGAATTAAAAGAAATTTTGAATACGGATGTCACGGATAAGGATTTGTTTGCTGCAAGGGCTAAAGTTAAGGAATTGAAAAACTATGCGATTGCAGAAGAGACCGACGAGGGTGAAGAAGTGGTGTTCACCGGCAACAGAGTAGATTTTGGCAAACTTAAAGTCGGCGACGTCGTCTTTTCTAAAAAACTTGACGTGAAAGTTAAAGTTGCCGAAATCAAGGGAAGCAAACGAATTCTTGTAAAATTCGGAGCAATTTCTTCCGAGGTATCCGCTGACGATTTGTATGAGTGCGTTTCGGAGCATAAAACTTTTTCACGCTATCAACCGCGGGCATCAAAGGCTAAAACCGAAATTAACACAAGAAGTTTTAACAGTGAAATCAATGTTATCGGTCAACGTGTCGACGAGGCGGTTGCAAATATCGATGCCTATATCGATCAATCGATTTTGGCAGGGATAAATCAAATTTGGATAATCCACGGCATGGGCACAGGACGTTTGCGTGCGGGAATTCATGCTCACTTGCGTACACATCGTGACGTGTTGGAATTCAGGCTTGGTCGCTATGGCGAGGGTGAAAATGGTGTGACTGTTGTTACGCTAAAATAGTCTAAACGCGGATATTATATCTAAAATTGCAAATTTGTAGGCTATTATGTATGGCATAATATACATTTTGAGGTAAAAATGATAAGTTATTTTGATAACTGCGCAACAACGCGAGCTGACGACGATGTCGTGGAAACCATGGTTGAGTATGCATCCACAAAGTATTTCAACCCATCGGCACGCAGCACATATAGTCTGGATGTCGCAAATGATATTGCAAATGCTCGCTCCGAAGTTGCACGCAATTTGGGCGCCAATGGTTACAGTGTGTATTTCACGTCCGGAGGCACGGAATCGGACAATCTCGGAATTGTAGGGGCTTTCAAAAACAAAAAAGGTAATATTGTTGCAACAGCATCGGAGCACTCCGCCGTCTACTATGTCTTGTTGGATTTGCAAAGCAAGGGGTTTGATGTCAGATTCGCTAACGTTCAGCCCGACGGACACATTGACGTTGAAGATTTTTTGTCAAAAGTCGATTTTAACACGGTTTTGACGTGTTTCATGCATGTTAACAACGAAACCGGTGCAATAAACAACGTGAAAGATCTTAACGAAGCTGTTAAAACCATTGCTCCGCGTGCGATCACGTTTTGCGACGGTGTTCAAGCTGTTGGGAAAATTCCTGTCAATGTCAGTTGGCTCGGCGTCGATATATACACTCTTTCCGGACACAAGTTTCATGGTCCCAAAGGAATTGGAGCCATTCTTGTCTCCAATTCTATCAGAATAACACCTATTGTGCTTGGCGGTGGTCAGGAAAAAGGACTGCGTTCAGGTACGGAAAATGTCGGCGCAATCGTTGCAATGGCACAAGCCTTGGGCACTTCGCAAACCAAAGTTGCCACCAACAAAATTGCATTTGAAAACTACAAATCCATCATTCGCGATGCTCTTTCTCAATTGACCGGTTGGCGTGAGAATTGCACTTCGAACTGTTCTCCGGCGATAATGTCTTTAGCATTTGCAGGAATCAAAGGAGAGGTGTTGTTGCATATGTTGGAAAACTACGAAATAATTGTCGGAACCGGTTCGGCATGCAGTTCAAAAAATAAACAAAGCCGTATTGCCAAGACAATCGGTTTGCCGGTTGACTATTCCGAAGGAATAATTCGCATAAGCTTTTCAAAATACAACACGGAAGAAGAAGCGCGTTTGTTGGCAGATAAGCTCGTGCAATGTGTTGTTTCTTTAAGAAAAACCATGCACGTAAGTTACTAAAATAATTTTAACGGAGAAAATCATGAAAGTTATCATCGTTCGCTATTCAGAGATTCACTTAAAGGGAAATAACAAAGAATTTTTTGAAAGTGCACTTATTTCCAATTTAAAGTTTGCTTTGCGCGATTATAAATTTGATTTTGCGCGCAGCAATGCTCGCCACATTATTCGCAATTTTGATGAAGCAATTTTGCCTCAACTTATCGACGTTGTCAAAAATGTGTTTGGTGTGCACTCGCTCAGCGTTGCAGAAGAAGTTCTTTCCACCTACGAAGAAATCAAGCGCGCAGCATTGGCACTTGCTCCGTTGCGCGGTACGTTCAAAGTGAACACAAATCGTGCAGACAAACGTTTTCCCATAAAATCCATGCAGCTTTCTGCTGAAATCGGTGGTGACGTTTTGGAGCGCAACAATCAACTGACGGTTGATTTGCACAATCCACAGGCAGTAATCAATATCGATATTCGCGAAAATGGCAAAACTTTTGTGTTCAGAGATATAATTAAGGGCGTCAACGGTATGCCTGTCGGTACGGGAGGCAAGGCTGTTGCCATGCTTTCCGGCGGAATAGACAGTCCTGTTGCCGTCTATCTTATGGCAAAGCGCGGAATGACAATTCGTGCCGTGCATTTTCACAGTTTTCCGTATACAAGCATGCAAGCACGTCAAAAGGTTTTGGATCTTGCCAAAATCGTGAAAAAGTACACGTTGCACATGACTGTAGACGTTGTCTGTTTCACCGAAATTCAAACTGAAATTCACGAAAAGTGCCCAGAAGAATTTATGATCACTATCATGCGCCGCTTTATGATGCGTATTGCCGAACGTTTGGCAAAGGCTAATGGTGCCGGCGCCGTCATAACAGGGGAAAGTTTGGGGCAAGTTGCCAGTCAAACTCTAGAAAGCATCACAAGCACGAACTCCGTTGCAACGTTGCCTGTTTTTCGTCCGTTGATAGGTTTTGATAAGGACGACATAATTGAAATTTCAGAAAAAATCGGAACTTACGAAACGTCAATTTTGCCATACGAAGACTGTTGTACTATTTTTCTTCCTAAGCGCCCTGTAACAAAGCCTCGTTTGTCCACTGTTGAAAAGATAGAAAGCGTTTTGGACGTGGAAAAACTTGTTGAAAACGCGCTTGCTAACGTCGAAAGCATAGTGATAGAGTAGCAATTCGATATCTATACCCAAAGTTACGCTTTTCAAAACATCTTTGTTGGCATATGGTAGGCTTTCATCAGTTGC
Source organism: uncultured Oscillospiraceae bacterium (assembly GCA_964598315.1). Classification (GTDB taxonomy): domain Bacteria; phylum Bacillota; class Clostridia; order Christensenellales; family CAG-314; genus Fimimonas. The sequence goes on from CAZRBI010000001.1 coordinate 124,846, forward strand.
CATTGGCAGTCGCGAACTCGCATGTTTTTTCTCTGGGTTAAGGGTACACAATCTCATAATGTTGTGAAAGTAGTCGCGGAAATTTTCTTGGAAGAATATTTTCAACTAATTGCTCAAAAGTGTTTCTGAGCCAATGAAAATAGAGCAAAAGCGTCCTGTTTTGAAATTAAATATACGTCAAGGGCGGCTTCTTTGCTCTATTTTTACCCACACTCCACATTTTGTGGAACCTTATTTTCGGTAGTCCTACATCAAATGCAAAACGATGCTGTGCAAACAACGTTGTTTTGCATTTTTTATGCCTTTTACGGCCACTGGGTTTTTGTTGTCTTGCAAAAACGATAAAAGTCTGCACAAATGGCAAAAGCACAATGGGAGGAATCGAATTTGTCACGCAATCTTTCTTGTTTGTCGAATTTATGCTACCATATTGCGTGTGCAAGCTACTTTTCTTGTTTAGCGTACAAATGGTTGAAATTTTCGTCGAAACATGGTGAATTTTAAAGTTTTGACCATTTTGTCGATAAATGGTGCAAAAAATATTATGTCGGCAACAGTCTGAATTTTGTGTTGCTTTGACTGCTAAATGCGTTGTTTGTCACTTGAATAGTTGGCGTGGTGTAAATGCAACGATTGTTCATCCACAACTGCGCATAGTACGAGCCGTTTGCAACTTCATCTATAGATACTTCGTAAGTCGTGCCGTTCTCTTTTTTGAATATTTTCCACGTTCCGTTTTGCACATTCGGCAAGATCAATCGGACAATTTTTCCGTTATTTGTTGTTGATAATTTATAGTCGAATTTTTCTTGAGCTATAAATTTGGGCGCATTTTCGCAATCGAATACAAATTCTTCGCCCTCAGTACTAGCTACAACAAGTTGATTATTGTTTAATTCAGTGTCGTCTATGCACATTTTTTCAACACCTTTCGGCGCGACGAAATCCTCCGGCTGATTATTTGAATAAATTTTGTTCAAAACGTTTGACGCAAGAACGCATGGCGAATTGCTTCCGCTCACGGTGTTGTCCATGTCTCCGCTGAACCAAAACACAAAAGTGTGTTCGGTGGTGTAGCCGGCAACCAATGCTTGCGAGTTTCCGTTGCGAGTTCCGACAGTGCCGGTTTTTGCGGCTATTTGATAGTTTGCTCTTAACTTTTTTCCCGTTCCGTTTTTTACTGCATTTTGCAATAAGTCAGTCATGAGATATGTTGATTTTTCATCGAAAACGCGGCTTGTGGTTGCTTTGTGCGAATAAACAATTTTGTTGTTCTTCAATATTGTTTTGACAAAATGCGTATTATTTGTTTTTCCGCCGTTTGCAAGAACCAGATAGCAATTTGTAAGTTGAAGCGGAGTCATGCCTCCGTCAACGTTACCAAGTGCAAGGGAAAGATTCTGTTTTCCTGAAATTCCCATTTTTGCAAGATATTTTTCTGCTTTTGCAATCCCTAGCGAATTTAACGTTTTAACGGCCGGAATATTAAGGCTTTTAGCTACTGCATTTTTCACTGTTGTCCAACCGTAGTATTTGCCGTTGTTTGTAGGCTTGTAACCGGAAAAATTTGTCTCTTCGTCAAGAACCGGAGAGGCTTGTGTTATTATTTTTTCGCAAAACGCAGGCGCATAAACGGCAATAGGTTTTGCGGTGCTTCCGATTTGTTTTGGTAGTGTGGAGCTTTCTCCGCGAAAATAACTTGCGGCAACGCCTCCGTCATTGTTGCAAATTATGCACGATAAATTTGCCAAACTTCCGTCTATATTTTGAGTTTTGTCGTTATTTACACATTCATTTAAGTTGTTTTGAATTTGACTGTCAAAGTATGTTTCGATCACGTATTCCGAACGAAAAAGCTCTTCGCGTGACAAATTCATTATCCTGCAGGCTTCGTCAATGGCCATCTCGGCGTATGTTTTAACACAACTCTCAACGTGTTGTCTGTATACAATTTCTTCGGTTACAGCCGTTTGATAAGAATCTTCACTTATCAAATTTTGTTCAAACATCAGTTTTAGTACAATGTTTCGGCGTACTTGGCACTTTTCGATATTTTTGTCGGGAGCATAGATATTGGGCGCTTTTATCATACCTGCCAGCGTTGCACTTTCCGATAACGAAAGATCCGAAGCGCTTTTGTTAAAGTATACGTTTGCTGCGTTTTCTATTCCGTATGCATTTCTTCCGAAATAGATTGTATTCAAGTACATTTCCAAAATTTCTCTTTTTGAATACTTGTTTTCCAATTCCGTCGCAAGTAACATTTCATTTATTTTGCGTTTTAAATTCTTTTCTCTGCTCAAATGGGTGTTTTTTATCAGTTGTTGAGTGATGGTGGAGGCGCCTTCTTTAAAACTTCCGCTTTTGATATTTCGTGCGGCAGCGCCGACGATTCTTTTCAAGTCAAATCCGTCGTGTTCAAAAAAGCGTTTGTCCTCAACAGCCACGAACGCCATGTAGGTGTAGTCGTGTAGCGTTGCCAATGGAATCAGTCTGTTATCGCCGAAATAGAATGTATCCTTAATTTTGTTTCCGTTACAGTCGATGATCGTCAGGTTGGAATAAACCTCATTAAGCTTTTTGCAATCCAGTCTAACATAGTTTTTGCTATGTTTGAATAGTATTATGCCTGTCGTAGCACACAATATGGCTACCAAAAGAGTGGCACAAAGGCATATTGCGCATACTTTCACAATTCTTTTTGTCATGGTACTTATATTGTCTGTTGTTAATTTTTTTATATTTATTTTTCTTGAAAAAAATCGAAAAATAGAGTAAAATGGTTTTATAAGTAGAAGTATGCGGATATTTATGGAGGTTTTCGGTTTGAAGTACTTTATTCATACATATGGCTGTCAAATGAACGTTCATGATTCGGAAAAAATTGCCGGGATGTTGCGCTCGTTAGGATATGAGGAATGCACTGAAGTAGAAAGCGCGGACGTGGTTGTTTTTAACACGTGTTGCATAAGGGAAACTGCCGAACAAAAGATTTACGGGCATTTGGGGCAACTAAAAAAAATCAAAAGAAAGAACCCCGGAATGATCGTGGCCGTCTGTGGGTGTATGTCGCAACAAGACGGAGTTGCCGATAAAATTCGCGAAAGCTATCCGTTTGTCGATGTAGTTTTGGGCACTAGCAATCTCCACTTGCTATCGGAAGCTATTTCAAATGCTCAAAACAAGAAAAAACTGTTCAACACTGAATTTTGCGCTTACAACGAAGAAGATTTCTCACAGTACCGTACAAGTTATCCTAACGCTTGGGTAAACATTAACTACGGTTGCAACAATTTTTGCACCTACTGCATCGTACCATACGTTCGCGGACGCGAGCGTAGCAGAAGACCTGAAGATGTTTTAAACGAGGTGAAATCCTTGCTAAACGAAGGTTACAAGGAAATCACATTGTTGGGGCAAAATGTCAATTCCTATGGTAAAGATTTGGACGGCGTCTCGTTTGCAGATTTATTGAATCAAATCGGCAAGTTGCCGGGAAAATTTCGTTTGCGTTTCATGACGTCGCACCCCAAAGATCTCACCGACGACATTATCGATGCCATTGCTATCAATGCAAATGTTTGCAACAACGTGCATTTGCCTGTTCAAAGTGGTAGTACTGATATTTTGCGAAAAATGAATCGTCGATACACACGTGAACAGTACCTTGAATTGGTTGAAAAAATTCACAAGCGCATTCCTGGAGTTGGCATTACAACAGATATCATGGTTGGTTTCCCCGGGGAAACGGAGCAAGATTTTGAAGATACGCTCGATCTTGTTCGGAAGGCAAAGTATAGTTCTGCGTTTTGTTTTGTGTATTCCAGACGAAAAGGAACCCCGGCCTACGATATGGAACAGGTTCCGTATGCTGTCAAACAAAACAGAATAACTCGCTTACTTGCTTGTCAAAACGAAGTCACTAAAGAAATCAGCAAAACAATGGTCGGTCAACGTTACGAAGTGTTGGTGGAGGGTGCAAATTTCCGCTACCAAAACACAATGTGTGGCCGAACAGAAAGTGGTCGCCTTGTAAACTTCAAATGCAACGACGATGCTATCGGCAAATTTGTTACTGTAGAAATTGAAAGAGCTAGTTCTGCAACGTTATGGGGCAGAATTGTATCGGAGGAATAATGTCGGACTATTCACCAATGATGAAACATTACTTGCAAACAAAACAAAAGTACAGTGATTGTATTTTGCTGTATCGTTTGGGCGACTTTTACGAAATGTTTTTCGAGGATGCCGAAGTTGCAAGCAGAATTTTGGATTTGACGCTTACTGGCAAAAACTGTGGTATGCAAGAGCGTGCGCCCATGTGCGGCGTGCCGTATCATGCGGTAGACAACTATGTTGCAAAACTGATTGCTGCCGGGCAAAAAGTTGCCATCTGCGAACAGCTGTCCGACCCGAAAGAAAAGACCGGTGCCGTTGTAGAGCGTGACGTCGTGCGCGTCATCACTGCGGGCACGGTTATGGAAAGCGACATTCTTGAAGAAAAGAAAAGCAACTATATTGCTTCTGTTTGCGTTGGAAATAAAATCGGTGTGGCTTTTTGCGATTTGTCTACGGGCGAATTTTGTGCGTCGGAACTTGACGGAATGGCACAAGTGCGCGATTTGCAAGAGTTGTTGGTTTCGTATAAGCCTTCCGAGGTTATATGTAATACCGATGCTCGCGAAATGTCTGCCAACTTGGAATGCGTTAAAGCAACGTATGTTCCACAGTTTTCCCCTTATGACGACGCCTGCTACGACAAAAAGAAAGCAAAAGAAGTTGTTTTGCAACACTACAAAATATCTACAGTCGAAGGGTTTGGCCTTGGTGGCAAATCTTTTGCCGTTGCAGCTTGCGGAGCATTGATCAGTTATCTGTATAGCACGCAAAAACGGGAATTGTCACATCTTCAAAACATACGTTATGTAGACAAAAACAGATTTATGTCTATCGACGTCAAAACTCGTCGCAACTTGGAGTTGAGCGTATCCTACCGCGAGAATAAGCGTGTGGGTAGCTTGGTTTGGCTGTTGGATAAAACGCAAACTGCCATGGGCGCAAGATTGCTTGCCGATTGGGTGGATCGCCCTTTGCAGAAGGCATCGCAAATAAATGCTCGCTTAGATGGTGTTGAAGAACTGTATTCTTCTTTTGTAATGCGCAGTGAAGTTGCGAAAGTGTTGCGTAGCGTGTTCGATATCGAACGTCTTTCGTCAAAGATAGCCTACAACAATTTGTCTCCCAAAGATTGCGTGACGTTGAAACGTTCGTTGCAAAACTTGCCGGCACTTAAACGCGTAATTGCTAACGCCAAAAGCAAAATTTTGCAAGATATTTATTCCGGAATCAGTGACGAACTCGGCAAAGTGGCAGATTTGCTGGAATGCGCCATTTGCGAGGACGCTCCGCTTGTGATCAAAGACAGCGACTTTATCAAAGCCGGGTACGACAGCCGTCTGGACGAATTGTACGATCTTGCCAGCAATGGCGGTGCAAAAATTTCGGCATTGGAAGAATTTGAAAGAAATCGCACGGGCATTCGCACGCTAAAGTTGGGCTATAACAAAGTTTTCGGTTACTATTTCGAAGTTAGCAATTCGTTCAAAAACGACGTGCCGGATTATTTTATAAGAAAGCAGACGCTAACTAACGGTGAGCGCTTTGTCAGCCCGGAATTGAAAGAACTTGAAGAAAAAATGTTGACGGCCTTTGAAGAAAAAACACGTCTTCAAAAGCTGTTGTTCGAGGATTTACGCAGAAAAATGTTGCCGTATATTCCGGCAATGCAACAAACGGCGCAATCTGTTGCCGCATTGGATTGTTTATCGTCACTTGCTCTTGTTGCTCAAACAAACGACTATTGCAAGCCAAAAATCAATGTTAAAAATTCTACGCTAAAAGTGGTGGACGGTCGTCATCCTATTGTAGAGTGCTATGTGAAGCGTGACAATTTTATTGCAAATGACGTTTTGCTCGATACTGACGAGAACAGAACTATGGTTATAACAGGCCCAAACATGGCCGGCAAAAGCACTTACATGAGGCAAGTTGCGCTGATTACGCTTATGGCCCATATCGGCTCGTTTGTTCCTGCTAAAAGTGCCGAAATTCCCATTGTGGACAAAATTTTCACTCGTGTGGGTGCTAGCGACGACTTAGCCTTCAACCAAAGTACGTTTATGGTGGAAATGGTTGAGGTTGCCAATATTTTGAACAATGCAACACAAAACAGTTTGATTATTTTGGATGAAGTCGGACGCGGAACGTCAACGTTCGACGGTTTATCCATTGCTTGGGCGGTTATGGAATATGTTTCCAAAAACGTTTGTGCAAAAACGCTTTTCGCAACCCATTATCATGAACTTACGGATTTGGAAGGTAAAGTTGACGGTGTAAAAAACTTCAGAATAACCGTGAAAGAATATAACGGCACAGTTATTTTTCTGCACAAAATTGCACGCGGCGGAGCAAACAAAAGCTTTGGCATCGAAGTTGCAAAGTTGGCTGGTGTTCCTCAGGCTGTATGCGAACGAGCCAAGCAGATAGTTTCCTTGTTGGAAAACAGTAACATCAACTACAGCTTGCAAACGTTGTCCGATTCTGCAGACAATAAAAAAAGCAGTAAATCCGCACAAGAAGTTGCTTCGATTTTGCGTGATCTGGACATAAACAGAATTTCTCCGATCGAAGCGTTCGACATTCTAAACAATCTGGTCAGAAGGATAAAGAATAATGACTGAACTTGGCAAAATTCACGTACTTCCGCCTGAAGTATACAACAAAATAGCCGCCGGTGAGGTGGTGGAAAAGCCCTATTGCGCGCTTAAAGAATTGGTTGAAAACAGTATCGATGCCGGTGCTCGTCGTATCACGATTGAAATCGTCAACGGTGGCTTGGAGCTTATTGCCGTCACGGATAACGGTTGCGGAATAAGCGAAGAAGACCTCGACGCTGCTTTTACGAAACACGCTACAAGCAAATTGGAGTGTGCAGACGACTTGTACTCTGTGCAAACTTTGGGCTTTCGCGGAGAGGCTTTGTCTAGTATAGCCGCAGTGGCAAATGTAAAGCTTACCACTCGTCAAGTCAATGCGCAGACCGGGGTTTGCGTAGCGTTAGAAAACGGAAAAATAGTTTCAAAAGAATATGTCGCAGCAAACGTCGGAACAAAAATCGAAGTAAGCAATTTGTTTTACAACGTCCCTGCGCGCAAAAAATTTTTGAAAAGCGAGACTCGCGAAGGCGTAGATATCACCAAATTTGTGTCTAGGCTTATATTGACGAACGCAAATTTGGAAATCACCTATGTGTCCGACGGTAAAACAATCTATCAAACAAAGGGAAAGGGCTTGGAAGAAGCTATTTTTGTCGTGTATGGTGCGGATTGCTTGCAAAACTGCTTGCCAGTCAACTTTGCGGCAGACGACATGCGCATCAATGGCTACGTAGGAACCCCCGATTTTTCCAAGGCGAATTCTACCTATCAAACACTTTCGGTTAACGGTCGTTGCGTTTCGGACAAGGGAATTCAAGGGGCAATCACACAGGCTTATCGCCCATATTTGATGACGCGTAAATTTCCGTTTTTTGTTTTGGACTTGGAATTGCCCTATGATATGGTTGACGTAAACGTGCATCCCAGAAAATCGGAGGTGCGTTTTCAAAATTCGGCGAAGGTCGGTGGTCGCTTTTTCAAGGCTGTCGATCGCGCGCTGCGCGAATTTACCGAACAAAAGGTGAAAAGCCTTTTGGAATCGAATGACGATGGTGCTTTTGATGCGATAGGGGACGATGACGTCGCCGGCGACACCTTTGACCAAGGCGGATTGTTCAAAAATATCACCGAAATGACCGGTGCACAAGTTGAAGATATTTTGCAGATAGAGCAACAAACATACAAGCAAAAGAAGCAATCTCTGGAAGAATTTGCCGACGAACTAGAGCGCACTTTGACTGTTCAGGGGGCTCGTCGTGCGTTGGGGCTGGACGATGCCGATACAGTAGAACAATCTACGCTTACGTTAAAGTGTGCTGAACCAACAGAACAACCCCCTGTAGAAGTTGATATAGCCGATGAAATATTGGCTCGTACAAGAATTTTGGGTTCGGCATTCAAAACTTATTTGATTTTGGAGCTTGATGACAAAATAATTTTGGTTGATCAGCATGCTGCGCACGAGCGTATATTGTTCGACAAATTGATGTCGGAAAAGACGCGACACATGCAAGATCTGCTGTTTCCCTATGCCTTTTCGGTAAAAGACGATGAGGCGGAGTTTATCGAGCAAAACATCGATAACATTTTGAGCGCAGGAATTGAAATTGAGCCTTTTGGACGCAATACGTTCCGAATCAAAGCTGTTTCTACTGTACTTTCCGGAACTTCTATGGAAGATTTTGTGCAGTACTTCTTGTCATCGATGGACGAACTACGTCTGGACGATAGAACGTTGATAGTGGAAACTGTTGCAAAAAAAGCTTGCAAGGCAGCCATTAAGGCAGGAACTGCACTTTCCGAGTTTGAAATTAAGTACATTCTTCGTGGAATTTACGAAAATAAGATTTTGCAATGTCCGCACGGAAGACCAATCACCGTCACGTTCACCAAAAATCAACTGGAAAAAATGTTCAAGAGGATTGTTTGATGAAAAAAATCATCGGAATAACGGGTACAACGTGTGTGGGTAAAAGCGCAGTGGCAGTGCGTCTTGCAAAACTTCTGCATAGCGAAATTATTTCGGCAGATTCAATGCAAATTTACAAGGGTATGGATATTGGTACGGCGAAAGTTACAAAGGCTGAAATGGACGGTGTGCCGCACCATATGTTAGATATCGTGCTTCCAAATCAAAACTATTCTTCTTTTGAATATGCAAATGCTGCGTCTAAAATCATCGATAATTCCGCGTCGATTCCGATTGTTGTCGGTGGCACCGGGTTTTACTTCGACAGTTTGGTGTTTCCGCCTGAATTTGGTGCCGGAAATAGACAAAGACGCGCAGAGTTGCAAGAAATTTTTCGAAGAGAAGGGCTGGATGCACTTTGCGAAAAGCTCAAAATGCTTGATTTTGAAAGCTACGGCACTATAGACCTCAAAAATCCCGTTCGAGTTATAAGGGCCATTGAAATTGCCGAACAAGGGCAAAAACGCTCGGCGGGAACTCGTGACAAACAGCCTGCCAAGTACGATTTGCAACTATATGTGTTGTATCGCGACAGAGCAGAGTTGTACGCAATGATCGATGAACGCGTAGACCGCATGATTGCGAACGGCTTGGTAGACGAGGTGCGGAAAATGGTGAAAGACTATGGCTTTTGTGAAACTACTGCGTTTTCTGCGATTGGCTACAAGGAAATAATTTCGCATTTACAAGGAAATTGTAGTTTAATCGATGCTGTAAAACGGATCAAGTTGAACACTCGTCACTACGCTAAAAGACAGGAAACGTATTTTAAAAAAATGCAAGTTGAAAAGCGTATAGACGTTGCAAGTAAGAACGTAGCGGAAGTTGCGGATATTATCTATAACGATTTCATGTAGCAAATCACGTAGGTTCTTCTGAATTATATCCATAATTCGCATTTTGAATAATATTATTATTGACATAATATGCAAAACGGAGGCAAAAATTGAACACAGAAGTAGCACTTGCGCTCAAACAAGTTGAGTGCAGATTTTCACAAATTGACGAAACGACACTGTATAATCAGAAAAAGGTTTTGAACGCATTCGCCAACAATCAAATCGCCTTGAGACATTTTAACGGAACGAGCGGCTACGGCAACGACGATGTCGGTCGCGACGGGCTTAACAAAGTGGTGTCTGATATTTTTGGCGCGGAAAATGCCGTTGTCAGCCCCTTAATAACTTCCGGTACTCACGCCCTAACATTGGCGTTGTTTGGAGCTCTGCGTCCCGGCGACACCGTTTTGTCTGTTTGCGGTGATCCATACGACACGCTTCATGACGTTATTTATGGCAAAAACATTGGAAGTCTTGCTGATTTCGGCGTAAATTTTCTTTCTATTCCGCTCAAAAACAACGATTTTGACAAGCCTGCAATCGAAATTTTTTTGCGTCAAAACAAGGTGAAAATGGTTTATTTGCAACGCTCACGCGGCTACGCTTGGCGCTTAGCTCTTTCTATTGCCCAAATTGAAGACATTTGCGCTTTCGTTCGCAACATCGCCCCCGAAACAATAATTTTTTGTGACAACTGTTATGGCGAATTTGTAGAAAAGTTAGAGCCGACACAAGTCGGCGTCGACTACTGTGCGGGCTCGTTCATCAAAAATATTGGCGGCGGCCTGGCTCCCACGGGCGGCTACATTGTCGGCAAAGAAGATTTAATTCAGCTAGTTGCCGGCAGATTGACAGCGCCGTCCATAGGCACGGAAGTCGGATCGTATTCCTACGGTTACAGATTGTTTTACCAAGGAATTTTTAATGCTCCTCACGTAGTAGGTCAAGCAATAAAAACTGCATTATTGTTTTCTCAAGCTCTCACAAATCGCGGTTACGAAGTCTCTCCGTTGCCCAACGAGCACGTCGGCGATATCGTATGTTCGATCAAACTTGGTTCGGCCGAAAAAATGGTGAGTTTCTGCCAAGCTGTTCAAGCAGTATCTCCAATCGACGCATTTGTTTCTCCGGAGCCTTGGGAACAACCGGGCTACGCAGATAAGGTTATCATGGCTGCCGGTTGTTTTGTGCAGGGCGCATCGATCGAACTGAGTTGTGACGGCCCGATTCGCCCGCCATACATTGTTTATTTGCAAGGCGGCTTGACTCTCGAACACGGCATAATAGCTCTGGAAAGGGTTCTGGAATCGCTCAAATAACTTGTTGTAGGTTTATCCACCGGCATCTTGAAGTTACGCACAAATTTGGTAAATCGAAAAACAAGCCCCTCTTGAAGCGTTGTGATCCTGTATACCACAGAATAACGACATTATTTCATCCCGATGAACACATTCGCAGAAAGATTAAAAGAATTAAGACAAGAAAAGCAATTGACACAAAAACAGTTTGCTGAAGCAATTGGATACAGTCAAAGCATGATAGCACGATGGGAGAAAGACGAGTGCGAACCAACAGCAACAGCTATTAAAAAAGTTGCCTACTATTTCAACGCCAGTACGGACTATTTGCTTGGTTGTTCGGATTTTGGTTAATCTTTAACAACAGCGGCCGCGAAAATTTGAATTATTCGCTGAACGTAGCATCGTATATCAAGTATCACTTTATAAAATGTCGTATAACACATGATATTTACAGAAAGATTCAACGAACTAATAAAAACATTCGACACAAATCAAAAAGAACTAGCCGAATATTGTTGCATATCTAGGCAATCAGTAACAGAAATGAAAAAAGGTAGGGCATACCCAAGCCTAGATACACTAGTAAAAATAGCCGACTACTTCAACGTAAGCACGGACTATTTGTTGGGGCGGAAAGACTTTTATTAAAAGAAAGCCGATACTTTTAGATAGTTTTGAGTAACATTTTTCACATGAAAAACACATTCTCTGAAAGATTAAAAGAACTAAGACAAGAAAAAGGACTATCACAACGAGAACTAGCCCAAATATTAAACGTAAGTAGTGCAATAATAAGCAAATGGTAAAACGCACTAATGCAACCAACGGCCGATAACATAATAGCAGTTGCCGACTACTTCAACGCCAGCACGGACTATTTGCTTGGCCGAAAAGATTTTTATTAAAGCGAGGATAGAAAAATGGGGAAATGTATTTATTGCGGCAAAGAAACAAAAGGAAACTATAAAACTTGTTACGAGTGCGGTTACGTAAACAATAAAACAGTTACTTGCGAACAATGCGGAAAAACACTAACTAAAGACGAGACAAAATACGGCGGTTATTGTGTTGAGTGTTGGCAAAAAATAAAACACAATTTACAAGATAAAAAATAGACTTATAAATTGTGTTTTTGGGGGGATATAAAGAGAGGTTTGTTGGTTAGTTTCCATGGTTACCGGTAAATTCTTTTCAAATTTCATTTCTTTCCTCTTTGCCATCGGCCGCCACAATGGTCTTTATGTATTTTTTTAACGGCAATGGGGCGGTAATTGGAACGATACCGCTAATCGTTAAAGACTTAATCGTAAAACAAAACGTCACAATCCGGCAAATTATACCGGAACCAATCACAAAGCCAAAACTTAAAACGATCTACAATGTGAGCAACATGGCGAGTATCAAGCACAACATCATCGGGCTTTCGTCCATTGCGCATCAATGAATATTGAATACGCACCGAAGTAGAAACACTATAAGGGAAATCGCACATACGACTTAGAGTAGCCACAAAGTCACAATCATATTGCCTGAGCTCTTTATTCCAAAACTCAATCCTGCCTTTCAATGCTTTTACTTCCATTTTCTATACCTCCGCAAAAACTTCTAAAATTAGAACCAATGACAGTATAATTCTATTTTTAGAAAAAGTCAACACAAAAACAAAAAATAATTCTAAAATTTGAATCATGAAAAACAAAATATCAGAAAGACTTCAAACTCTATTGAAAGAAGAGCACATAACAGCCTATAAATTAGCAAAAGATTTAGAAGTAAGCGGTAGTGTAGTTAAATATTGGCTAGACGGAAAAACAACACCAAACGCAGATTATATTATCGCTATATCCGACTATTTCAACGTATGCACGGACTATTTGTTGGGACGAAAAGACTTTTACTAAAAGACAAAAAATAAAACACAATTTACAAGACCAAAAATAGGCTTATAAACTATGTTTTTTTAGTTGTACAAAGTGTGGTTTTGAGTGTTAGTTTCAGTCGTAGGAAGTAAGGTATAACAAGTTAAGGAAATCTTCCTGAAAATCGAAGATACCGTGCGGCACTTTTTCCGACGTTTCAAACAAGAAATCAGTAGTGTCAACAGGTTGCAAACGAGGCAATTCAATGTCTTGTAATTCGTTTTCAGACGGGAAAACAAACTTGCGGCTGAACAATAGTGCGGAACGTTGCGCAGTCTCTTTAATAGCGTGATTGGCTAATTTTGCCGTATAGGTTGCCAAACAACGTACATCGGAAGAAGTCATGCGACAAGGGACAACATAGACGTGACCATAAGTTTTGCAATAATTTACAAGGCAAGGCGTAGAACGGGAATCGCAAACGGTAGCAACTATTGCATGGTAATGTTCGCGTGACGTACCGACACGCTCAACGCCGTTATCGTCAAGGTAGGCATCAGAAGAACCGAAATCGATGTTTGCAATATAATGGCAGTTGAGAGCGTTCAAAGTACGTTGAACCAATATTCGACGATATGAAGCATCGAGACTTAAAGCATAATTATTAAAATTGAACGTCAAGAACGAGCAACGAAAGTTCGACAACATCCAATTTATTTTCATACGCAAACGACGACAACGTTGATACGTAGAGTTATTTATTTTTTCAACTTCAAACAGCATAGCAGAATTGACGTTTTCTTCAAAAGAACGGTGCGTGTAATTCAAGTAAGATTCGTTCAATCCGGCCGGAACGTAGCCATATTTGCCTATATAAAAAAGTAATTTGTTATACTGATTTTCCAACTTCAGGATCGAAGTTTGTTCGTCAAGTTGAAGTACTTTTTGTTTTAGTTTGTAATCTACCATTTTATTTAACCTCCGCAAGTAAATTTTAGTAGAACTCTCTAATTCTTGTTTTTCCCTTCATCAGAACGAAGAAGGGGATTTTTTTATTGTTTTTAAGAGTAGACACCATCAAAGCTTTCGGCAGCACTTAGTTTTTTTTGTAGGCAACATCGAATTGGTGCGTTGAAATTTTGGCGGCGGCTTCGGGGCTTGCAGTTTGCGCGCCCTCTCCTTCCAGCCTAGACCGCCGCTAAGGCAGTAACGCCTAACGGCCTCAACGCTGTAGGCTACGAATTGAGCTTTAGTTTAAGATGCCGACAGAATTTTTTACCGGATAAATGCCGATAAGGCTGATTAATTTTAGCTTTTAAGACAAGATTTATTTTGAGAGATTCATTCTGTCTAAGGCTAAACAGAGTCCGGGCATTTTAGCTGATAATGCATTTATTCAGTCTGAGCGGCTAATTTAGGCAATACTGCGTCCGCCCTACGGCGTTTTTAATGCTATCTATTCGCAAAAGCGGTGTTTTGCGAATAGATAGATAGCACGCTTTTGCCCCATATTGCCAACACCACAACGGCAACAAATAAAGGCTGTCAAGCGTTTTGTTTATGTTCACGCCCCACGGCGGGAAGGATAAAGCCCGTCGCTTGCGACGGCAAAACGCTTTACGGCCGTTTACTGCAAGACACCATTCCCCACGGGTGAAACAGCTTGCTGTTCCGCCCTACTTGCAAAAATAAAAACAAGATTTGGCAAAAGGCTTGGAACAGCGAAAAAGCAAGGCGGGGTAGCCGTTTTTCGCTGTCCGCTTTTGCCCTTGTGTTTGCAAGTGCGAGCACAAAATTGGGCGGGGTTTGCTAAATATACTGCGTCTATTTAGCAAACCCCGATTCAAGTGCATTTAAGCGAACAAAGCACAAAACTTTTCACTTTACCTCACTACCCACCCACAGCCAAAACATTGGCGGAACTACACCACTAACAAAAAAGGAGCATTGAAAAATGTCTAAAATGGACGCCACACTGAACAAGCGGACACGCAATTGGTCGCTTGTAACTTATTTGACAGTTGAACAATTGTGCCAACGATTATGTTCAATTGAAAATGTTAGATATTACGCATTTATTGTGCACGACAAAGACAAGAACGAAGACGGCACGGACAAGCCGAAGCATATTCATTTGGCCGTTGTTTTGAACTCTGCAAGAACGATTGCACAGCTTGCACCACGCTTTACAGATATAGCATCGGATGCTGGCAATTGTTTTGGACAGCCCACTAGAAGCAATCGGGCAATTATTGAATATTTCACGCACAAGAACGAGCCGAGCAAGTTCCAATACAACGAAGAAGATATAATTTCAAACAATCTAGACTATTTCAAAGAATACGAAGCCGACGAGGATAATACTTATATGATTTTACAAGATATGTTAAACGGCAAAAGTTTGCTAGACATTGCCAAAATTTATGGCCGTGCTTTTATATACCACTATCGAGATTTTAAGACGTTTTGCGACGATGTGAAGCAACAAGAAGAACAAGACAACTACAAGCAAACAATTGAGCGCAAAATGGCGCAAAATGTAAATTAGGGGGTGAAAATAAAAAGTAAATAGCAAAGAATAAGGCGTGCCAACTGGCACGCCGTTTTCATTTGGCCAATGCGGGCAACCGCAAAAGGAGCCCCCGACAGTCTATTGCACCACGATCGGCACGGAGCAAAGCGCAGTGTCCGTTTGTGCTGCAATAGAAATAACGGGAACCACAGCCCGCGCGTTGGTTACCCGTTTTTGGGGCGGTAGCGGTTTGCGGTTGCCCCTCTTGGCTAAATGTCCGAAAGCCCTAGAAGATAATCCGCGGAACAATTAAGAACTTTGCATAGGTCAAATAATGTTTTTAGCGTTGGTTCGCTTTCGCCTTTCTTGTATTGTGTTATACAGCTTGGGTGTATGTTGCACTGCTCTGCTATTTCTTTTTGTTTTAGTGTTGTTTGTTGCAATGCCTCAATTAGTCTTGTTTGGAAAATCATTGTAGCCACCTCAAAAAAAATTTAGCACTACTCAATAAATTTTTGTTGACAATTGAGTAATACTCAATAATACTAAATATTGAGCAGTGCTCAATTATTTTACCGCCCAAAGGGCAAAAGGAGCCCTCGACAGTCTATTGCACCACGATCCGACACGGAGCAAAGCGCAGTGCCGGCGAGTGCTGCAATAGAAAAAACGGGAACCACATCCCGCGCGTTGGTTACCCGTTTTTGGTGCGGTAGCGGTTTGCTGTTGCCTACCTTGGCTAAATGTCCGAAAGTCCTAGAAGATAATCCGCGGAACAATCGAAATAAATTGCAATTTTTAGCAAGTATGATATTTTGGGCTCATTTTTACCTTGTAACCAATTTAATACAGTTTGATTGTCTGCATTTATTGCTTTTGCTAGTTTGTAGCCACTTGTTTCGGTTTCTTTCATTAGTCGATTTAGTCTATCAGTGAAAATTTGCATTTTGATTACCTCTTAAAAAATTATACGATTTTTTTCGAGCAAATAGTTGACTACCCGAAAAAATTTGTGTATTATTCACTTATCCGAAAATATTCGGGCATATTAACCGCCCAAAGGGCAAAAGGAGCAAAAAAAATGGAAAATAAAATCAGCAACAAAACATAGAATCTTTCACCACTATTTCTGTATTATAATTAATTTCATCATTTAATTTTGTAACTTTACATTTTTATACAATTATTCGCAAAATATTGCTTTGCAACCATTTGAGTGGTATAATTACAATATGTCGAAAACATATTTTAACAAACGAGATCTAGAAAACGCGGAAAAAATAGAAAAAATACTGGCCGACGATTTGCCGGATTTTTGTCGTGAATATTTTGTGGGCATTTCTTCAAACACTACAACTCTCACAAGGTTGAACTACGCCTATGATATTCGCACTTTTTTTAAATATATGTGTGCACATGTGCCGCGCTATAAAAACAAATCAACAAAAGAGTTGACTACGGCCGATATCGAAGCGTTGACGCCGTTTGAAATTGAAGCATATTTGAACTACATCGAGATTTACAAAAAAGACGGCACGATTCAACGCAACGGAGAAAGAGGAAAAAGCCGAAAACTCGCTGCAATTCGCTCGCTAGTTAAGTATTTCGAGAAAAAACAGACCATACGATACAATCCCACCGCTTCTGTCGATTCGCCAAAACTGCACGAAAAGGAAATTGTCCGCTTGGACGGCGACGAAATCGGCAACATGATTGACGTTGTCGAATCCGGGCAGGGCCTTTCAGAGCACCAATTGCGCTATCAAGAAAACACACGCGTACGCGATTTAGCCATGGTTAGTTTGTTTTTAGGAACGGGCATTCGTGTAAGCGAGCTTGTCGGATTGGACATGGACGACATCAATTTCGATGACCTCAGCTTTGTTGTTACCAGAAAAGGCGGCGCACGAGTTATTTTGTATTTTTCGGAAGAAGTTGCCGGCTACTTATACGACTACTATTCGCTACGCCAAAGTGATGATGCGCTTAAAGACGAGCTTGCACTATTTTTATCTTTGCAAAAACGGCGCATAACAACACGTGCGGTTGAAAATGTAATAAAAAAGTACAGCCAAATAGCCACTCCGCTTAAGCATATCACGCCACACAAGTTGCGCTCCACGTTTGGCACGCAGCTTTACCGTAGCACAGGCGATATCTATGTGGTTGCCGACGTTTTAGGACACAAGGACGTAAACACAACAAAGAAACACTATGCGGCAATAACCGACGACATACGTCGAAACGCATCGACAAAAGTCAATTTAAGAGGCGATAAGGAGGAGTAACGTGGAATCGTATCAAAATGTAGCTTTGGTTTACGTTGAGCAATCACAAGCAAACGCCGAAGAGGAAATTCTTGAACTGCACGAACTGATAATATCCGCGCATGGTGTTGTCAGGCTTTTATTTCGACAAAATCGCAATTTTGTGGACCCTCAAACGCTTATCGGAAGCGGAAAAGTTCTTGAAATTAAAAATGAATTGGACGTCTCGGAATATCCGATTGACGTCGTGATTTTTTCACAACGACTGAATGCCCTTCAACGAAAAAATCTTCAAGACGCACTGGATGTTGCCGTTATAGATAATGTAGACTTAATACTTGATATTTTTGCATTGCGAGCAACGTCTGCGGCGGGTAAAAAACAGGTAGAATTGGCTCAACTATCTTATAGTCTTGCCACCAGGCCGGACAAAAATTTTTCCAGACAAGGTGGCGGAATAGGAACGCGCGGGCCCGGCGAAACGCAATTAGAAACAGACAAGCGCCTAGCCCGCGAAAAAATGCACCGCTTACGCAAGGAATTACAAGAAATTGAAAGGCAACGCAACATAACTCGCGCAAAAAGGGTTGAGAATGAAGTTTTTACCGTTGCACTGGTCGGTTACACTAATGCGGGAAAATCCACACTATTTAATGCAATAACAAACAACGATGTATACGCCGACGATCGCCTTTTTGCGACGCTGGACACCACTGTACGCAAAAAAGAAATTGACGGAATTGACGTGTTGTTTTGCGACACAGTCGGGTTTATTCGCAATTTGCCCACAGCTCTAATCGAGGCATTTAAGTCTACTCTTGAAGAAGCCACCTTCGCCGATTTGGTTTTAAACGTATGCGACATTTCCTCGCCGGACGTATCGAGCCACATTACCATAACCGAGCAAATCCTTTGCGATTTAAATGTCACGGCTCCGCTCGTTCGAGTATACAATAAATGCGATAAGGCCGATCTTGTTTCGTTACCCAACGAACTTGCAACGTCGTCACCGTTTGTGTTTACTTCTGCAAAAACAAAAGAAAATCTTGATGTATTGATGGATATTGTGCATCAGGAATTGAAAAAACAGTACACTACGGTAAAACTAAAGGTATCTTATGAAGACTGTGGCAAATTGTCATCATTGTTGCAAAAATACGCATGCAAACAAAAGGCCGAATATTTCGACGATGGCATCTTGTACACTTGTACTATTAGGCGCAGAAATATAGACAAGTTTATCAATTACATTGTTTTGTGATACTAAAATGCCTTACGAATAATATTCAAAGATAAAGCAAGCGTTCATTCGATGCTTGCTTTTGTTTTGCAAATTTGATTTTAAATGCTACTACGAGCGGATGCCAATTTTGCAATAATTGACTTCTCATAGGCCGCAAAAATCTATTATGACTGTGATAGTATATTAAATTGTGCCGATTTTCGCTATAATTTTAAAGAAAACAGCAAATCATTGGAACAAAAGTTTTCAAAATGCTTGATTTTTGTTGGACATAATTATATAATGTATCCATGAGAAAAGGCGACAGAAAACTTAATATGATTTATGAATATTTGCAACAATTTATCAACGAAAACGGCTTTCCGCCTTCGGTGCGTGAAATCGCTGCAAAATTCAATATCAAATCAACGTCCACTGTGCACTACTACATCAAGAAAATGAAGAGCAATGGCCTTATCCTTCAAGAGACAAACAAGAAACGCGCCATTGTTATCAACAGAAAAAACAGAGTTCAAACCAATTTTGTACCATTGGTCGGACGCGTCAGCGCAGGCCCGGGAATTTTGGCGCAAGAAAACATCGAAGGAGAATTTCCTCTTCCTAAAAGCATGTTTGCCGGAGACAATCTGTTCTTATTGCGCGTAGAAGGTGACAGCATGATAAAAGCCGGAATATCCGACGGCGACTATGTTATTGTTCGCAAGCAAGAAGAACCGTTTATCGGTCAAATTTCTGTGGTTATGTGGCAAGACAAAGCAACAATCAAACGCATCAAGCTCATTCGCCCGAATCTTGTCCTTCACCCCGAAAACGACAAAATGGAAGACATTGTTATCACACCGGAAGAAAATCCGATTGTGATAGGAAAAGTAGTTGGAAACATCAAAAAATTCTAACTTTCTAAAAATATTCATAATAAACTTTTAAAAGCGTGGTCAATCGTGTGGCCCCGCTTTTTCTAGTGAAGAGAATCTCGAAATGCAGGTAAAACATCAAATACGATTTTTATGCACTAAAATAAAAATCATCAACCAAAATGCAAGCGCTAAAACTTCCCCTCATCGTGCTCGCATTGCATTGTTCAGAGCGTCAAAAGAAACGCCATGCAGTATTCTACACGCCACAATTCCACATTTTGAGGCTATTTTGGGAACAAACAGTAATATATCACCAATGCTTATCCATATATTTTAAGACAACAACAAAATTCTTAACATTCATTTTTTGCGACATTTTCACACAAATACTCACGTGATTTACACAAACTTCTTCTGCCAGAATGTTTACCGCCGCACATGTGACTGATACAGAATTATTCAAATTTTACCACACTTCTTTCAGCAGAATACTTTTATTAGAGGCGGGTTCATCGTCATACAATCCGCAATCTCTCATGTTTTTCATTAAAGAGGATTCCTGCGGCCAATTATTCATATGCCGGACTTGGAATAATGTGGCAAGGGGGAATTTTTATTCACTAACACCCCACACTCTCTGGCATCAGGTGGTATTTAATACAATAAAATCTGCCCGGCAATGTAGCTTGCAGGACAGATTTAACTAACATTTTTTGTTTCGGCACGAAATTTTATCACACCAATTCTTTTTAAGCAGATCTTATAAAACCTCTATTTACAGCAAAGTCAAAACTCAAGAATAAAAGTTTTGGTGGTCAATGCGGAAAAACACTCGTCAATAGCTATATTGCCGTCCGAACTTGCAAATTCAACTTTGGCCGTAGTGCCGTCACGTTTAATTTCTTTGATTCCGCTAATTTGTTTATTGATCCAGAAAGTGGTATTTTTCGTTGTATCCAACGTTGCGTTCACCAATATCAACACGGCATGTTCATCACCAACTTCAGACAAATATGCATAAATGCCCTCACGCGCAGAAATGGCCACCGATTTCGATGAGCATTTCTTAATATAGTTTGTGATTAGCGTGTATCTTAGAGGATTAAATTGCTCAACATACAAATCGTCAAAAACATACGGAGTTACGTAATGTCCATTAACCTCAACGCTTCCGTTTGCTACAAAATTTCCGAGGTTATCGCACAACTTGCTCAATACATTTGCACCACATTCGTATTGAATATAATATCTATCGCCGGCCTTATCGAATGCTGTCGCTCTGTACCCGGGCACATCGTCAACAAGAATGTCCGAACAGAGAGCTTCAAAACTAACAAGGTCACTTTCGGCTTTCACAAATACGCAACTGCTCACGCCAACCAATTTTCCAAGCTTCCTTTCCACAAGATTATTTACGGCTCGCCCATCAACAATAACGTGGTTGTTTTTGAACAGTTCTACAAGTTGCGCATCGGTAAAATTATCCGTATTATCACCGGACAAAACAACTAGTTCGCCGCCGAATTCCTTTGACGTTGTTGTTCTTGGAGAAATACCCATAGCCGCAAGAGTAGCACATAAATGATAGTCCGTCGGCAAAATTGACATAAAATCGCCTTTTTTAAACTTGCGATTATAACAAGCTTTTTCGTCCATCGGAAAAGTTATCCCGGAAAGCTTATCAAAACGATATTCGCTGTTCGTAACGGCATCCAGATAGTTGTTAATTTCAGCTATCGCCTCTCCGTATCCGTATTTTTCGTTTACACCATTGCCCACAAAATCAAATATATCGTATGTCATGCCCGATATTTGAAGCGGCAAAGCAGATTCAACTTCGAATCTGACATATTGAGCATCTTTACTGAACAACGAGAAAGCAGCATTCTCGATTTCCGGCATTATTTGCGTTTCTTTCGGTAACAAACCTCTGCACAGAAATGTATAGTAGTTGAAACTGTAGTAATACCGTTTCGGGGCCTCCTCGAAATATCCGGGCAAATGCAACCTGTTAAGCAACATGCCGCCTTGCGATAAAGCATTGTGTACACCGCTCCAATCTCGCGCTTCAACCGCATGCATATTGTGTCGGCTGCTCATAAGACCAACAATCGTTTTACTGTTGACACTTTTAATTCTTTCTCCGATTGCACGAGCAACGTCTGTAATGGCCTTACGATTTACGTCTAAAAATGCCTTTTTTACAGCTTCGTCAGGTTGTTCCCCGAAAAGTTTGTCCACAAACTGCTCACGCGTGTAGTTTGTATCAAGTTGACTGTTAAACATGTGCATATGATGCGCACAAAAACAACCGCCATAATGCAAGTCGCCGTGATTGTGAAAACGGAAATCGTCTTCGATCCAATAAACATCCGGCGAGATTTGTTCAATAAGATATTGCGCAAAGTTTAAATAAAATTCCAGCCAATTCTTGTCCAATGGGCAAGCAACCATACTGCATTCGTTGCCGTCATAATCAACTTGTGTGACAAAATTTTGTCCCTCTTTAAGTTGGCGACATCTATCCAAGTGTCCCCATTCAATCCAGGGGTTCAAACTGACAGTCAACCCTCTAGACCGAAAAACAGTGGCGGCTTTCTTCATAGTATCAACCCACAGCTGTGCCTCTGAAATCGTCATATGCCCGACATTATATTCTTCCGCATTAATAAACAGCATGACGTTTGAAAAATTATTTCTAACGCAAAAATCAGCAATGGATTGTATACGTTGTTCCTCGTGATGGTTCGGAACAATTTGAATACGCAAACAATTAGTAAATTTCATAGTTAAACCCCAACCGCGCACAAAACGGCGGCTAATCAAACAAAATATTATTCTTAAATTGCAACACGGTTGTCAAGCAAGCACCGACAGCCGGCTGAATCGGAGTAAACTCCGCAGACACAAATGCGCATGCATTCGAAGTATTGCGTCGAAACGTTTCTTCCACTACACCGACAAACAACTCTGCACTGTTTCCCAACGTACCGCTTATAATTATTTTTTGCAAATTTATCAGATTGGACAAATTTGCCATTGCAATGCCCAAGTATTGCATACGTTCACACAAAAGGCTGCAAGCATTTGATTCGCCGGCTCGCAACAGTTGTAAAAACTCTCTGACAGTCACGTTACGTTGAAAATTTTCAGAATAGCCGTCCGCCAATGCACGCAATGACGCGTACGCCTCTAAACACCCCTGCTTTCCGCAAGAACACTTCGATCCACGCGGAACAATGCATGTATGTCCGATTTCGGCCACAACACCATCGCCTTCAACACTTTTTCCGTCTATCAACAGCGACATTCCGACGCCATCATCCAGCCTGATTATCGCGGCATTCTTTTCGTCAGTGATTAGCTTGTCAACATTGCGATGATAACTCATCAAACAATCCGGGTCGTGATATAAATATATAGGCAGTCCCAATTCTTTGTTCAACAAGTCAGTCAGCGGAACATTCGTCCAATTGGAAAAGCGATTAACCTGCACCGATATTCCCTTTCGCGAGTCTATTTGTCCCTGCATCGACAAACTAACGCTAAAAATAGCGGGATATTTGCAAATCAGTTCTTTTGCATGCGTAACAACCAACGCTAAAACTCCGTCGACACCATATTGTGTCAGTTCACAATATCGGTGATCCAATAAGTTACCTGCCAAATCACAAACAACGAAGGTGATGCCGCCGACGTTGATATCTATACCTAAACACAGATTGTTATGTTGATTTATCGCCAACAGTTCGGAAACACGTCCGCGTCCGCATGACTCACCCTTAAAACAACTGAACACCTGTCGCTCCGTCAATTCGGCACAAACGGCCGAAACTGTTCCCCATGACAGACCTGTTAATTTTTCAATTTCTCTTCGACTGAGTTTTTCATGCGCGCACACACAGTCAAAAACCTTTACAATACTATTTCGCTTAATTTCCGCGTTAATCTTGTTCATAGTAACCACCCGAGCACCTAGATGTCGCAGCAACCGAAACAAGTTTGACTGTATGTACTTGTGCGTGGCAAAACACCATTCCGCGAAAATATACACAAAGGCAAACCTATAAAAATCGCAAACCACAACAAATTTTCACTTATAGTATATCCTCGAACAGCAGAAAAGTCAATGCCAACGAACAAATACGTTCACGAATCAAATTTTTGCAACAAGCAAATCAATGCTTTGCGGATAAGAACTCAAACGCTCCACGAATCACTTGTTTGTCGTCAATAGACGCGCGGAAAACATTGGACGTATTTTTGACAATTTCATCAAATACTATGTCTGATTTAGTAACACTACCACCGACATAAATTGCGTCTAAATCCAATACCGTGTTTAAATTGTTGACAAAAGTGTTAAGTGTACGACCTGCTTTTGCTAGCAAGTCCTTGGCAACCGCACCTCCGTTATCGGCAGAATGCGCAATTTCACGGCAAGTCATATGTATTCCGGTTTTTTCAAAAAACAATCGTTCGATACCACTTCCGGATGCGTACAATTCCAGGCAATCGGTTTTGCCGCATGCGCAATAGCGACGTTGTTCGTTTTCGATTACACGCACATGTCCAAATTCTGCCGCATTTCCACGCCCGACGTACAATTTACCATTCAAAATCATTCCACCACCGACACCGGTACTCACACTCAAGTAAACGATGTTTGCGCATTTTGATTTTTGGCTTTTTTCGTGCCAAACACCCAGAACACCTGCATTACAATCGTTTATCAAGTAGAACTTACATCCAAATTTGTCTTCCAGTGATTGCACCAGCGGTAAATTTTTCCACCCCATTGTCACGGCGTTGATTATACTACCGCTTTTCAAGTCTAGCGGCCCCGGAGAAGCAATACATCCTTCCGAAAAATGCTGTCCGTCAACAATTGAGGCAAGACGATCCAACCAATCGTCAAAGCCATTTGCAGGCTCGGTGCGAAAAACATTGTAAAACACTTCTTGTCCGGCCTCATTGTATACGGCAACTGCAGTTTTTGTGCCTCCGAGATCAATACACAGCCTATTCATTGGTTGCAGCAATCAATTTTGACGTTGTGCCATAAAGATTAAAACAGTAAACGTATCTGTCGATGCTGTCTTTGATTTTCTTTATGACGTAAAATTCCGGGTCTAACCCTAGGTTCGAAATATTATCAAAAAGCTTGTTCAATGCGCTGTGCACTTCGGCATTTTCCAACGTGTAGTGACCACACATTTGTGTTATTGTTTCAACCAGCTTGGGTTTGTTTGCAATTGCATCCACACTTGCCGTTCTATCTTCGCCCAACATCCACTTGCGCCAACGTTGCCCCAACAAAGCATGTTTTGCAATAACATTTTTTGCATTGCTACGTTGAGCTTCCACCACGAATTTGTTTTCAATTTCACACAATTCAAGGTATGCTTCCGTTTCAACAAGTCCAAATTCCGGCGCAACGTTCATTGCTCCAAGTCCTATCACGGGATGTTCAAGCAAAATTTTATTTGCAAGATAGTCACCGTTATGTTCTTTCAATTCCATGCCGTATTTCTTGGCAATATCACTAAGATTTTTAGCGGTTACGCTGTCATAGTGGCCGACATTTGTTGTCAGACGAGTCAGCGTTCCGGTTTGACCGACGATAAACAAAGGATGCGGCAAGTTACGATTATCCAATTCCGCAATAAGTTTTTGAATAAATCCCTCATAACTATCAGCACTTATCAAGCCACCCATTGTTTCTTCAGTGCCGACTTCATATGCAAGTTCCGGCAGATTCTTTGCTTTGCGCTCGTTCTCGATGCTTTCAATCAATTGAACGGTTCTGCCCAGAACAACGTCTAGTGGCACAATTCCCGTGCAATGCGGGTCTTTTGTGGGATCGATATGCAACAGGTGGAAGCCGGCAACAGCATCATCAACATACGATTGTCTTGCAATGTTCATGGCTTCGTCAGTCGGCAAGGCATCGCTACGTTCTTTATCGCGTTGCCATGGTCCGCCATGGTCTCTACAAAAATAGCACAAACCGTCAAAGCCGATTTCTTCTGCAATTTTGTCGGTAGTTTCTACAAAACGTTTTTGGTCAAAATCGCAAACATAACCACCACCGAGCGAATCGCTATCCACCTGATTTCTGCTTGCAATCAAAATTACAGGAAAATCTTTTTCCTTCGCCAAACTCAGCACAGCTTTTAACAAATTTTTGGACATAGGTCCAATACCAATATGAGTAAAACGCTCGCCCTTGTCATACAATTTTCGCGTTGCACGCATCATCTGCGTGATTGTAATTGCGTTCTTCATGTTATTCTTCATCCTCCTTTGTTTGCAGATAATCTTTATACAATATTTTCTTGATTGGCTTAATATCCAACCAAGCGCATACTTCCGCCAGAATGTCGTTGTAATGCCCTATTGCCACCGGATAATGATGTTCAAATCCGCCTGACAAAATTGTGTTTGTGAAATCTTGAGCAGAAATATCTTGGCCGTTTAGTTTAAGTTGGTTCATCCAACCGCGACTACCACAGTTACTATCCTTAACGTTGCCCATAAAACGTCCACTCAAATTGATGTATCCGTTCATGTCTCCGCTGAAACGGAACACCGTCGCATCCACGGGATCGAACACCATATCTCTCACAACTCCGGTGCCGCATATTTTTCCGGGCTCGTGTTTCATTCCACTGAAATTATCGCTCAAATTATAGCCGTTTTGCTTGCACAGTTTTTGTGTAGCAGGTCCGCAATGCCACAACAAAATGGAATCATCCGACGTGTCATATGCGGCAAAGTCCATCAATGCGGTGCTTTCATCCGAGAGATCTTGCAACAGCAACATACTGATGGCACTCATCAAATCCCCCTCGCAAGCAGCAACAATTTTATCATCGTTTAACATACCTATTGTTGAACACACCGAGTATTTGAAATCGTCCTGGAATCTTGGCCAGCAACTGATAGCAATCGCGTCATATGTGTTTTCTTCAACAAGTTTTTTGTAGGCCAAATACATTTTCACGCTAAAGGACTTAAGTTGTCCGGCATGCTCCGTAAGGCAACAAACGCCCTGCTTTTCCATTTCATCCAAATAAGGTTGCACTTCACTGTCGGAAATTCCTTTAGCAATTTTCAAAACTTCATCGTATTCGTGATTTCGATTGATAAACATTCCGTCGAATTTCGACAAAACACTTCGTTCGTCAAAATACAAATCGTAAAATCCCGGAGCAATTCCTCCAATAAGTGCGACTCTGGAATGTTTCAACTTCTTTATGGCACCCAGAGCCTTCACCGTGACGTAAAGACGGCGACGGAATTGTTCGTCATCGGCAAACCCATAGAACCACTTGCACTTTATTCCGTTTGCAGACAAATACTTGGCATTGATGCCTTGATACATGTTATTACTACAAAACGAATTAAACATCACCGGGCCACTTTTTGTTTCGGGAATTGACCAAATGCCAACATGTGCATTGCGAATTTTATACAAAATAGGAACAAGAAAACCTGCGGAATAGGACACGTTAAGAATCATTAAGAAGTCCACCGCTTCTCTTTCCATAAATGTAACGGCTTTTACCGCATCTTCTGCAACAATCACTTGTTCCGGATAGCAAACCAAATCAAACCCCATGTTTTGAGCGTTAAGTTCCATTTGCTCAATTATCTTGCGATATGTTTCCTCTTTGGGACCGGGAAAACTCAATTGACTTGTAGCAACAATTCCAACTTTAATTCTCATATTATCCTCCGCTTAATTGCATCGATAAATCTAACGCAGCAAATTATATCAATGCTTGATAAAATGATTATAGCATGTTAAATTTCGATGTCAATACCTTATTAAAAAATTACGGAAAAAATTTCCCAATTACAAAAAAAACCTCGCTAAAATTGACATTACAATACATGCATCAAACAGCTTCTGCTATCCGCATACACACTTTTTAAATAGATAGTTACGAGCGCCGCACAAGGCGTTTCGAAAAATTAATAACAATAATTTAAAATAGCAAACAAATGCCGCTCTTTTGAAAACAAAAAAACTGTCCTACGAGGCACCTCATAGAACAGCAAAAATCTTACCGACTAAATTTTTTATGCGAGAATTGAACCTAAAACAATCTTTTCATGTCAACAGTTTCTCAATTCTCCGCAAAACTATGTTATTTTACGAATGCAAATCAAGTGAAGACGCCAAGGCCACAAAACGCTCGTTTTTGTCGTTTACGGCACAGTAAAAATGATAAACGACGCCGCTTTCGCTCAAAATCCACTGTTTGTGGGCATAAACGTTCTCCCATTCATACTGACTTTGCACAAGAGGTTGCCCCTGCCACTTCACCCAGTGCATCAAATCTTCCGAAACGGCAAACGTATTCCACGCCTTGCCATGAACTTGATCGTACACGAAATAAAACATAACGTACACGCCATCCATCACAACGATTTGAGGGTCACCGTTAATTCGAATACAATCGTCACACTCACTCACAGAAATAACCGCCCTGTCGCCGTGACGTTTCCATACGTAGCCGTCATCTGAAACCGCAAGAAATATACTCTCCTTTCCATCGGCACGTTTAGCGTTATATGCGCAAACATACCGATGTCCAAGCGTAAATTTTTCGTCGATAAACATATCACTTTTGTAAAGCGTTACGCTTTCTTCCTCTCTACAATCCGCGTCCAAAGTAGTCAAAATCGGCTTGGGAAGCTTATGGTAACTATTCGGATCGTCAATGTCACTACAAGTGGCTAATCCAATCCACAGCGGATCTGTTTCGTAACCGTTTTTAGAGCCGCCAAGATAACCGACAAAATATTTGCCGTCAACTGCTTTAATTTCATTCGATCCGCCAAATTCGTTATCGATAAATTGCGCATAACCACCGGTTTGAGCACTATCCCAACCATAATTTTCAGTCAAAATGTACCCTACTTCCGTCCAACCTTTCAAATTGTCGGATTTCAGCAGTTTTGTACGGTAACCATGCTCGCATTTAGCATCGATTTCAACCAATGTCATATAGAATGCATTGTTATGCTTGAATACAACGGGACTGTCGCAATAGCAATCAGCAATTCTAACCACAGCACCATACTTATACGGAGTTTTCACTTTCTCGTAAATTTTGCGCAATACGTCGTTATTAATCATGAATCCACCCCAAAATATGTTTTAGCGTACTATACACTTCTGCGAAAGTGCACTTTAATCATTATAAAATAAATATCGACAAAAATCAACACCGGCACAAAAATTGTGCAATAAATTCTCAAAATTAAAACTTGTCCACCAACAGAACTTCTCTTATGTTGAAATTTTTCATTAATTAAAAAGCCCAAAACATTTTGCCGCACAACTATTTTCATATCACTTAACACATTTTTTCACAAAACTACTTTCAACATAATCGGCAATTTTAATCCAGACAAATCACGAAAACTACGTCAATGTGTGACCCAAATCAAAAACACCAAAGGCTTGTAAAGACACTTATAAAACGTGTCCTCACACACAGCGTTATCTAACTTTTCAAATGACAAACAATTATTGCCGGCATTAACATTCAGCAAAATTAATTTGATAAACAAAACATCATCTGTTGTAATATTATACTCACAATACCGGCACAGACAACGACCAAGGTTAAAAAATTGATGCACCAACGTATAAAAATATTACTTGTCTTCAAATTTACGGCAATCAAATCGGCTAGTAAATATCTTTCAAAAAGTCATATTGTTTCAACTCTTCAACGCAGCTTTTATAACGCGGCATGTAGTTGGAAACGGTATTCCAAAACGCCTCGTCGTGTCCGTCGTTGGTGAAATGGGAAAATGCATGCACAATCAAATATTGTTGTAGTTTTGTGGGAAGTTGACAAATGCGAAAATCAAACGTTATCACCTTTTCTGCAGGATTTGTACACTTAAGCCAACCACTGTTAATATTTTTGAATTCAATTTTAGTCGGGCACAAAGAAGCATTACATCCAAAACGAGAAATAGCATCCGAAACACTTTGTTGCGAAAGTTTTTTCAAATAGGAATTTAGTGCTTTCAACCTGGAATCTTTACGGGCAAAATACTTTTCCGGAAGATAAATGCAATCCTCCAGATAACACCTGCTTTCCACTGTCGGACGTACGGAAACAACGTCACCGAACAGCAAACACTGTTTTCCGCAAAAAATATCCGAAAGTTGCGTTTTAGACAAATTGCAACTATCGCCAACACATTTGCCGCAATAAGCATGATCGCTCAAATCTACAGCTGCGCAGGTATTGCTGCCTATTTGTGCCTGTACCCAATCACGCTTGCTTTCCACAAAATCCTTGACTTGTTGCAAAGTCAGTTTTCTGTTTGCGACAACTTCCAAGACGTCACCACTCAAATGCATACTGATCAGTTTTTTGTTTGTGCGAGAAACAACTACTTTCATAATCGAGTTATACCACATATTGGCGGCGATAATAGGCATTTTAGTACAAAACTCGGAAAAAATTGTCAAAAATGTGAAAATATTCTATGCTATGTCAGAAATAGTAGTATTAAATATTGACAAAATCCTAGTAATACTCTAAAATAAGTGCAAGGAGGCCACAAAAGTATGAACGGTGACTTTTCGTTTTTGAAAGGCAATATCAACACCATTATCTTGTGTTCGCTGTACGACAAGGACGGCAAAAACGGAGACAAGTATGGCTACGAAATTGCAAAAGAAATCAAGGAGCGCACGGAAAACAAGTACGAGATTAAGCAACCGACGCTCTATTCTTACCTGAAAAAACTTGAACAACAGGACCTGATAACGTCCTACTGGGGGACAGAATCCAACGGTGGACGTAGACGCTACTATTCGTTAACCCCCAGAGGGCGCGTCGACTGCGAACGTTTCATGGCTGAGTGGGAATATCATAAAGCCGTATTGAACACGTTGGTAACATCTGCCGATACACCCGTTGAAGTTACACAAGACCAAGTAACACCACTGTTCGGATCAAAGAACAAGAAGACCAAGAATACGGTCAATTTTAACACAAAAGAATTCCACGAACAGGACGAACTTTCACGCCAACTTGACGCATTGATTGCAGCAGAAAACGGCGAACAACAGAAAGTTATCGACGAAGAGCCGAAAGAGGAAATTGTTGAAGTCAACGACGATCCACAGCAAAACGACGATATTCGAGAAGAATTTATCGTTCAGCCCGAACCGGAAGTAACACCTGTCGTTGTCGAAGAGTCTCGGCCCGTTGTTGTAGAGGAACGCCCGCGTGCCAACTTTGACGTCAATCAAGACAATGCAGACGATTTCATGCAACAGTTCGAAGAACGGGCGCGTGCAATGTCCGAAACGTTGGAGACCAAAACAGAAAACAACGAGAACTATCAACATGTTTTGTTGAAAATGATTGGCGACCAACTGGACGACATGCGTGACTTTAGCGAAGACGAAGATGCCGGAAGCCAAAAGTACTACACCGATCACCCTGTTGCATTGGAAGACGTTGCTGAAAATCTTGCAAGACAAGGTATCAGAATGCGTCTGTACAACCATGCTTCTTCACACTTCAAATCAAAAACGCTCATTCCGCTATCAAATGTCATTTGCAAATCAACATGGATAACGTATGCCGTTGCGGCAATTTACATGTGCATAATGATGCTAGCATCCATTTCCGTCGGCAATTGGAAACCTTTTTTGGTAACACTCGCAATTTTGCTTGTTTTGCCGGTCGGAGCAACCATCTACGCATTGTACGATCCCTCTCGCAAAGAAAAGCCGAAGTTTGCCTACAATCGAATCATAATCGCAACTGCAGTTCTAGCACTATTCGTAATTCTGTTGGCTCTTGGCATCAGTATTTTGAACAAAATCGAACTTAGTGATTTTGCAGAAGTCGGCAGTCGCATCTTGATTCCCACAGGAATTGCTATTTTGCCGCCGATTTTCGTGACAGTGTTCAACTTCTTCTATAAAAAGTACTAAAAAATAAGGTGTATTGTCCTCATGACACATACACCTTTTTGATTACTTCTTTCTTTTGGGAACCGGCAGCTCCTCCCACATCGCTTCAAACAAATCTCGCAAAAATGCCTTGGAATCAACTTCTTCAACCAAAATCATTGGTTTTGCACCGTCATACGGCAATTCCGTGTGAGCCGTCGGCATCAACTGCGCTGCCGCCTTAGTTTGCTTAACAAGCAACCTATTGTCGCAGATTCCGCCCATCATTTTGCCGCGGTAATACAAAATATACTCTCCCATCATGTATTTGTAGTCGATTTCCTCCAAATCGGAAAGTTGTTCCAAAACATAATTCAGATATTCTCTACTCGAAGCCATCACAACCACCTCAAAACTAATTCTATTGCATGTTGGCACATTGCACTATCGCCGCACGCGCAAGTTTGTCGCAAAGCTCGTTAAGTTCAACGTCTGCATGCCCCTTGACCTTCACAAATTCAACAGAATGCCTTGCAGTTTCAAAAAGTAACGCATTCCACAATTCGAAATTTTTCACCGGAGACTTCGAGGCCGTCCTCCAACCGTTACTCTGCCAAGATTCTATCCAACCTTTGTTGAATGCATCTACAACATATTGAGAATCCGAATAAATTTCACACGCCCAACCATCTTTGACAGCACGCAAACCTTGGATGATTGCCATCAATTCCATGCGATTGTTCGTTGTCTCTTTTTCGAATCCGCTTATTTCTTTTTTCTTGCCGTTATAAAGCAGAACGGCTGCCCAACCACCAATTCCGGGGTTGCCTGAACACGCACCGTCCGTGTAAATTGTAACTTTTTTCATTTTTCACCAATATTTTGCGTTAAGCGTTTGACAATAAACGCTTAATTTATTATAATAGTAATGCTGTTTTTAAGCAAACGTTTTATTGACAGTATTTTTAGGGGAGTGGCTCAACGGTAGAGCAACGGTCTCCAAAACCGTCGGTTGCGTGTTCGAATCGCGTCTCCCCTGCCAAGCCTTGGATTGTTAAAATCCAGGGCATTTTTATTGTCAACTATGTGTAACGAGGCGATTCTCACACGCAACAAGTTGCTTTGTGACGCGAACGCTGCGCTTGTTCGCTATTCCGTCGCGGTTTATACTAGATAGGATATCTACAGATAAATCATCACACTATTGCTTGTTTGCTCCTTACGAATCGCGTCTCCCCTGCCAAGCCTTGGATTGTTAAAATCCAGGGCATTTTTATTATCAACTATGTGCAACGAGGCGATTCTCACACGCAACAAGTTGCTTTGTGACGCGAACGCTGCGCTAGTTCGCTATTCCGTCACATTTTATAAAAGGGTAAATAGATATAGCAACTAGCCCACTGCCGGTGTTTAGTCCGACAATTCGCATAACACAAGATCACCAAAACAAGTTCCGGATGCTATCAGATTGGATTTCATCAAATACTCTTTTCCCTTTTTGTTAATCTCTAAATAACTATGTTCTTCGCCGTTGATCACAATTCTTTGCACTTTATATTCTTGATAAAGTTGCTTGCTGACATTGTCTGCGTCCGCATCAAAAACATAAAAGCAATGTTTGTGTTCGAATGTCACAATATAATCGGCATAGCTCTTCTTTGCCCGATAATAGTCGTCCAGCATCTGTTCCAGCGGAGCAGATGTTTTATCGTTTTTATTTATCTCTTGTATGCGATTATCTTCATAAACACTGATTTGATAAAGCTCATTTATAGCTATATCTTTTTGCAGTTGCTCTATCGGATCTTTTTCAAAAAATCTTCTAATATAGTTTTTACACGAAAATTTAATTTCGTTGTTTATCGGTTCAACCCTGTTTGTGAATTTGTTGATTTTTGTTTTTAGATAATCGTTTAGTTCAGACTTATATTTATATACATAGGTTCCCACATCTATGTAGTTGGGCAACAAATCTTGTAACAACTCTTTGTATCCTAATGCTTGTTGCACTTTATTGCCGTAGTCGTTGTATTTTTCGTAGCTGAACTCGATTATCAATATTCTATTGTTGTGTATAAGCAAATAATCCGCACGTTTTTCATCAAACGGCATCACATATTCTTGAATTATTATCAGCTCGTTCAATATGCTTTTCGGCAATTCTTGAAGTGTATCTCGCAACAACTTTAACGTATCCAACCATGTGACTATTTCTTTGTCAGTTGCGTTTATCAGTTTGTTTTCCGATTTTTGTTTGAGTTTTTTAAAATAATCACGATTATTTACATAAGTTGCCCGTCGTCCCAAATCCTCATCCCAAACGTACCAATCGGCTATCTGTAATTCTTCTGTTACATATTTTTCAAATTGATTGAACGAATATTTTTCTAAACATTTCATAGGTTATCCCTTTATCATGTGTAAGCTTAGATTTACCGAAAACACCTATCGCTCCGCACCCCATATCACGCAAAAGACTTATTCACATCTTTGTGCATATTGGAATATTTCAGAGAAATTAGTTTTCTTTAGACGTATTATTAAATATTCTACGTTTAAATTATGCTGTATTTTATATTTGCAATGTTTTTTGTTCAC
This sequence comes from uncultured Oscillospiraceae bacterium, assembly GCA_964598315.1. Lineage (GTDB taxonomy): Bacteria > Bacillota > Clostridia > Christensenellales > CAG-314 > Fimimonas. Next base: position 158,954 of record CAZRBI010000001.1, read on the forward strand.
TTAACTTTGTCGCAGCAAGGTCTATTGTAAATATAGAATCGCAACATCACCATAGTTGCCTCGCAAAGGCTACTATATCACACATTCTTCTCCATATAAATACGATACGGTTGAAAGTCTATCGCTTCATAAAATTCAATTGCGCCCTCGTTGAACGCCCAAACATCCAGTTCCATGCGGTCAAAATGCAATTTTTTTGCTTCTTTGCTGCAAAAGTTAATCAAAGCGGTTGCCACACCGCAACGGCGAAAAGCAGCATCTACACCAAATTCATGTATTTGATAATAACGACGTGGCAATTGATATAGCGATTGTGGTTTCTCTACATATTGCACCGTTGCAAAACCACAAACAACGTTGCCTGCACAGGCAACAATAACATCAAAATCCCTACGCTCTTGGAATACTTTGTAAATATCCAAACGCAACTCATCGCAAAACTCTTGGCGGAAAACATCGGGCCGAGCTTTTGCGTGCAAATCATGAACCGCTTGCCGCAGTTCGTTTACACGTTCAATATCTTCAAAATTTGCATACCGAACTGACAAATTCACAAAACCACCTCGCAATTTGCTCAGAATTACGCTCTAAAAATATAGCCGTCCTTTCTGCGACGCAAAACAGGCTCCATATCGGCGTAGCCAACAATGCAATTGCCAATTCCTTCGTAGTTGCCTTCAATGCCCAAATCTTGCAATATTTGCTTGCCCTCTTCCGTTTCGAACGATTCTTTTGCGCGGTGAATCCAACAACTTCCAAGTCCCAACGAATGCGCAGCCAGCAACATGTTTTCCATCACGACACTGCCGTCGTATAAGTAAGTGGGAACGTCTTTGTTTGCTAGAACAACCAAAACTAACGGAGCACCATAAAACGGATCCGTACCATCCGGCATGCCAACAACTTGCGCATTAAGTTTTGAAAGCTTGTCGCGCAGAGCCTTATCGGTAACGGCCAAAATTATCGGAGATTGCAAATTTCTTCCGGTAGGCGCATAAGTGCCTGCCTCTGTAATAGCGTCGACAAGTTCTTGCGGCACAGCATCACTCTTGAATTTCTTTATGCTTCTTCTGCTTTTAATGTTTTCGATAATTGCGTTCATACAACACCTCCGTTTTTGCACTTATTATATCATAAATAAACTGTTTTTCAACAGCAAATCAATAATTTTACCTCGATTTACGTAGCATATAATCACGAAAGTTTTAACTGAAAAAGTTTTTCTCATACTGGTAACCGCAAAAGTTTTCAAATTTAACGATTTCAATTCAGTCACCCGAATTCGACCAAACCTTGCTATGTTTGTGACACAAAATTCACACACAAATCACATAAATATCTCAAAAATATACAATTGACTAATTTCAACTCTCAACAAATTTTCAAAACAACGTCTTTAACGTTTTGATATTTACACTTTTCCAAAAATTCCGAAATTTCCATCCATTGCACCGATATTATTCGCTCCTCTTTTGGTTGAGGATCGCCGCAAGAGCTAGTGTTAAAAAGAAACGGCACTATGGTCTTTCTAATCATTTCATTGGCGGGAGTAAAAAATTCATATGAAAACGTTGGTAACTCATTCACAAGATTAGCTGCAGTCAAAAATACGTTTGTCTCTTCAAAACATTCGCGAATAGCCGTTTCGACAAGCGTCTCTCCGTCCTCTTTGTGCCCCTTGGGAAGAGACAGCACGTTTTTGCCGTAAACAAATTCATTTGTTGCAAGAATTTTACCATTGTTCACAACCACTGCCATGGCACTTAATTCTATTTTGGGATATTCTAAATACGCTTGAATTGCCAAGAATTCTCGTCGATACAAACCAAAGCGACAAACGTCGACATTTTTATATTGCTCGTATTGGGAAAATATTTTAAGAGCGTCGGGAACATCTTTCCACACATAAGTTAATCCGACAGCTTTTTCGGCATCAGTCAATTGCACTTGCGCAATTTCACCAACAACTTCACAAACAAAATAGTGATTTATGTGATTCCAATTTTTGAACCATTCTTCAATATCCAAATAGTTTACACGCGGCACACACAAAAAACCCGTTTCTTCAAGAACTTCTCTTTTACAACAATCAATTAAGCTTTCGTCTGCGTCAACACCGCCACCCGGAATAAGGTATTGGTCTAAATTCTGTTCGTAACTCAACAGAATCTTTCCTTGTTTAACGATAATTCCTCTGCAAGCATGACGAACCACGTCTGCATATCCGACATAATCAGAATTAACTACTTTGAGCTTCTTCACGCCAATTTCCTCTCCGAATAATGCGATTAATTTCTTCGTAACTTGCCCACAACAGCCGCCACAGCCTTACATACTATAAGTGCAAAGACAGCAATTAATGAAGCTAAAGCAAAACATTGCCCATAAGTAAAAATTCTCTACATTTTACATATGCTTTACTGCGAAAATCGAGTTATTTATATTATGTCTGACATAGTGTTTTACAAACACGAATTTTGACGTCATAGCTTAACAGAGCAACAAAATTCACTAATATATTCCAACATAAAAAGTTGCCACACAACCACACTGCGTCTTCTTCAACAAAGAAACTATACGAAGAGATTTCGCCTTGCTGCAAAATGTTTGCGAAACAGCCGTTTTACTACAAAAACTTGCGTTTTGTGCTTCTAGTATGTAAAACGGCGGCGTTCGCACTCCTTGTATTATCAAACGTAGGCACGACAAGATTCCCGACGGTTGTTTTAAGACATCTTAAAAGCACAATGCGGTATGCCCCACACACATTAACAGCAAAACTCAACAATGTCGTATATCCGTTCGCCAGAGGGGGAACTTCATCCACAATATTCGGCGTAGCTTCAAATGATAACAGTTGTACCCGATTACACATCGAATTACGAATGTAACTACGTGCATGAATCATATCCTGTTGCAACAAAAACACTACACCATGGCCAAAATCCAGGCTTCACTTCGAATTATTTTGAATACTGTTCAAAGTATTTTTTAATAAATTTGCACAAGCTCGAATCGTCGTCAAACTTATAATTGCCGCCGTTGGTTCCGTCGTCCGTGTATTGATTGGACCACGATTCAAATATTTCATTGTAGCTTGCCGTGCGCAAATCCAATTTTAATCGGTAATCTTCAATAGGCCTATTCACATCGTTTGTGAGGTTCATTTTATAGACGGACATTCCCCACGTTGTATCCCACCATCCGACGGAAACAATTTTGTAGCTCCAAACAGTCCATCCCAAACCGGTTTGATCATACATGCCCAAAAATTCCGTCCATGCTTCTTCGTCGTCAAAGAAGTTGAATTCGCCAACAAATTTCGGCACGTCGTAGTCAGACACCGCAAGAGTTGCGTACAAAAAATCGTAGAACAACCAGTTGGGCATCGTATCTCTAGACCAATTGTAGAAATGATATTGATACAACACGTTTTTCCAACCATACTTAGCGGGGTTAGGAAGAGAACTGAAGTACCAAACACCCTCTATTGAAATAACGTGATCGTTGTCAACTTCGCGAATGGCATCATAAAGCAGATCCATAACTTTCCATTGCACAGAGCCCGTACCTATCGCGTTACGATCAGTAGGCTCATTCACAAGGTCGTAAGCAAGAATTGTCGACGCCAAGTCGGATCTGTTCACTTTGTAGTACCTTGCGATGCTACGCCACAGATTACACATGAAATTGATGTACTCTTCGTTATTCCAAAAATCAATGTCACGCGTTCCACTATGCTCGTAACCGCTTTGTCCTCCCATCACGCCGTGCATATCCACAATAACTCTAAGCCCGTGCCTTTTCGCCATTTCCAGAAAAGTATCTAACTTTTCAAAATTTAGCGTGATATCGTCAAAATTCATGGCGCAAAGTTGTTCGTCCGACGTTCTGTATCTGTCATGAACAGTAAGAAAACTGCGATAATACACAGGCAAACGCACTGTATTAAATCCCAAACCCGCAATGTTTGCAAAGTCGCAATCTGTGCAATAAGACGAGAAATACGCATCGTTCAGTGCTACAAGTTGCTCGTCCGTAAAACGTTCGGCAAGAATTGCATCCATTTCATCCTGATAAATCTCCTCGTATTCTTCAACAATCCCGGCCTCGTTCACCCTCAAAAAACCACCGTCGGCATTATAACGCGCACCGATAGAATTAACAGTCATCCAACCTTCGGAAATAAACAGGTTACCGAAATTGATGCCTTTAATTTCAAGAATATTTCCGTCTTCGTCGTAAAGCGCCTTTCCCTGTGCAACAACAGTGCTAGCATTGTTTTCACGCACCACTTTCTGCGGAGCATCGAATTTGTAGTATTTACGGTAAATATGCCCCGTGGCCCACACTATGGCTCCAATCAACAAAATTGCCGCCACAACAACACTAAGTACCACCACGGCCCTTCTAATCACTATTTTAACCATGTTCCTTCCATATATTTTCATTTTGCTTGCTAATTTCGCGTCACAAACCTCAAAATGCGCATAAAGATTTTTGTTTACACAAATAAAGCATTCTCTGATAAATAATAACACAAATAATATCAAAACACAACAGAAGAAAAGCCAAAGAGTCCGTCGTATTATTCATTTTACCACGAACACTTTTGTTTGGAACAGCCAAAATCTGCGTCCAAACTATTAATCGCTCAACTCTAATTTTTCAAAATGGCCGAACCCCGGTCATAGCCATAGGGTGTGTTTTCGTTTTAAGTTAGTTTTCCGAGGAGCTTCAAAGAAATAGCACCTCAAACAAATCCACCGCCGATACCGACAAGCCAATGCCTCCATTTCGATGCAACTGCACAGAAAAAAACGACAATGGAAACCGCTACCAACAAGCAGCCCACGACTGTCGTAAAAAATTCGAGATTGTATATTGTTGTTTTAACTTTTGAGGTACATTCCCTTTGATTTATATTCATTTAGTAGAGCGCCTATTACAAACCCTTGCACTCAATCAAAACCAACTTATCTTTTCTTATAAATGACAAGTTCGGGATTTTCGCCATTTTCTTCGTATGTGCAAACAAGAAGAAAATCCATGTTTGCCGCTATACCAACACATCTGCCGCCAAATTCGCTTTCTAACTGACTTCCAAGATAAGTTTGCTTGTCGTCAAGAAATTTAACCTTTGCACCATTGGGAAGAGTATATTCCATATTGATAAATTCACCGGACAACACGTTCAAGTTTTCAACTTTTGGCAGTCCTTCCACTTGCAAAAGAGTGTTAAATTCAGCAATTAGCTGCCTCTTGAATTCTTCAAGCTTTTCTTTTCCGCCTATTTCGGCATATCTTTTCCAAATATCCAGTGTGTATTCACCGTCGGCATAGCACCATTTGCAGTATTCTTCGTTAAAATTGCCATCTGTTTCACGGCTAAGATTGCAGTCGTCGATAGGCATACCGCAACATTGGCAAACGAGCTCTCTAGGCGAACCGAGAAGCGTGTTGATGGACACGGCAAACAACTTGGAAAGAATCTTTAGCGTATCGATATTGGGTATAGTTTCACCTGTTTCCCACCTGGATACGGCTTGTCTTGTTACAAAAGTTTTTTCCGCAAGTTCCTCTTGAGTGAGCCCTTTTTTAGTTCTAAGTTCAAAAATAATATCTTTTGTCTCCATTACTGCACCGCCTTTGTAGTATTATAGATACATTCTACCACAAGCAGATTACACAAACAAGCAACTTGCTGTTGCTTGAATTCTTCAAGTTTTTCTTTTCCACCTATTTCGGCATAGTATCGTGGGCAATATACAGATTGATAAGGTTGAGTGCCACAGCGAAAAGTGCGGATAACAAGCTGAGCACGATAACCTTTTCTCTCCCGAAGTCCAAGCGAGCTTTATCATAATTATAACACACATTTACACGCCATGCAAAATGGTCAATGCAAAGTGTCACATCAATTATACTGCAAAATCTCGTATTTTTCAATATATCTACTACCTCCGTCAGACTATTTTTGAAAAAGAAAAACACCATATTTCAGATAGCTAATTTATCCTTATTTCGTCAAAAACAGCCACATTCTTATCTTTAATTCCGTAGATATACCTTTTGTTCCGTAGTGCTATGCACAAAAAGAATAAACCCTGAAAAAGCACCCAATGGTACTCCAGCAAGGCCAACTCTTACATTACAGATAGGGAAACAACTCTTTACACAACAAAAAAGGTCTGACACATTTCGTATCAAACCTTTGGTGGGAGGAGATGGATTCGAACCATCGAAGTCGTGGACGAC
>CAZRBI010000002.1:0-96329 GCA_964598315.1 uncultured Oscillospiraceae bacterium
AGCGCTTGAATGGCATTCAAGAGGTCAGGGGTTCGACTCCCCTTATCTCCACCAATCGGAACCGCGGTCGAACCCGTGGTTCCTTTTTATTTGTGCAAAAGGCGTCGCAGGGATTATTGTTAAGACTAAAAGGTACGAAAAGATAATCTCCTACGACTGGCTTACAAAGCCTCGCGAAAACGACAAGTTTGTAAAGAAAAAGTGATTACTGTTTTCGATTTGAAAGACAGCTGATAGTTACTCAAATTACAAACCAATCCAACAAACATGATTAAAAGTCGGTAACGATAAATTTGTTATGAAACAACAATTGCACTGAAATTTATTGATATCCCTTTGCCGCTATTGTAAAGCACAAATCATGATACTTGCTGCGCATAAACTATGCCGTAGTTGTAAAATAATGATAAAAAATATTATTAAATTGCTTAATCGGCTTATTGCAATCAATCTCTAACACATTCAGCAAACATGATTAAAGGTGGTAGAACGTTGATTCTATCGCCTTTTTGTGTGCTGTCGAAAATACGCGAGTACAGAAAATAAAACACATTACCGCTAGTATCGACGAAAAAAAATCTTTCGATCGTCACAGTCTTGCACTTCTCCGAGTATATCGCATTTTCGACGATTATGAGCAACAAAAAAACAAAAGTCAACGGCAAAAAATTCTTGCTTATATCACTTATCGTTTAATTTAGTCAATTTGAATTTAGGCAAGTATTTTGTGTTAATTTTTTTTGCCATGCCCCCGTGCGCATAAATTTAAAGGTGTATAGCAGTCTATGGTTGGCTTTTATATTTACACGCAACAATTTTTGTGGCGATCGTTGACTTTCGTTTTGCACGACATAAAATTTAATGGTCGATATCTTTTTATTAATTGTTTGTGCATTGATTTGTTTTTACAACCCAACGCACCACCGAGCGAAAAATGTGTTTGATGAACGTGGTTTCAAACATCAAAAAATTGTTGCAAACAGAAATAACAAAATGGTGTTGCCCGTAAAATGCTCCACACCGTATGACAAATTTGACGTCGACGCAATTCTTGAACCAAACAACAACCAAACACGTTTTGTGTAGAGCAACATGTTGAATAGAAAAAACACAAACTCAAAACGCTAGCCAAAGAACGATGAGTGTGCTATACTTTGACAGTGCTCACATAAGGGAGTAGTTCGCTAGAAATAGTTGTTGCGCCTACATAATGGAAATATCCAGGTGCAATTGTAAAGAACGAGACTTATGCTAATGATAAAACGTTAGCAAAAATCTCGTTTTATTTTGAGCAAATACCGCACACGGGAGAAAATTATGCCGGAAGTTGTTATAACAAGTTTGTTTTTGGGAATAGGACTTGCAATGGACGCATGTGCCGTTTCCATGGCAAACGGATTGAACGAACCAAACATGAAATTCAGAAAAATACTGTTGATCGGTTTTATGTTCGGGTTGTTTCAGGGAATAATGCCGCTTACGGGCTACTTGATCGGCGCAACATTCCTGACGAAAATCGAATGGATAATTCCTTGGGTAGCACTTGTGCTGCTAGGGTTTATCGGCGGCAAAATGCTTGTGGAAGGAATTCGCCACAAAGACGAAGAACAACCTGAACCGAAGTCTCTCACCTTCAAAGTGTTGTTCGTGCAAACAATTGCCACGTCTATCGATGCGCTTTCCGTCGGGTTTTCCATTGCAGACTACCAACTGATCGAAGCGTTGGTTTGCGTTGCAATCGTTGCAATCATCACATTCGGCATTTCAGTCGGAGGCGTGTTCTTGGGCAAAAAATTCGGCACAAAACTTGGCAACAAAGCGGAAATATTGGGCGGAATCATTTTGATTGCAATAGGAATCGAAATTTTTGTCAGCGGAATGTTTTTCTAGTACTTGTGCGAAAACACCCTACACTCGACATCGTGTTTGTACCACTCATTCGTAAAAACAAGTAGTCACAAAAAATGAGGTCGCTGTGACACTTGCTCTTTAAATCCTCAAACAATCTGTTTGGGGATTTATTTTTAACTTCCGATTCGCTTCACCCTCGCCAAATAGTATCGTCAAAAACTTCACAAAGCGGCCGAACGTCACTACCTTGCGAGAAAAAGCATATCGTCCGTTAAACGCATCAAAACAAACCGTATCGAAAAAACAGAACCGACAACAATAACTTTCGCACAAATTTGAACTAACATACATTTACAAAAACACAAACTCTGCACAAAAAAACGACAATGAACATCACAATTCGTTGTCGTTTTCAATTTTTTCTTTGTTTATATCACTTACTTTTGTACAATTTTCTCACTAACGTATGCCTAAATTGCGACACTTCCCGTTTTTTCGGAATAATGTTCGTACACGATTAGGGATGTGAATTTTTGCAAGGGCAACACAAACTACCAATTGTTTTTTGCGTGTTCGCAAAAGGCAATAAATGGTGGAATTTCGATTGTTTTGCCGTTGGGCAACGTGACAAAACCGCGCCACGTTCCAAACACTTGGTGGCAAGTGTTGTTTACAGTGGGAGCTTTCGTGTGCGTGAAGTTGTCGAAAACGGGCGTAACGTTGAATGTGAACTTGTGTTCCTTGTCCGTGTAGCGATATGCGTCGCCGATACGCGTTTCTTCCACCTCGCCGAGCTTGTAGGCCTTGTTATCCAAGAAAAACATGTTTTCGGTGGCATGAGACAGATCGCCGAACCCCCAACCGATGTTAAAACCGAAGTGCTGACCTTCCACCATTGTGGAACCGTTACCCCACACCCATTCATGTTTGCGAGGCCACACGCCGCGTCCCCAATCGATAAGTCCGTTGCCGTCCACGATTTTCATTTCCAAATCGTCCACCCGCGCATGACCGTTGGCCACGAAGCAATTCTCTTTGTAGTTGAGATACCACTGTGTCGGTTTCTCGAACGGGGTTGCTATCACCATTTTATCCTTAGACGAAGAACAGTTTGTGAGTGTGACGTCGATTTCGGCACGCAAGCCGTTTTTGTCGTTGGCGGAAAGTGTCAATCGGCGAGATTGCTCGGCCGTTTTTATCTGCATTTTCATGTGACGGCCGAACCATTTGATAGCATTGGGACGTTCCGGCGTTTGAGCAAGTTGTTTTTTCAAAACAGACGTGTTCAAAAAAATCTTGTCCACACCACGTTTTTCGCCGGTATCCAAATCGATGATATTGACGGAAATTTGTCCGAACCGTGTGATATGCCCGACCGTGAACTGCAAAACTTTGCTGCCGCAAATGATTTGATAGAAATCCCATTCTTTCAAAGACCCGCGCACTTGTTTTTTATCGTAGATAAAATTCATTTGCGTGGAATACCCCTTGGCGCAAAGTTTACCTTTTTGAAGAAGCACCGTTTGTTTTGTGATGAGATCTTGTTGCATTGTTAACTCCTATCCGAAAAAACAGCTATCAGCCTTACAAGCAATTCCAAAATTTCCAAATACAAGTAGACCAACGTGGTTACGAGAGAAAATGCAACCAACCATTCGTATTTTTTGTCTGCACCGTACTGAACAATGTCATCGGCCATTTGAAAATCCCACATCAACATCACTGCAGCATAGAACACGCAAAATGCCGTTGCAAGAAGTTGAATCCACCATGCGGAGAAAATACCCAGTGAGGGATTTACAAGATAAATTATCAACGTGGCCAATTCCACGATGAACAAGCTCAAAAATGCCACCGACATGGCGCGCCAAAACCTGCTAGATATACGCACCGTGAGATATTTGTTTAGAACCAACGTCAAAACAAAAACAATCATCGTGCCCAAAACTGCGGCAAAAGCAACACCCGGCAACACAGTGTTAACCATGCAAACAACCAGGCCCAGCAACACGCCTTGACACACGGAATACACCGCGCCCAAAACGTTGCATGCTCTTGGCACAAACATGATTATGAAAGAAAGCACAAGCATCACGACGCTACCGATGCATGCAGAAACAAGCAACGTGCTTAGCAAACTTTCGTTTTCAATATCGATTGCATAGTTAAGTAACAACACCGTGGCAATTGCCGCCACTATCGTGAGTGCGGCGAACAAAATTGTTTTTTTCGCAATACCTTTGTGTGTTGCAGGTTGCGTATCAACGGATAAATTGCCGTTTTGGGTTTGAGACAACGTTCTGCGCAAAGCAGGACTACCCATTCTCATACATACCTCCCTTGCGACAAGCAAAGCTGTCGCCAATAAATGTATTGTTTTCTTGTCACACATTATACCACTACAGCGGCATTTTTGCAATACCCGTCCAATTATTATTCAAATTGTTGTTTGTAGAGGAATTTTGGTGTGCGGTGCAAAAATTCAAAATGAGTTTGCTCCGTTTTGATAATATTGTAGCAAAGAAAACTGAAATACACTTTGAATACGGCGGCTATTTTCGGCAAAACAGCCCCAACAAAATATCCCTTTGTACTGCAAGTTGCTTGACAAAAATGCCGTTAAAAACTAGAATATTGTCATAAGAAAAGAGGAGTAGAATGCTATGGCACAACTTACTATGGACAAATTGGTCAATCTGGCAAAAGGCCGAGGCTTTGTGTATTCCGGAAGCGAAATATACGGCGGACTTTCCAATTCATGGGACTACGGCCCGCTTGGCGTAGAACTGAAAAACAACATCAAAAACGCATGGTACAGAAAATTCGTCAAAGAAAACCCGTTGAACGTCGGTATCGACGCGGCAATCATCATGAACCCCAAAACGTGGGAAGCGACGGGACACCTTGCAGGGTTTTCCGATCCGCTTATCGACTGCAAAGGCTGCAAAACCAGATACCGCGCAGACAATTTGATTGAAGAATACCAAGCAAAGCACAACTTGCCCAACACCGTTGCCGCAATGAGCGACGACGAAATGTCGGCATATATTGTTGAACATCAAATACACTGCCCCGTTTGCGGCAAGTGCGATTTCACACCCATTCGTAAGTTCAATTTGATGTTTAAAACGTTTATCGGTGTCACAGAAAACTCCACCAACACCGTTTTCCTGCGTCCGGAAACGGCACAAGGCATTTTTGTCAATTTCAAAAACGTGTGCCGCACCACAAGAAAGAAAGTGCCTTTCGGCATCGGACAAATAGGCAAAGCATTCCGAAACGAAATCACTCCCGGAAACTTCATTTTCCGTCAAAGAGAATTCGAACAAATGGAACTGGAATTTTTCTGCAAGCCCGGCACCGATTTGGAATGGTTTGAATACTGGAAAAATTTCTGCAAACAATGGCTTTTGGATTTGGGCATGAAAGAAGAAAATTTGCGTTTACGCGACCATGACCAAGACGAATTGTGCTTCTACAGCAAGGCCACCACCGACTTTGAAGTGAAATTTCCCTTCGGCTGGGGGGAATTGTGGGGCATCGCCGACCGCACCGACTACGATCTTACTCGCCACCAAACAGCATCCGGACAAACGTTGGATTATCTTGACCCCGTAACCGGCGAAAAATACGTGCCCTACGTTATCGAACCCAGTTTGGGCGTGGACAGAGCGTTTTTGGCATTCCTTTCCAACGCTTACGACGAAGAAGTCGTCGGAGAAAACGACACCCGCGTAGTTTTGCACTTGCACCCCGAACTTGCCCCGATCAAAGCATGCGTGTTGCCGCTTTCCAAAAAATTGAGCGAAAAGGCCACCGAAGTTTACACGGATTTGTTGAAAGAATTCAGTTGCGACTACGACGAGGCAGGGAGCATAGGCAAACGCTATCGCCGTCAGGACGAAATAGGAACACCGTTCTGCGTGACTGTCGACTTTGACACGGAAACGGACGGATGCGTCACGGTTCGCGATCGCGACTCGATGCAGCAAGAAAGAATTACCCTTTCCGAATTGAAAGACTACCTGAGAAAAAGAATTTACATTTATTGATGACAAAAAAAAAACTGACGTGCCGCACGGCACGTCAGTTTTTTTATGCCGAAGTGTTGTGCAAATTGCATCGCTTCCTTTTCGGCTTTACCTTTTGAATTTTGACCACGCGCGACAAATGTCGCACAGCCACAAAGTTTTCGAACTATTGTTGAAAACTTTCACTTGATACATCGGCTTACAACCACACGACAACTGCCACTTGGTTTTCTTTTCACATTAAAAACGCAAACATGTTGCCTTGATAGGTTAAAACAAAGCACGTGCCGCATTTGAAAATACATTTGTAAATTTGCGGGCAACACAGCGTAAACCCGATTGGGTGTTCGGCGAGTGATTGTTGTTCTAGATATCAATGTTGGCAATCAGTGACAGTGCCTGAACAAAAAAGCCAAAATATTTGGTCAGATAGTAGGGTTGCGTTGTGGGAACGGTAAGCTTAAATTCTCTGTCTTCGATTTCCAGACTGTATTTGTAGACAATTTTTTCCAGCTTCTGTTTGTACTTGTCCATATCGACATCCATTTCTTCCAAATAGTCGAGTGTTGTGTGACAATCGCTGAGTATCGGCCTTTCGAGTTCGTCAAAAGATATTTTTATGGCGATACTATCGGAACTGCCCAAAAAGAAAAACGGAACGGCAACAATATAGGAGCCATTGAATTCGTGATAAGAAATATTGTCTTTGTAGTTTTTGAAAATTTCGTTTATATCCGTCATAATTTATCTCCCTGTGACATCATTGTTGAATCGATTATACCACATAATTTTTGTCTTTTCAATATATTCGTCCGCACCGCCGCAATAAAAAAGGTTCGACGCCTTTTGCATCGAACCTCTCTGCTGTGTTTGTCACTACTAATTTTAATACAATTTGCGTACACCTTGTAAAAAATGCGTACAGTTACTAAATTTTGCGTACAGCAGGTAGAAAGTACGTACACCTATAAATCGGAATTTATTGAATGTGTTATACTGGAGTTCCGACTTCAATCAGATTGCCGTCGGGTCATAAAATCTGACAACCTTTTGTCCCCAACTGTGTGTCATCAAGTGGTTGACGTATTTGGTTTCAGGGCAAAGTGTTTCAAGACGCTCAACAAATTGCTCTATATTTGGCTCTTCAAAATACAATTCGAATTGATTGCTGTTTGAAGTTACGCTTTTTTTCGTGAATTGTTCCCAGTAACTTGATTCCTGTAAATACAAGTTGTTTGTCAATTCCATATTTCCGCCATTATCTTGTAACAGTTGAAACCCAAACATATCACGATAAAATTTTAGAGCACGATTACAATCTTTAACAACAATAAGTGTTCCTTTGTATTTCATATTCGTTTTCCTTCGCAAATTCCAGTTTATCTTTACGTTTGTTACACTACAAACGCTTGCGTTTTTCAATATATATTTCTTTGTCATATCTTGCAATCGGTTGGATCACATTTTAATTTGGATTTTTCCGTTTTTTACCTTGGGTTACTTCATCAATCCTGCTATTTCAGAAAACGTTTTTTCCTTCACTGATTCATCTAAGGATATATTTACATAGAACCTCCCATTGCAATACGAAGAATACTTCATGAAAAGATCCTGCGAATATAACGTTTCAAATCTGCGGATATCTTCATATTTTCTGCAGAATATTCTGCCTTGATAGGTTTCATACAGGAAAGGCGCTGTCGTGAACAGTCTGAAGTCCACTCTGTCATCCAGTGCTTTCAGCATCATGGGAATCGTTCCCATATAACCGGATTCAATCACAATGATCCTGCTCTGTTTGATTGAACTCAGCAGATCAAGAAGGATTGTTTTCAGTTTTGGATGTTCATCTATAACCTGAAGTATTCTCTTATTACAGTAAGCAGAGTATTCATCAAACTGGATATGACAGGATTCCAGGGCCTCGTATAAAGGAAGGCGTATATCGTCATCCACGCATTCCGTTTCTGTTATGTCTTCCAGAAAGCGGCGGCTGATCAGCCACGGATGAATATTGTCTCTTCCTCTACTATGGAAGAATACATACGGCAGCAGTGCATCTCTCATTAAAAAAACATAGGAGGTGTCTTCTTCATATCCAATCCATTCACAATACCTGTATATTTCTTCAAGAAACGGATTGGAGGAAACACCGCTGTGAATCCTAACATCTTCAATCAGATTTCCAAGCAGAGCCTCAAGTTCATATTCATTCTTTCCGTAATCGGTATTTGACAATCTTTCATGATCGATAGGAAAGGGAATTTCACCGGATCGGTATAAAACAGATCTCAGTCTTGAGAGACATGAAAAATCTGCTTCCATCGTATCGTTCAGATTTGTATATCCTTCATCGGTCAGATCGTCCAGCATTTTCAGGAGTTGTTTTGCTTCATAGATATCTGCATCGGAAAGAATCATATTCTCATATTCTTCCAACTTTCTGCGGTAGTAGTTTTCATTGAACGATATAAATCCCATAACCAGCCTCGCAAATTCAAATTTATCGTTGCATTTACTATACCACAAAATTTCGCATTTTCAATATACTCACTACCCACGTAACAACATTTTAAAAAGAAAACCGCCATATTTCAGGTGACTACAACTTTTGAATTTGATATATTTTAAAATTTTACTTCTTGTCCATCTACAAATTTAAATCGAATACCCCCCCCCGTTTATAGTTTCGTTGATATACCTTTCGTTTCGTAGTGCTATGTACAAAAGACAAAAATCCCTGCAAAAGTACCAAATGATACTCCTACAAGGCTAGCTTCTTACATTACAGATAGGAAATTTGCTCCTTTATGTAATGAAAAAAGGTCTGACACAAATCGTATCAAACCTTTGATTGTCTTATGGAGCTGATAACCAGATTCGAACTGGTGACCTCGTCCTTACCAAGGACGTGCTCTACCTCCTGAGCCATATCAGCACAAACTTTCGTTAGCCATAATATAATACCAACTACCGCAAAAATTGTCAATCGTTTGTTGAAAAAAAGAATAAAGAATTGCAAACGCTTGTAACAAAATGCAAAATGAAATGTTTGAGTGTTGAAAAACTGCTTCCCAAAACGTCAATCTTGCACAAAAAGACAACAATAGGCACACTTCCGACATGGTATACGCATTTATGTGACACTTGTGCAACGGCGACACAATGTTTTTGATTGCCGTTGACAAACGAACGGCAAATTTGTATAATAATAAAAATTTGTTTTGGTGTACCAAAAGATTTTTGAACAAAACAGATAGCATTGCACGTGACAATCGGACGATTGAATTTGAATGTTTACAATGGAAAACTTGTCGCACGAATTTTTTGTCAATTGTGCGTCACGCAATGAATAACACTACTGAGGTGAAACATGTACCTGGGCGGTTTTATAAAATCTTTGTTTACGCCGCGAAAACTACCGAGTGCGCTGTACTTTTTGGCAAACCAAGCGATAGTATTCGGAATATTCTACTACTTGGGAATTGCCTTCGACGCGGAAAATCCGCAAATATGGGGAGTTTTCGGCATAATTGCCAACCTTGTTGCAATGGTTGCGATGTTAAGTCCTTTCGGAGAAGCCGTTGTGCGCTACCGCGAAAGAGCCGTTGCCGTTTCCGAGATGCAGTTTCCGCGAACTTGCAGATTGTTTACGGATGTTTGCAACGATGCTCGCACCGTCAACAAGCGTTTGCCGCAGGACGTTCATTTGTACGTTATGCAAGGCAACGAAATCAATGCCGCCGCCACCGGCCATCACACGGTGATTGTGACGCAAGCGCTGTTGGAAGCAGTTGAAAGCGGCCGAGTTCCGTCGCAACACTTCAAAGCAGTGATTGCGCACGAATTGGGACACATTTCCCACAGCGACACGTCGCTTTCCTTGGGCATTGTGGTTTCGGACGGATTGATACAACTTGTGCTTTGCGGATACTTGTTTGTGATCAGAATGATTTTTCGGCTGTTGGCGTTGTTTTCTCTGACGCTTGCAACGGGTTTTTACATTCTGTTCGGACGCACCGTCACTTTTTTGTTCGACTGTTGGGCAAAATTCGGTATCATTTTGACAAACGCAACATCCAGGAAAGACGAATTTGCGGCGGACAATTTTGCGGGAAAGTGCGGCTATGCCGCAGAATTGTGTGATTTTCTGTTCGCCATCGACGGTTCGCCGGAAAGAAGCAATTTCCTTTCCGTGTTGGCAGAGACGCACCCCGCCACCGTGGACAGAGTTGCCGCATTGCGAAAAGATTTTGATTTGTAGACGGTATGCAAAAATATATAAAACAAATACTATTATAGAACGGAGGAATTATGAAAAAAGTTGCGGAAAAAGTTGTGCTTGTGGCACAAATATGCATCACACTGGTGTTCGTTTTGACGACGATTTTGTACATGACTGGAGTGTTGGCAAACATCAATGCCGACGGCACCGTTGCAGACAACAGCATCACGCTTATTTTGATGATTGTGCTTGCGGTTGTTTACGTCGCACTGTCTGCCTACATTTTGTACGTGAATTTCGCCGAACGCGAAAGCTTGAAAAGAATACTTTTGTTTGCCGATTGCGACAGTTCGACACGCACAAACATCAGAGTGTTGAAAAACGTCGTGAAAGGATGTTCGGATCAAGTTGAAGGCATCTCTGTGAGAAAATTGCGTGTAAGAACGGATGAAAGAGGCGGCCTTGTTGCAATTTTCAACGTTAAAGTTTCGGCAGATAACATTGCGAAATCCGTCAACGACCTTCGCACACTACTTGTGGAAAGTTTCCGCGAAACATTCGGATTGACTTTCAATGCCGTCAACTTTGAAATTGACAAATTGAGCGGCAAATACCAACCCAACGACAAAGCGGAAGAAAGCACCGTGTCGGAAGAAAAGCAAGAAGACGAAGTACAACAAGAAACCCCCGACCAATCGGTTGAGGAATTGCCTGCACAAGTCGAAACTCCCGTTGTCGAAGCCGTTGAAGAAACGGAAGAAGTTGAAGAAAGAGAAAAAGAAAAAGTTTAGCCACTGCTCGACGACATTGTTCAAACGGCACAGACGCACATCGACATGAACGTGCAGCAAATTGTTTTAGCTACGAAAAAGGGAACGACAGCTTGTGTCGTTCCCTTTTTTGCATTTGTTTTTGCTGTTACAACAAACTATTTTACATTTGTTTACGCAATAATGTTCACAAAAACGTCATACGTTCTAAACTTTTTGCGACAATACTACACAACAAGTTTCAATTCTTTGCTGTCAATCTGCACCGCTTATTTTCCGTAGTTGTACGTGACAGTGATTGTAGAAGGCACAGCATCTTCCCCTTTTACGATTGCCATCCATTCTGCTTTAGTGCCCATGTAGTTGATTGTGAGAGAAGGACAGTTGTAGAAAGCATTCCTGCCAACAGAAGTGACACTACGAGGAATAACTAAACTTGTAAGACCGGTACAGCCATCAAAAACTGTACTGCCAATAGTTTCGATTTGACTGTTTTCCCCGAACGTTACACTTGTGAGACCGGTACATCCCGTAAACGCATCAAAGTTTATTTTTGTGACATTGCTTGGAATAACAATGTTTGTGAGTTTGACACAATTCCTGAATGCGCCGTTTCCAAGAGTCGTGACAGTATCGGGAAGAACTACGTTCACAAGATTGCTGCAGTTATCGAAGGCATAGGCACCTACCGAAGTGACTGAATAATATTTTCCGTTGTAGGTTATCGAGGAAGGAATGATTGCAGAAACGATAGTAGACCGTTGACGTTCAACCGACGCCTCACCGGATTTCAATGCATAGCGAATGCCGTCCACAACAACATAGGCAATTCCGTATTGTGTTTCGTCGTTGTTTTTGCAATCCCAAACTACCGTTCCCCCACCGCTCCATTGGGAAGCCCAATCGCTTGGCTTCGATTCCGCCTCACAGTAGATAGTAAGACAAACGCAACCGGAGAATGCATTTTCGCCCACGCTTGTTACGCTTGACGGAATTGTGAACTCGGTGAGATTTTTGCAGTTGTAGAATGCTTTTTTCCCTATAGAAGTAATTCCTTGCGGAAGAACAATTTCAGTCAGATTTGTGCATCCGTAGAACATAGAATCACAAACCGATCTAAGTTTGCTCCCCTCTGCGAAGACAACTGTCGTGAGCGTATCGCAGTCGCAAAATGCCCGTCCGATATCATCGGCTGTAAAGCGAGCCGGAACTGTTACGCTTGTCACTCCCGTCGAACGGAATGCGCGGTTGTTTATTTTCGTTACATTTTGTGGAATTTCAATTTCCGTTTCACTGCCGACATAGTTGACGAGCCAAACTTCACCGTCTTGGTACAACACAAAGCCGTTTTCATCGGTATACAACCTTGAAGACGTTTCGATGTTTGTTATGTTTTGGGCCAAATAGCAAGCTTCGGACACGTCCAGAGCGGATTTATTAACAACCTCTATCAATTTGAAACAATTTGCAAACGATGTTTGGGTGATGCTTGTCACGCTCTGCGGAATATTGATACGCATCAGATTGAAACAATTCCAGAACGCGTCGGTGCCTATTGTTGTGACGCCGTCCGGGATAGTGATGTTCGTCAGGTTGTAACATCCCCAAAAAACCCCATAACCTATGGATTTCAGTTGGCTGTTTTCGGCAAACACAACACTTTCTAGACTGCGACAACTCGCGAACGTGGATCCATAGATTTCTTTGACACCGGCAGGAATTGTCACACTTGTGAGACTGTGGCAACCGCTGAACACATTATAACCGATAGATTTCAAATTTTCGGAAAGAGTTACGTTTACTAGACTTGAGCAACAATGAAATGCATAGCTCCCCATACTCGTCACGCTGTTAGACATTGTCACACTGACAAGATTTTCACAATAATAGAATGCACCTTCACCTACAGACGTCACGCTGTCACCGAGTTTTACACTTGTTAAACCATTGTAACCTGCGAACACATAGTTACCGACACTCGATGCCGTGGTGATGTTTGCTTCTGTTACAAGTTCGTTGTTGATATAAAAGTTTTTGGCTTGTGACAACGGATTGTTTGAGTAACCACTAAATTCAATTTGTACCCATTGGTCAATTGTGCCAAGATAGTTGACTTTTTCAAGATTGCTGCAATCGGAAAAGGCTTTGTTTCCTATAAACGTGACACTTGCGGGAATTTCAATGCTTGTGAGACTGCTGCAAGCTTCAAATGCACACATACCTATTGAAGTTGCAGTGGTAAGCTTCACCTCCGTCACCAATTGATTGTTGATGTACAGATTCTTTGCATAATACACAGGGTTGGAATACTCACTACCAAAACCAATTTGTACCCATTGGTCAATTGTGCCAAGGTAGTTGACCTTTGTGATGCTTTCGCAACCGATGAATGCTTCAGATCTCATTTCCGTGACACTTGAAGGAATTGTGATGTTTGTGATACTTTTGCAATAGTAAAACGCATACGACAAAATTCCTGTCACGGGTTTGCCGTTGTAGGTGCTTGGGATCACAACGTCTGTTTCTTCGCTTTCGCCGTAGTCACTGACGGAATAACTTTCGCCGTCATCGGAAAGAGTGAACGTCACCCCTTTTGTTACATTGCATTTTGTGCAAACTCCGTCGTCGCCATAAGTGTGACAAACGGGAACTTGCACTGTTTCGCTGCTTAACGTTCTGCCGCACTCGATGCAACGTACAACCAAATCATAGCTACCTGTGGTTGTACAATCAGCTGCTTTTTCGTTTGTTTTTTCCGGATCGCCTGCCGTGTGTCTGCTGTTTGTTTCGACAACTCGTTGATCCACCAACACACTTTCACACACGGAACAATGTTTGCCTTCGGTTAAACCTGTTTTCGTGCAAGTTGCTGCAACGGCCGGATCGATAACTTCGGTGTGCCCCAATTCGTCGACATAGGTGTCCGTGTACTCGTCGCCGCAATGACATTGATGCACCGTGTAGCCTTGTTCGGTACAGGTGGGATCAACTACTGTTTCTTTGAACGAGTGTCCCGTTGCGGGATCGACTTGATAGGTTGTATAGTCGCATCTGCTGCACGTGACATATTCTTTGTAGCCGTCTTCTTCGCAAGTGGGTGTTTGAGCATCGTGACGTTGCTCGTCGTGTCCCAATGCGTCCACGTAGCTATCCTTGTACTCGTCACCGCAAGCACATTTGTGCAAAGTGTAGCCTTTTTCGGTACAGGTTGGATCAACAACCGTTTCTTGATAGGAGTGTCCCGCGGCACCGACAGTGTTTTGGGCAACCAACACCTTGTTGCACACAGAACAGTGTTTGCCTTCGGTCAACCCGTCACTCGTGCACGTTGCATCAACTGCCGAATCGACAACTTCGGTGTGTCCCAACGGTTCAACGAAGTCGTCTTGATAGGTTTCACCACATTCGCAAGTATAAACTGTGTACCCACCCTCTTCGCAAGTCGGTACAACAACTCTTTCCGTATATTGGTGTTCGTGACAACCGACAAGTGCAACGGACAAAACCAACACAACCAAAAGAAATGCCAATGCTGTAATTTTCTTCATTTTTGCCTCCTGATTTTGAGAATATATTTAATTATAGGTCATACCCCCCCCCGTTTGTCAATATAGTGGCGAGATATTGTTATAAAAAAGCAACTATCACGTTCACGATAGTTGCCGTTTCCAAATACTTTGTTTTGTATTGTGTTACTTACGTTTACTTTTGAAGTAGTCGGTGAGAATTTGGGAACACTCTTCGGCAAGTAAGCCGCCTTCCAACATGATTTCGTGATTTAGCGTTCGGCCAATGGATTCGGCCAGTTGCACGCAACCTTTGCCGCTTGCATCGTATGCGCCAAAGTACACGTTGGCAATTCTTGCGTTGAAACACGCCCCCAAACACATCACGCACGGTTCCAACGTGACGTACAAATCGCAACCGTTAAGCCGCCAATCGCCCAGTTTCTTGCACGCACGGGAAATTGCCACCAATTCGGCATGCTCCGTTGCGTTTTTGGATTTGTTGCGAGTGTTGTGTGCACGTGAAATCACTTGGCCGTTTTTCACAACCACGCAACCGATGGGCACTTCGTCCGCGGCCAGCGACAGTTTTGCTTGTTTTAGCGCCGCGCGCATGAATTTTTCGTCTTTCATAGCTTAACCTTGGCGTTTATTTCACGCATCAAATCGGCATCCACTTTCAAAACCTTTCTGTCGTAGGTCAACAGTCCGTTCACCTCGTCTTCCACGTCGGAAACTTGCGTGTAGATAGCCGCAGACAACCCTTGCGGAATTTTTGCAATAACATCGCGTTCGTACAGTTCCCTGATTCCGTTGTTAAATTCGTCGACAGTTTGAAATTCCTTGTAGCTGTAGGTGTTGTCGGGATTGAAACTGTGGGCAACGTCTTTGTAGCTGTAACCACCGAATTCCGACAATACGGTAGCGCGTTTTTTGTCCTTTTTGAACTTTACCTTTTTGAAGTAGACGTGCAAACTGTGAAAATCTCCGCCGCCTTGGTCGTGCCAACCGCTGGCGTGATCGACAGTTCTTGTGGGGTCTGTTTGCTTTGTGAAATCCGCAACGTCGTTGGCATCGAATTGTCCCCAACCCTCGTTGAATGGCACCCACGTGGAAATACAAGTGCAATTGTAAAGCTGATTGAGCATTTCGTCGTATTCGCGCATGTATGCTTCACGACTTTCTGCCGCCTTTCTGGAAAACAACGAATAGTGAGAATCTTTCACTTTGTTTATACCCAAAAATGGCAAGTACAACGTCCAGGCCTTGTGTTGTTTTGTTCCGCCACTGGGCATATCTTGCCACACAAGCATGCCAAGCCTATCGCAGTGATAGTACCAACGCATGGGCTCGACTTTGATGTGTTTACGCAAGGTGTTGAAACCCAAATCTTTCATTTGTTGAATGTCAAACACCATTGCTTCGTCGCTTGGCGCCGTGTACAAACCGTCACTCCAGTAGCCTTGATCCAACAATCCGTTGGGAAAATAGGGTTTGTTGTTAAGCATAAAACGCCACGTGCCGTCCACTTGTTCGCAAGAAAACTTGCGCATACCGAAGTAGCTTTCGACACGATCGCGACGCGAGATGACAGTCAATCCGTACAAAAACGGACTTTCGGGTGTCCACACCTTGAACGAATCGGGGAACTTTGCCACTACCACGCCTTTGCCGTCTGCTTTGCAAATTTCTTCGTCACCGTCGTGAACAATGATTGTGACGGGATCGTCGAAATTGCACTGCACGTCCACGGCTACAGATGCGTTGTCAAAATCCGGAGTGATTCTGATGCCCTCGATGTACTGCGTGGGAACGCTTTCCAACCACACTGTTTGCCAAATACCGCTTTGCGGCGTATACCACATGCCTTTGCGATGAGTCGACTGTTTGCCGTTTGTGTAGAACTTTGTGTCGGTGAAATCTTGCACTTTCACAACCAAATTGTTCTCGCCGTCCCGCAACGCTTCGGTGATATCCGCAGTGAATGCATTGTAGCCGCCTTCGTGATGACAAACGGGAATGCCGTTGACAAACACGTCGCAAATGCTATCCACTCCGCCGAAATGCAACAGCACAAGCCCCTTGTTGAAGGTTTGAGGAAGACTGAAATTGCGACTGTACCACAAATACTTGCCCGGACGCAGTTGTTTGCCCACTCCGGACAATGTGCTTTCCGGAGAAAACGGCACCAAAATGTGACCGTCGTAAATTTCAGGGTGACAGGGCTTTTTTGTGATGGCATATTGCCAAATGCCGTTCAAATTGATGTAACTTTTGCGCTGAAGTTGGGGGCGAGGATATTCCTGCAAGGGAGTATCGGAAATATTTTCTCCCCACACGGTAGTGAGATTTTGCAGAGCCATAACAACACTCTCCTTTTGTGAGCATTTTACCACAACTTGTGCAAAATGTAAACAAGGAAAAACAATCCAAACGGCAAAAAAGAGTTGCACAATCGCACCCGGTGCACCGCAAACAATTGCAAACGCAAACACGATAAGTGCTGTTGCCGATCGTGCATTCTTAATACGCACAACTCCTTTAATGTTGTCGCCAAAAGTCACTCGACACATAGCCACGCACAAAACACGTTTGATTGTTGTTTGGTTCAAAAATTGCAACGCCGTCAAATTTCCATACCGATTGCACAATTATTGAATTTCTAAAAAATTTCCACAAGTTAAGTAAAAAAACGTCCTGCAAGGTTACTTGCAGGACAGCTAAAAATTTAACTATTGAAATTGTCATTCGCTAAAAAACTTGCTCCGACATTTACATAGAGACTTTTCACTATGTCTTTTATTTTAGCGATTCGAAAAAATAGCGATAGACGGCGGCAGACCAACCGAGCATTTCCGGCGTGCCGTATTCTTGTTCCGTCTGCGCAACGTCACCGGTCACTGCGTTGTATTTTTCCCATATTTTGCCGGTGCGAACGTAGTTTTGTTCCACGGTTACGTTATACTTACGCGCAATTCGTGTTGCCTCTTCGTGCAAGTCTATTCTGCACAACCCCATGTAGGCCAAACACGTGGCCGCCGGCCACATGCAAGGATAATCCCACTGAAAGTAGGTTGCTTCCGCCCCACGGTCTTCCCCAACGCAAAGCCCGTGTAGACATTCCAAACGAGCCAACAGACGTTTTGCGCCTTCTTTGTCGTTCGAAACGCCAAACGTGTACGGATAGAAAGAAACTGCCGTCACAATTTTGGAAAAGCATTGTTCTTCCGCGTTATAATCCAAAAACAGACCGCTTTCTTTGTCCAACAACGTTGCTTCCATTTTCCTTTTTCTGTCGGAGGCATATCCAAGGAAAATTTCCGCACTAGAATTATCTCCGATTAAGGAGAACATCTCGGCAATGATTTGTTCAACGTCATACAAAATGCAATTTATGTCAACTTGAATAAACTTGCCGATATCCACCTTGCTGTGTTTGGTTGCAAAACGCATGTTAAAGTCCAAACCGCTTTCTGCAATGGCAAGAATATCGTGCGCCAGTGCAATTTGATCTTCTTTGCTGTCCCTATATTCCTGCACGCGAGAAGCCAAACTGTTGTAGCTGAGCTCCAACCCTTCGGTTGTGGCGTGATCGGCATAAGTGTTCAAACCGCAAGGGAGAACACGCTTCGTCATCCAAAAGTTATATTCTTTCAAGATGGTCGGAAGAAATTTTTCAATGACTGCCACGTCTTTTTTGTGTTGATACAGTTCGTAGACGGCTTTGGCAAACAGCGGCGGTTGCGAACGATCGGTCAACATGTTTGCATTTGGCATGTAGCCCAACGTTTCGATAAAATGCGCAATGTTATTCAAATTGTTCTCGGCCTGTTGTGCGTAGCCGTCCAAGCACAGCCCTTTGTTGATAAAATAGACGTCCCAGTAGTAGAAATCCTCAAATATGTTTTCCATTGCCGGAGACGTGAACGGAAAAGGAATATCTGCCGTTGGTTTTCGTATTGTTTTGCACCATGAACTTTTGATATACTCGTTGATTTCTTTCATACTTCTTATCACCGTATTTGTTTTAGTTCGCAAAGCCGACAAAACGCGTGTGCGCTTCGTTTGTTGAGCACTACGCAACTTTCAAAAACAATTTCTTTTGCATCAGTTGTTTGTATTGCTTGCAAATCCGCGACATTCGGTCATCAATTGATTTCGACGTGACGCAACTTTTTTGTTGCCGACTTGCTTTTCGCAGACAATATTGTGCAAAATTGCGAAAAACAACTTCTGTTGCAGCAAAACTGCTTGCACAACGACTATTTTTATAACAAAAAAATCCCCAAACAAAATTGTTCGAGGATTTTCGACGTTCAAAATTATTTTTCGATGTTTTGACGTGCGTCCACTTCAACATCTTTGGGTTTGATGCACAACACGACAATGATGCCGATCAAGGACAATCCTGCAACGGCAAACAACACGATTTGCCAAATTTGAGAACTGGTGAGCGGTTCTTTTTCTTCTGCTTTTGCAAACAAAGTCAAAGCGTCTTGGTATATCGTTGTGTAGCCGAGAGAGTCTTTCACCGTGTAGACAATTTTGTAGACAGGTTCGTTGTCTGCCAAAACATCACTTTCCAACATGGTGATGACACCTGCTGTGGAAATACCGTCTTCAAAGCCTTCTGCCACAACTTTCGTGGTGCTGTCGTAGATGGGGTTTTCCGTCCATGCGCCATTAACTTTCTTGTAGACAACGTAGGTTGTTGTTGTGCTGGAAGTATCCGCAATGGAAATGTTTGTTTTGATTGTGTATGTTTTGCCAACGGTGATTCCGTCTTCCATTGCAGTTTTCATATCAGAATGCAAACCGGTAACTTCGGGAGCAGTTTCATCGCTGAAATACAAATGGATTGTGGACGTTCTTGCAAGAACGTTTGCTTCGGCATCGGTGCCGGTGCTTGTTGTTCCTTTGCTGTTCTTCAAAACATAGCGGAAACACCACCAACCGGTAGTGGAAACGTTGATAGTTTTGGAAGCGTCCGTGCAATTCCACGTATCCTTGGAGTCCTTGCTGGGCGAGCAGTATTCAACAAAAATCTTATCCGATTCGCTGGTAACGCCCAATTCACCTTCTGTTGTCAAAACATAGTTGGCGTTCGTGAACACGGATTTAACTTTTGCAGAATCTTTGAGCCAATCGTTGTTCAAAGAAAACGAAATGGTCACTGCATTGACCAATCTCAACGTGGTGACATCGTTGAGATTTTCAAAATAATCCTGATTGAATATGACGTCGTCACGAGTTGTGGTTTCTTCTGCAAATGCAATGCCGGAAACTGCAAACAAACTCACGATGAGCATCATGGCAACTAACAAACTAACTAACTTTTTCACAATAATCCTCCGCAGGGGAATTTCCCCTAGATGCGTTGCGGCAAAGCGTCACAATCGCATTTTGCCACATATACAAACCATTTTACCTTTTATTGATTTTGTTGTCAACAATTTGCAACCAATTATTATGTTTTAGCTGCGCTTTCTTGCTATTTTACGACAGTTTTTTGTTGATTTTCTTGTGCAAATTGCCACCGACAAACCTTTTGGGACATTTTTGCATACACTAAACAATGATACAATCTGCACCGTGAGGAAAAACAAATGAACCTGTTTTTAGTGCTTACAACTTCCGTCATTGTTTCGCTGGATAGTTTTTTTGTCGGATTTTCCGTTTCGTTGAAAGAAAAGCAAAACCCGTCCTTGCCGCCGATTGTTGCTGCCGTAACCTACGTTATGTGTTTGATTGCAAGCGTTTTCGGACAACAACTTTCGTCTGTTTTGGCAAACGGACAATATGTCGGTGCTGCCGTTTTGTTGTTACTTGGAATTTTCAACCTTTTGAAAAAGGATCGCCCGCACAATTCCGTTTCGCTCACGCAAAACTTTGCAACGGCCGCAAGCGTTGCCATTGACGGTGCGGCGGCAATACTGTCGTTGGCCATTCAAAACGAATGCGACGTTGTTTTGACACCGTTGTTGTTTGCCGCAATGCACTGTCTTGCCACAATTTTGGGGCAAATGACCGCACGAAAAACTCACGTGCACGACGTCAACGTGTGGACGGCAGCGTTTCTTTTTGCTTTAGCCGCAATGAAGTTTTTGAACATATAAAAAAACGCCGTTGAGTTCAACGGCGCGAAAATTTTGCGATTACTTTTCCAAATTCTTTATGAAGTTTATCGTGTCTTCGGGAATCAATCCCATGCTGATTGCCCAATCGATAACATACTTATCAGTTTCGCGGTACGCAATCAGTTCCTGCTTTGCTTCTTCGTCTTGCTCTGCCAGATTTACAAGCTCTACCAGTCTTTCTGACTTTTGTTTGAGACTTGTGAGTTGCGTGAGTGTTATCAGCAACATGCAAAACAGAAATACCAGTACTACTATTGCTGCCACCACCAGAATGGATGTGCGTTTTCTGTAGAACACTCTCATTTTCAGCCACCTTTTTTAGAGTAGCCACATTATACAACACCGCAGACATTCTGTCAAGCACAGATTTGCATGTGACGCGAGCAATTGTTGCTCCGCAAACCATCCCCGCCAACACGAACAAACGTATTTCTCCGTCGTTAACTTGCAAGTTCAATTTCCATGCACAACATATGCCGACGACACCGCACAAAACGTCCCACAACAAAACCATTTTGCCGCGCCACGTCGAAAACAACATGCAAAAAGCCGCAAACACCGTTCCGAAACAAACGAAAACGCCAAAGACGTACAATTGGCGTACGTCTTCACCCAGCGTCAACGAAACAGCCCCTTTATGCCCGCCGAACCGCGATAGGACACCGATTGCAACGATTGCGTTTCCAATTGTACCACGCCGGAATCGCGATCCAGCTTTATGACGTTCAAACCGCCGCCTTTAACCGTCATCACATTTCCGCCCAATTTGAATTGTGCTTCTTTTTCGGAAATTTCCAACACTTGTACGACACCGTTGACAGTGAACAAGCCGTTGCAAAAAGAAAAGCCGTGTTGAGTGCTTTTTTCGGACATAAAAGTTCTCCGTGACTATCTTATGTTCCCGACAGTACGTTTTATTCAAAGATCACACATTCTTAACTTGCAATATTCTGTCGGATACTTCATTGCCGACAACAAAAGTTTTGCAACAGATCGGTCAATTGCTTTCCACTCGTTGCCGGTGCCGCATGGTGAATGCAACAAAAACACCACATTCGAAAAAACTCACTTACAGAACTTTGTTCGCTACACGTTAACAACCGAAAACCTTGACGCAAAAAGTTCTCTTTCGCCGATAATTTTGCTGCAATTTTTGCATACGTATTGCAGTTTTTGATGTTTGCGGACACAAAAATAATCGCCACGAAACAAAATTCCGCGGCGATTACACCATATTATCAACAGTTTGAAAAAGTCGCTCGATGATGTCGACTTTGACGAGAAAAAAAATACAAAAACTACTTCAACGCAATTTCGTAGCCGTTGGGGGTGTCCTTTATGGCATAGCCTTTGGCGGCGATTTCGTCACGCAGACGGTCACTTTCCACCCAGTTTTTATCGCTACGGGCAACCTTGCGTTGTTCGGCCAAAGCCAAAACGTCGTCGGGAACAACGATTTCGGTCTTTTCTTCCTTAACCTTGTCAAAATCCAATGCAAAAATTTTGTCGAATTCCAACGCCAGACGATACACATCGTTGGATTTAGGCAACTTCAACATCGTCCACAACACACCTATTGCAAGAGGCACGTTCAGGTCGTCGTTGATGGCGTCTTGGAACTTGGCACGGAAATCGTCCAACACCTCAGCGTCGGTTTTTGCCGAACTGTTTTTGTGAGCTACAAGTTGCGAGCACAGTTTGCCGTATGCTGCCTTTGCCGCATCCATTGCTTCCCAAGTGAAGTTGATTTTTTGACGATATTGCACGTTAAGGCAAAAATAACGAAACACGTTGGGGGAATATCCCTTTGCGACAAGGTCGTTCACCGTGTATGTGTTGCCCAAAGACTTGCTCATTTTTCCGCCGTCAATAAGCATAAATTCACTGTGCATCCAGTAGTTGACGGCTTTGTGTCCAAGCCAACATTCTGCCTGCGCAATTTCGTTTTCGTGGTGAATGGGAATATGGTCCACACCACCTGTGTGAATGTCGAAAGTTTCTCCCAAATACTTCTCGCTCATGGCCGTGCATTCGATATGCCAACCGGGGAAACCCATACCCCAAGGGCTGGGCCACTGTTGCAAATGATTGGGAGCAGCTTTTTTCCACAAAGCAAAATCTATGGGGTGACGCTTGAAAGAATTTACTTCCACACGCGCACCGTGACGTTGATCTTCCAAGTTGATGCCGGACAATTTGCCGTATGCGGGGAATTTTTCCACGGAAAAATAAATTCCGTCTTCCGTTTCGTAGGCGTAGCCTTTTTCCAAAAGCGCTTGCACCACGTTGATCATTTCGGGAATGTTATCCGTTGCACGCGGACAAACCGTGGGACGTTTGATGTGCAAAGCGTCGATATCTTTCATGAATTGGTCGGTGTAGAACTTGGCAATTTCCAACGGAGTTTTTCCCGTTTCGTTGGCAGACTTTTGCATTTTGTCTTCACCGTCGTCACCATCGGACACCAAATGCCCGACGTCCGTCACGTTCATGATGGATTTTACGCGATAGCCGTCGTATTCCAACACGCGGCGCAACTCGTCCATGAAAACGTAGGCACGCAAGTTGCCTATGTGTGCGTACTTGTACACTGTGGGGCCGCACGAATACATGGAAACGAAATTGGGCTTGATGGATTTAAATTCTTCTTTTTTTCTTGTGAGAGTGTTGTAAACTCGAAGTTGCATTTTTGAACTTCTCCTTTTTGTACCTACATTATGAACCGTACACAAAAACTTTTTATATTATAATGCAAAAATAGTTTGTTGGCAAGTGATAAACAAAGTTTGAACACAGGTTGTCTTGCCAAACGGTTAAAGTTGCACAAAACACCGATTGCTTTGGTGCCGTTAAACCTACTTTGGGACTAATTGCGTGCAGTTTTCACGTTCGACACATTGTTTTGCCGAGAATTCCGTGATTCTGCAATGCTTTTATCCAATGCCAACGCAAGGCCGACCGCGCCGTGCAAAAAATTCTTCGCCAAACAAATTTGTTCAAAAATTTTGGTAAGTCGGCACAGATTATTGCATTATTTTTTTTGATATGTTAAAATATCCGTTGATATAACAAGCAATACGTAGAGGTAATCAACATGATTGACGTTAATCTTATCAGACAAAATCCCGAAGCCGTTCGCGAAAGATACTTGAAGCGCGGCAAAGATATCGATTTCACAGATTTTTTGAAATGTGACGAAAAGCGCAAGCAAATCATTGCAGAAGTTGAAGCAATGAAAGCTCAACGCAACAAAGTTTCGGCAGAAATTCCCAAACTTAAAAAAGCAGGGCAAGACGTTTCCGCAACAATTGCCGAAATGAAAAAACTCGGCGACGAAATTGCTGCAAAAGACGCAGAACTCAACCAAGTGAACGAATCTGTGAGAGATTTTCTGTTGCGTTTGCCAAACCTTCCCGATGAAGACCTTGAAGCCGGCGGCAAAGAAAACAACCGCCCCATCAAAACTTTCGGTGAAAAACCGCACTTCGATTTCACACCGAAAGATCACGTTGAATTGGCAAAGAGTTTGGGACTTATCGACTACGAACGCGGCGCAAAACTTGCCGGAAACGGCAGTTGGATCTACACCGACCGCGGTGCACGCCTCGAATGGGCTTTGCTCAACTACTTTATCGACAGTCACCTGGCAAAAGGTTACACGTTCATGTTGCCGCCCTACATGCTTGGCTACGAATGCGGCTTGACGGCAGGTCAATTCCCGAAATTCGAAGACGACGTTTACCAACTTGCCAACGCCGAAGGCAAAAAATTCCTGTTGCCCACGGCAGAAACAGCGTTGGTCAACTTGTATCGCGATGAAATTTTGAACGAAAGCGATTTGCCCAAGAAATTTTTCGGATATTCAGCTTGCTTCCGCAGAGAAGCCGGTAGCTATCGTTCGGAAGAACGCGGAATGATCAGAGGTCACCAATTCAACAAAGTGGAATTGTTCCAATACACCACACCCGAAAACAGCGACGCCGCTTTCCAAGAAATGGTAGACATGGCTTGCGGACTTGTTGAAGGTTTAGGTTTGCACTATCAACTTAGCAAACTTGCCGCCGGCGATTGCTCCGACAGCATGGCCAGAACCTACGACATTGAAATTTACATCCCCTCCATGAACATCTACAAAGAAGTTTCTTCCGCATCCAACGCAAGAGACTACCAAGCACGCAGAGGAAATATGCGCTATCGCAGAGAAAGCGACAAGAAATTGGATTTTGTTCACACTTTGAACGCCAGCGGATTGGCCACAAGCCGTGTGTTCCCCGCAATTTTGGAACAAAACCAAAATGCAGACGGTTCCGTCACAGTGCCGGAAGTACTTCGTAAGTACATGGGCGGGCTGGAAAAGATTGTTCCGTTGAAATAACCAACACAAGTACATTGGCGGATGCAGCGATTTGTTGCATCCGCTATTTTTTTGCATTTTTCAAAAATCCAATACACTTTTTGTTCGAAAATATAAATTTTACACCATAGACGTCGGTTTTGCCCGAACAACAAACAGTTGTCAACATTAGCTACTTAAAATAACAAAAACATCAACTTTCTATCACTAAAATTCACTTCAAAAAATTTTTTTTAAAAAAGTTGCGAAAAAAACGCGTTTTTCTTGATTTTTGAAAAATCGGGTGTACAATAGTTTTAGAACATTTGTTTGCTTTTGCAACTGCGAACCGCTTGTTCGCAACAATTGCCTCCGCATAATGCACGTTCCGAAAACAACTTTGCTCACGGCACCGGATTTTTGAACGACTCTCTTTCAAAGTCGTTATGCCCCGACGGCTCGCCGCGTTTTCCGTGATGAATGTTTTGTGTTTCGTGCCAACAAACGTTGCCTCTCTTTGCTAGCAAGAGAGGCAACTGTTTTCCCGCCACAATCGCCGCTACGGCCTTGTTGCGGTAGTTTGCGGAGCAATTTTGACACTTTGCAAGTAGGCCGCTTGCTTTGCATTTACACGACTGCGCCATCGCATCTTGCTTTACGCATCATTTGTTCAATTCAATTTTAAGGAGAAATATTTTGAGTACAATCAACGACAACATCATCAGCATTAGCAGTGGTAACCAACAATTCTACCCCAACTATGCCGAAGCAAACACCGAAGACAATCCTTCCGTTAACCTGGCTCTGGGTAGCTTGTGCTACGCCTTTAAGGATCTTTCGACGGGCTACGGCAACTTTGAAATTTCTTTGTCACACGTTTTCAATTCCGGCATCAACTCGGCTTTCAACTCTCTTATTTGCGGCGTTGGTACGGGTTGGAAATTGAACCTTCACCAAGCATTGGTTCAGCAAAACACCGACACTGTTTTGTACTTGGACGAGGCGGGCGAAACACACAAATTCGTGCGCTTCGACGGCAACAGATTCTACGACAGCCAAAACGCTAAAACGGTGCTGTACTATTCCTCGACAGACAAATACATTTCCGACGGCGTGGGAAACAAGTGGTACTTTAACTCTAACGGTTTGCTGGAAAGAATGGTTTCTTGCTTTAACAACGCAATTGAAAAAGTTCTCACCTACGACCAAGACAACCGCTTGCTGCAAATACACGACACGCGTTCGGACACGGGCAGCAACGTTCGCAACAAAATTGTGTTCACCTACGAAAACGGATTGTTACAAAAAGCAATATCCTACGTCAACTTCACCACAAAACAATTCGAGTTGCACTACTCCTACGAAAACGGCCACCTGATGGGCGTGGACAAAGTTGGCGACCAAACAGAGCGCATTCTCAATTTCGAGTACTTGTCCGACAAATTGAGTTCCGTGCGCAACCTTCAAGGCGGCACTTGCAAAATTTCCTACGATTCTTCCGGCAAAGTTTCTTGCGTTCGCAGCGGTATCACGTCGGGAGACACTTTCACCGAAAAATCTCTTAACAGCTACGTTTACAATTGCACGGACTCTGTATCCTACGAAACGCACGTCACCAACAAAAACGGCATAACGCTGGCCCACTTTTTGAACAGAAAAGGGCACCCCGTAAGCAAGTTTGAAAAGACAAGTTCCGGCCTTAAAACGTTGCAAAAACAAGGCAACAAGAAAACTGGTTTTTCCGGAACGACAACGCCCTCCATAAACGGAATCGGATCCGCCTCCGTAGGAAGCACCTGGACCGTTCCGATCCCGGAGAACTTCTCCGTTGCAAGAAACGTTTCCGAAGAAAGCCTACACACCTTCGAATATGCATTTTGGTTGAAACATTCATGCAACTGCGAAAGAATGTACGCCAAATTCAACTACAAGGTGAACGGAACAACCTACTCCGACAAAGTCTACGTGGACGGAAAAGCACAAAATGCATGGCAACGCGTGTCGTTGCCGTTGGAATTCCCGTTGGACGAAGACGACAAACCAATTTTGACTCTTTCTTCGCTTTCGGTGTCTTTTGAAACAACTTCAACGCTCGGCGACGTGTTTGTGAATGAAATTGGATTTGCGCCCGCACCGAAAAACAGTTTTGAAATAGTATCGGACAACTCCACCTACGATTTCAGCGAATTTGACAGAGTGTTCGTCGACGTTTCGACGATGATCACTGCAAACAACGGCACAACCGACACGTACATAACGGAAAACGACCTGATCGCCACCCAAACAAACTACTATGTCAATGCCGACGAAAACGGCAACGTAGAATCTTTCGACATGATCTACTGCAACGGAACCAAGCGCAAAAGCGTGCACTCCTTGCAGATTGGCAAAAACGGGTCGTGGTTGGTCACTTTGCCGGCCACCTTGCAAACCAAAACATCAACAGGCGTGCCGGGAAGCAGCATCTACGGCATCTACTCGTTCGAGGACAGAATTCTCACAGTCACAACAAATGGAGTGTTGACCGCCAACGGACAAACAATTAGCAGCAGTTCCAAAGACAGAACTCACTTCAACGGCAACAAACACAGCACCACCGACGAATACGGCGTCACAACAAACTACTACTACGACGACTTCGGCAACTTGACCTTGATGCAAACAAAAGACTGTTCCGACGTGGTTGTTTCTTCCAAGGCATTCTACTACGACGACCAAAACCGCCCCACTTACCAAGGCAACGACACTGCCGGCATCAACCTGGGTTACAACAGCACAGATATGCCTGCTTGGCAGGCAGAAACCTTGGGCGGTAGCTCTACCGGTCACAGTTTTGAAAATGCCTACTCTGTCTACCCGGACAGACTTACCAACGTCAAAGAAAAAACCTCTTCCGGAACGGTTGCCCAAAACACCGTCACCTACCAAAACGGACTTGTGCGCACTGTTTCCGACGGAACGGTTAAGTACGGCATCATCGACGACGTTGCCAACGACAAAGTGACCTACACCGTGTTCGAAGGAACTTCCGACACGGCAACCGAGCGCAAAGTACAAGAAGACAGCGTTTCGGACTACTCGGAAAACGACGACGAAATAGTTGTTCAAACCCACACTCGCAAAATCTTCAATTCATCCGAAAACGTTGTTGCAACAACTGCTACCGACATCGACGTCTATGGCAGGGTGCAAACAACCTACCAAAGCGGTTCTACCGGCGGCAAAGTGCAATACGCCTACAACGATTGCTCCGAAAGTGCTTTTGCAAGCACACTTCACCAAAAATTCCTTCCTAACGGAGACTACACCGAATATTCCTACGACGATGACGGCAACCTTACCGGTTGGGCAGAAAAGAAATCTCTGTTGAACGGCGGTGGTACTACTTTTGAAGTGAAACAGGTGGCGCACGACATGACAAAATACACCTTTGGAAGCAACTCGTGGTACGTACGTCAAAGATTGGACGAGACGAAAACTCTGTCACCAAGACTTAAAGCTACAGAATTTTGCCGACTACCATCAGATTATGAAGGTGCGGTTGCTTCTCGAAGAACTTATTCCTACGACGACATCGGAAACCTTACCTGCAAAAAAGAAAACAGCTTGCGTTCAGACACTTATACTCACGAAAATATAGGAGGAGACTTTTTCCTTAAAACATCAACCACCCAATACACAAACAACATCAATTACGGCTACAAGGGAACCACCACCGCCACACGCAACCAAGACGGGTCTATTAAAAAACTAGTGAACAGCTGGACATCCGGCACTTACGTCGGAACGCCCGCCACCAGCGGATCTTCCACAAGAACCTTCACCTACGACACGGCACACAGGCTGACACAGGAAACCAACTCGGCATTGGGAATTACCAAAACCTATAGCTACAAAACCGATGGTAGAATAGATAAGATTGTGGATAGTGCAAAAGGCACATTGCAATTCTACTACGACAACAAAGGTAGATTACAATCGGTCAACAACACAACTACCTATACCTACGACTTGTTTGGAAACAGAACGAAAAAAGTTACTCTTGACAAAACGCACAATTATGCATATAATGCAAGCGGACAACTTAGAAGCGTAGACCTAGGAACAAGCAACGTCACCTACAAGTACAATGCCGACGGTGCACGTTGCTCCAAAACAGTTGATGGTGTCACCACCGAATACTATCTTGACGGAGATAAGATTCTGGGTGAAAAAAACGATTCAACCACCACCTACTACATCTACGATGCTTTCGGCTTAGACAAGTTAATGTCCGGAAGCTACATATGCAAATACGTTAGAGATCAATTTGGCAATGTTATTGCTCTTCTTAACAATGCCGGTTCTGTTGTTGCCAGTTACGAATACGATGTTTTCGGCAACTGCAAAGTTTTTGACGCCTACGGACAAGAAATAACTTCTAGTTCACACATAGGTAACATCAACCCCTACCGTTGGAAGTCTTTCTACTTCGACACAGAAACAGGATTATACTACGCCAACGGCAGCTACTACGATCCGGAAGTTGGACAATACCTGGATTCTGCGCCTATAGAAACAGTTACCGACAATGCGTTTTCCGTAGGCAATCTGGACAGAAATGCACCCGTTTGCGACAACATTCTGGAACTGGAAGGAAATCCCTACACGCTGGAAACCACCAAAGAACTATCTGCCGACGGCACGTACAACCTGGACGACGACATACCGTGGTGGTACAAAGTTGAACACGCAGTGCAAGAAATTGCAAAAGCTTTCAACAAATTAAAGTGGTGGGTCAAACTACTGATAGGCGTTGGCTTTTTGGCCTTTGCAATATTTTTCACCGCTATCAGCCACGGGTCAATTGTACCGCTGTTTATTGAACTTGCAATCGGCATAGGCGTTACCGTTGCAGGATACCTTGTTTCTAGCCTAATAAACGGCGAGTTCGACTGGGAAGATTTTGCCAACACAGTGGCAACTGCATTTCTGCTTACATCTGTAACGCTGTTTGTTTCTTCAGGTGTAAGCGCAATAAAGTATACTTTCCGAGATAAAACACTAGCGCCTTACGAACTTGATCCTCGCAGCATAAAACTCGCAAAAAAAGGCAACCCTTCGTATGAAACTTTCCGCAAAAGAGTTTGGCAAAATGAAGCCAAGTTTAGACCAGAAATATACGAAGAGAATGTATCAATAATGCTTAAAGGACAAGCTCCACTTGTAAATGGCAAGCCCATGCATTTGCACCACATCTATGGAAAATCTCGAAACTTATACAAAGTGATAAAGGTTACTCCCAGTCAACATACAGCAATACACAAAGCTATAGGCTACCATGTGACCAAACCCAAATTGAGATGGTCACTGAAAAATGCAATAATATTTGGAGGACTTGTATAATGTGCTTTTTCAGAAAAAAATATGAACCGCCAATAGAAAATGTTCAACCAATTCTCGACTATGTTGAAGGTAGAATGTCTGCGACTGAATTTCAAAGATTATTCAAAACTGATAGACAACTGCAATTGACCCTATTAACAAAACTAGATGTAAAGTGGGGTTTCTTGCGAAACTATTGTTACAATTTGTATGATTTTCTTAATAAAGAATACTTTTTTCGAAAGGACAACTGGAATAGCGTGAGAATGAGAAGCGTACTTCAGGATGTACTTTCGGCTTTTTTGGATAATTTCAAAATAAGCTACACAAAGTATCCAAAATATGCAGAAGACTACTCTTTCTTGTTGGACATCCAACCTTCATGGATCGGCGTTGTTACGGACGACAAACTGCTGGAAGACGTGATGCATTCTATTCCTAAAAACTTGTCTAAAACCAAACGCATAGAAATGGGAAAAGCCAAGATAAAGGAATTGTTTAAGTACGACAAAACATATCCAAGATGGATTCAGGGCGCAGAATGGCCCATAGTCAACGGCAAGCCACTGGTGTTCAGCCACCGCGAACGCGTGAAAGGGGACGACTACCACTACTTATACCACTTCTACGACCCCGACACAAAAGAAGAAACAATTGTTGAACAATTCAGTTAACAAACAGTTTTTTCGGCAAGCAAGGAATTTTCCTTGCTTGCCTTTTTATGCAAAAAAAACATTGTTCTGCACCAAAAACTCAACTACGTATGGGGTTTCCGTGAATAAACTTTCACCTACGACTTGTTTGGAAACAGAACAAAAAAAGTTACTCTTGACAAAACCCACAATTACGCATATAATGCAAGCGGACAACTTGGGAGCGTAAACCTGGGAACAAGCAATGTCACCTACAAATACAATGCCGACGGTGCACGTTGCTCCAAAACAGTGGATGGTGTCACCACCGAATACTATCTTGACGGAGATAAGATTCTTGGTGAAAAGCACGTTTCCGAAGACTACTCTCTTTATTTCATCTACGATGCTTTGGGCATCAGTAGCATCGAATACGAGGGAATAGGCTACAAGCTTGTTAAAGACCAACAAAACAACGTTATTGCACTGCTTAACAATCTGGGAGATTTGGTTGCTCGCTACGAATACGATGCTTTCGGCAATTGCAAGATATTCAACAAGTACGGCGCAGACATAACCAATACTTCCGGCATTGCAAACATCAACCCCTACCGTTGGAAGTCTTTCTACTTCGACACAGAAACAGGACTATACTACGCCAACGGTAGCTACTATGATCCGGAAGTTGGACAATACCTGGATTCTGCGCCAATAGAAACGGTTGCTGACAATGCATTTTCCGTAGGCAATCTGGACAGAAATGCACCCGTTTGCGACAACATTCTGGAACTGGCTTGCAACCCACATACTTCCGAAACAACCCAAGAGCTGTCTGCCGACGGAACATACAATATCCTAGACGACCTTACGACACTGGGAAGGTTGGAGTACAAAATTAGGCAAGGCATTGAGAAATTTACTAGATTTCTCAATAAACTGCATTGGGGCATCAAATTACTGATCGGTGCCGGACTGCTAGTAGGGGCAATTTTATTAACTATCTTCAGCCAGGGCTCGCTTGCACCACTGTTTATTGAACTTGCAATCGGCATAGGCATAACCGTTGTAGGATACCTTGTTTCTAGCCTAATAAATGGCGAGTTTGACTGGGAAGCTTTTGCCAACACAGTGGCAAATGCATTTCTGCTGACTTCTGTAACGCTGTTTGTTTCGGCAGGTGTAAAAGCAATAAGGTATGCTGCAAGATGTACGCCTTATCCGGAACAAGCACTAACCCAATGTTCCGGGAACTGTTTTATTGCCGGAACACTTATTCTTTGTTTACATGGTTACAAAAAAATAGAGGACATTAAAATAGGAGATATCGTTCTGTCCTACAACGAAGAAACCGGAAAACGAGAATATAAACCTGTTGTTAGACTGTTCAGAAATGAAAGCAAAGACTGGGTAAAAGTTAAAATTGCAGACGACGAGATTGAATCTACTTTGGGGCACAAGTATTATCTGCCGCTTGTAAAACAATGGGTCTCCGCATGCGACTTGCATAAAGGCGACTTTGTTCTTCTGAGCAATGGTGATACTGTCAAAATTCAATCCATAGAATTCGTTCATTACGACACATCTCAAACTACCTATAATTTTGAAGTTGCCGATTGTCACACGTATTATGTTCAATGCGGTGTGTTGGTACATAATAAAAATTGTAAAAGAGCAGCGATGCGTGAAGCAAAACGAAGCGAGAATATTCCCATGTCCGCAAAACCATCTTCAAAACGAATAGACACTATAGTTGGTGCAGATGGTAGAAATTATCAAACCACCGTTGAATTTTATGGACCGAAATTCATCCGAGATGACTTTGGAGGACATAAATTTGCAGACGGCACTTCATTGTCCAGACACTATAATTCTGGCACTTGGAAGTACGTAGGGGATGCAAAAAAGTGCAATCGCAATGGGAAACACTTTTGGTATTAAGGAAAACAATATGAAAGAAAAATATTTGAAACACCTATTTCCACTTGCAGTAAGCATTAACAACAACATGGAAGTGTGGGCGGATGAAA
Organism: uncultured Oscillospiraceae bacterium; assembly: GCA_964598315.1. Classification (GTDB taxonomy): domain Bacteria; phylum Bacillota; class Clostridia; order Christensenellales; family CAG-314; genus Fimimonas. Next base: position 32,877 of record CAZRBI010000002.1, read on the forward strand.
TTCCTAGTGGATTGTGCGACAGTTTTGATGCCAAGGTGTGCGAAAAACAACACAAGTCCGTTGTAGTGACGTCGTTTAACCACGGATGCTTTAACAGTATAACAGACAAAAGAGGCATTTGGGGATTGACAAGACAACCACGAAATAACGTTTGCGATAGCTATGCAACGCAGCACGGAAAAACGTACATTGGAATTATAGATAAATTTGATTATAAAGAAGACATTCAATGCATGTTTTTCTTGATAGATTTTTATTTTCCGCAAGATAAAAACGTATCTGCAGAAAAGATTATTTCGATATTTAGAGACAACGAGTACGGTCTTCATAGCGACGATGAGCAAACAAAACAAACTTTGTTGGCCGTACTAAAAGAATATCCCGATGTAATTGCAATAATGTGGAATGGGTCGAGCGTGACGGTTTGCGCCGATGACGTATCGGAATTTTCTTCAATTATTGATTCGGTAGCCAACAAGTAGTTTTTCGACAAGCAAGCCAAGTATAATGCAAGAGCATACACAGATGAACAAATTAAGCGTATGATTACTGGTAGAGCACCTCTTGTGGATGGAAAACCCATGCATTTGCACCATATCTACGGGAAATCCAGAAACTTGTACAAGGTGATAAAAGTTACACCCAGTCAACATACAGCAATACACAAAGCTATAGGATACCATGTGACCAAACCTAAATTGAGATGGTCACTTAGAAATGCAATAATATTTGGAGGACTTGCATAATGTGCTTTTTCAAAAAAAAGAAATATGTACCTGCACAAATTGACATTAAAAGAGACGAATGGCAACCAATAATAGACTACGTAGAAGGAAACATGTCTGTTGTTAAATTCCAGTACTTGTTTAAAACAAGCCAGTCGCTGCAAAATGTCTTGAGCCTACCCATGAACACGCAATACACATTTTTAAAGCCCCATGGGTACAATTACTACAATTTTTTTCAAAACGATTACACGTTTAAAGACAAAAGTTGGAACAGAATTTCAACAAAGGCTAGTCTACAAGGCGAATTAATGCGTTTTCTGGACGAATACCATGTTAGTTATACCCCTTATGAAAAGTATAAAGAAGATGCTAGTTTTCTATTGGAAATCCAACCCTCGTGGGTTGACATTTTAGATGACAAACTACTGGAAGACGTGATGAATTCTATTCCTAAAAACCTATCCAAAACCAAACGCATAGAAATGGGTAAGGCAAGGATCAAAGAACTATTCCGTTACGACAATACATATCCAAGATGGGTACAAGAAGCCGAATGGCCGATTGTCAACGGCAAGCCACTGGTGTTCAGCCACCGCGAACACGTAAAAGGTGACGACTATCACTTCTTGTATCACTTCTACGACCCCGACACAAAAGAAGAAACAATTGTTGAACAATTCAGTTAACAAACAGTTTTTTGGGCAAGCAAGGGAAATTCCTTGCTTGCCTTTTTTATGCAAAAAACATTGTTCTACACCAAAAACTCAACTACGTATGGGTGTTTCCGTGAATAAACCTATACCTACGACACGGCACACAGGCTGACGCAGGAAACCAACTCGGCATTGGGACTTACCAAAACCTATAGTTACAAAACCGATGGTAGAATAGATAAGATTGTTGACAGTTCCAAAGGTAACTTGCAGTTCTACTACGACAACAAAGGTAGATTGCAATCGGTGAACACCGCAACTACCGCTTGCCTCTATGACTTGTGCGCACCACTGCACGTTTCAACCGCCCCACACAACATGTGTGGAGCGATTTGTGTTGTGGCAGAACAACAAATATAGCTAAATTTTGTTGTAGACCACAATTCTGGCATCTTTTTCCAACGGATCGGCAACTTCCGGATTGACGGCAAGCAGATCGTCTGTCGACATGTGCAGTCCTTTGGCCAATTGCCACACTGTTTCGCCTTTGTTTGCCAAACAAACTTCGATGGCTGCAAGTTGTTTTTTATCGAAAGGCTTTTCTTCGGCAGAAACAACAACGTTGTAGTCGACGTTGCGGAAGGCATCGACACCGATACACAATTGAGCGTCATAACGCAACTTCTCACCGCCGTTCAATGCAAAATTTTCTACGGCAACCGTTGCAAAACTTTCGCACTGTGGTGCCAAAAAATCCACATCGACGATTTGACTGAACGGCAATTCCAACCGGACACTTTCCGTGCCGTTTTCGCCCGAACACAAAGCTGTTGCGCTCACCACGCCTTCCACTCGTGCAGCCTTTTCAAGCGAAACGCATTTCGTCACCAATGCCCCGACATTGACAACCGTTGTCACGTCTTTGTTATCCCAATCCAAAGTTCCATCGACGTTTTTGTGTGTCGTGGCACTGCCGCAAGGCAAAGTGGTTTTTATGTTTTGACGTTGCAAAACGAAATCGCAATCGGTTCCATAGGCATCGGTGACAATTTCCAAAACGGACGAAACGGTTTGTTCCAAACGCAACGATGCCGCAATTTCCACCGAAAATTCCGTATTAACGCTGTCTTCGGCAATGTTGAGCCGCACTTTTGTTGTCTTCGCGAACGGCGTGACAAACAACTGTGCATCAACGGGGATATCGGAAGCATCGAATTCGTTGTTGAATTCAAACGGCAAAACATCCGTCACGACGTCGCCCTCGGAAAGATACGTCAGGCGCACCGTAGCATTGCCCGAAACGCGCAAAATGTCGTCTGTGTTGGTGTAGTCGCAAACGCATAAAGAGCTTTCTGCCATAAGGACGGTGGATATTGTTCGAGAAGACGTCAAGTCCTCCTCCACCGCAAAGGGCAAAATCTTCACGTCGGCAGAACTTAGTATTTCCAAGTTTTCCTTTTGCACGAAAACGTCGTCGCTATCGGCAAAATATGCAACGCTATCGGCGACGTAGGCCCAAACAGTCACTTCCGACAACACCGTTATCATGGCAGTGTTGGCGTTAGTTTCCACCTTTACATCAACGGTTGCAACATCGAAACTGCACTTGGTGTCCACTCGCAACACGTCGCTTTGCAAACTTTCGGCAAGATCCGAAGTGTAGTTGGATCCCACCATTGCACTGCCGTCGTTATACAACAGTTTGATTGCCGTTTTTCCGAAAAAAGCCACCTCTCCGTCGGTTGATTCGTAGGAATTTACAACCGTGTCTACACCGACGGAAAGAACCTCGGCTATGTCGTTTTTGGCGGAAATCCGCACGTTTTGAACGGTTTGCGTTTTTCCGATTTGTTTTCTGCTGAAAAACGTTGCATCTTGAAATTGAACGTTTGCCATGTTTGTCTACCTCCGCAACTGTTTTGAATGTCAGTGTATTATACTTTGTTCAAAATTCAAGTAGACCATTGCACAAACAGATTTTTTTGCCACAAACTGTCAAATTGACGCAGGAGCCGCCTCCGTTAGTGCAACTTCACCGCACAAAACGTCGGAATAGGAACAACTCAGCCTGTCGAACAATGCATCGTGCAACTCGACGACAAATACGTTCTCGTGAATTTCTTTCACCACTCCGTGATAGTTTTTCACGCGGTTACGTCCGCGATTTAGTTTGACATTCACGTTTTTGTTGAACAAACTTTGAACACTACGTTTGGCTGCATCGATATCTGCTTTTCTTTTCATATTCACCTCTGTTTGATTTTAGTGTTCCCGTTTTGTCCACAAACAAAAACAGAGCAACAAAAAAACTGCCCGCTCACATTCAATGAGCAGGCAGCATAAAACACTTAATATTTACGTTTTTGCGTGACGCAATTTTCAACAGCGTTGTGACGAAACAAAATCACTCGTCATCATCGTCATCGTCTTCATCTTCGTCTTCGAAATCATCATCGTCGAAGTCGTCATCGCCAAAATCGTCGGGATAGTCGTCCAAATCCATATCGATGTTTTCTTCGTCTTCGAAGTCGTCGAAATCGTCGTCTTCGTCGGCTTCCAATTCTTCCAACGAAATAATATCGTCGTCACCGGTATCGGCGGGGTCGTCGTCATCCAAGTAGGAACGCCAATCGTCATCGTTATCCTCGTTGATTTCGTCCGGTTCTTTTTCGTGAGATAAACAGTTCTCGCACATTTCCTCGTCCATGCCGATGTATGCTGTTTTGCATACAGGACAAAGCTTAAGCGGTTCGTCGGCATCGATGATATCGTCCAAAAGCACGATGCTTGTGTCCAGCCCCAACTCGGCCTTGCACACATCGCACATTTCTTCCTCTTGAGGAATGTAGTTCAATTCACATCTGGGGCACTTTTTGTACTTCGCCATTTCTTCACCTTTCTTGCGCGAATTTTGCCAACAAAACAAATCGCGTCTTTTTGTGCAATCAATTTACCATTATTCCATTCGGTTGTAAACTGTTTTTGACCATATTTTTTTCACATTGTATCAAAAAAATATTCATTTTGGACAAACTACATAACTATTTTTGCAAATTTTCGCAAACATAAACTATTTTAGCAATTTTTTAATTCTGATTTTGCTAGACTTTGCGATTGACACACGCACCGCTCCGGTGATAAAATGATTGTTATGAAAAGAATTATTATCGGCATTGCCGGCGGAACAGGTTCCGGAAAAACCACCATTGCAAAAAAAATTTACCAATCTTTCAGCAAAGACGCCGTGATACTTTCCCACGACTTCTACTACAAACCGCACGACGACCTGACCTACGAAGAAAGACGCAAGTTGAATTACGACCACCCAGATGCTCTGGACACGGATATGCTTGTGGAACATTTGGCAAAATTGAAAGACGGCCAAGCCATTTTGCACCCGACCTACGACTTTTCGCGTCACTGTCGCAGTGAAGTTTGGGAAAAAACAGAGAGTGCACGCTTGATAATTGTGGAAGGCATTTTGATTTTCACGGACAAGCGTTTGTGTGACCTTTGCGACGTGAAATTGTTTGTTGATACCGATGCCGACGTCCGTTTTATACGCCGTCTTCGCCGTGACGTGAGAGACCGCGGACGCACGATGGAATCGGTGATCAATCAATACACCAACACCGTCAAACCGATGCACGAACAATTTGTTGAACCTTCCAAGCGCAAAGCCGACTTGATAATTCCCGAGGGTGGGCACAACCTTATAGGTATTTCCATGATAGTGGACGCTATCAACAAAAAACTTGCAGGCAACGGAGGCGAAAATGGCCACGCTTAACCTGGTGGGCGCACCGAATGCCCGAGATTTGGGCGGAATGAAAACGCGTTTGGGCACAATCAAAAAAGGCAAACTTATTCGAAGCGGAGAATTGAGTCGATTGACAGACAGGGACGTTGAAATTTTGAAGAACGTTCCGCTTGCACGAGTGATAGACCTTCGAACAGACACGGAAAAACAGCTTTCGCCCGATTATCCTTTTGAAAACGTTCAATTCGAGGATGTTTCGATTATCAGAGCCACAACTTTCGGTATAACCTACGAAAGATCTTCCGGACAGGAAATTGCCGAAAAACTTAAAGCCGGATTTTTGCGCATGCAACAACGCAACGAAACGCATTCGGAACACATGGAGATTTTATACAAAAACTTTGTGGAAGACGAGCATTGTCGCAACGGTTACGGAGATTTTTTGAACAAACTGGCACATCCGGTTGACGGAGCAACCCTTTGGCATTGCACCATGGGCAAAGATCGCGTGGGCACTTGCACCGCTTTGCTTTTGCACTGTTTGGGCGCAACCGAACAGCAGATTTTTGAGGATTATTTGCTCACAAACGATTTGACTTCACAAAACAGAGAACAGATTTTGAAAAAAATTCAAAACCACGTTTCTAACGAGAGTTTGGCTGCCGTTGAAAAAATGTTATGCGTGAATGCATCTTTTTTGCAAAACTTTTACAAGGGAATTGCCGAAAACTACCAAACGGTTGACAATTTTTTGCACTGCTGCGGTGTTACACAAGAAACGATTGGCCGATTGCAAGAACTTTACTTAGATTGAACTACGCACAAAAATACAAATGCCTGCGAACATTCGCAGGCATTTTTTGTTGCAATTTCAATATGAATTTTGGTTGAATGACTCCGCTAGTCTAAATCGTCGGAAGTTTGAGGATTTGCGAACAGTGAAATTCCGTCGTCTTCGCTGTCGTCGGCAAAAACTTCCACGTGTTTTTTCAAATCGAACACCGTCCAAGGTTTGATTTGCGGCGGATAGGCCACAAACACCATTCTTTCCTTGGTGACGGGATGATTGAATTCCAAACGATATGCCCACAAGGCAAGATTACTTCCCCTCATCAAGCTGTCGCCACCGTAACGAACGTCTCCGAACACGGGCGTTCCTATTGCGGCCATCTGAACCCTGATTTGATGGCTGCGACCTGTACCCAACTGCACTTTGCACAACGACACCGTGCCGTTGCTTTCCAAAACGTTGTAGGACAATTCCGCACGTTTTGCATCGTGATCACCGAAAGTTGCAACGTACACGTTGTTGGTGAGTGCATTCTTTTTCAGGTAGTGAACGAGTGTTGCGGATTTTTCCTTGGGAGAACCGACAACCGTGGCAAAATAGTACTTTGACATATCTCCGTCCACAATTTGTTTGGAAAGTCTTTCTGCCGCCTTGCTGTTTTTGGCAAAAACCATAACGCCGCCGGTAGGTCTGTCCAAACGGTGAACAAGCCCCAGATAGACGTTGCCCGGTTTGTTGTACTTTTCCTTGATATACTGTTTGAGCAGTGTCAACAAATCCGTATCGCCGCTGGAATCGGCCTGACTTGGAATGTTTTGAGGTTTGACGACAACCAACACGCTGTTGTCTTCGTGCAAAATATTCACATCATCCATTGTGAAATTTCTCATTTGATAACTCCTTTTGCTACGTAAAGTCCGCTTGCGCCGCAAGGCAGAACTGTTTTTTCATCGGTGGGCAAACACACCTCGTAAGCCAAAACGTTTCCGTCCGAAGGTGCCGTGCGTAACAGCAAATTGGACAACACCGCCGGCTGCAACCCCGTTGTGTAGGAATTCAGCAAAACAAACAACGGATTATCCGACAACACTTGCATACAAAGAGAAAGAAAATCGTGAATATCTCGTTCGAGTTTCCACTCTTCGCCGTTTGCTCCGCGCCCGAAACTGGGAGGATCCATGATGATTGCATCGTATTTGTGGCCGCGATTGATTTCGCGTTTGACGAATTTGCGACAGTCGTCCACTATGTAGCGAACGGGACAATCTGACAAGCCTGAAAGCGCCACGTTTTGTTTTGCAACTTCCACCATGTTTTTGGCAGCATCTACGTGACACACACTTGCCCCTGCCGAAAGGCATGCGGCAGTTGCACCGCCCGTGTAGGCAAACAAATTGAGTACGCTTATAGGGCGATTGGCATTTTGAATGAGGTCTATCATTCTTGCCCAATTGACTGCTTGTTCGGGAAACAGCCCCGTGTGCTTGAAATTCATCGGACGCACGACAAACGTAAGATTGCGCCAAGACACCGTCCAACTTTCCGGCAAACGTTTGTTAAATTCCCAATGTCCGCCGCCCGTTGAAGAACGCAAATAGCGTGCATCAGGCTTTTTGACGGAAACAAGAGGCTTGCGCGCATGCCAAATTGCTTGCGGATCGGGACGCAAAAGCACAACGTCTTTCCAACGTTCCAACTTTTCGCCGTCGCCTGTGGCATATATCTGATAATCTTTCCATTCGTTGTTGATTTCCATAGCCTTCCACTCGCACAATGCGCACATTTTTCGCACACTTTTTTATATTGTACAACATTTTCACATTTTCTTCAACTGTTTGATAGATTTTTCACTTTTACTTTGCTCCGTTACTCTCGCCGGGCACGCTGCCGTTGACAAGCAAACCACCTTGCAAAACAAACGGCGAAAACAATATGTATGCGAACAAAAAACAGCCTGTTACACGAACTGGCAAAAAAACAATTGCATGTGTTATTTAGAAAAAACTTTGTCTTCTACATGACATTCTCGCAGACGGCGTTCGGAGTTAAACGTTTGCAACAATTCATATACCCCTGATTAATTTTTAACAAGCAGATTATGTCGTGGAGTGAATAAACTGTTTTTGTTTCCGCACCTGTTGCACATAAAAGTATAATTCACCCCACTACAAAAAGAGATGTCGTCCGTCGGACAACATCTCTTTCAACTTTAAGCAAATTATTGTTTGTTTTCAAGTTTTATGCTTTTGTAAGGTACAACGTGAAGCTTTCGCCGTTAACTTCCCATTGCTTTTCGAATGCACCGCTATCTGCTTCGACAACTTTGTCGGCCAAAGTGCCGTCGGCAATGGTTTGAGCGTTGTTGGAAAATACTTCGGCAAGTTTTTCGGCCTTGTAACCCACGACGATGTGATCTGTCACTACAAAATCGCACTCCTTGCGCATGGTTTGAATTTTGGAAATGATTTCACGCACCAAACCTTCTTCCACAAGTTGATCGCTCAACGTGACATCTAACGCAACCGTGTCGCCGTGGTCGGAAACAACAGAATATCCATCCTTGTTTTTGCTGGACACAAGCAAGTCGCTTTCTTCCACTTCCACTTTGTTTCCGTCGATATCAAACACGTGTTTGCCGCCGTTTTTGACGTTTTGAACAACCTCTTTTGCCTTTGCACCCAAACTTGCAAAATGTTCACGAATTTTGCCCAAAAGTTTTCCGTACTTGGGGCCAAGTGTTTTGAGTTGTGGTTTGATTTCGTAGTCGGCAAAGCCATCGGCACTGTCCACCAAAACAACTTCCTTAACGTTAAGTTCGTTCTTTACTATGTCTTTCATTTCTTCGTCGAACTCGCCGTTTGTGGCAACGTACATTTTTGAAAGAGGCTGACGATTTTTGACGTTTGCAGCATTTCTGGCACTACGTCCCAACACAACCACGTCCAAAACCTTTTCCATGGCAGTGTTCAAATGCTTGTTGATGCGGCTTTCGTCCGCTTCGGGGAACTTGCACAGATGAACAGATTTCGGAGCATCGTCGAAGAAATTTGCGGTGATGTTTTGGTAGATGCTTTCGGTGATGAACGGCACGAAAGGTGCGGCAACCTTAACCAAAGTATCCAAAACAGTGTACAGCGTGACATATGCGGCTTCTTTGTCGGCAGTCCAATCGCTTCCCCAATAACGTTCACGGCAACGACGCACGTACCAGTTGGAAAGCATGTCGGTGAATTTTTCTATTGAACGAGCAGTTTCGGTGATTTCGTAGTTGGAAAGACCGGCATCTACCGTTTTGACAAGTTGGTTCACTTCGGAAAGAATCCACTTGTCCATAAGCGTCAATTTGCAATTTTCCAATTTGTACTTCGAGGGATCGAAGTTATCGATATCCGCATACAACACGTAGAATGCATAGGTGTTCCACAAAGTGCCCAAAAAGCGGCGTTGTGTTTCCGAAACAGCCTCGGAATAGTAGCGACTGGGCAACCACGGAGAGGACGCCGTGTAGAAGTACCAACGCACGGCATCTGCGCCTTGCTTGTTGAAACTATCCCACGGATCGACGACGTTGCCCTTGTGTTTGGACATTTTGACCCCGTGTTCGTCACCGACCAAACCCAAAACAATACAATTTTTGAACGGTGCTTTGCCGAACAGCAACGAGTTTACCGCCAACAGCACGTAGAACCAACCTCTTGTCTGGTCGACGGCTTCGGAAATGAAATCGGCAGGGAAATATTGATGGAACAACTCCTGATTTTCAAACGGATAGTGGAATTGTGCATAGGGCATACTGCCGCTATCGAACCAACAGTCGATAACTTCCGGTGTGCGAACGTACTCGCCGCCGCATTCGCACTTCCAAGTGCAACCGTCGATAAACGGACGGTGCAATTCTATGTTTTCGCTGCAACCGCACTTTTCGGCAAGCTCTTTGCGGCTTCCGATAACGTGCACTTTGCCGCATTTGTTGCATACCCACACGGGCAACGGTGTGCCCCAATATCTGTCACGAGAAATGCCCCAATCGATGACGTTTTCCAAGAAATTGCCCATACGTCCGCTACCGATTGTGGGCGGAATCCAATTGACGGAGGCATTTGCTTCCAACAATTGTTTTTTCACCGCAGGGTCGGTCATCTTGACAAACCACGACTTGCGAGCGTAGTAGATGAGGGGCGTGTCGCAACGCCAACAGTGCGGATAGCTGTGTTCATACATAAGTTCCTTGAACAGCAGACCGCGCGTTTTCAAATCTTTCAAAATAAGTTTATCGGCATCTTTGCAAAATACGCCGGTGAGTTCACCGCAATTTTCCACAAACTTGCCGTCTTCGCCTACCAATTGAACAAGGGGCAAATTGTACTTTCTGCCGACGTTTGCATCGTCTTCGCCGAAAGCCGGAGCAATATGAACAATACCCGTGCCGTCCGTCAACGTTACGTAGCCGTCGTTGGTGACGTAGTAGCAATCTTCGTTTACTTGCGCATAGTTATACAACGGTTTGTAGTGAACGCCGACAAAATCGCTGCCCTTGTTCGTGGCAACAACAGTGTAGGTGCCTTCCTCAAAATGGTTTGCAACCAAATCTTTTGCCAAAATGTAGCGAACACCGTCTTGTTCCACAGTTACGTAGTCGAATTCGGCATTCATGCACAATGCAACGTTGCTGGGCAATGTCCAAGGAGTTGTTGTCCAAGCCAAAAAGTATGTGTCGGGGCTATCCACAAGTTGGAATTTTGCAACGGCAGATTTTTCTTTCACGTCCTTGTAGCCCTGTGCCACTTCGTGAGAAGACAATGCCGTTCCGCAACGAGGACAATAGGGAACGATTTTGAACCCTTTGTACAACAATCCCTTTTCGTGAATGGTTTTGAGTGCCCACCACTCCGATTCGATGTAGTTGTTGTCGTAGGTGACGTAGGGATGTTCCATATCTGCCCAATATGCAACACGGTCGGACAAATCTTCCCATTCCTTCTTGTACTTCCAAACAGATTCCTTACACTTTTGCACGAAAGGCTCTATTCCATAGGCTTCGATTTGTTTTTTGCCGTCTATTCCCAAAAGTTTTTCCACTTCCAATTCGACGGGGAGACCGTGAGTATCCCAACCGGCCTTGCGCAAAACTTTTTTGCCCTTCATCACTTGATAACGAGGAATCAAATCCTTGATTGAACGGGTAAGGACGTGACCGATGTGCGGCTTTCCGTTAGCTGTCGGCGGGCCGTCGTAAAACGTGAAACAACCGCTTCCCTTGGCAGCTGTTTGCTCGAAAACTTTGTTTTCTTTCCAGAATTTCAGTACGTCCAGTTCTCTGTCCACAAAGTTCAAAGAACTGTCAACTTTTTTGTACTTAGACATAAAACCTCCCTTTTCGGCTTTGGTGAATTTACTTCGCCGATATAAAAAAATGCAGGCGTTTGAAAAAACGCTCTGCAAAAAGAGTTGACCATTTCAAACGAGTACGTTTGATCACTTGCACGACTGTGCATATGAACAAGTTATACCGCGCAACGTGATAACGGATTGCATGCCGTACCTGCCTACTGCTATTTCGGCAAGTCTACTTACAAGGTGATAGCTTACAAAACGTCTCTCGTGCCTTTCACCGAGGCGGCACGCTCTCTGTGCAGACGGATTTTGCAGTCTTGTCCTTGTTCGAACGTATTTACAGTGTAATTTTAACAAATATCTTGCATATTTGCAAGCAATTTTGTTTGAATAGCAAATTTTTGTTTTGCAATTTACTTTTTCACGATTATAGTGCTTTGAAAATATTGTTCCTGAAAGTGCACGGCAGAGGCAATATCTTCTTTTGAATAGTTGTTTCCCGCAGGTGCCACAACCCATTTGTTTTCCACGTCGTTTGCTCTGACTATAACTGCAACAACTTCGCCCTTGAAACTTTCCACGGCATGGTCGACGCCCAACACGTAGGCGTCTTGAGCCTCGCCGTCACCGCCGAAAACTCCGTTGACAAAACCATAGTTTACGGGATACACAATATCTTCGTGTTCGGGGTGAACGCTACCAAGAGGCCTGTCCACAGTCACTTCCACCACGGCGCCCAACACGCTTTCGAAAGTTGTCGGGTCCGATTTTCCCCACAACGCGTTGTAGCATTCGCACGCTTTATCGTACTGTTTGTAGAGCACGAAAATTCGGTAGTAATTGGGCTCGTTTGTTTTGCTGTAACCGCCAAAAATCGGTTGCAAAAAGTATTCCACTCCGTTTTGACAAAAAACTTCCGCCAGCATCCGTTCCGACAATTCCGACAACTCGACAAAAAACACAGCATCGCCGTTTTCGACGGGACGCGTTCCGCTTTCGCAGTACTCGCAAACGGCCGATACATTCAGCTTGCGGCATCTTTTACAAATTTGCATACTCATCTTTTTTCGGTGTAGTCGGGTTTCTTTTGAATTTTGCGTTTTACTCCGCTTTCGTCCACAACATAGGTGTTATCCAACGTTTGCAACAAGCCTTCGCGCCATTCGGCAAGATATTCTCCGCGCAATTTTGCTTGTTCGATTTTTTCTTCGTCGGTCAATCCTTCCGCCTTGGCTTTTCTTGCAAGTTGATTGATTCTTTCGATTTTTTCCTTGATCATAGTTGTTTCTCCGTTATAACGATAAAATTATAAAGCAATTTTTACAACAAGTCAACAGTTAAGTGGTTGCAACGCATTTGACAAAAAACGTTTGTATTGCAAAACAAATTTACTTTGAAAAGTCTGCGGAACAACGTGCAATACTACGACTGTTTATTCAATCTAAAACGTTGTTGAAAAGAATACAAAACAATTGACCAAAACACATGTTTGTTTTGAAAAACGACCGTTTTGGGCCACTACGTATGCCGTTTTTTTACACAATTGTATTTGGCAGAACAGAGCAAACAAACAATTCGACCTCTCTCGAATTGCAGATTTTCAATGCCCCGACGGACAATCAAAAAGGTGTTCGACACATTGGCCGAACACCCGAAAATTTCCAAATACTGTGCGTTGCAGTTGACAGTCTACGCCGGAACGGTATCCTCGCAGGTGGCTACTCCAAAGCAACCTTGTGGCACACGATTGTGCCGCTTAGTGCTGCTGTGTTCCCACCCTGACACGGTTCACGGAGTCACGTTGCACAAGACCTTGGGATCAACACTCCTTACGATTTCCTGCCTCCAACGCAAAAAGCCGCCTGCAACATTCAGCCCCACTGTAGCGGATTGTAGGTAACAGGGCACCGCTAGCTCCCCGCCTAGCACAGTGTAAGCATTATAACGCATTTTTGGCAAAAAAGCAAGTATTTGCGACAACAACAAACCATTGCGACATCATTTTTCAAAAATTGTTCGATTTTTTTGTCGACGCCGGCCGTTTTGGCCGAATTGTTCACCTCGATAGCGCTTTTTCAAGTTTTCAAACGCAAAAAGTGCCACCGCAACCGCACAAACAAATTGCAAATGTAAAATCAAACACAATTATATCAATTCGACGGCACTAATTTTATAAAACTGCAAAACAGTCGTAACGAGTCGACGCAATTTGATTTGCCGTCAACACAGGGCAATACAACTGCAAAAGACAAAATTGACATTGCTCTCTAACTTTTGCTATGATGCCGACAATCTTCCGTTGATTTGACAAAATATCGCAACACGCACACGCTACACCATTTTGCTTATTTCTTTTTTCAATCGATAAATAATTTTCTTTTCCAAACGGGAAATATAAGATTGAGATATTCCAAGCATATCCGCAACTTCTTTTTGCGTGCGTTCGTCTTTGCCGTCCAGACCGAATCTCATTTGAATTATTTGTTGTTCCCTCTTTGTCAACCGCGAAAGTCCCTCCTCCAACAACTGACGCTCCACTTGCGTTTCCACATGGTTATACACGGCATCGGAATCGGTACCCAAAATATCCGCCAACAACAGTTCGTTACCCTCACCGTCCACGTTGAGCGGTTCGTCCAAACTGACTTCTTGCTTGCGCTTGGACAATTTGCGCAAATACATCAAAATTTCGTTTTCGATACATCTGCTTGCGTAGGTGGCCAATTTGATTTGTTTTTGCGGATTGAAACTGTTGACGGCCTTTATAAGCCCAATTGTGCCCACCGATACGAGATCCTCCATATCCAGACCGTTACTTTCGAATTTCTTTGCCAAAAACACAACCAGACGCAAATTGTGTTCCACCAAAATATCTTTTGCCTCGCAATTGCCGTCGACTACCTGCTGCAACAACTCTGCTTCCGTTTCGGGGTCCAGCGGATGCGGCAACACCTCCGTTCCGCAAAGATAGTGCACCGCTTTTTGAGATAGCGACAACGTTTCCAACAGTTTTTTCAACAATAACAACGGTTTCATTTTCAAAACCTCCTTTACTTTTCTTGAACGTCGCAAAACACCGAATTCAAAATTACGTCATACTGTGTTTGACCTTTTACCGGAGAAAATGCCAACAAAATGCTGTGCTTTTTGCCGTGCATTTCCAACGTCGCATCTATCGCCACAACGCTTTTTCGTCCGACAAGTGTTTGCACTTCGACCGAAACGCTTTCTCCGCACAGAATTTTTTCGGCAAAACACTCTGCAATGTGTCCGTTTCGTTTTGCAAGAAAACACACGGGAACGCCGTTTTGAACAACGCTGTTTCCGCTGTCGCATAAACCGCACATATCGTAAGACTTATCCAAATGCAATACTATTTTTTGCAAAAACGGAGCAACTTGTTTGCTTTTTACCACAAACGCATGCACTGCATAGCACATAACAACAACCGCCGCCACCGCCAAAAAGTACACGAACAGCGGCACGGGCATGTTGTAGTAAAAGCCGTCTTGCGTTGTGTAGTCGACGTTCAGCAAATTGAAAATACCAACGATTGCACCGCCGGTAACAAAGGTATATGTCAACGTGAGCAAAATATGCCAAAAAAGTTTTTTTCCGCGGCCGATTGAAACAAAGCACATTGCAAACAGACAAAACGCCTTTGCAACGCACAATATAACGCCGTTCAAATATACCGTTAGCAATGCAACGACCGTGCCAACCGTTGCTCCGAGAGCCAGTCGCCACCAACGAAAGCGTATTTTTAACGTCGTTGCTGAAAAAAACAACAACAAAAAATCCATGGTAAAGTTATCTAGGAATGCATACTCCACGTAGACGGTCATGCGAGAATTTTACACTGCATCTTGGCAAAAATAGTGACAAAGTTTGTAGCAGACAAAAATAAAATGTCGGCAGAGCCGTAGCCACGTGAAAACGGTAAAGAGCTAGCTCGCTTGCCGAACAACTGCTTTGCACGGCAACAACAATGATTGGCGTTGTTCGAATAGTGTAAAACAAACATCAATACAAATTCGCTATAGTTGCAACGTCACTCTCTACGAAAATCCTCTGTTGGATCAGACCTCTCCTCGGCGAAAACACAAAACATCAACCCCAAAACAATGTAACAACGTGGCCGCAAGATAACAAAAAAAACACTCGAAATTCATTGAGAATTTGAGTGTTTTGTCGCAAAAACAGCTGTACGTTTGCAATTATTCTTGACTTTTTAATTGTTCAACTTCACGGAAGATTTCTCCGTTGACATAGGGCGTCGGGTCGGTAGCCACACCGTTTTGCGTCACTTCCAGATGCAAATGTGCGCCGTCGGAAAACTCGTACGATGCCGTTGTGGAAACAGTGCCAATCTTCTCGCCGCGTGCAACTTCTTGTCCCTTGACAACTTGAACGTCGCCCAATGACGCATAGGTTGCAACAACATTTTCGCCGTGGTCTATTTTCACAACGTTACCCATGCCATAACTTTCGTAAACGTCCACCACTGTGCCGTCGTACATCGAAACGACATCGGTGCCGTCGGTTGCGGCAAGATCCAACGCCTTGTGTGTGCTCCAATAGTTGAGCGTTTTGTTGAAAACCGAAACTTCTTCGGAATACTGCATTGTCACGGAAGTATAATCGACAGGTGATTGAAAATACACTTTCACCGTGGACGGAACGGGATCGTCAGGAGTGGGTTTCACAACGGGATCCTCGTTGTCGTCATCGGGATTAGGTTTTACAACAGGGTTGTCGTCGGGCAATTCCGTGCTGTTTGTCAACGTGACCGCCAACACAACCGAAGCTATTGCCACAAGGCAAAATATTATCAGCAGAAGTGCGGCATTGTTTTTCAAAAATCGTGTAAACTTGCTTGTTTGTTTTGTAGAATTCATTGTTAGCCTCCGTTTTGTTTGTAGGAATTGTTTCCTTGTTAACTTGAAAATATACGTTGTTTTTTTGTTTTAGTTGAAAAAAATCAATAGCTGTCCAATATCAACGGCGAACCCAATGTGATTGTCGTGCCGTCGAATGCCATTTGCACGTTGACTTTTCTTCCATCCAAATACACACCACCGCAAATTCCGTCGCTGAAACCGCTTATCACCGTCAAACCGTCCAACACGACGCATTCTACCGACTGCAACCGCAACTGACGTTGTAGTTTGTCGAAAGTCTGCTCGTCACCGCAAAATTTGACACTGATGCCGTCTATGCCGTTGCAATAAGAAAGAAATTCTTGCAAGCGTTCGGCATCACATTGCACAAAATTGCCGCAACCGACGTTGACGCAAGGCAACTCCGTTTGTTTGCAACATATTGTGACAATTGCGTCTTGCGGCAAAAATTTGGCATATACAATTGGATTTTTCGGTACGAATACGGCCATAACGCCGAGAAGTGCCACTGAAACAGTGATCAAAAACATTTTTTTCATTTCAAAACGATTGTTGACATATCGCCGCAAAAATATACTCAAAAAAATTTGCAACCAAAGAAAAGCCAACGTACGCTTTGCCTACTTTTGAAAATTGCAGCAACGTAAGCTGCACCGACGTTCTTCGCCGCATTGCGGCAAACGATCCGTCGCCCGACAATTGCAACACACCACCAAGCCGCTACACTTTTTCACAAAAATCATTGAAAAGATTTTCACAATGTGTACAATGATGTCGGCGTACAATTTAATAGACAAACAGTGACGAACAAGGGGTATATTATACCTTTTTTTTCGGAATACGCCCAATGTATCAATTTGCAAAAATGCAGATTTCAAATGGGAGTATTCGTCATTCCTGTTAAATTGTACGCCATACAACGAGGTCTGCGTTTTGGTGCGTCGACTTCGGTTGGCGCACTTTTTATTTTAGGAGGAAAAACATGAAAAAGACAATCTGCATTATTCTCACATTGCTGTTGTTGACATCTGTGTGGGTTCTTTGCGCGTGCCATGAACATCAATTCGGCGAGTGGTCGGTCACAAAAGAGCCCACTTGCACACAAGACGGCGAAAAAACACAAACTTGCGAGTGCGGCGAAAAGAAAACACAAACTATCGCTGCCGGCGCCACACCTTTGGCAACTGGCAAGACACAACGCCTGCAAGCTGCACGTCCGACGGAACGCAACAACGCACTTGCACTGCTTGCGGAGAGGTTGAATCTCAACCAATTGCCGCAACAGGCCATAAAGAAGGGGAATGGATAACAGACAGCGAACCTACTTGTACAAATTCCGGAAGCAAACATCAAGTCTGTTCTATATGCGGCGAAACAATAAATACAAGCTCCATTGCAGCAACAGGCCACACCTTTGGCAACTGGCAAGACACAACGCCTGCAAGCTGCACGTCTGCCGGAACACAACAACGCACTTGCACTGCTTGCGGAAAGGTTGAAACGCAACCAATTGCCGCAACAGGCCATAAAGAAGGGGAATGGCTGACGGACGTGGAACCAACGTCTATGACGACAGGAAGCAAACACCTGGCATGTTCGGTTTGCGGAGAGACACTGAAAACTCAATCGATTCCGAAAATCGAAATCGAATTTGAGCGTCTTGTCGTAGCAGAAAACGACGAATGTTCCGTTTCTGTGACCAAGATTAACCCAACCTACCTTTTGGGCTACCAATTGGAATTTGAATTGGAAAACAAATCGGCAGACAAAACATACAGATTTTACATTTCGGAGATTTACATTAACGAAGTTCGATCTTCCGGTATACTTTCCGAAAAAGTGGCTCCGGGGAAAAAGTCTATTGAAAAACTGACACTAAGCGACACCGACGATCTGCTGAAAAACGGCATTGGTGATTTTGCAGACATCGAGTTATTGCTACGTGTTTATGACAGCGACGACTGGCTGGCAGACGACGTGCTTAACGAAAGTGTCCACGTGTATCCTTACGGTGAAGAAAATGCAGCCAAATACGTCAGACCTGTTAGCGAGACCGACAACGTTGTGGTTGACAACAAGTACGTCACCATAATTGTGACGGGATACGATCACCGTGCGATTAGCGGCTACATAGTCAACTTGTTTGTTGTTAACAAAACAACAGACACAAAGATCATGTTCACAACCGACGAAGAGTCCATCAACGGATTGATGATAAGCACTTATTGGTCACAAGCACTCACGGCAGGAAACTGCGCTTTCGAATCGATTTCTTGGTCGGACAGCAAACTGGAAGAAAACGGCATTTCCGCGGTTGAAACAATTGAATTGCTGTTCCGTGCATACGATTACAACCACTGGCTAGAAGACGACTTCGCCAACGAGACGGTGACGTTGAATCCCTAGAGGTTGCCAAGTGAACCTATTTACAGCTGAACATCACCATGTGCGCCACGTTATCAGCCGACAAATAGTGACAACAAAAAGTGCTCGCATCTCATCGATGCGAGCATTTTTTGAATATATTTTACAAGCGAAACTTATCCGCAGTACATGAACCCGGCAAACGTCACTTCTTGCCAAATGTCTTTTAGCATCCGTCCGTCGATGTTGGCTTTGGTTTCAAAATCGTGCCGCGAAGCGTATTCTTGACGCATATGTTCCGAGCCGAACAATATCGTATGCTTCGCCGTCAAACATACTTCGTACATTACGTTGTTGTGAGTGAACAACATTTCGCTATAAAAATACAAACCGTTAACACGTTGAACGTAGCCTTGAACGGTTGCCCGTTTTTGTACTGTTTCCGCGCCGTTGTGGGCGTAACAAGCATGGGATAGCTGATTCCCAAATCTTGTTCAAACTTTTCTTCGTCCTTGCTGAATTTCCAACCACATTTTGGACACTCTCCGTTTCCGTACTGATCTTGTAAAGCTGCGGCACCGCAAATTGAACACTTGACCACTTGATCTTTTACGTAAGGATCGTCGTACCGGAAAAATTTGAAATCTTTAGGGTTTAGCCCCGAAACGTTTCTGTTGCGTTTTTCCCACTTAAAGTGTGCCAAATCTTTCCAATTCAAATCTTTTGTCCACTCGTAGGTTGTTGGCAAAAACTCTTTGATATTACCGCCCATTTGCGGAAACGGTTCGTCGTAACACAACACAATACTTGGCTTTATTCGTTTCAGCATTTCGTTATAGCCCAGCATAAAGTCATCTTCGCAATTTTCTCTGCAATAGGTGGAAACGGCCACAATCGAGCCTTCTTCGATACCGTCAAAACAAAAATCGAAGCTGTGTTTATCTCCCCAACTGATGGTGGGAATAACTTTTAGACCTTTGCTTTGCCAATAGGCACCGCACCAACGGTTTTTGAAAACACTTTCTATTTGCAACGCAATCGGCATGTTTGTGAATATGGAAAAATCGGGCGACAGCAAACAGTAGTAATGACTTAATTTTTCCAATTCGGCATCGGCATTGTCGTAGACTTTTTCAAACTTCCAATCGTACGTGAAAAAATGTACGGTTTTGCGTTTGCTTTCGGCATCGTTAAGTTTTGCGTTTTCGTAACTTAAGAATGCAATTTTGTCAACGTCAATATTTTGTTTGCGAATTATGGGAAAATCGAACTTTCCACACGAATTGTTGTGATACAAAAATTCGTTACGCACCAACCGTTGTTTTTTCTTTTGCTTTTCAATTTCGTATTCAGTTAAAACTTTTGTCATCCTGTTCTCCGCCTAGTTAAAACGTTCAAAATCGGGTTCCGCTCCGTCGACAGCTCTTTTGGGACACCCATTTATCCATTCCCACCCGTGGTCGTGTGGAAAAAAGTGATCGTGAAACGTATTTTGGTGAATATAATCTCTATTTCTGACAACATTGCCTTTTTCGTCAAACCAACGACTTTGAATTTTTTCTCCGTTTATGTACAAATCGTACCTTGCGTTTGGTTTAGCTCCTTTTGTGGGCAAGTCCCCACTTCTGCCATCAACTCTTTCAACTGTTCTATTTGGTACACCGCCTGCCCCATCGTACTTTCCTCCTTTGATTCCACATTTTAAACTATAAGAAGTAAATCTTTTGCCTTGCGGCAAAACATTTGCAAAACTGTTGTTTTGCCACAAAACTTACGTTTTGTGCTTCAAGTATGTAAAACGGCGGCGTTCGCACTCCTTGCATCATGCAATATCGGCGAACTAACTTTAATCAGTTCTTACATTTGCATTATATCATAAGAATTTTGGCAAATGCAATACTCGCTGTCAGTTTTTTAGAACAACAAATGCAAAACATTGAGACAACGGCCACTCTTTAAGGCCGCATGCAAAAAATATTCCACAATAAAATATCTTTCACGAACAAGAAATTGTGTTGCAATACGTTTCACAAGACGGTTGAACGCTTGACTTATTCTAACATTCATCCACACCAATTAACAAAAAAAGCCCACGTCGTTTGACGTGGGCACGATTATTGAAAAACTAGTCGTAAAGTTTGGAAACGGGCAAGTCGGTGTAGACACGTTCGATTGCTTCGGCAAACAACGATGCAATGGACACCACTTTTATTCTGTCGATAACCTTTTCTTGCGGCAGAGGAATTGTATCCAAAACGACAACTTGTTTCAAAACGCTATTTTGCAACCTTTCGATTGCCGGACCGGACAGAACTGCGTGTGTGCAACAAGCAACAACTTCCTTTGCACCGTTATCCATCAACGCTTTTGCGCCTTGGCAAATTGTGCCGGCAGTATCGATCATATCGTCGATCATAAGACAAGTTTTGCCTTTGACGTCGCCGATGATGTTCATGACCTCCATAACGTTGGCTTTGGGACGACGTTTATCGATGATTGCAAGAGGAGCATTAAATTTTGTTGCCAACGCACGAGAGCGAGAAACGCTTCCCATATCCGGGCTGACAACGGTGAGGTCTTCCGGCAAACCCTTGGACGTGAAATGTCTTGCCAAAACAGGCATTCCCATAAGGTTATCAACCGGAATATTGAAAAAGCCTTGCAACTGATTGCTGTGCAAATCCATTGTAAGAACACGGTTTGCACCTGCCGTTTGCAACAAATCGGCAACCAGTTTTGCAGAAATAGGGTCACGAGCGCGAGCCTTGCGATCCTGACGAGCATAACCGAAATAAGGAATTACCGCAGTGATTCTGCCGGCAGAAGCCCGCTTCAAAGCGTCCAAAATGATAAGCAAATCCATCAAGTTTTCGTTGACGGGGCTGCACGTCGATTGGATTACAAAAACGTCGCAACCACGCACCGTTTCTTTGATGGAAACGGACGATTCGCCGTCGGAAAAGCGTGTCACTTCCAACTGTCCAAGTGGCAAATCCAGCTGATTGCAAATGTCTTGCGCAAGCTTTCTGCTTGCGTTACCTGCGAAAATTTTTATTGTGCCGTGTGTTTGATTAAGCATAAGTCCTCCGCTCCGCAAGTTCTGACTTCATTTTATAATTTACGACGAAAAGTGTCAAGCAAAACGTCAAACACCAAGAGCGAAATTTGCGGAATAATGTTCAACAAAACAAACAGAAAACAAAATCTACCTTACAAAACAACATTGTTCGGTTCTTTTCGATATGGTGAAAAGTCGTTTTGCGACAATGACGCGCAACGAGATCGATGTGATTGTGCCGTTGTTCACCACGGCAAACAAACAATTGAGGCTTTACAACTTTGCACAAAATGTTATGTGGTTTTGAAAGCAAACGTTGCGCGTGTTACAATATGCTTTTCAACAGTCAATCAAAGTACCCAAAACGCAGAATTTTACACTCTGCTTTTGCCGTTTTGTCGAAAAAATGCACATACGTGCTGCGTTTTTTGAGGCAATAACACTTTGATAAGTAAAAACGTCGACGACATTACAATGTCGCCGACTATCCGTTTTTTACGTCGATTTCAATGGTTATTTTTCCAATTTTGAATGATTTCCAACAATTTGGATTTATAGTTCACTCCGCCTTGCGACGGCGTTCCCTCGACAAAACATAGCGGAGGATACACAACACACCACCAATTGTTACCGCTGCCACTGCCTAGTTCTATTATCAGCGCATCGTAGACCCCGGCTTCCAGCGTGACGCCGTTGTAGGAACGATCGGGAAATTGTTCTTCGCAAAGTTTCACCGTAGCAACGTAGTTTTTGCCTTTCGACGACAACACCGAATCACACACGGTTTTGAGTGCGCCCAACTGATTGCGAACAATTTGCATTGCCGCCGTTTTGGACGTTGCATTTGCCAAAAAGGGAGCAAGATATTCCACCACGGCACTTTTTACCGCATATTTTACGTTTTGATCTTCCGCAGAGTTGCTGTCCGCACGAATATGTATACGAAGAAAATCTGTTTTTGACGATTTGGTCGGTGAAACAGCCACAACAATAACCACAACCATCAACAATACAGCAACAACCACCGCTTTTTTCATTTTCCACCTCGACAACCGATTTGATACAAAAAGTTTTTACCCATTTTCCAAGCAAAAATCTCGATAGCACCATTTATATCAAGAGAAAATGATGTTTTGTGTCGAAAGGACAAAAAACTTTACTGTGGGTAGGTTCTACACAAAAAAGTTTTGAATCCGGCTTTTTTCAGCTTGCGCACTGCATCTTTTGCCTTGACTTTTTCTGCAAAAGGAACGAAAAATGCACTGCCGCTGCCCGTCATACAACATGACAACGATTCTTTTCGGCAGAAAGACAAATATGACTCGGCAAAATTATCGTCGACAGTCGCCGCACGCTGCAATCCGTTGCAAAGCCCATCGAGTGCATCGTAATTGCCCAACTTCAGCGATGACAACAATTGTTCGTTGTTGCATTGTGCACCTCCAACCTCGTCGAAACGTGCATAAATATCTTTTGCAAACAAAGGATGATCAAAGGTAGTCACGGCAAAGAAAATAGGCGCCGCCAAGTGCAAAAACTCCAAATCGTCGCCCTTGCCCGTCATGCGAGCAAACCCGCCGTGCAACAAAAAGTTGACGTCGCTACCCAGCACGGCGCACAATTCGTGAACCTGCTCACTTTTGATATCCACGTCATAAATCTTGCACAGACAGCGCACCACCGATGCCGCGTCTGCAGACGAACCGCCCATGCCTGCAGCGATCGGAATACGTTTTTTGATGCGGACGTTGCACCCGTGCGTGCCGAAGACGCGACAGAACTCGCGTGCGGCTTTATATGCAACGTTATCTTGCGGCCGAATGTTCCTACACTTGCCAACTTTAACTGCAAAATCGTTGCGTGGCGTGACCTCGACGACGTCACAACAATCCACCGACACGACCATGCTATCGATTGAATGAAATTTGCCCGACGTCTTTTCGACGTTCAATGACAAATTTATTTTTGAAAAAGCAAAATCTTTCATAAACTGCTCCAGACGTTTAATTCAACCCGACTTGTTTTACCTTTTAATACAAGAAGTTCGCACTTTGCTTGCAATGGGCGGGAACGCCACCTTTATACATACCTGAAGAACAAAAACGACAGTTTTGCAAATATTTTGCCGCATGACAAAATATTCACTTCTTATAGTATACATTATATCAAATCCGACAAAATTTTCAAGATATTTTATGCAATGTGCATTCTTCCGTTGAATCTTGGCACACATTCTCTTTTCTTTGGAATTTTCACTGCACTTGCGTGCCCGTTCGTTGCGACACGAACGGCACGATTTTGCGTATCGGTTATAACAGTCTTTTCCGTTTTACACTATGCACTTTGTTTTTTTATAAAAAATACTGCCCAAAAGATATGCCCACAAAAAAATATCCAACTTTTGGGGTGCACATCAAGATCGCAAACTTTTTAAGCGCATATTGTAAAACAAAATAACAATTGCACATTTGCACATACGTACAATTGCACATATACTGCACAATCATGTTTTCTTCGAAACAGATGCATCGACAAAATTACGTTTTCTTCAAAAGCAGGTGCTGCTTTCGTTACAATCGACTGACACTTTTGTTCATAGCACAAACCGGCATATAAGCTTCCGAAAACATTTTCAAAACGCCGTTTGGGGGGGGGCGGCTTACGTTCCAATTTATTGTTTGCAGACAAAAAAAGAAAGTTCCGAAAACAATTTCGGAACTTTCCCATAATTTGCAAATATAACCTGTTATCTCTTGGAGAATTGAGGTGCTTTACGTGCTTTCTTCAAGCCGTACTTCTTTCTTTCCTTCATACGAGGATCACGTGTGAGGAATCCGTTCTTCTTCAAGATAGCTTTGTCTTCGCCTGCAACAACCAATGCACGTGCAATACCGTGACGGATTGCGCCTGCTTGGCCCGTGTAACCACCGCCGCAAACGTTGACTGCAACGTCGTACTTGGTAGCTGTTTCGGTAGCGTTCAAAGGTTGACGAACGATGAACTTCAATGTGTCAAGTCCGAAATATTCGTCGATATCACGCTTGTTGATAGTGATTGTGCCGTTTCCACCGGGAATAAGTCTGACACGTGCAATAGATTTTTTTCTTCTGCCGGTTCCCCAAAATTGAACCTTTTTCGTTGCTTTTGCCTTAGCCATTGTTCATTCCCTCCTTATTTAATCTCCAACACTTCGGGGTGTTGAGCTTCGTGTTTGTGTTCGGCACCTTTATAAACGCGAAGTTTTGTAAGCATTTGTCTGCCGAGGCTGTTTTTGGGAAGCATACCTTTCACTGCTTTCATCATAGCGAAATCGCTTCTTTCAGCCATAAGTTTGCCGTACTTCACTTGTTTGAGATGTCCCGGACGAGGAGAACGGCGAACGTAATATTTATCGTTGAGTTTGTTGCCCGTCAAAACTGCTTTATCACAGTTGATAACGATGACGCAATCACCGGTGTCTACGTGCGGTGTGAACGTGGGTTTGTTCTTTCCGCGAAGGATGGAAGCAACTTGACTTGCAACGCGTCCCAAGGGATGTCCGGTAGCATCTACAACATACCATTTTCTTTCAACGGCTTCTTTTTTAGCCATGTAAGTTTTTACCATTTTAGTTTTCTCCTGATATTTAAGTTTGTTTGCTGCTCGCGGTTGAACAATTACTGCCAGTGGAACGCAGTTTAGACGTGACAGAGCTTAAAATACCACGCCGAATTATTCACAGCCTTTCAATTATACTAGTTGTGACATAAGTTGTCAACTGATTGACGGGAAATTTTCATGCGCAAAAGCACAATTTTATTATAGTTTTGTACGTAATTGTTGCGCTGCTTGCACTTACAAAAAGCACAAAGAAATACAGCTACACGAACTCTACTTCGATGAATTTTTGTCCACTATCGCATCTATCAAACGTTCAACAAGCCAAAGAATTGCGGCAACGGGCAAAAGTGACAGCAACAACACCGCCACAACGGATATTTCCAGCGAAAGTTCAAAAATGCGTTTGAAATCGTGCTCTTTGACGGATGCGTAGATAAGCACGGCAACATAAGCAATCAAAAATGCCGCAAAACACACCGCGAAAACCGACCACAGAGGAAAATTCCAAACAGTGGCGTCGTTTGCGCAAAAGCACAACGCCAAAATGCCAAACACAAGTGTTCCGAGAAAGAACACGCAAGCCAAAATAAGACTTTTATCTGTTTTTTGATACTTTTTCGTCATTGTTTTTCTCCATAATACACCTTTTCCAACGTCAAACCTTTTGACGGCAAAGTTTTGAACGTAAGTCTTTTGCCTTCCAACATATTTGCCACGTCGTCCGGGCTGAACTTACCCTTTCCCACTTCCACCAACAAACCGCACATTATGCGAATTTGATTGTACAAAAAAGCGTTGCCGTTCACCCAAAATGAGATTCTTTCTTCGTTTTCTTCCACGTTGAAGAAATTGATTGTGCGTACCGTGCCTTTCAAATTGCTGCCCTGCTTTTGAAAAGCGCGAAAATCGTGCGTTCCTACCAACATTTCTGCCGCTTTTTTCATCAAAGGGACATCAAGAGGCTTGTAGACTTGCACGTGATTGCCGTCAAGTGTGGGTTTTCGAACCGGAGAAACGTAAATTCGATAACAATACGTTTTGGAAACGGCCGAAAAGCGCGCGTCGAATTGATCGGATACGACTTCTGCATGCGTCACTGCAACAGATTGAGGCAAACGCATATTCACGCCCAAACACAATTTGAAAGTGTTGACGGCTTTGTCGATATCGAAATGCACCGTCTGCCCCACCGCATGAACACCCACGTCCGTTCTGCCCGCCGCATGAACACGGACAAACGGCAAATCAAAATAGTCGCCCAACGATTTTTCCAAAACGTCTTGTACAGAAACGCCGTTTGTTTGGCTTTGCCAACCGCAAAAATCCGTCCCGACATATTCAACTGTCAATTTGATTCTAGCCATTGTTCACCGTTAATTACCAAAATACAACCACTTCATCACTTCGCCCCAAGTTCCGGCCAACGAAGGCCAACTTTCCCGCATTGCATACAACACGAAAATTGCCGCAAAGAACAAAATAACGACAAACGTACCCACAAAATCGCGCCAAGTGAGTTTCATAACTCGCATTTGAGTGCGATTTTTTGCACCCTCGTAGCAACGGCTGTTCATGGCATTTGCAAGTTCGTCTGCACGACGAAAACCGCCGATTAGCAACGGAACGAGAATGGGCACAAACGCCTTTGCACGCTTGATGATATTGCCTGTGTCGAAGTTGGCTCCGCGTGCCTTTTGCGCGCGAATGATTCTGTCTGTTTCTTCAATCAAACTGGGAATAAACGACAATGCCAAACTCATGATAAGTGCCAATTCGTGCACCGGAAATTTCAACATGCGCAAAGGTTTCAGCAGGCTTTCCACTGCGTGAGTCAAATCAACCGGGGTTGTTGTCAGTGTAAGCAAGCTTGTGCCCATCACCAAATAGGACAACCTGAGCATCATTTTTGCTGCAAATATCAGCCCTTCGGCATAGATTTCTATCACCCACCATTGCACGAGCAAAGTGTCACCCTTGACGAACAACACGTTCAAAACAGCCGTAAGCAACAACAAAACCAAGATGCCCTTGACGGATTTCAAAATGGAGCCCAGTGGCACTTTTGAAAAACCTATTGCCAAAACAAGAAACAGCGTCATCCACACAAAACCGGCAAAACTGATGACGAAAAATATGCCGACCATGAACAGAATGCACAACAAAAGTTTGATACGTGCATCCATTTTGTGAACAAAAGAATCTGCAAGATAGTACTGACCGAAAGTGACGTCACGAAGCATGTTTGTCACCTCCGAAAAGTTCTTTCAGTGCGCAAAACACATCGTCCACCGTTCGACAGCTATCCGACAACACAACGCCTTTTGATTCCAAAACATTCAAAACGCTTGCCATTTCCGGAACGGCCAAATTCATTTCCAAAATTTCCTTTTCCATTTTGAACAATCGACGCGTTGGCATATCGTAGGCAATTTTTCCGTTTTCGAAAACTATCACCCTGTCGGCATTTTCGAAAACCTCGTTCATGTCGTGCGAAACCATTATCACTGTTACTCCGCGCTCGCGGTTCAACGAATGAACTATCTGCAAAATTTCGCTTTTTCCTCGAGGATCCAGCCCTGCGGTAGGTTCGTCCAAAACCAAAACTTTGGGGTTCATTGCCAAAACACCGGCAAAAGCAACACGGCGCTTTTCTCCGCCGGAAAGATCGAACGGAGACTTTTGGCCCACTTCCGCCGCATCCAAACCGACAAGTTCCAAGGCTTCTCGTGCCAATTTTTCGCAAGTTTCCTTGTCGCAACCAAAATTTTTAGGACCGAAACACACGTCTTCCAGTACAGAATCGGCGAACAATTGATATTCTGGATACTGAAAAACCATTCCGACATCTCTGCGCAACGACTTCAAATCAGGTTTTTTTGCGGCAAGATCGTGACCGCAAACGGTCAAACTGCCCTGTTGAACACGCAACAATGCATTCAGATGTTGCAAAAAAGTGGATTTTCCGCTGCCGGTGTGACCGACAATTGCCACAAACTCGCCGTCTTCGATAGTTAAGGAAACATTGTTCACAGCAATGCGCTCGTAGGGAGATTTTTTGTTGTAGGTGAAAGTTAGATCTTTTGCAACAATTGACATAACCTACCTCCCAACTCTTTTGCATCGGCCGTGTTTGCATCCACGTCGACACCGATTTCATGCAATTTTTGTGCAAGCGTTACCGTGCGCGGCGGTTGAAGCCCCACTTGTTGCAACAATTCTCTGTTAGCAAAAATTTCAAGAGGGGTGCCGGTTGCCACTATGCGGCCTTTGTTCAACACTATCACTTCGTCGCAATCCAAAACTTCTTCCATAAAGTGCGTGATAAGCATCACCGTCATTCCGTCGGCATTAAGTTTGTGCGCAACTTCCAACACTTCCTTGCGTCCTTGCGGATCCAGCATGGCCGTCGATTCGTCCAACACCAAAACTTGCGGGCGAATTGCCAATGCCCCCGCAATGGCTATACGTTGTTTTTGTCCGCCGGACAACTTGTGCGGGGAATTCTTTGCAAAATCTTGCATGCCCACCGCTTCCAACGCCGAATACACACGTTCAACTATTTCCGGTTGAGGAACGCCCAGGTTTTCCGGACCGAAAGCCACGTCTTCTTCCACAATGCTGGCAACCATTTGATTGTCCGGATTTTGAAACACCATGCCGACATTTTTGCGAATTTCAAAAAGATTTTCTTCGTTGGCAGTGCTCATTCCAAACGCTTTTACTTCGCCTTGCGTGGGAACCAACAAACCGTTGGTGAGTTTTGCAAGGGTGGATTTTCCGCAGCCGTTGTGCCCCACGAGTGCGACAAAAGAGCCTCGTTTGACAGACAACGTGACGTTTTCCACTCCTACCGAACTTTGCACGGTGCCTTCATCGGAATAAACTTTGTAGTAGAAACTGACGTTGTCGAATTCCACAACGTTTTCCGGCAACTGCAATTGTTCGATTGCGTTTTGTTTTTCATCAGCCATATCATTCACCTTTCTTTGTGCTCAATTATACAATTTTTATCGTCGTTTGGCAAATAAATAACGACACAATGAAATGCAACAAGGCAATTTCCAAAAGGTTCGCAACCATTATGCCGCCGAACCAGGAAAAGCAACATGTCGCAAAAGAATATGCAACACGGCTCAAGCATTTTTTTGTTTGACAATTTTTTTGGGACACACGTACAATTTGACGGCGCGGCAAAGAACGTCTGCAACGCAGAAAACGACCATTGCAACGCAGAATGCACCCTGCCGCGTTCGATGAAAAATTCACGTACCGGTGTTTTTCCAAAATATTTTTGTATCATCTTGCAACGTTTTGATACTCAAGTGTAACAAAAATTAAAACCCGTTGAGCTGAACTCAACAGGTTTTTTGCTTATTGTTTTTGATAAATACAATCTAGCTGTTTGTAAAGCCAAAGTCTTTGAGAGACAAGTTTTTGTCAATGTCACACAGGACAATATCTATACTTGTTAAAAGCAACTTTGTTTGTGAGGTCCACAATTTTTTTACACTATCTTTTAGTGATGATGCAAATCCGGGCTGATACGAAAAGTTATATATGTACACATTATCACTGCTAGCCGTCGATTTCAAAATATATCCCGACCCCTCGTCGGTGTATCCCATCGAAGACTCAAGCTCCATACCAAGTTTTTGCTTATCGCTAGCGGAATCGTAGAACATACCGACATAAGAATCCATACTATCACTCGTAGTTAACAACATAAAAACAATGTCATCACCATTGGAGTCACAGCTGATGCTCAAATATATCCCGGTGCTTATTGTGACAATGTATGCATATCGACTGTTGCTGTATGCACCGTTTTTCTTCACATAGTTAGTCAGAATTTTTACCGGATTGAGAATTGATTTGCACATTGTGCAGTAGCCGTCACTACCCTCGATACAATCTATTTGAGGAATAACGGTTTGATTAACTCGTACATATCCACAATCCTTGCAATAGCTTCCTTCTGTGAGTCCTGTCGACTGGCACGTTGCTCCTTTGCCGCTTTTAATAACAAAATTGTGCTGTTTTTGGGGAA
Source organism: uncultured Oscillospiraceae bacterium (assembly GCA_964598315.1). Taxonomy (GTDB): domain Bacteria; phylum Bacillota; class Clostridia; order Christensenellales; family CAG-314; genus Fimimonas. The sequence continues at coordinate 63,112 of CAZRBI010000002.1, forward strand.
TAACTTGTTGCTCTGTCAGAACTTCTCCACAATCTGCGCAATGCGAGCCTTGCGTCAATCCCGTTTGCGTGCACGTGGCAGGTACTGCTTTATCCGTGATTACGCTACTGTGATGACAACTGCAAGCTGCAAGCTGAAACGTGGCTACAACGCACAAAACTATTGTTAACACTATTGCTAAACGTCTTTTCATTGGTGTTCTCCTTAAAAATGTAGATTTATGTAACAAATTGTTACATTTCCATTGTAACATTTTGTTACGATATTGTCAATACTAAAAAATAGTTTTGGGTTAAAAAGTTGAAAGGATTGATTGAAATAAGAAAAAAGAAAGGATACAGCCAATTAAAAGTCGCTCTGGACCTTTCCATAAGCAGAGAATCTCTGTCGTATTACGAAAACGACAAACGAAGTCCGGATATCGAAATGTTGTGCAAAATGTCGGAATATTTCAATGTGTCGATCGACTACTTAATAACCGGAAAAGAATTTGAAAAACGCTAAAATGTTTTCAAATCGAAGCATCAACAAGAATTTTTTGCGCTTTCTACATTACACAACGTTATTTGCAACGTTGTGTTTTCAATTTTAGTGAATTATACTTTTAAGTGCAACAGGCAGAAAAAAAGCTCATATATAAATCTATGGTACCAATCTAGTTGCGAAACAAAATAACCAAGGAAAAATATATTCACTGTTACAAGCTTTTCTCCCTAGAAGAACGTTGTTGTCCCAAAACTGTTGCACTTAGTTTGACAATTTACCATTTTTGAAATATTTTCCGCTTGCAAAATGCTTTTACCGAAAAATCCGTATGGTTGACATTTGAAAAATGCAAAAAAAGAAACCTTCGGGGCGTTTTCCCCAAAGGTTTCACATTGTGTAAGAGTTCAGTCTGTAAGCCGAGTTCTGTCTTGAACGGTTATCTATCTACTGCTGTCGTTACCGACAGCCTCCAGCGAATATGTCGAGATGCCGAGCAGGCATTTGATCTCATTTCTTGCACCGAATGGGGTTTACATGCACGCGTTGTCACCAAAGCGTGTGTAGGCTCTTACCCTGCATTTCCACCCTTACAACGTCAAACGTTGCGGTATATTTCTGTTGCACTATCCTTGAAGTCGCCTTCACAGGCCGTTAGCCTGCATTCTTGCTCTGTGGTGCTCGGACTTTCCTCGTGAGTGACCCCACGCAACCGTCCGGCTGTCTCTTACTTTTGTTATTGTAGCGCATTTTAAAAAAAACGTCAACCGTTTTGAAGTTTGACCGGAAAACGTAAGGGACACAAACAATAAAAAAAGAATGCCAACTTTCCGAAAGCATTCTTTCCGATATTCAGCAAACAAACTTTCAAGACAAATTCAAACGAACAACGTTGCAATCAGGCAGAAGTTGAAGATTTGCGCCGTCACAAAGTACTATTCGACATTTTCAACACAATGTCAAAGTTAACGTCAAAAAAAGAACTCCGTCCATCAAAGCAGAGTTCTTTTTTTGCAATAATACACTATTCTTTTGTTTGTTCAACAACATAAAAAGTTTGTTGGGGGCCGGTGTCGCGCATAAGTGTGTTTGAGTTGCGGAATTTTGTGAAATACAAAATTGCGCAGTACAAATCGCCCACACACCCACCGACGTGAAATGCAAACAGTGCACCGAACACAAGCGCATAGGCACAGTCTGCAAGCAACAACGCGGGAAGCAAAAACACGGGAGTGAACAACACAAACGGAGCAAGCACCGCAGTGAGTGCTGCCGTGCGATACACGTAGATGTTGGGAACGCCGCAGTAGGCAACCGCAAGAGTAAGCCCGAAAGTGAGTTTTTGCTTTGTGAACAACTTGTATACCAATCCGTGCGTCAGTTCGTGGCACACAACGTAAGTAAGGTACGCAACAAAAAACACCAACACGGGCAAAAACGATTTCCAACCTTCCGAAGACATTTTTTCGAAACTATCGCCAAGCGGTTGCAAGCCGAAAATTGCCAACCACATCAAAACGAACACTACAACTGCAATAACTAGCGACAAAACGGTGAATACCACCGCTGTTTTTTGCTTTGTTGCATCCACCACCTTGGCTGCAACGTAACCTTGTGGCAATTCTTGTTCAAAATGTTTCATAACAAACCTCACAGTGACGCCAAATATTCATCCGTTTCCGTTTCGTCCACAAAACTTTGAATTTTGGTTATTTTGTAGTCACAATCCAATCCGTGCACCGATTGAAGGTGACGAACAAGCCTGTCCGGGCGCAAGTTTTCGTTGCCCACGGCCAGCGTTACCGTTGCGGTATCGGCATCTTCACGTTGCGCACCGAAAATTCTTGACGCAACGTTTTTTGTCACGATTGCGCCTTTTTCGGCATAGGAAATTTCGTAGTCCGGTGCGAGAATTTCCTCGATAAAGTTGCCCAAGCCATTGGATTGAATACGATAAGTTGCACGATTTATCTTTGCCGCCAAGTTGATTTGTTTGTTGAAAACTTTCACAAAACGTATGCTTTCCGGGCATACGTTGTTGAGTTTTTCCAACATTCCGTCAAAATACTCCGCCTTTGCACCTACGTATTCACAGACACTTTCCACACCCAACGCAAGCGGCGGAGAAAAGGAGAGCTCCATGTGCGGATTGAAGCCGTGGGAATATTCCACTTCTATGCCGGCACGACGGAAAATATATGTTACGGTGCGCAGCGTGTCCACGTGGGCGGCCAATGCACCGCATGCAGTTTTTTCAAATTTGAATACTACCATTGTTACTCCGAAATAACTAAACACAACCTACTGTTGCTTCTTGAATGCTGCGTTGCCGTGCCCGTCCGAACAGAAACCGTGCTTTTTCAGACCGCAACCGTTGCACTGCTTGTTGCACGAAGGCGTTGTTACCGCCTTTTGAGATTTCAAAAATTCCGACTTGAAATATGCCTTTGTGATACCTGTATCGATAAAATCCCAAGGCAGCTTGTCGTCCAAGCCCTTTGCGCCGACGATGCTATCCACGTTCACGCCGTACTTTTCAAAACCCTTTTTATAGTGAGCAAAATCGAAACACTCTGTCCACGCATCGAACCTTGCGCCGTCCAGATACGCTTCGTACAAGCTGTCGGCAACACTTCTGCCGCCGCGTGCAAGCACCGCTTCCATAAGCGAGCCGTCGTAGTCGTTGTAGGAAAAACTTATTCCGCGCTTTTTTAGCGTTTCGGACAGATATTTTTGCTTTGCTTGGATACTTTCTCTATCCGCAAACGCACACCACTGGAAGGGAGTGAACGGTTTGGGAATGAACGTTGAACAAGAAACGGAAATACGCAAATCTTTGCCGGATTTTCTCACGCGCTTGTACAAACCTTTAACTTTGAATGCAATATCCGCAATGCCCTCCACATCTTCTTGCGTTTCGGTGGGCAAACCCAACATAAAATACAATTTGACGGAGGAATATCCCTGCTCGAAAGCTTCGGCCAACGTGCCGAAAATGTTTTCTTCGGTGATGTTTTTGTTGATGACGTCGCGCAGACGTTGTGTGCCCGCTTCAGGCGCAAAAGTAAGCGAACTTTTTCTGTTGCCTTGGGCCATATCTCCCTTGAAACTGTCCAACCTTAAACTGGGCAAATTGAGTTGCACGTGGCGTTCCTTACAGTAGGGAAGCAACTGTTCCAAAAGTGGCATAAGTCCGCTGTAGTCACTGGTGGAAAGACTGCTTAACGAAAGTTCGTCGTAGCCGGTGGATTCCAACAAGTTTTTGCACAGTTGCAACGCATTTTCCACACTACGCTCACGAACGGGACGATAGATAAATCCTGCCTGGCAAAAACGACAACCGTTTGCGCAACCGCGGAACAGTTCGGCAACGGCTCTGTCGTGCACGATTTCCATGTTGGGCACCAACTGCACTTGCGGCGTGAACACCGTGTTCATATCCTTTTCTATGTTGCGCACAACCGTTCTGTCGGGCAAAACGGTGACGCTGTCGCCGTTGTAGAGCGCATCGTGCAACGACGGCACGTAGATGCAAGAATAATGCTCGTCCACCCACACCAAAAATTCTTTTTTTGTGCCGTTGAACTTTTTGTAGTCTTCGATAATCTCGCGCCAAGGCGTTTCACCCTCGCCCACAAAAAAGAAATCGAAAAACTTGTACATCGGTTCCGGATTGACTGTGCAAGGACCTCCCGCAACGATAAAAGGGAATTCTTCACCTCTGTCTTCCGTGCAAACGGGAATACCTGCCAAAGTCAGCATATGGAAAACGTTTGAATAGCACATTTCGTACTGCATGGAAAAACCGACAAAATCAAAATCTTTCAGCGGTCTTTGAGTTTCCAAACTGGCCAGCGGCAAACCGTTTTCTTTCAAATAGTTTTCGTAGTCGGCAAAGGGTGTGTAGCAACGTTCGCATATCACCCCGTCAATAGAATTGAACAAGTAGTACAAAATGCGAACGCCCAAATTGGACATTCCCACTTCGTAGCTGTCGGCAACGCACATGCAAAAACGCACGTTGCACGGCTTGCTCATATCTGCAAGATTATATTCCCCTCCAAAATATCTGTAGGGCTTTTGTACACTGTCTGTTAGTTTAGTCAAATTGTACACTCCGTTGGTTTGAACGCCTTTGCGAACAAACTATATTTGCTGTTTTTTATAACACCATTGTGGCCATCAGGGTTCCGACCAAATTCAATTCTTCGCCCTGAACAATTTCGAAAGATATGCCTTCCTTGCCCAAAAATTCCTTCAAATAGCTTTCGAAAGCCTTGCGATAGCCGACAAGTTTGTTGAACGTCGTGCCCTCTGCCACTATCGCAACGGGCAAAGATTTGTCCGAACAAGTGAAAATTGCCGTTGCGGCATTTGCGACAGCACCCAATTTTGCAGCTCTGTCGATAAGCAGCTTGCAAATTTCTTGCGCAAATTCTTCATCGTCGCGACATTGGAAAAAGTCTTTCATTGTTCCGCCGCCCGTCAAAAACTCCGAAACTTCTTTAAGTTCGACGTCGGACAAGTGCACTTCGTTTGCAAATTCGCCTTCGGCCAAAGCTTGTCGCAACGCAACGTTGATTATGTTGGAAAGATATTTGCCGCTGGTCATTTTTTCGAACAGCTGTTTTTCGGGAGCGTCGGTAAGTTGAAGGGCAACTTTGTCGAAATCGCCCAAAACAAATCCGTTGTAGCCGCCGCATTCCATGTTGATGAGCATTTTCCCCTTGGGCAAATCGTGTTCCTTTTGAACGCGATCGGTATCCACCACACAACAAATATTTGTGCCTGTGCCGTAGATATAACCAAGGTAGGTGGAATAGTTTTTGTCGGAAGTTGCCATGCCGCCCAAAAGCGTTGCGACGGTGTCGTTTAAAATGACAATTTTGCGCTTTTTGTCACTAAATTTGCACAACGCTGCCAAGGTTTCCGCACCGACACGTGTTCCGACGACCTCCGGTGCTTTCACTTCTTTGCTGAAATTCGTGACGGCTCCGTCCATATCTGCGGCCATATCTACAGGATAGGAAAAACAAAAACCGACGTCACCTCCGTCCTCTGCTAAATAAGCAATGTTGGAGGCAATTTTATCGTAGAATTGCTGTTTGGACAAAGCTTCTCCCTTCGAAGCGGGCATTGTCGTCTTTTGCAGCTTTTCTATTTTCACTTTTCCACCATCGAAGTATCCCAACGCCGAACGAAAGTTGGTGCCGCCGGCATCGATCAAAATTCGTTTGCCGTCTTTGATTTTCGAACGATCGACGTTGCAAAGATAGGTCGGAATCATAGGAATGACGCTGCCGGTCTTTTTCAACCCCGCATCGATTTCCGTTTGAAAACGTGCCAACTGCTCCGTAGCATTCACTTGGATTGCCGCTTCGCCGTGTTTAACCAAAAAATTCAATGCTTTTTGTTTCATAATATTTGTGCCTCCTTGAAAGCAATTGCTACTCTGTTTTTGTCTGTTCCAATAAATCCTCTGCCAAAACGACGGTGACAATCCCTTGTTCCACCAGTTCGGCAACGCGTTTTTCACGCATCACGTCCTGTTCCAACGAAACATTGTTCCGAACGTACACATTGCACTTGGCCAATTTGGAGGAATACTTTCCTCCGCCTTCCGCAATTGCACGCACCACACCGAAAAGTCTGTCGTCCTGCGCAAGCTCCAACGAGCGCGCCAAACAAAAAACTTTGTTTTTGTGCTGTTTTCCAGTGGCTTTCACCGTTTTGGCAAAAATTTTGATCTTGTCCACCGCCACTTGCGTTTGCCGTCTTTTGGAAATCTGCCCGTCCAACGATACGGGGCGAACCAGTTCGAAATTTTTGTTACTGCCAACACGCACATGATACTTTTCCAGCAACTCTCGAGTGCTAGATCCGCTGTCTTTCACTAAAAACTCCAAAGTTTTCAAAGACATCCACGCATCGTCTTCGGAATTGTGTTCGTTGTAGGTGATGTTCAAGTCCGCAGCTATCTTGGAAAGCGCTTTGACGTCCTTTTCGCCGCGATACATCTTGTACAAAAGTTGAGAACAAATAAAGTTGAAGTCTATCGACGGCAACTTATATCGTTGACAAGCCGCATTGAGCATCCGCACGTCGGAATCCACCGCGTGACCGACAACAAGACACTCTTTGTCTGTGAGCAACGATTTTATTTTGGGATACACTTCGGAAAAATCCGGAGAAGAATCCAACAATTGCTTGTCCAGATGCAAATCTATGCCGACGTTTTTTCGTGTCCCGTTCAAATTGTAGGTACATTTGGGATTTATCCAGACGTTTTCACGAAATTCAACGTTGAAATTTTCGTCGGCAATCACCACGCCTATGCTGCAAATGCTATACGGTTTGTAGCCGTTTGCCGCTTCTATATCGAATGCTAAGTACTTCATTTTCTACCTTCTTACCCACTATACTTTACCAAATATTTCACAATTTTGCAACGGTTTCCCGCAAAAGCACACGCATAGATTTGATTTTTTTGCAAAATGACAATTTATCACGGTTGTGGCCGAAAACAATGCCTGCAAAAATGAAAAAATACCGCAAGTTAAGATATTGACGACGCACACGCGAAACTATATAATGAGCTCGGACAAAAAATTTGTCGACAACCAATGAAAGGAGGCAAAAAATGGCAAAAAAAGAAAGAACAATGAGCAAAATTTTGGATATTATCGGCGAAATAGTAGCAGTAGTTTTGGTTTTAACCTGGGTGATTTTGCTGGCCAACGCACAATGGGGTTTTCTTAACGGCGTCCCCACACTGCTGAACATTTTGAACATCACAAAAGCATACGGCGGATTGATTTTGATGGCAATTGTCGGCATGGAAGCAATGTCTAAACGCAACATTGTGTTCAGAATAATCTTCCTTACATTTTTGGCAATAATTGTCATTTTCCTATTCTTCCCCGGAACATACGAAAATCTTATAGGGCTGATTCCCAGAACCTGACAACACAGAACATATCACAAAGAGGCATTGACAACCGCTGTCAACGCCTCTTGTTTTTTGTTGAAAACTGTGCAAAACGCCTGTGTTTGCGCAAAAAAATATTTGTTTTTTTGTTGCTTCTAGCGTTTTCTACTTGAATTTTTGTTCCACACCACCTGCATGACCGACACAAAAACAACGCAAAACATAGTCAAAACGTCGGCACCGCAAGCAAAATCCGTGTTTTTCGATTGCAAACGGCAATATCGTGCCGCAAAACGACGTTTTCGCACAATTTTTCGACTGTTCGCGTTAAAGCGCAACGAATACGCCGCGGCAAACACCGCTCACGACACGACCAACCGAAAAATTGTTTTGCGTTGACGTCGCCACACAGAGATTTGCTTGAATCCAAAGTCGCTTTCAGCGACATTCTAGTTGACGTCGGGTGTGTTTTTCGAATTGCAATCGTCGTGCGGAGAATTATTGCAACGCAATTTTTTTGTTTTTCGTCTTTTGTTCAAAACGAAATACGGAGCCGCTTTCAAACAACGAACGGGCGAATAGCAAACAATAAGTTTCTTCCTTTGTTCAACCATAAATTTCACCGCAACAATCAATTGCCACACTCCAACCGCTATCAAAAAGAAGGCAAAACATTTTTTCAGAACATTGTTATCTGTGTTCCCGGCGAAAACTGCACCCGTAACGGCACACACCGTTGCCGGAAAAACAACCCAACCGATGTTTTTGGTGGATATCAAGTTGTTTTTGGCGTGCAAAATCAACGCCAACGTGCACATGGGCAAAAAACTCAACAAGTTTATCGCTTGCACCGTTTTTTGGGGAATATCCAAAAACGATAGTAACGGAACAAGTACCGTTCCTCCACCCATGCCCATTCCGCCGACAATTCCGGACAAGAAACCGAATATCACCAACAAAAAAGTTTTCATGACCACCTCAAAACAACATTTTTATTCCACCCACGACAAGCACCAAGGCAAAAATCAACTTTGCAACGTTTCCTTTCAGCTTGGACAACAACACCGCTCCGACAATGCCGCCGCAAACCACGCCCGACGTAGCCCACAACGTGGGTTCCCACTGTACGGAGCCGTTCACCACATAGACAACCGCGCTTACTGCCGTCAGTGGCAATATCACCAAAAGAGCCGTTGCCTGTGCGCTTTTTTGATTCAATTTCAAAACGCTCAAAAGCAAAGCGACCACCGCAACGCCGCCGCCTCCGCCCAAAAAACCGTTGACAAATCCGGCAAGACTGCCCGCAATTGCCAAAATGGCCTTACTTTTTCCGCTCAATTTCATTTTTGTTTTAACCTTGTTGGAGTTTATACCCTGTTTTTGATTGATTTTTTTGTTAGTTTGTATTAAAATAATTGCAAGTATGCAATTTGGCATATAGAAGACTATCTTAAACGAAAAGGTATTACTAGTATGAGCAAGACAACAACAACAAAAGCAAAGAGCCCAATGACTCCTAGCACAAAGAAAACAATCATCATCAGCGTTATCTGCGCAGTGATGGTGATTATCCTTGCGGTGTCTCTTCCTCTCATGTTGAAACAACAAGTTGAAGACGACAACACTTCAACACCGGATACAAGCACGTCTCAAGCCACCATCAAAAACGGTGACTTCACGTACTTCGACAAGGATAACACCACTTTCCCCAAGACGGCAGACGACTGGACAAAGTACACCTACAAAGAAGCAACCGAATCCGAACACGGTTTTGAAAAAATCGAAAGTGAAGATAAGGTAGTTGCCGGTGTTGTGGATACAACGGAAGAAACCTGGGAAACTGTTTTGACAGACCTTGCAACCAGAGGCATCAGCACAAACGTTGCAAACCCCGGCATCTATAAAGACGACCTTGACACAAGCGTGTTTATGTTCGCAACAAAAGAAGCAACCAACGCAGCAATTGTTTCCAAGAGCTTTTCCATTGCATCGCAAGCTTCGGCAAAAATCACCGTTTGGGTGAACACTTCTGCCCTCACCAGCGGAAAAGCCACTGTTGCAATTCAACAATATGCTTCCACGCTTTCCGCTAAGGACGAATACACCTTTGCAAAAGAATTCGACCTTGCTGCACAAAGCGGTTGGCAAGAACTCAACTTCTACGTGTTCAACAGAAAATCCAGTTCTCAATCGGTTGTTGTGAACGTCGGTATCGGCAACACCTACACCGGAGATAATGCAGAAGGCATTTTGTTCGTTGACGACATCGTCTACGAAACAGTCACTGCAAACGAGTACCGTTTGTTCGTTGACGGCAACACATCCGCTTCGTCCAGATACGGCATTATCGGTGAAGACACAAAAGTTTCCGCTGACAGCTATGCAACGCTTGAAAACTTCGGCGACACCACTTCTAGCATCTACACGACGTTGGAATATCCCACTCTTAACGAAGCAAAAGTGGAAAACACCGAATATTCTCCGTTCACATCTCACGATAACTTCAAAATTTACAAAATTAGCAACAACGGTTTGACAAAATCACCCGTGGCTTTGGTTTTGAATTCTTGGAACGACAACCCCATCGTAGTGAAATCCAGTGCAGATTTGAAAGACCACTTGCACATCAGCTTCTGGGTGCGCACATACGAAGTTAACGTTTTGGCAAAAGCAAACATTGTTGTTCAAAACCTTGTTGAAGGCGAATGGGAAGATTTGTCTTCCGGTAGCTTCACTTCCGTTGCTACAAGCCAAGACATCGCTGCCGACAACAACTGCGGCTGGACAAAATACGACATCTACGTTAAGCCCACAACTTCCGCAGAAAACGGAACAACCATTCGCGTGTTGTTTGCATTGGGCAACGTGAAAGGTTACGCTACAACAAGCAAGTACACTCCCGAAGGATCTTTGTTTGTTACAAGTCCGTTCGTTGAACAAATTTCTTCGTCCGACTACTCTTCTGCTTCCAGCGGAACATATGCAAAGAAAGTGAGCCTTATAGGTGCAACAGCCTCCACTTCCGTTACTAACGGTTCCTTCTCCAGCGTTACCACAAGCACGCCGAACCAACCTGCAAGTTGGACACCGGTGTTCGCAGGCGACAACCTTATCTACAAAGACGGCAAAGGAAACATTCGTCCTGACGGATTGGCTGTTAGCATTGCAGACGTCAACGGATACATTGTGAGAAACAACAAAGACAACGGCGTTGTAGGTTGTGCTCCCAAGTTTGACGACTCTGAACAAAACTACTTGAAGATTACAAACAACACAGCAACGGCATACGGATATTTGTCTTCGGACATCACGTTGTCTGCACACACCGTGTACTCGTTCTCTGTTTTGGCAAAAGCCGACAGCAACAACGCTCCGTTCATCTACATTGTGAAGAATGCAGACGACAGAGCAAGTGCTGTTCTTGCAAAGATTGAAAGCCACACCGCAACCGGCGATGCAACAACGGACAACAAGTTCGGAATGATTGCAAGCTCGGAAGAAGGCAACGGCTGGACTCGTTACTACATTGTGGTTATCACCGGCGACGAAAGCGTCACGGCACGCGTAGCTTTGTTCAACGGCAGCATTGACGGCACAACGAAGCAATCCGGCACCGTTTACTACGACAACGTAACCATGACAACAATCGGAAGCTACACCATCGACACCGCCGAATATGAAGAAGATGACGAAGATGCTCCCGCAACAAATCGTGACAGAATCAAATTCACGGCTACAAGCGGCTACACCGTATTTGAAGAACTCACCACCGAAGAAATCACTTCGCTGACGACAGCCAACACAAACGTTGCAGTTTCCGCAGAACCCGATTGGAACGCTATGGTTGAAGAAGCAATGGCCGAAGACGAGGAAGAAGACGAGGAAGAAACAAAAACAAAATCCAACGTCGATATCGGATTGTTGCTCTCTGTCATTTCCAGTGTGGCATTGGTTGGTTCTTTGTTGATAGTTGTTGTTGTTCGTTGGTTCAGAAAACGTAACAATCAATAGTAGATAATTGCAAAAAAACGCAGGTTTGGCACCTGCGTTTTTTGTTTGCTCAATATAAACTATACGAAGTAAATCTTTTGCCTAACAGCAAAACATTTGCAAAACTGTTGTTTTGCCACAAAACTTGCGTTTTGTACTTCGAGTATGTAAAACGGCGGCGTTCGCACTCCTTGCAAGCAAAGTGCGAACTTCTTGTATTATCAAATGTTGAAGTACAAATGGTCTGTTATCGGACGTTGGGCGAATTACGCGCTATTATAATGATGAATAATAAGTATGTCACGTTTTCATGACACAATATAAAAGCGGCGCAGAGATTGCTCTCTCTGTGCCGCTTGTTTTACTTTAACGCCGTTTTTTGGCTTACTACAAATTCCACTGCATCAAAATAGCTTTGCACTCCATTGCCCGCAAAATAGCCCGCACAAACGTCCTTTAGGACATCAATGTGCCGAAAACTTTCACGCGTGCTTACGTCGGTCATGTGCACTTCCGCCACCGGAATTGCAAGGCACTCGATACAATCGTGCAGCGCATAGCTATAGTGGCTGTAGGCGCCGGCATTCAAAACTACGGCATCGGCATCGGTCTGTTGCAACCAATCAACCAACTCACCCTCGTGGTTGGATTGCTTACACTCCACTTCCGCACCAAATGTTTTGGCGTATGCAACAACTTTCTGTTCCAATCGATCAAGCGTATCGGTGCCGTACAAAGACGGATCACGACGGCCAAGCATGTTCATGTTGACACCGTTCAGCAACAATATTTTCATGTCATTCGTCCTCCGTTTTTATCCATTCCGGCGGACAAGTTCTGTTATTCTTGAACCAATCGGTATCTTTCAATTTTGTGTTGTTGTTTGAACAATTCAAGGAAATTTCTCCGTCCACACACTTGAACACGATGTTGCCGTTCATGGACGTGAAGCCGTTTCCGCTATCCGTCACCATCGTTGTGACGTAAACGTTTTCGGTATATTGAGCAATTCTGTTAACAAAATCTTGTGCAGGGAAGGTGTTGTTTGGATTTGTAGTATATTCCGTGCTACCTGCACAACAGCACACGCACACGTACTGTGGGTTGATTTTTTTAAGCAACACTTCGTTGGATGCCGTGTAGCTACCGTGATGCCCGGCTTTAAACAGCACGACTTCGGGCAGGTTATTGTTTTCCACTAGCGACGTTTCACCTGCTTCTTCCAGATCGCCTGTGAACAAGTAGTGATTTGAACCTTGAGAAATAAGCACGCACACGGAATAGTTGTTTTCGTCGCTAGATTTGTTTTCGTAGAACTTTTGATACAGCACTTCCATGGTGATGCTGCCGTCGCCGGTGAGGTCGTACACCTTTTGTGCACCGTTTGCGTTGTTGACACAATCCAATGCCGTGTAGCAATTGGCGCCTGCGGCAACCTCATTATCTCGTGCTTTACAATAGTTTTGATAAATCTGCTTGTCTTGATTATCTGTTCGTGCAAATTCAATTATGTTTTTGCATTCGTAACGTTCAAAAATGCCCGGTGCGTTTTTCGTTCCGACAAAACCTGCAATATGGTCTTGATGGGCGTGAGTTGCAATGACATATTCCAACACGCCGTCGGTGCAATATTGATCGATATAGTTGCCGATTGTTTTTGCACTGTCCTTACGACTGCCTGCGTCAATCAAAATATCCGTATCGCCGGCTTTGATGTAGACACTGTCGCCCGTGTACTTGTTGCCAAGCTCCAAAAAGTGTACGGACAATTCGCCTTCGGCAGGAACGTAGGGCGTTTCGGGAGAGGAATTATCGAACCACCCGTTGAAGTAGCCGTAGACGGTGAGAGCGATCACCGCAATCACTACAATGACGCACAGCACTTTGTAGAACTTCTTTTGTTTTTTGTTGCGTGATGATTTTGAACTTTTAGCCGCAGCCTTTGCAACCTCCGCAGTCACTTCTATGTTCTGCTTTTTGCTGTTTTTTGAGCTGTACTTGCTTGCCGCATCGGTGACTCGCTTGGCATTTTTTTTCGAAGAACTTTTTTTTGTGGATTTTGCCATAAAAACTCCCTTTTGATATGTTTTTTGCAACCGTTAGGTTTTACTCGTCGCTTTGCCACTCGGGCGGACACGTTCGGTTGTTCTTGAACCAGTCGGTATCTTTCAATTTTGTGTTGTTGTTTGAACAATTCAAAGAAATTTCCCCGTTGATGCAACTGAACACAATGTTGCCGTTCATGGATTGATAGCCTTTGAGTTTATTGTCAGCGTCCAACACTGCAAGCGTCGTGATGTAGACTTTGTCGGTGTACTTTGCAACTCTGTTGACAAATTCTTGCGCGGGGAAGGTGTGAGGCGTCAACTGACTGTTTGTATATTCCGTTGTGCCTGCACAACAACATACGCACACGTACTGCGGTTTTATTTTGGAAAGCAACGTTTCGCTTGACGACGTGTAACTGCCGTGATGTCCTCCTTTGAACAGCACCACCTCGGGCAAATCGGGATTGCTGGCGACCAACGACGCTTCGCCTGCCGCTTCCAAGTCGCCTGTGAACAAGTAGTGATTGTCTCCTTGCGAAATAAGAACGCACACGGAATAGTTGTTTTCGTCGCTAGATTTGTTTTCATAGAACTTTTGATACAGCACTTCCATGGTGATGCTGCCGTCGCCGGTGAGATCGTATACCTTTTGTGCACCGTTTGCGTTGTTGACACAGTCCAATGCCGTGTAGCAATTGGCGCCTGCGGCGACTTCCTTGTTGCGTGCCGTTTGGTAATTAGAATAAATTTGTGTTTTTACGTCTGTGCGTGCAAATTCAATTATGTTTTTGCATTCGTAACGTTCGAAAATGCCTTGTGAACTGCCTTCTCCCACAAAACCTGCAATATGGTCTTGATGGGCGTGAGTTGCAATGACGTACTCCAACACTCCGTCGGTGCAATATTGGTCGACATAGTTGCCGATTGTTTTTGCACTGTCCTTACGACTGCCTGCGTCAATCAAAATATCCGTATCGCCGGCCTTGATGTAGACACTGTCGCCCGTGTACTTGTTGCCAAGTTCCAAAAAGTGAACGGACAAGTTGTCGTTGGCAAACGTTCCGCTTTCGATGACGGAGATTTCAACGTTGCAAGACTTCGTCACGTCGTTTTCGGTGTAGGAAATTTCCAACGTTTTTGTGCCGATCGCCGATGTGTCGACGGAACTTTGGTTGTAGTTTTGAATTTGCTTTGTGGAACCGTTGTTGTAGGTTGCAATGACGATAAGCTTTTGAACGTCTATTTGCTCGCCCACGACAACACTGCCGTTGTAGGTTGCGGAAACAGAAATTAGCGACAATGCAGCCACATTCACATTTACTTCGGTTGTGTTTCCGTCGAAAGTTATTGTGACGGTTTGCTCACCCGTCAACGACGAATTGTAGCCGGAAATTGAAAAGTCCGTGACGGATTTTTCTGCGCCGTTGTTGTACACGGCAGTGACAACGAACATTTCCTTTGTAAGTTGGTCACCACAATAAATTTTCACGCCGCCCTTCAATTCGGCAAGAATATATTCCAGTTTTGCAGGTTGGACGGTAACAGAGACTTCCGCCGTTTTGCCCTCGAAATTTATTGTAACGGTTTGTTTGCCGCTCGCGTTGGAATCATACCCGTAAATTTGAAAATCCGTGACATATTCTTCGTCGCCGTTGTTGTAGGTGGCAACAACGTCAAAATCATCCGCGACCAACTCGTCACCTACCACAAGTTCGCCGCCAACGTAGATTGCATCGATGCTTTCCACAGCGACCGGCAACACACTGATTGTCAAAGATGTGTCAACCGTTTGGTCGTTTTCGGTGTAGGACAGGACAATTTGCTTGTCGCCAACCGCTTGCGCGATGCCGTCCAAACCATCAACGGAAAATTCCGAAGATGCAAGTTGCTTTGTTGTGCCGTCCCAATAGGTTACTTCAACGAAGAAGTCGTCCGCCTTCAATTCGCACCCCAAAACAGCGTCTTTAGATAGAGTTGCCGCTAACGATTTGGGCCAAGCCCTCCACTTTGCGTAGATGGTTAGGCTTGTTGTCCCCACCACAACGTTTTTATCCACCTCTTGCGTGCATTGTTGATCTGTGTACCAACCGCAAAACCCATAGCCTTCGCGTTTGACGGAATCGGGAAATTGAACGGTATCTCCGCTGAAATAATTTTGAGAAATCGGCTCAATGTCGTCACAATTCCAGTTGAATTGCACGACGTACGCTTGATTGCATGCCGCAAGTGCAAAAATTGCAAACAATGCCAAGATTATCAATAAAATCACTGTTTTTTTGCTACGAGTAGTCATTGTTTGTGTCCCCTAGAATTTGGTTTTAAGTAGTTCCGTTATTTCCGGCAATTTTTCCGTTGCCGCACGATAGCCTTCTTCAAACATCTCGTCAATGAACTCCAACCGAGTGTTTTTGTAAGCAGAAAGTTCAGGGGTGATGATCACGTCGCTGTTGAGTTCGCCCTTGTAGACTGTGGATTTTGTTGTTATCGACCAAGTTGCCATCAAAATTTCCGGCAAACGAAGAGAAGACGTTCCGCTTCCGCGCGTGTGGTTCAAATCTACAGAAACAACGATATCCGCACCCATTCTGCGGCACACATCCGCGGGCATATTGTTGAGCAAGCCACCGTCAACCAAAACCATATCGTCCTTGCGAACAGGCGTGAACAATGCCGGAACGGCACTACTTGCCGCAACTGCAGTTGCAACGTCACCGCTGTTCAACACAACTTCTTCTCCGTGGGAAATATCCACTGCAACGGCGGAAAAAGGCACCGCCAATTGTTCGAACGTGGTTCCGTCCAAAAGTCTGGTGGCAACAGACGCTATATTTTGCGAATCCGACCCCAAAATGAAACGTTTGTCGATGATATCCTTTCTGGAAATTTTCTTTGTTTCGGCAAGCATATCTTGCCAAGGAATTTGCTTGCAATACAATGCGCCGAAAATACTGCCGGCACTTGTTCCTGCAACGCAAGAAAACTTTATTCCTGCCTCCTCGAACGCTTTGAACACGCCTATGTGTGCAATGCCACGCGTTCCGCCGCCCGAAAGCGCCAAACCCAATTTATAGTTGTTAAATTCGTTTTTTTGCTTTTTTCCGAAAAGTGCCATAACGTTACCTCCGCGGACAAACTTCGTCCGACAACGCTTATTTTCACTTCTACATTATACAACAAAATCCGCACCGTTGCAAGCGGTACTTTGGACAGCTTGTGGCATTGTGTCAACAAACGTTTTCGCAAAACAACGCAAAAACGGGGCACACCTCCATTTGCCGATAAAACGCACTTAAATTCCGTTGAAAAATTCAACGTGCACCTGAGCACGAAGAACTGTTTTTTAGCACAACAGCGCAAAAAAAACCTTCCGCAACAATATAGTTGCAAGAAGGTTATTTTGTTATTCGATATTCAATTTTTAGGCACTCGACGCCACTTGGTTGTCTGCCTACTTTTTGAAGTAGCGATTATACAAACCTTGGAAAGCCTTTCCGTGACGAGCTTCGTCACGTGCCATTTCGTGCACTGTGTCGTGGATAGCATCCAAATTCAATGCCTTTGCACGTTTTGCAAGGTCTGTTTTGCCAAGCGTTGCGCCGTTTTCCGCTTCTATGCGCATTTGAAGGTTTTTAGCCGTGCTGTCAGTGACAACTTCTCCCAGCAATTCGGCAAATTTTGCTGCGTGTTCGGCTTCTTCGAATGCCGCCTTTTCCCAATACAAACCGATTTCCGGATAACCTTCGCGATGAGCTACTCTTGCCATTGCCAAGTACATACCCACTTCGGTGCATTCGCCGTTGAAGTTGGCACGAAGATCGTCGAGAATATCTTGTGGAACACCTTGAGCAACGCCGACAACGTGTTCGGCAGCC
The DNA here is from genome assembly GCA_964598315.1 of uncultured Oscillospiraceae bacterium. Taxonomy (GTDB): domain Bacteria; phylum Bacillota; class Clostridia; order Christensenellales; family CAG-314; genus Fimimonas. Next base: position 80,433 of record CAZRBI010000002.1, read on the forward strand.
CAACTCATTTCACTGCTTTGAGCAACAAACTTTTCTTTGGGGGCTTTGCATTGCGGGCAAAATGCCGGAGCTTCGTTGCCTTCGTGAACATAACCGCATACAGAACATACAAATTTCATAATAGTTTTCTCCTTTTATCTGTTGTTTTTATTTTATAATTTGTTTTTGTCGTTATTCGTCAACTTCTTCGAAGTTGGAACTGTCCACTCCGCAAAGGGGACAAATTTCGGGAGCTTCGTCACCCTCGTGAACGTAACCGCAAACTGTGCAAATCCATTTTTTCATTGTTTTTCTCCTTATTTTTGATTGACTAGCTATTTTGTTGACAATTGTTGCAAATTCCATACAACATCACTTCTGCTCGTTCGGCTTTTCCGCAAACACAATCCACGTCGACGCTTGGAACACCTGCATCCAAAACACGATGACATCGGTAGCAGACAAAGTGTGCGTGTGCGTGCATACCTGCATCGAACCTTTCTGCGGAACCGTCAACGCTTATTCGCTTGACCTTCCCCAATTCGCACAATTCGTCCAAATTGCGATACACCGTTGCCAAACTGATGGAAGGCAACACTTTGCGAGCTTCTTCAAAGACGGCAGCGGCATCCGGATGAGTGTCCGTTGCACACAAAACTTTGTACACAACCTCTCTTTGTTTGGAAAATCTCACTTCGCACCTCCGTTGTGATTAAATGATAACATTTCCTATTTATTTTGTCAAGCATAAATAGGAAAAATTCTCAAATATTTTTTAAGCACGAAAATACTTGAAAATTTCGACGTTTTACAATACAATTGAGAACGTAAAATGCACTTGAAACAAGGCGAAAACACTATGAACACACAAAGATTACTTTCCTACATGCGAAAGGCAATAAACGACTACCACATGATTTCGGACGGCGACAAAATTGCCGTCGGAATTTCCGGAGGCAAAGACAGTTTGATGCTGTTGACATTGTTGGCTGCCTACAAGCGTTTTTCCGAACACAACTTCGACTTGTGCGGAATAACCGTGGATATGGGCTTTGCCGAAAACACGTACAAACCCATTGCCGACTACTGCGAACAACTGAACGTGCCCTACTACATCGAAAAAACAGACATTGCAGAAATTATTTTTGACGTCAGAAAGGAGAAAAACCCTTGCAGTTTGTGTGCAAAAATGCGTCGCGGAGCACTTAACGGAAAAATAAACGAACTCGGATACAACAAACTTGCGTTGGGACACCACAAAAACGACGTTGTGGAAACGTTTTTGCTAAGTTTGACTTACGAAGGACGTTTGAGCACAATGCAACCCGTTTCGTACATGTCCAGAAGCGACGTAACCTTGATTCGCCCGATGATTTACATTGACGAAAGAGATATTATAGGTGCATCGCGTACGCTTCCGGTGTGCAAAAACCCGTGCCCTGCCGACAAACACTCGGAAAGAGAAACCATGAAAGACATTCTGAGAGAATTGTCACAAAAAGATCCGTCCATTTCCACCAAAATTGCAAACGCAATAATGCACCCCGAAAGATACAACTTGTGGGACAAAATTGAAAAATAACTCTACTGTTGCGACGAAACACAGTTTTCGGCGCTTTTTGTTTGCACTTGCAACAAGTTTTCGGCGTTGCATCACGGCAATGACCTTTGAAAATCAATATTCGTAGCCTTACTACTAACCGACGACATTATGAATTTTGCCGCATCCAACATGCCTGAACCCAATTTACACATCTACAATAATTGACATTTTCCGCGTCACGTTGCAATACACTATACAAAGTGTCTCGGAGCATAAATTTGAAAGATTACATTGTTGAAAGAGTTTTTGACATTGCAAACTACGTTTTGAAAAACAGTTGTACGATAAGAGAAGTTGCAAAAGTGTTTTGTGTGAGCAAATCCACCGCTCACAAAGACTTGGGCGAACGTTTGCCTCTGCTCGATTTGGTTTTGTTTGAAAAAGTTTCTGCAATTTTGCAAGAAAACTGGAACGAACGTTATCTTCGCGGCGGATACGCCACAAAGAATAAGTTTGAAAAACTACGGCAAAAAAACAATTAACCTCGATTGTGCACAACAATCGTAAACACCGTGATCGAACACACACTGCCGTTTAAGATACGTTGAATATTGTTTTGATACGTCACGACACAAACTCGGCTTTTGCACATTATACTGTTTGCAACGCAAAAACAACTTTGGCGAAAAACTGTTCTCCAACTGCGTAACATTGTTCGGACAAACGATCTGCAACATAAAAAAGCACGACAGTCAAAAAGCCGTCGTGCTTTGATAGTTTTATTCGATTGTCGATTATTCGGCGTGGCCGGCGGACTCGAACACCTTTTCCATTTTTTCCTTGACCATTTCTTTTACTGCTGTTCTGGCCGGTGTAGTGTACTTTCTGATTTCGAATTCTTGCGGTTGCGTGAAGAAGAATTTTCTGATTTCGCCCGTGAACGCTACTCTCAAATCCGTGCCAACGTTTATTTTACAAACAGCGTGATGAGATGCTTCGTTAAGCATAGCCTCGGGAATACCGATAGCTTCTTTCATTTGTCCGCCATATTGATTGACAAGTTGCAATCTGGATTGAGGAACAGACGAAGAACCGTGAAGAACAAGTGGGAATTCGGGGAGTTTTTCTTCGATTTCGTCGAGGATGTCAAATCTCAATTGAGGTTTTTGACCGGGTTTAAACTTATATGCACCGTGTGCCGTACCGATGGCAATTGCCAAACTGTCGATACCCGTGCGCGTTACAAATTCAACGACGTCGTCGGGATGAGTGAAATGACCGTACTTGTCGTCGACGCAAACGTCGTCTTCTATGCCTGCGATTGCGCCCAATTCGCTTTCTACAACCACTCCGCGAGCGTGTGCATATTCCACAACTTCCTTGGTGATTTTGATGTTTTCTTCAAAATCGTGTGCGCTGGCATCGATCATGACGGACGTGAAGCCGTTGTCCACGCAGTACTTGCAAATTTCAACGGACTTGCCGTGATCCAAGTGCAAAGCAACTTCTACGCCGTAAGTTTCTACGGCAGCTTCGATTGCATGTCTTAAATATGCAATTCCGAAGTATTTGATAACGTTTTCCGTGATAGCAATGATGACGGGGGATTTTGTCTCGCTTGCCGCCTCGATAACCGCTTGAAGAGTTTCCAAATTGTCTACGTTGAAAGCGCCAACGGAAAAATGTTCGCGATAGGCTCTTCTGAACATGTCTTTTGTTGTTACCAATGCCATAATATTCCTCCTATTTGAGTGCGTGGCCCGCACTACCGAACACGTTGATTATTTTGTCTTTTACCAATTCACACACAGCATCCATTGCAGGTGCAATGAAAACTTTCAAATCGAATTTTTCGGGGCTTTCGCAAAGAGCCTTTCTCATTGCTCCGACGTAGGCAACGCGCAAATCCGTGCCGACGTTTATTTTGCAAACTGCATGATGAGATGCTTCGTTGAGCATTGCTTCCGGAATGCCGATGGCTTCGGGCATTGCCCCGCCGTAGCTATTCAAAACTTTCAAAGAAGCTTGCGGCACCGACGATGCGCCGTGAAGCACCAATGGGAATCCGGGCAATTTTTCTTCGATTTCTTCCAGAATGTCAAATCTCAATTGAGGTTTTTGACCGGGTTTGAACTTATATGCACCGTGTGCCGTACCGATGGCAATTGCCAAACTGTCGATACCCGTGCGCGTTACAAATTCAACGACGTCGTCGGGATGAGTGAAATGACCGTACTTGTCGTCGACGCAAACGTCGTCTTCTATGCCTGCGATTGCGCCCAATTCGCTTTCTACAACCACTCCGCGAGCGTGTGCATATTCCACAACTTCCTTGGTCATTGCCACGTTTGTTTCAAAATCGTAGGAGCTTGCGTCAATCATGACGGACGTGAAGCCCAAATCGACACATTCCTTGCACAATTCCACCGACTTGCCGTGGTCCAAATGCAAACAAACGGGAACGGTTGACGTTTTCAAAGCGCAATCAACCATTTCGCGAACGTATTCTTTGCCGATAAACTTCAATGCACCCGATGAAATGGCAACAATCACCGGCGAATTTGTTTCTTCAGCCGCACGCACAACTGCCTTGAACGTGTCCACGTTGTCCACATTGAAAGCACCTACGGCATAGCCTTTTTCATAGGCATCTTTGAACATTTCTTTTGTCGTAACCAATGGCATACTTTATTTATCTCCTTGTTTAATAATACCGTGATTTTTGCTGCCGAAAACCTCCGTCAACTTGTGATAAACCAATTTGTACACGGCCTTTTTTGCCGGGTCCAAAAATGTTCTGGGTTCGAATCTGGAAGGATTTTGGGCGAGCGATTTTCTCAACGCCGCGACATAGGCAACGCGAAAATCCGTGCCGATGTTTACTTTGCAAACACCCAATTGCACAATTTTTTGAATTTCTTCTTCAGGCACACCCTTTGCACCGTGAATACTGCCGCCGTAGTCGTTGAAGTCTTGCAAATTTTGGTTGTTGATACTGCTGGAACCGTGCAAGACAAACGGAAATCCCGGCAACAACCTCATCATTTCTTTTAGTAGATCTGTTTCCAAAGTGGAATGTTTTTGCATTCCGTGGCACGTGCCCACCGACACGGCCAAACTGTCGACACCTGAGCGCAAAACAAATTCTTGCACCATTTTCGGGTCGGAATATCCTCCCGTCGACATGCCGTCTTCGCTACCGAGTTCGCCCAATTCGCCCTCGACGGTCGCTCCGTGAGCATGGGCGTAGTCGACAACTTCTTTTGTGAGCCTTATCCTCTCCTCGAAAGTGACGTCATCGCCGCAATCCATCATAACCGACGTGAACCCTTCGTCTATGCAAGACTTGCACACTTCGAAACTGTCGCCGTGGTCCAAATGAATGGCAAACGGAATTGTTATGTCCTTGCTGATGCACTCCACCATATCTTTGATGTTTCCCGGATGCATAAACTTGCGCGATCCCTTGGAAATGGAAATGATGACCGGCGACTGTGCATCCTGCGCGGCTTGCAACAACGACTGAATCATTGCAACACTGTCCACGTTGAAAGCACCAACTGCATATCTGTTTGCATACGCATCGGCAAACATTGCTTTTGTGTTTACTAGTGGCATAGCTTACTCCTTGATAGACTTGCTGTTTGTTATTTTGCAAAAATCTTCCTCTTTGAAGTTGGACAACGAAATCGGTGTGACGGAAATGTATCCATTGTGCACGGCACTCACGTCGTAGTCGTCGTTGTCGAAAACGTCTTCGTCGTGAATATGCTTCACGACAAATTTTTCCCGATCAACTTCGGAAAGAACGTATTTGCTTAGATATCTTAAAAACAGTTTTGTCAATCTTATCCCTTTGTAGGGGACGTTTTCTACATTCAAATTTACATTCAAATAGTATTCGTTCGAAAGCAAATGCTTTTCGAACAAATACTGCAACACTTTGGGGATATATTCCCCTATGTGACTGTCGTCGTCGAAATGCCCGGCAGAAATTGCAACACACTTCTTTTTGAAAACCAACCCTTGTTCGCAAGCACCGCACGTGCCGGAATACATGATATCGTTGGCAATGTTGTAGCCGTGATTGCAACCGGAGACGATCATGTCGTAGTCGCCTTTCATGTAGGCATTTGCAAACAAAATACAATCCACCGGGGTGCCGTCTACCATAAAATTGTGGTCATCCACCTTATGCACGCCCAATGGCTTTCGGTAGGTTGTGAAACTGCAAGACATGCCGCTTTGCGCCGTTGACGGAGCAAAAACAAACACTTCGCCATATTGTTGCAAAGCCTTTCGTACAGTCTCGATTCCCAAAGAACCGAACCCGTCGTCGTTTGTGAGGATTATTTTCATTGCACAACCTCGTTTCCCGCTTCGTTGTTCCATCTGAAGGCTTCATGCCTAAAAATGACCTGAGTTTGAGACAAAAAGTCCTGCACACCACGATTATACCTTGTTAAACACATGATGGCAAACGAAATCAACACAGTTAGCAGCGTGACGTTGCTGAAAAAATAGAAAATCCAAAACGGAATCAAAAAATTCAACACAACGACAATCATCGAGCGCACAACCACTTGCACTTTCTTGACGCGGCTGACGTTGCGCGCATCGACAAGGCAAATTTTACAAATAATTTGTCCCAACGTTTCGCCGTTCTTACGCAGAAGCGGAATGGCAAAATAGAAAACTGCCGACGCAATCAACAAAGAAATAAGCAACGAATAGGCCGTGATTGTGAAGGTTTTGTTGACAGCGGCAATATAGTCGGCATCTTGGCGCAAAAACGCCACCGCGTTTTGGTACTCCGTTTCGTAGAAAGTTTTCAACGTTTCGTCGGACACGGTGCTTTTTCGCACGATATCGCCGTTTTCGTCGCGAACAAAGTGACCGGAAGTCAACTTTGCCGTATCGTAGGCGGACAACATGTTGTTTTCGATGCAACGAGCATCTTCGGTGTAGTACTTTGTGATGGGAACGTCGTAGTTTTCTTCGACAGATTTGTTTTCGTCGTAGGCATTGCTGATCAAAACGTTCATACCGTTTTGCCGCAAATACAAACCGCTCTCGGCAAATATCGTGTTGATATCCCCTTGAGCGTCAAAATAGCCGAGGGGGCGAAAAAACACTCCCGCGGCAAGCAATTCAATAAGAGCAAACAAAACAAATATAAAAAGTAGATCCAACAGACCGGAGCCGATCCGTCTCACCAAAGACGGTCGGCCGATCTGTTCCAAAGTCTGTTTTACTTGCTCTTTTCGTGATAGTTCATCCTGTTTAAGGATATCGAAATCGTTCATTGAATCACCTTTAACGTGCATTTTGCCAACAATCTTTCACGCAAAATACACCATGGTCTTTTGTGCAAACACGTTGCGAAGCGCACTTGCTTCGCAAACGATTTGCTGTTTACTTTTTTGTCGATAAGACAATGTTATTCGACAACTTTCACCGAACCCAAAGCAACTTTGTCCTTGTCGGCAAACAACACTATGCCGTCGCCGATGATGTTGAAGCGAATATCTTTGTCGATTTTGTAGTCGACCGAACCAAACACGACGGACGACAAAATCGTTTCGCCGATACTGATTTTTACGGTCGTTTCCATGCCTGCCGGCAACGTGGAATAAACCGTGCCTTCAAGTGCACCATCTTCCACTATGGGCAAGAATTCCGGTCTGATACCGAGTTTGAGGCTGGGCCTGATAAGTTCGCCATATTCGGTGACGATATCTTCGGGCAAAACGATGTCTTCCTTGGATTGATACAGAATTTCCGTGCCGAAGAAATCAAGTTTGAGTTCTTTGGGAGAAACACGCTCTTTTAGTTCCACGTTGATGAAGTTCATTGTGGGGTTACCGATGAAATCTGCAACAAACAAGTTGTTGGGATTGTTGTACACGGTGAGCGGAGGATCGTACTGTTGCATGACGCCTTTGTCGATCAAACAAATTCTGGTTGCAAGTGTCATTGCTTCCAATTGATCGTGTGTGACGTAGACAAACGTCGAGTTTGTGTCCGAATGCAAACGTTTAAGTTCCGTTCTCATTTCTCCGCGCAATTTTGCATCCAAGTTGGACAACGGTTCGTCCATGAACAAAACTTTGGGAGAAGGTGCCAACGTACGGGCAATTGCAACACGTTGTTGTTGTCCGCCGGACAGTTCGGCGGGATATCTGTCACGAAATTCCGTGATTTTCAACATGTGCATGACTTCCAAAGCACGAGCTTCAATTTTATCTTTTTTCCATTTTAAGTTTTCCAAACCGAAAGTTATGTTTTTGTACACCGTCATGTGCGGCCACAATGCATAGTTTTGGAACAAGAATCCGATATCGCGTTTGGCCGGAGATATGTTGATTCCTGCTTCCGAATCAAAAACAACTTGATCGCCGATAGTGATTCTTCCGGAAGTGGGAGTTTCCAGTCCTGCAATCATACGTAAGGTTGTTGTTTTGCCGCAACCGGAAGGTCCGAGCAACGTTATGAATTCACGGTCCTCGATAACCATGTTCAAATTGTCCACGGCAACGAAAGAACCCCATTTTTTTGTGACGTTAGTAAGTTCAATTCTAGGCATAATTATTAACCTCCAATTCCTTTATCGATGGATGCACCTGTGATTTTGTTGACCAACAAGTTTGTCAAAATGACGAACAACACTATCAACAAGTTGATACCGTTAGAGATGGCCGATGCACCGTTACGCGAATAGTATTCCATGACGTTTGTTGCAAGAGTTACGCTGGAAGTGATAAGCACAAACAACGTGTATTCTCTCATACAGCTGATGAACGGCAACAAATATCCGCTGATGAAGCTGGATTTTTGAATGGGGAACAAAATGCGCGTCATACGCTTGCCCCACGAACAACCGGTGATGATTGCTGCTTCTTCGATTTCGCCGGAAAGTTGCAACATTGCGTTGGTACCGCTACGTGAAGCAAAGGGTAAGAATTTGATTGCACCGACGATAACGCAAACTGCCACTGCCGACCATTCGTTCATAGAAGTTGAAACGTCCAGGAATTTGAATGCGTCTGTTTTGATAACCGCAAGGAACACTGCGCCAAAACTCAAAGACGGAATCAAATAGGGCAAAAATGCCAAGCTGGAAACAAAGTTTGCAAATCTGCTGTGGCGTTTTTTGCTTACCGCATAGCCAATCAAAATTCCGCACGTTCCGCAAATCAAGGCAACAACCAGTGAAATCAAAACACTTCTTAAAAAAGACATAAGGATCGTTTGGTTGAAGAAAATGCCTTGCGTCGAGAAGTCTCTGGATTCGAACCAAACGTCGTCAAACGTGTTTTCACGACTGAACCAGTACTTGAGTGTGATTGTGGAAAAGTCTCCTGACGTTTCTTCCAAACTTTCCAAAACGAAAGAAAGAAGAGGAACGATAGCAAAGAACGTGACCACAATGAGCACGATAACCGCAATGACCCATTTTGCTTTTTTGAGATCGATTTTGCTGATTTGACCGGATTTTCCGGATACCGTGGTGAATCTTTTTCTGCTGCGAGTGAAAGAGTTGTTGACTGTCAAAATGATGACGCTGAACAACAGCAACACCGTTGCCATGACATAACCTTCGCCGTACTTGCCGTTTGTTAACGAACTGCGCATTGTCAACGACAAGAAATACGACGGATTGGTTTTGCATAGGAAAGCGGGCACCGTGTAGGTGGAAAGAGAGCTTGCAAACACCAACAAAATTGTGGACACCATTGCCGGAGCAACGATAGGCAACGTTATTCTGCGAACGATTTTGAAGCGAGACGCTTTCAAAATAGTTGCAGCTTCTTCCAAGTTTGCATCCATGTTACGCAAAATTCCGCCAATCAAAATGTAGGCAAAGGGAGTGTAGTGAATGCCCATAACCATTGCCGTGGGGAAAAATCCGTAGACTACCCACTGCGGAACGCAAATACCTGTCAATGCTTCCAACAATCCGACACCGGGAGCAGCTGCAACGGCAGAGTTTTTGAAGAAGTTTTCCCAAAACATTGCCAACGACCAAGAGGGCATTATGTAAGGGAAAATGAATACCGTGGAAATGAATTTTTTGCAAGGCAGGTTTGTTCTGGTGATCAGGAATGCCAACAGTCCGCCGCAGATGACTGCAATTGCACATGCCGTCAACGCCATGAGCACCGAACGATACAACGGCTGCCAAAAAGCACTGACGGAATAGGATATTTCCATTCCTGCGTCAAGTTGGAAGTTGAACAGTAACGTCGGCCATTGCAAAAAAGTGAAATCACCTTTAGACACGTTGGCTTCCCACAAATCGTTTATGAGTTCTGCTTCATTTCTGGTGTGAACAGTCAACGATTTTCCGATCATGGTGATCAACGGCAACACAACGCCGATACACAACACCACGAAAAAAACCAACAAAATTATGTTGTACGATTTTGAAAAGAAAGCTTTTAAGGAGTTTACAGCTCTTTTGCACAGTCTCTTTATGTCAAAACCGTCATTTCTGCCAGTTTGCACTTTTTCTGACATATTTTCCTCCTTTATTTATGAATGGGGGAGCACCGCTCCCCCATTTTTAAGTTATACAAAATATGTTATTTCTGCAAACTAGGACTTGTTTTGTGCAATCAAACCGAGGATTCTGTTAACTTGAGTGATCTTCGTTGTCTTGAGGTAGTTGTAGTCTTCAAGAAGTTCGTTTTGAATGTGAACGTCTCTTGTCCAATCGCCTTGAGCATAAGTGATGCTGTTAGAAGCGGGTGAATAGTAACCGTATTGGTTTACGGGAGTTCCTGTCGTTCCGTCGGATGCGGGAAGCTTCTTGTTGTAGATAGCGCCTTCATAAGCTTGAAGAGTTACAAGATAACGAGCGTAGAGGCATGCCGTGTAGGGATGCTTTGCGTTGTTAACGATTTGTGAGCACATTGCATACATAAATCCGTTGAAGCCGTCGATTTCCCAATCCCATTTAACGGTCTTCATAGCATTGATTTTACCTGCGTTGTCGCCGCTTGTTTCAACCAAATCCTTGAGAATTGCATCGTTTTCTTGGCCGCTAACCGTGTAGTACTTACCAACAGCATCCTTCATCTTGGCAAATGCGCCGTAGTAAACGTAACCTGCGTTCCAGTCGTCTTTCAATTGAGTTTCTTTCATAGCCGTTCCGTCGGAAGAGTGGAAACGAGAAATGTTAGCGATGAATTCGGTAACCCATTGTTGACCTGCGGATGCATATGTATCGGAAGACCATTCAACACCGTAGTAGTTTTTGTAAGCGGTCTTAATTCTGTCTTGGTTTTCGGGTGCTTCACAGCTGAGCAAGAAGGACATGTTGATTTGTTCCGTTGCTGCGGTTTGGAAGGAAACGTTATCGATGTGATCTGCATCGTCTTTCGTTCCTGCCAATTGCCAAATGTTATACAACGTTTTGCCGGTTACGTTTGTGAAGTTGCTGTTTGTCCAGAACAATTTGTTGAAGTAGATACCTTTCAACGGTTGAATGTCGTTGTCTGTCAAACCAAGTTCTTTGTAGTCGGAGGGAACATAGTTGTGAAGAAGTTCTCCGTCAACTGCTGCGATGGATCTGACATCTTGCACCAATGCAAAGTCTGCAAAGTAGCTGTTTTCTGCTGTATCAAGAGCTTGAAGCAATTGATAATCTTTGTAGTCGTTTTTGCAAGTGGAGTTGGACGTTGTAACCCAATCATACTCTTCTTGGAAAGCCGTCAAAGTCTTTGCCAAAACGGATGTAAGACCTACAACTTTGAAAGTATCGGTAGATTCTTCCATTTCTTTTTTGGAAGCAGCCTTCAATTCCTCCAAAGACATTTTGCTTGCTTCTGCAACGATTGCTGCGGTTCCTTCGAGCTCTTCTTTGGGTGTGCACGCTACAAGTGCAAACACGGACGAGCAAACCATAACAAGCGCAACAACGATAGTTAATAGTTTTTTCATGTTACTTCTCCTTTTTTTAATATAACAGGCATTTGCCTGCAACAAACGGGTTATCCTCCCGTTTAGTTTCCCGTAAATACAGTTCCAATGTTGACAAAATCGGACAAAATCCGCTTCTACAAACGCTTAAAAAACGAACACTAAAAACTTTCATAATAATACACCCATACCCCCCCCCCAGTCAAGATATAAAGCCATAAATGAAAAACTTGTTGAAAAATTTTCGCTTGATTTTTGCGCTGTTTTGCGGAATTGATATCACAATTCGAAACATATGAAATTTGACCGATGCTGCACGGCAAAAAAACGTTGCTTCTGCATGAAAAACTCTTGCGAATGAGACTCCAAACATAAATAAAATACATTTTTATCGCCCAAACGTAGCGACAAGCAGACATTATGCAACAAAACTCAAAACAACTTGCATGCTCGAAGCAATCAAAAGAAAAAACAACCGCAAAACTTGTGTTGAACAAAAGCCAATTGTGTGGTACAATATAAAAGAGGTTAGAAAAAATGAGAACAAAAGCAAAATTCGAGAAAGTTTCCAGAGAACAATTTGCACAATGTGCTGATGTTGAAGTATATGACACGATAAAGTTACCCAAACGCGCAACGACACAAAGTGCCGGCTACGACTTTTTTGCGCCGACAGGATTTTCGGTTCAACCGGGGCAAACGGTGACTGTTGCAACGGGCATAAGAGCATTGATGCCGGCAGACTGGTGTTTGATGATTTTCCCTCGCAGCGGATTGGGATTTAAATATCGTTTGAAATTGAACAACACCGTTGGAATTATAGATGCCGACTATGCCGAAAGCGACAACGAAGGGCATATCTTTATAAGAATGACCAACGAGGGCGACAAACCGTTGGAAGTTGCAAGCGGAATGGCGTTTGCACAGGGTATTTTCACGCGATACCTCCTCACCGAAGATGACGACACCACCGCAACACGCAACGGCGGGTTGGGATCGACGGACAAAAAATAGCATAAACCGCAAAACAACATTGACGGTGCATGCCCCGAAGAAAAAACTTGACAATTCGACATTTGCGCCGATACGTTGCACTTAGATCGCGAATAAAAAAAATATTTACACGCAAAAAAACATCCCGAAAGCATCAAAACTTTCGAGATGTTTTTTGTTGGAAAATTATCTGTCGTTCGACAACGTTTATGAAAAAGACAAGCGATTGCACCACGCTTTTTTGTTGCAAAACGACACATACGTATTGAAAAATTTCACACAGCTCAACTTGCAAGCGCCACATTTTGTCGGCGCAGTCAAAACACTTCTAGAACGAAATATCCTGGCGAAGTTTGCTTGTGTCGGTGTGCAAATTTGTGTTGGTGTAGAGAGTTGCATCCAACTTGAGGTCGGCAAGTGACAACAAATAGTCCCGAACAATCAGACGATAGTTGTAGTTTTCGTAATCCTCTTTTTGCAACGCCACCGGCTCGAACTGGTTGCCGAATGCCGATCTGAAGTAGTTGTAGTCGCGATCCATGTTCTGATGCAACAACAGATAATCCAAAACAACAACCGTATAGTAACTGTTGGGTTGAATTGCTTTTTCCGAAACGCGCCAAACGGAGCAATACTTGGCTTCGTTCAAAATGTCGCTTCCTTTCACGCGTGCAACGTAGATGACATTATCGAACGGCAACGCCTCGTATAAATCCGAGTAGGTGATTTCACCTTGGGGCAAATCTTCGCGCGCATTGTTGCACATGGCAATGTCGACGTCGTAGCCCGAATCCAAAGCATATTGAGCAATGGCATGACACACCAAACGAGGAATAGCCGTTGCACTGTTCATGTTCGCACTTGAATATGCCACAACTTGGTTAGCCTCTTCGACAATCTGTTCGTTTGAATTGTTGATAAGCCTAGTTGACACATAATGGTTTGGCCACGAACTGTCGTAACGAATGTTTTCGTACACGTCACAAGAAATGTTGCCGTTGGGTTGAACAGTGAGCTTAACGTGAGAGACATAGTTGCCTTCCGCACCGCCCTGAATGAACGGAACACCGTTGACATAGGAAGTCTCTGCCTTGTGAGTGTGTGCGCAGAACACAACGTCGGCATATTTTGTTATGTCAAATGTATCGTCTTGCAAAAAAGTGTCTTGGCCGGTGTGTGCACTTACCACAACAACGTCACATCCGAGTTTATTGCGAAGTTTTTGAGACAACTCCGGAATTATTTCGGCGGGATTTTTGAAACCTATCGACTGCACCAAATTGGAAGAAATCGAAGTTATTTGCGCAGAACCTATAACGCCGATTATGCCCACTTTCAAACCGTTAGGCAATGTTTTTACAACATATTCTTGCGCCAATTCGTCGGCAAAAGTGCCCCACGTTTTGTTTTCGGCATCCCAATGATATATGTTGGCGCCCAAAAACGGCGTGCTGCTTTGTTGCGAAAGAGTGGCCAGTTTTTCCAGCCCCCAATCGAATTCGTGATTGCCCAACGTCATTGAATCGAAGCCGACTTCATCCATGCAATCGGACAACAAATTGCCCCAATTGGAATTGGATTCCATTGACCCCTGGAACATATCTCCGGAATTTATCAACACAACGTTTTCGTTTTTGTACTTGACTTGTTCCAGATAACCTGCTACGGTGGACATTTTGTCCGTTACACCGTGAAAATCGTTGATGGCGTAGAAATCGACACTGACCGCAACACTCGGACCGTCGCACGCACAGAATGTTGCCAGCAAAAACACTGCCAATAATACTGCAACAAGCAATAAACTTCTTCTTTTTTGCATTTCGTCTTCCTTTTGTGCCTTGCCAAACAGTTTTTCTGCCCGACACTGATTTTACATACATTATAAAATTAAAACCAACTTTTGGCAAGTGTATGACAACGACGATGCAAAAGCGGAGCGCTACGTTATTTCGACAATTCCCTGTGCGAAGAGAAAAGGCGACAAGCCCAATAGGAGAAAACAAAAAAAAGACGGATGCTGTTTTTGCATCCATCTTTTTGTTTGCGACTTAAAGGCGCAGTCGCCGTCGCTGGCGGAAGCGAAGGGATTCGAACCCTTGTACCGATTGCTCGGTAACCGCATTTCGAGTGCGGGCCGTTATGACCACTTCGATACGCTTCCAAGTATCAAGTTTTTTCTTATCTATTCAATTTCAACAATGTCAAAATTGAACTCTTTTATTTGGCGCATCGAAGTGGTCGGCGTTCGCCTTCGGCTCGGCTTAGGACCACTGGCGTCGATACGCTTCCAAGTATCAAGTTTTTTCTTATCTATTCAATTTCAACAATGTCAAAATTGAACTCTTTTATTTGGCGCATCGAAGTGGTCGGCGTTCGCCTTCGGCTCGGCTTAGGACCACTGGCGTCGATACGCTTCCATGTATTAAGTTTTTCTTATCTATTCAATTCCAACAATGTCAAAATTGAACTCTTTTATTTGGCGCATCGAAGTGGTCGGCGTTCGCCTTCGGCTCGGCTTAGGACCACTGGCGTCGATACGCTTCCATGTATATTGAGAAATCGATCCTATCGCCTGTTTAGCCTACATATTATACCAACTATTGCCGCTGTTGTCAAACCGAATGAGAACATTTTCATTTCAATTTGCCGCTGTATGTTTTAATATGTAAGGCGAAGGGAGAAAAACCTTCGCTTTTTTGGTGTTTGCTGTGTTTTGCCATGCTGCGTTGCTCCCTTTACCCTGAATTCTTTTTGTCCTCTTTGAATACGGTTTGTGTGGTTGTCCGTTATCAACCACTCACCAGTTGCCTTAGGCAATAATTATTTTACGGGCGTATAGCCAAAGGAGTGTCATTATGACAGAAATGAAATTGTATCACAAAAAGGCTACCTACACAGCACAAGACGGTAAAGAACGTAACGTCACAAACTTCTATCTTCAATTAGGCAATCAACGCATTCCTATCGAGGTGAAGTACTTCCCAAACAAGGAAACTCAACGTGACGACCAATACGCCAGTCGTAAGTCGGTTATGCTTGCGTTCTCCGAAGAGTTGCCTGCCACTTCTGAAAAATAGGAGACAAAATGGACAACTTGTTTTTACAGTTTGAAAGTTACAAGCACGAACTTTTTGCGTTGAATATTTCAACGATACGTTGTATCAGCAAAACAAAGCTTGGTACACGCATCTTTGTTGAAGACTACGACTTCTACGATGTTTTGAACAAATACAAAGTCGTTTTACAATTGTTTGTGGATAACAACATAAACGTTATTTCTGTTCCTGTAACGCAAGAAAATAAAAAAACGTGACAAAACGTATAAAACGTATAAAATCCCAACAGATTTAACGAAAAACATAATAAAAATTGTTTATTTTCTGTAAAAACTTAATACTCGCGACCCCTAGGGCTTGTCAAGGGGGTCGCCAAATAACGTATAAAACGTATAAAAACGT
>CAZRBI010000003.1:0-95128 GCA_964598315.1 uncultured Oscillospiraceae bacterium
ATAAACTATAAGTGAATTGTCAAACTAAGTGCAACACTTAGAAAGAAAATTGTTGAATAAATCTACCGGTTTTTGGTAGTTTAATACTTTCTTTGGTCTGGCGTTGATCAACGCCAGATTTTTCTTTAATGTAACAGGCGATACTCTTTCTAGGTTCCTTCCTTTGGGGTAGAATTCCCTCAATAGTCCGTTGAGATTTTCATTCGTTCCTTTCTGCCATGCGCAGTACGGATCGGCAAAATACATGTTACAGTTTAACGCCTTTTCTATCTGTCTCCAATTGGCAAATTCGCTTCCCCTATCGCATGTTATACTCTTAACTGCTCCTTGGGGTAACGATCCTAATGCTTGTATCGCGGCTTTCTCCATTGAGCTGCCACTTCTGTTTGGCATCTTAATTGCTATGTAATATCTCGTCGTTCTTTCGGCAAACGTTGCAAAGCAATACTTTGTTTTCCCCTGTCCGCTAACAACCGTATCAGCTTCCCAGTGACCAAATTCTTTTCTCTCGTAGACGCTTTTATCTCTTTTTCGTATACTTTTGCCCATTGTAAATCTGCCACCGTTGCCCAGCCTTTTACGAGTTTTACCTTTCTTTCTCAAAACTTTAATATTTCCGTTAACTAGATATTTCTCATATATCCATCGGTATATCGTTTTAAAAGACGGCAATTTTAATTCGCAAGGCGTATTCGCTATCTGTTCAGGAGACCAAGTCAATAATAGCTTTTCATTTATGTAGTCTATTACTTCCTTATTCCAGAACATTCCTCTATGACAAAATGAACGCCTGAATAAATACTTCTTGTGAGCCGTATGTGGATAGTATGTCGGAATGTCATACATATGAGTAAAATTTCTGTTGAGTTCTCTAGAGATAGTTCCGACGTTTCTGCCCACTAACCTGGCAATTTCTCTGTAACTTTTACCTTTTTTGTAAAATTCTCGTATACAACAGCGCTCTTCTATGGTAAGATGATGGTAGTTCATGTAAATACTCCTTGGCAAAAATTTGTTGTGGTAAACTAATTTGCGTTTTGTGAGTGATAATTGTTGAGATACAATGTGATTTTGCTGAATGTTTGCGTGAAAAATCTTGTGTTGTAATACAAATAGTTATTTTACTGTCCTGCGGAGGTTGTTCGCGGGGCAGTATTTGTTTTATTTAACACAAGTGCTGCATAGGGCATTGAAAAACTTTACCGCAGGTTGAACAAGTTTTTTACAAAACGTGAGACTGAATTTAGAGTAGCAGAAAATTGTCGGATAATTCATGCGTGTATATATAGCTGCATTGGTCTTAAAATCGTTGTAGTGTTGTTTGTTTTTGTGATGTGTTTCTTTTGATTGTTGTTAATTCTATATGTAGCTATTGTCGGAAAGTATATTTGCAAAGTCAAAACTATTGTAAAATTTTGCTTGATGTGGTAAAATGAATTTAGGTCGCATCGTGTATACGAGCGATACTTCAAATTTTTGTATCTTTTGCCTAAAAAGATATTCGTACCGCATGCGGACGAAATTGAGGTTTTATGGTAAATAACAGCAAGGCATACAGAGTTGCTGTATACGCTAATATGTTTGCTACAATTTTTGTTGCGATGATGTTGGATAGAGTGATCAGCGTCGGGTTGCCCACAGCAACAGCTGCGTGTGTGTTACTTGTGACATTTTCATTTTGTTTTCTGGAAAATCGTTGGTCAACAGGCGTTTGGGCCTGCACCCTGTTTGGTTTGGCATCTTTTGTAAAAGAGTTTATTTTTCCGTCGTCAGTTGCAGCATTTCCAATTTATGTTTGGCCTGTAATCACCGTATTTCCGCGAATCGTTATGGGGTTTGTGGCCTTCGCCGTCTATAGAATTATGCTTCGTTGTATGGTAAAGTTTAAAAATGCTTATTCGCGTCAAATATTGTGTATGTCCGTAGCATCTTTTTTGGGATTGGTAACCAACACAATTTTGTTTTTATCGGCTCTTAACGTTTGCAAACAGATTGCCGGCATGGACTATTCGCCTTTGATAACAACAATTAAGGTTGTTTTGTACACGAACATTATACCGGAGTATTTGATTTCTATGATACTATCTCCGTATGTGGTTCTGGGGGTTCGTCGTGGTTTAAAATTGGGTGTTGACGGCAACAATTGGAAGCAAGCTCAAAAATAACAATGCATTATATGGGTGAAAAAATGATTCTTACAGTAGATATAGGCAACACGAATATAAAAATCGGTTTATTCGATAAAGATAGGCTTGTAAAGTCTTTTAAGATGTCATCGGATGTAAAACGTACGTCTGACGAATACATAGCGTTGCTGTTGCAGTTGTTGAGATATTCGAAGATCGATGAGGAAAGCATCAATGGTGCAATATTATCTTCGGTGATTCCTCAATTGGACTATACGTTTACTAACGTTATTCAACATGTGTTCGGAATAAAACCGTTGATTGTGGGCGTTGGCGTAAAAACAGGGTTGGCAATCAAATACGATTTTCCGCGAGAGTTGGGAAGCGACAGAATTATCACCTGTGTTGCTGCAGAAAAACAATACGGTGCGCCGTTCATATTAGTTGATTTTGGTACAGCCACGACTTTTAACGTTGTTAATGACAAAAAAGAATTCATTGGCGGCGCAATCACGTTGGGGTTGAAATCAACAATTGAAAGTTTGTCGAAATGTACAGCGAAATTACCCAGTGTCGAATTGGAAATACCTTCCAGATTTGTCGCACAATCAACAAAAAAAGCAATACAAAGCGGTGTGGTGTTCGGAGTTGTCGGACAAGTTCGTTATATGATCGAACGGATAAAAAACGAAACCGGTTTGGAAAATGCGCACGTGATTGCCACGGGTGGTTTGGCAGAAGTCGTTAATGGTGTGGAACCGATTTTCGATCACATAGATCGCCAACTTTCGTTGAAGGGACTATACGAAATTTATAAGTTGAATTGTTGAGTTGTACGAGTTGTTTGCAGTCGGCTGTGTAGTCGGAATTGCTATTGAACGTTGGTGAGATGTGCTCGTGATTTGGTGTGAATAATGGATTTTAAGTTGCATTCAAAATATAAACCATGTGGGGATCAGCCGCAAGCAATCGAAGAATTGACGCAGGGTTTGCGTGATGGTTTGTCTACCCAAGTTTTGCGTGGTGTGACGGGTAGCGGCAAGACCTTCACGATGGCTAACGTTATTGCCAATCTCAATCGTCCCGCACTGGTAATTTGCCATAATAAGACGTTGGCTGCTCAACTTTGTAATGAATTTCGTGAATTTTTTCCGGAAAATCGTGTTGAGTTTTTTGTTTCGTACTATGACTACTACATGCCGGAGAGTTATATTCCGGCAAGAGATTTGTACATTGAAAAAGAAATCGATATCAATGACGAAATAGACAAGTTGCGTCATTCTGCAACTTGTAGTTTGTTTGAACGCCGAGACACGATCGTGGTTGCAAGTGTTTCTTGCATTTATGGCTTGGGTGCCCCGGGTGAATACTACAAAATGAGTTTGTCTGTCCGTCCCGGAGATAATGTGTCTCGTGAAGCGGTTATCAAAAAGTTGATTTCAATTCAGTACGAACGCAATGATATGGATTTTCATCGCGGAACATTTCGGGTTCGCGGCGACGTTTTGGAAGTTTTTCCCGCATCGTATAGCGATCACGCTATACGGTTGGAATTTTGGGACGATGAAATTGAAAAAGTGTCGGAAATAGATGCTTTGACCGGCAACACCGTTGCAACTTTATTGCATGTCATCATATTCCCGGCCAGCCATTATGTTGTTGAAGGCGTAACCATGGATTGTGCGTTGCGTCAAATTCGACAAGATATGGAAGCGGAAGCACAAAACTTTTTTGATACAAATAAACTTGTTGAAGGTCAACGGCTCAAACAGAGAGTATCCTACGATTTGGAAATGATGCAAGAGATGGGGTATTGTAGCGGAATAGAAAACTATTCGCGCTATTTTGACGGACGCTCTGTTGGACAGCCTCCATACACGTTGTTGGACTATTTCCCTGATGATTTTATAACTTTTATTGATGAAAGTCACATGACGATTCCTCAAATAAGGGGAATGTTCAATGGTGACAGAGCTCGCAAAATGAATTTGGTCGGTTATGGTTTTAGATTGCGTAGTGCTTTTGATAACAGGCCTCTGACATTTGACGAATTTGATTCTCGTCTTGGCCAATTGGTGTGTGTATCTGCTACGCCGGCAGATTATGAGTTGAAACGTGCAGACAACGTTGTTGAACAATTGATACGTCCTACAGGTTTGTTGGATCCATCGGTGGAGGTGCGTCCGATCAAAGGCCAAATTGATGATTTGTTGGGCGAAATTCAACTAGTGACAAATGGCGGCGGAAGAGTTTTGGTTACAACACTCACCAAACGAATGGCCGAGAGTTTAACGGATTTTTTGACCAAACAAGGTGTGCGCGTGAAATACATGCATTCGGAAATTGACACTTTGGAAAGGGTAGAAATTGTCGGCGGATTGAAAAAAGGTGAGTTTGACGTGTTGGTCGGAATCAATCTTTTGCGCGAGGGGCTAGATTTACCGCAAGTAAAACTGGTTGCCATTTTAGACGCAGACAAAGAAGGTTTTTTGCGAAGCGACACGGCCCTGATTCAAACAATTGGCAGAGCAGCACGTAACAGCGAAGGTCGAGTGATTATGTATGCAGACGTTATCACGGATAGCATGAAAAGAGCTATCGAGGAAACGACTCGTCGCAGAAAAATTCAAAATCAATATAATCTTGAACACGGAATTGTTCCCAAAACTATTGAGCACTTTGTTGAAAATACGTTGGAAATCACAAAGAAGAATGAGGATGTCAGAACTGTAAAAGATCTGGAAAGAGAAGTTGATAGTGTCACGAGAAGAATGAAAACTGCTGCAAATCAGCTTGATTTCGAAACAGCGATTGTTTTGAGAGAAGAAGTGTTGCGGCTGACCAAGCTATTGGAAAAAACTCGTAAAAAGAAACAGCAATAATCAAATTTGTCTGCTCAGTAGTAATTTTTTGAACTTCATGGAGTACTATGAGAGAAATAGTAATTAAAAATGCGCGTGAAAACAACTTAAAGAATGTTAGTTTGAGGATACCGCGCGATAAATTGATTGTATTCACCGGTCTTTCCGGGAGTGGTAAATCGTCATTGGCGTTCGATACCATCTTTGCAGAAGGGCAGCGCAGATACATGGAAAGTCTGTCAAGTTATGCCCGTCAATTCTTGGGCCAGATGGATAAGCCTGACGTTGAGAGTATTGAAGGACTTTCTCCGGCAATTAGCATCGATCAAAAAACAACGTCGTCGAACCCCAGATCCACAGTCGGAACAGTCACGGAAATCTACGATTATTTACGTTTGCTTTTTGCTCGCGTTGGAGTTCCTTATTGTCCACATTGCGGTTTGGAAATTACTAAAAGCGGTGTTGACCAGATTTGTGACAAGGTGATGTCCATGAGCGACGGCACGAAACTGATGATTTTGGCACCGGTTGTTCGTGGAAGAAAAGGCGAGTTCCAAAAGCTTTTTGAACAGTTAAAAAAACAGGGCTATGTTCGTATTGTCGTTGACGGTGAATTGCGCACGTTAGATGAAGAAATCAAATTGCAAAAAAACGTCAAACACAATTTGTCTGTTGTCGTCGACCGTCTTGTCGTTAAGCCTGAAATGAATACGCGTCTGTCCGACAGCATTGAAACCGCGTTGAAATTGGCAGATGGTCTTGTGATCGTGTCTGCAAACGGTGAAGAAAACATTTATTCAAATAAATTTGCTTGTCCGCAATGCGGATTCACGCTAGAGGAAATGGAACCTCGTTCATTTTCCTTTAACAGTCCTTTCGGCGCCTGTCCGGATTGTTTCGGATTGGGATTTAAGCAGGAATTTGACGAACGCTTGATATTGCCGGATACATCCAAGAGCCTGCACGAGGGCGCCGTTCGCTTGCTTGGCTTTAACTTGGGCGCAGCAAGTTGGATGAGAAAAATTTTCGATGCCCTGTCGGTAAAATACAATTTTTCTTGTGACGTTCCTGTTTGTAAATTGTCTAAATCGGCTTACGACACGATCATGTACGGTAATGGCGGAGAAACGCTCACATGCCATTTGGATGACGGAAGAACGTATAACACTACGTGGGAAGGACTTATTCCGATGATGACTCGTCGTCATGCGGAATGCAAGAGTGATTGGACCAGACAGGAATATGAAAAATTTATGGTGGACAAACCATGTACAACTTGTCACGGAAAGCGTCTCAAAGAAGAAATTTTGGCGGTTAAAATCGGCGGATTGAATATTTGGGAAGTCGGAGAATTGTCCATTGTTAATGCATTGAAATTCTTTTCGGAACTGGTTTTGGACGAAACTCGTCAAAAAATTGCAAAAATGGTTTTGAAAGAGATTTGTGCAAGACTTAAATTTTTGGTTGATGTCGGGTTGGGATACTTGACGTTGAATCGTGCTGCAGGCACTTTGTCCGGCGGCGAAGCACAAAGAATTCGGCTTGCAACACAAATCGGAAGCGGTTTGACAGGTGTTTTGTACATTTTGGACGAACCCAGTATCGGATTGCATCAAAGGGACAACAGCAAGCTGATTGCAACATTAGAGCGTTTGCGTGATGTCGGAAATACGCTTATCGTGGTAGAACACGACGAGGACACTATTCGTAGTGCCGATTACGTTGTCGATGTTGGACCGGGGGCAGGTGTGCATGGCGGCGAAATAGTGTGTTCCGGCACCGTGCAAGACGTGATGGATTGCAAGGAATCGATTACGGGAAAATATCTAAACGGTGAATTATATGTGCCTGTTCCTCAAACTCGTCGTGTGGGAAATGGAAACTTTTTAACAATACGAGGTGCGCGCAAAAACAATTTAAAGAATATTGACGTTTCAATTCCGCTTGGAACGTTGTGTCTGATAACGGGCGTGTCAGGAAGCGGTAAAAGTAGCTTGATCAACGAAGTCTTGTTGCCGTATCTTTCGGAAAAATTGAATAGAGCACGCCCGGAAAGCGTTGATTGCGACGAAATAGTCGGAATTGAAAATCTAGACAAAGTGATAGCAATCGATCAAAGTGCCATAGGACGTACACCGCGTAGCAATCCGGCCACGTATACCGGTGTGTTTTCGTTGATTCGCGATCTTTTTGCAGCAACGCCTGATGCGAAAGAGCGTGGCTATAATTCCGGTCGTTTCAGTTTTAATGTCAAAGGTGGCAGGTGTGAACATTGTGACGGAGACGGCATTCTTCGAATTGCAATGAATTTTTTGCCGGACGTTTATGTTCCGTGTGAAGTTTGTCACGGTGCACGATATAATCGAGAAACCCTAGCCGTAAAGTACAAGGGAAAAAACATTGCCGATGTACTTGATATGACCGTGGAAGAAGCTGTCAATTTCTTCTCTAATATCCAAGGAATAAAAAACAAAATCCAAACATTGTACGATGTGGGATTGGGATATATAAAATTGGGCCAGCCCGCAACTACACTGTCCGGAGGAGAAGCACAACGCGTGAAATTGGCCACGGAACTCTCCAAGCGTAGCACAGGAAAAACCGTCTACATTTTGGATGAACCGACAACCGGGTTGCACTCTCACGACGTGGCAAAGCTGATCTCTATTTTGCAACGTCTGGTTTCTGCCGGTAACACTGTGATTGTGATCGAACACAATCTTGATGTTATAAAAGTGGCAGATTATATCGTTGATTTAGGCCCCGAAGGTGGAGACGAAGGGGGAACGGTGGTCGCATGCGGAACGCCGGAAGAAGTTGCGGAAACAAATAGTTACACGGGACAATTTTTAAAACCTATTTTACAAAAGGCACACAGAGCCAACTAGGAGCACTATGACGAATTTGTTACTAATCGATGGAAACAGTATTCTGAACCGAGCATATTTTGCTATTCCTGCATTGAATGATAAAAAAGGCAGAAACGTGAATGCCGTGTACGGCTTTTTGAATATTCTTTTCAAAGTTTGCCATGATTATTGTGCAGACAAATTGATTGTTGCTTTTGATATGAAGGGACATAATTTTCGCAAGGATATTTATCCGGAGTATAAAGCTAACAGAAAAGGAATGCCGGACGATTTGGCTTTGCAAATGCCGATTTTGCATGATCTTTTGGCCAAAATGTCCGTGACGGTTGTGGAAAAGGCCGGCATAGAGGCAGATGATATCATTGGCACAATCACACATGAAAACGGTTACGAAAATTATGTTGTTTCCGGCGATAGAGACATGTTGCAATTGGTTTCCGATTCGGTGACAGTTCTGCTTACCAGACGTGGTGTTACCGAGGTGGAATGTGTAACTCCAAGGTTTTTGCTTGACAAATACGGTCTTACTTCCGAACAAATTGTTGAATATAAGGCGTTGAGAGGTGATACGTCTGATAATATTCCCGGAGTTAGGGGAATCGGGGAAAAAACCGCAACCACACTTCTGAAAAAATATGGTGACATCGATACGTTGTTTGCCAACGTCGACAAAGAAAAAGGAGCATTGCACGACAAACTTGTCGACGGAAAAGATATGGCCTATATAAGCAGAACTTTGGCTACGATTGTGAGAAATGCCGATATTCAGTTTGATTTGGAAAGTTGCGGGTTATTTGAGCTTAATGACGAAGTGAAAGCCATGTTTGAACAGCTGCAATTTCGTTCGATTATCTCACGCTTACAATTTGACCGTGAAGCAATGCCGTCCAAGAAAAACACCGAGCGTTTTACGGTTACTACTTTGGGCGAGTTCGACAACGTCGTTGCCGATTTTTCGAGCAGAGATATTTTTGCGTTTCATTTTGACGGAAGAAACGTCTTTCTTGCGTATGATGCCGAAAAGGAATTTGTGATCACCGTTTCCGATAGTTTTTGGGATGAGTTGACGGAACAAATTGTTTTTGACAAGCTAAAACCATTATTGGAAAATTCTGCAGAAAAAATTGTTTACGACCAAAAGTCTTTAAGGCACTCTTTGTGTGCTTTGGGTATCGAAATAGCAAACGTTAAATTCGATTTGTCTTTGATGCAGTATTTGGTTGAATATCGTTCACACAAGGATTTGCAAAGTTTGGCTGTGGCTTATGGCTACGAAAGCGGTGCTGCCGGAATTTTTGCGTTGTCGAAAATTCTGAACGATCAACTTGTCGATCATGGCGTTTTGCAATTGTATCAAGATGTTGAATTGCCCATTTCGGATTTGTTGTACAGAATGGAAAACGAGGGTGTGCAAGTCGATTGCGAATTACTGGAAAAAATGTCGCGAGATATGCATGTTTCGCTAGATAATCTGACTTGTGAAATTCACGAATTGGCAGGCGAAACGTTCAACATTAACAGCCCCGCTCAATTATCGAAAATTCTGTTTGAAAAGTTGAATTTACCACATGGCAAAAAGAATCATCGTGGGTTTTCTACAAGCAACGAAGTGCTAGAGCCGTTGGTTGATGCGCATCCCATTGTGAAAAAAATTTTGGAACACAGAAAAATTTTCAAACTGTTGGGAACATATGTCGACGGACTTCGTCCTCTTGTCAAGCGCGGGCTGGTTCATACGACTTACAATCAAACGTTGACTTCCACGGGAAGGCTGTCCAGTTCGGATCCGAATTTGCAAAACATTCCCATTCGAGATGGACTTGGAAAGGAAATTCGCAGATTATTCAAGCCCAAATACGGCGTATTTGTCGGAGCCGACTACTCGCAGATCGAATTGCGGGTGCTTGCTGCATTGTCAAAAGACGAAAATTTGTTGGCTTGTTTCAAAAACGGTGAAGACATTCACGTAAAAGTTGCTTCTGAAATTATGGGGATACCTGTTGAACTTGTCAACAAAGATATGCGACGCATGGCAAAGGCCGTGAACTTTGGAATTATCTACGGCATAAGTGATTTTGGTTTGTCGCAAAATACTAAAATCAGCATGAAAAAAGCCCATGAATACATTCAATTGTATTTTGAACGTTTCCCCAAAATTAAGACATATCTCGACAGTAGTGTTGAACAAGCAAAACTCAATGGTTATGTAACTACTATCACGGGCCGCAGACGCCAAATTCCCGAAATTAAATCTGCAAACTACAATTTGCGTACATTCGGCGAACGAGCCGCGATGAATATGCCTTTGCAGGGAAGTGCAGCAGATATTATGAAAATAGCAATGCTGAAAGTGGACAAGGCGCTGGCGGATAATAAACTCAAAAGCAAGATAGTTTTGCAAATTCACGACGAAATTATAGTCGATTGTTATCCAGAAGAAGCAGAAACTGTAAAAACAATTGTGAAACAGCAGATGGAAAATGCCGTTGAATTGGCTTGTCCTTTGGTTGCCGAAACCGAGGAGGGGAAGACATTGTATGAAGCCTAATGTGATTGCACTGACAGGCAAAATCGGTAGCGGCAAAAGCACAGTTGCAAGAATTCTTTCCGATAGAGGTTTTAAGGTTGTTGACTGTGATGTTTTGTCGCGTCGTGTGGCCGAGGAAGAGGAAGTGTTACAGCAAGTCAGGGCTCTGCTAGGAGCCGACAGTGTTGTGGACGGAAAACTCAATCGCAAGTTTGTGCGTGCGAAAATTTTCGCCGACAAACAGTTGCATTCAAGCTACAGTGCTATTTTTTGGGATAGAATCAAAAAAAAACTGTGCAATGAAGTTCGGTGTGGCGAAGATGTCGTTTTTGTGGAAATTCCGGTGATAGACGCATTCGATTTTGACTGGGACGAAATCTGGTTGGTTGAGTGTTCTGTCGAAAACACAGTGAATCGTGTTGCCGCACGTGATGCTGTCAGCGAAGAAAACGTTTTGGCGGTTTTGTCGCGACAAAGTAGCGGCAGTCATTGTACGCGCAAAATTGTCAACGACGGATCTTTTGATGACTTGGAATCAAACGTTGACTTGGCCTTGCAAAAACTAAAAAAGCGTTAATTATGCTACTCGCGGAGGATTTTTCGCGAGTAATTTTGTTTTGTCGCAAGTTTGCTATTTATATGTATTGTATGGTGTTTTTAGGTACAAATATTATTGTTTTTCATCGTCCGAAATCGTTTGACATTGTTGAATAATAGTACTAAAATGTCAAAGATTTAAAGGTGATGCGTCACAAAAGGAGGGGATAGGTAGTGAATGCTTTGTTGCTTATTGCAATTGCTTTGATTTTGGGATTGCTTTCAACGCGTATTATGAAAATAATAGGCCTTCCCAATGTTACGGGGTATCTTGTTGTAGGGCTGATTATCGGTCCCTATGCTTTGGGGCAATTCGTGCCGTCTTCTGAGGAACTTTTTGAAAATTTGTCAGTGATCAGTTCTGTCGCACTGGGGTTCATCGGTTTTTCAATTGGTGTTGAATTCAAATTGTCGCACATCAAAGAGATAGGAAAAAGTGCAATCACCATTACATTTTGTCAAGCATTGTTGGCAACACTTTGCGTAGACGTTGTGTTGCTTGCGGTAGGCTCACTGTTTCCGTCCTTGGGAATGGCCGGTTATGAGGCTATTATACTTGGTGCGATTGCAACGGCAACGGCGCCGGCAGCAACGTTGATGGTTGTGCGTCAGTATCGAGCAAAAGGAATTGTGACGGGAACCTTGTTGCCCGTTGTAGCATTGGACGATGCTGTCGGCCTGGTTGTTTTTGCAATTTCCAACAATATTGCAATGTCTCTGGCTACAAGTGCCGCTACGTCCGGAGCCGCTGCTGCTATAAGTATCATGGATATTTTGGTTTGGCCTTTGGTAGAGATTGTTGCATCGTTGGCAGTCGGTGCACTTATAGGTGCATTGCTTTCGGCAATTCCACGTTTTTTCAAGTCGAAAGATAATCGTTTGATTGCATCGCTCGTGGCTGTATTTTTGAGCCTTGGCGTTTGCCAATTGTTTGAATTTTTGGAAGAAAGCTGCGGTTGTCCGTTCAAACTTTCCGATTTGCTTGTTTGTATGATGGCTGGAGCAATGTTTGTAAATCTGCGTAACGAAGCCGTTCAAATGATGGAAGGAGTTGATCGTTGGACACCTGCAATTTTGATGTTGTTTTTTATATTGTCCGGTGCCGAGTTGAACTTAGGCATGTTCAATAACTGGGGCATAGTTTGTTGCATAGTTTTGTATGTTTTGGCACGGTGTATGGGAAAGTATTTCGGTACAGTTCTTGGTGCAACGGTCACTAAGAGTGATCCCAAAGTTCGCAAGTATTTGGGAATAACTTTGTTCCCGCAAGCAGGCGTTGCAATCGGTATGGCGACGATGTGCAAAAAAGAATTTGTCAACTTGGGCAATCGTTTTGCCGATAATCCTAAAATTGCACAATCGTTTGCGGATATCGGCTCGAAAATTGTAACAATCACAATGTGTGCCGTGCTGATTTACGAATTGATCGGTCCTATCCTTACAAAATGGGCGTTGACAAGGGCGGGAGAAATCGATCCGTCGTATTCTCGTTTCAAAAAGAAGAAAGTGACGGCAAGCGTTTTGCCTGCAGGAAACAAAACGTCAGAAGTCGACAACGGTGGTGATGATAATGAAAAGTAGTTCAACGATGTACGAGCTTATGCGTCGTTCGGAAATGCAAGACGACGACGGCATGGATTTGAGCGATGCCGAACGCAAAGATGAACGTTCGGATGCACAGAAATTCAAGGAAAAGTACAAGGATTTTTACACGGACATAAAAACTGATATCAGTGAAGATTGGTAGTGCGTTTTTAAGCGTTATCGGGCAATGATTTTTTCATTGCCTTTTTATTGTTGATAAAATCGGCAATTGGATGCTATGTTTTGAAGTTGAAACACAAATGTGCTAAACATTTTTGAGTTTTGTCTATAAAATTCGGCTAAAATGTTGAAAAAAAAGTGATTTGATAGTATAATAATAATTCGGGTGGCTGTTGGCTGTTCGAAAAATAGTGTTTTGGGAGTCGTAACATGACGATATTGGACGTTATTGAAAAGAAAAAGAACAAGCAAGAATTAACCACGGAAGAAATTCGTTACTTTGTCGATGGTTTTACCGACGGAAGTATTCCCGATTATCAAGCTTCTGCATTACTGATGGCCATTTTGTTGAACGGAATGACAGATCGCGAAACGTTCGATTTGACGGATGCTATGTTGCATAGTGGTGATATTGTTGATATGTCACGTTTGGGCGGTTTGGTTTGCGATAAACATTCTACCGGTGGTATAGGCGACAGCACAACGTTGGCGTTGGCTCCCATTTTGGCTTGTTGCGGTGTTTACGTTGCAAAAATGAGCGGTCGTGGATTGGGCTTCACCGGAGGAACAATCGATAAACTCGAAAGTATTCCAGGTTTCGATACGGCCTTGTCCGAAAATGAATTTTTTGACGTTGTCAAGCGTGTTGGTTGCGCAGTCATTGGTCAAACGGCCAATCTTGCTCCTGCCGATAAAAAACTTTATGCATTGCGTGACGTCACCGGTACAGTGAATTCGATACCGCTTATTTGCGGTAGTATTATGAGCAAAAAACTTGCTTCCGGCTCCGATGTCATTTTGTTGGACGTCAAGTACGGAAGCGGTGCGTTTATGCCTACAAAGGAAAGTGCATTGGAACTCGCTCAAAAAATGGTTGAGATAGGTTGCCGCGCCGGAAAGAAAATCGGTGCGCTTATAACTGACATGGAACAACCTCTTTCAGATTTCGTCGGAAATTCTTTGGAAGTTATCGGCATAATAGACGTTTTGAAAGGCGCAAAAAGCCGTTTGTACAGGGAAATTAAAGAAGTTGCAGTAAAATTGTTGTGCTTGTCCGGCAAATATAACGAAACGGAAGCTTTGAATGCATTCCAAGATGCAATCGACAGCGGCCGTGCTTTGCACAAGTTTGCGGAAATGGTGGAAGCGCAACACGGCGATCCCGAATATATTTTGCATCCCGAAAAATTCGTCTTGGGCCCAAAAACTAAACTTGTCGCCAGCGCCGACGGTTATGTTGACAGCATGAATGCAGCAGATATCGGCAGAGCTGTCACGTTGCTGGGCGGTGGCAGAATGAAAAAGGACGAAGCAATCGATTTTTCAGTCGGTGTTGTTATGAATGTGGAATTAGGCTCCGAAGTGAAAAAGGGAGACGTCATCTGCGAAGTTTATCACAACGAAAAGGGTTTGAGCGATGCTTTGGCATTGTTGGAAAAATCAATTCACATCGGCGATGTAAAACCGTCTGAACACAAAATTGCATATGCGTATGTGTCAAAAGACGGAGTAACTTTGTACTAGTTGGTTGCTATGGTAAACATTTTGCTGAATTACTACAACTTTCACGAAAGTTGGACAAACGGGAAACTGGATAAATATTTCAGAAACAAGCGTGTTTTGATCATACCTTTGGCTTTTCGTGAAAGTCAAGTTTGGGATAACGACAGTTGGCAAACGTTGTACGGTAAAGGTGGGAAGAAGTACGACAACATTTTGCGCCCGTTTTTGTACTACGGAAACACGGAAGAAGACATCAATTGGTTGAATTGCTACGACACTTCAACAGATTTTCATAGTCTGATAGCTGCTTCGGATGTGCTGTTTTTCACGGGCGGAATGCCTGAAAAGGCAATTCGTCGTTTGCATGAATTGGGCGTAGAAGACGACGTGAAAAACTTTGACGGTGTGGTTGCCGGCGCATCTGCCGGAGCTATGCTGCAGTTGGACACGTACCATATCACTCCGGACGAAGACTACAGCAACTATTCCGTCGAAAAAGGTTTGGGGCTTGTGAGCGGCTTCGATTTGGAAGTTCACTATCTCAACACCGAATTGCAGAATGAATGTACAAAAATTGCCGTGCAACAATTGAACGTTCCTGTTTATCAAATGTGGCACGAAGGTGGCATCGTTGTCGAAAACGGCACTGTGACGACACTTGGCAACGTGCGTAAAATTGAAAAATAACATGGTGTAGGAGTATTTCATGGCTAACAGAACCGGATTTTTCAAATCAATAAAACAACGTGATCCGGCCGCACGCAACGCCGTGGAGATACTGTTCACCTATCCGGGTGTCAGTGCGCTGATACGCTACCGTGTTGCTCATTTTTTCTATAAATTGCATTTGAAATTTCTTGCAAAGCTCATTTCTGCATGGAGCAGATTTTTGACGGGTATAGAAATTCACCCTGCTGCAAAAATAGGCAAAAATCTGTTTATCGATCATGGCCATGGCGTGGTGATAGGCGAAACGGCGGAAATAGGCGACAACTGCACAATCTACCAAAACGCAACGCTCGGTGGAACGGGCAAGGAACACAACAAGCGTCATCCGACGTTGAAAAACAATGTGATTATTGGTGCCGGTGCCAAAGTTTTGGGCAATATCGTCATTGGCAACAACGTCAAAATAGGGGCAAATTCGGTTGTGTTGAAGGACGTTCCGGACAATTGCACGGTTGTTGGCGTAGGGCGCATTGTGAATGCCGCAAATGCCCAATCTTGCCCGCAAGGTTGCGAAGGCTGTGTGAACAAAGATGTTTGCAACAAGCTATAAATTCAGTTTAACATAAGAAATTTGTTATATATTACCACTGTAAGGAGAAACCAAGATGAACATTAAAATAACAGCAGATAGCACGTGCGACCTATCGCCGGAATTGATTGAAAGATATAACGTTGGCATAATGCCATTGTTTGTTGCATTGGGGGATAGAAACCTTTTGGACGGAGAAACAATTTCTCCGAAAGATATCTACGAATACTATCAAAACACAAAGCAACTTCCCAAATCCGGCTCCCGTAGCATTGACGATTACGAAGCATTTTTCAAATCGTTTCTGGACGACGGCTATGATGCTGTTATTCACTTTGACATATCTTCCGAAATGTCCGCCTCCTACAACAGTGCAACAACGGCGGCTTCCAGATTGAACAATGTCTACACTGTCGATTCGCGCAGTTTGTCCACCGGCACCGGGTTGCTTGTGTTGGATGCTTGCGATGCAGCAGCAAACGGAATGGCTCCCGAAGCCATTGTGGAAAGAGCCAACCAACGCAAAAATGCCGTTCAGGCTTCGTTTATTATCAATTCGTTGGAATTTCTTTTCAAAGGCGGAAGATGTTCGTCTCTGGCATATTTCGGTGCCAATTTGTTGCGTATCAACCCCAGCATATTGGTTGCCGACGGCAAAATGGATACTTGGAAAAAGCATCAAGGTCGTTATAAACGTTGTGTCGATAAGTACGTCAGCGCCGTTCGCGAAACTTTCAACACGCCTGATAAAACTCGTTGTTTTGTCACGCACACGCAAATGGACGACGATATCACTCAAAGTGTGATCGAAAACGTCAAATCCTGGGGTATTTTCGATGAGATTTTGGAAACTACCGCAGGTTGCACAGTCACAAGCCATTGTGGCGCAAACACAATCGGTGTGCTGTTTATCAACGACGGAAAACAAGAATAGTAGCAGTGCAAATTTTATTGTAGTTTGTTTGAAGAGCTCGACAAGTTGTCGGGTTCTTTTTGTGTTACAAAAATTTGTTTTTCAAATGTAAGTGGTGTGTGGCGATTTTTTGTTTGCGGTTGCTTAAATATATATTGTTGTGGTTGTATGTATTTTTTTTTCACCGCTGTGCGTTTGTTTGACGTCGTTATTTTTAGTGTCGATTGTGTGAATTTTTTGAAGAAGTTTTTTTAATGTGTCAGTTTGCTTGGACCAAAACTCTTTTGTTGTTTTGGGCGTTGCGCTTAAGGGACGCAGTTGGGTGTTGGGCTTTTGCGTAATGGTTTGTTTGTGTGCCCGTTGTCTTGTTTTGGGATTTTGTGTTAATTTTTTTGTATTCTGCGGTCACAGTGGCTTTGTTTGTAGACGGAAGTTTTTCCTATCTTGCAATTGTGCAAAGATGCATTGTTTGCTTTTCCAATTGTGTTTTTTTGCGGTGGTGTATTTTGTGCTATTTTGCTGTAGGCCAAAACTCTTTTGTTGTTTGGTGCGTTTTGCTTTTTTAGGGTGATTTTGCTGTTGCTGTGGCTTGTTTTTTGACCGAACGTTGGCACGAAAATTTGCAAAAAAATAAGCAAGGCGGTGCGCCTTGCCAACTCAAAAAATGATCATATAATAATCTATTATATGAACGTTTCTGTATCAATTATATGCCTGTCCAACCCGTTTGTCAATAATTTTCTGAATTTAATGTTCAAAATTTTCACCATTTTGCCGTATTTTCCATAACTTTTGCCGAAATATCTATGGATTTTGTCGAATTTTCGCCTTTTTTAACTTTGTGGTCCGCTGTGTTTTCAAAAAAGTGTTCGTATAATAGATTATTATATGATCATTTTTGCGTATTCAAAAACGACGCAAAATGGTGTTGCAACACAAAACTGAATATTAAAAAACGGGAATAACCGTTTTGTAATATAAAAAACAAAAAGGAGAAAAAATTATGAACACAGTCAAAACAAAAGTGCTTGTGTCGGCAATCTTGTCTATCGTACTTTGCGTTAGCCTTATTGCCGGAGCAACGTTTGCTTTGTTCACATCTGAAAGCAATGTCAACATTGCAGTCACTTCGGGCAAGGTGGATGTTGTTGCAAGCGTAGACGAAACGTCTGTTCAAACAAAGCAACTCGACAAAGACTATGTCGACGGAATCGAAAACACCTACGGTGGCGGAATTGTTATCGCAGACGGTAACATCACAATCCCCAACATCGTTCCCGGTGACGGCATCAAGTTCAGCATTAAAGTTGAAAACAACAGCACAATAGCAATCAAGTATCGCACGGTGATCACTTGCACCGACGAAGACGGTTTGCTGGATGGTTTGAAAGTTGAAATCGACAACGAATCCTACAAGGGGAGAAAAATTGTTTCCAAATGGCAAACATTGGTAGTAGAACAAGATCCCTCCATGGTTTTTGTTTCGATCGAACTTGTGGATGGTGAAAACAACAACGATTATCAAGAAAAGTCTATGAGCATTTCTTGTGCAATCGAAGCAGTTCAAGGCAATGCGGAAACGGAAGAAGTTGTAACTGCTCCTGAACTTGCAGCAATTCTCCAAAATCCTGTCAACGGCGTTGTGACACTTACAAAGAGCTATGCAGTGAATGACGAATGGAAATCTATTTATATTCCTGCCGGCACGATTGTAAACGGCAACGGTCACTTTATTTCCGGTTTGACAACTTCGTTGCTTAATGTTAACCAGGGTGAGGTAACGTTCCAAAATCTCACACTCAAAGATTCCGTAATGGTTCCTACCGATGGTACAGGCACCGGATGTGCAGCATTTATTCCTGCTGTAAATAACGTCTATGCAACATATACATTTACGAATTGTCATTTGGATAACGTCACAGTTCAAGCTCGTTCAGTTGAACAAGATCCTTACTATCTTTCTCAAAGCGGTGGATTTATCGGTAACGCTACAGCAAAGAACATCACTATTAGTAACTGCTCTATCACCAATTCGTCTATCAACGGCAATAGCTCTGCAGGCGGATTTATCGGTTACATTAACCGCTGTGAAGTTGAAATAACCAACAGCGGTGTTAGCAACAGCACTTTCACATCAATAGATAATGGTGGCTGGAGAGTTGGTGCTCTGGTGGGAACGGTCAATGGTCCGAAAAACACCACATTTGCAGCTTGCACAGAAAGCAACAGCAAGTTTGCTATGGACTACAGCACTTCCGAAAATCCCAACCATGGTTTGTTCGGTCGTAAACTTGGCACCGGAAAACTTGTGATTGACGGTGTTCCTACGTGACATCGATTGAACAATTCTCTGCAGCTTTTGCCGATGCAGAATGCAGTAAAATTGTGCTTGCAGCAGATATGAGTGCACCAGCAGTTGCATATAAATATGTTGTCAATAGCGGTAGAAATTTAGTTGTTGATTTGGGCACTTACACGATGTCAACCGGCTGCAATCTTTTCAAAGTTGAAAACGGAGCAACATTGACATTGACGGGTTCTGAAGGCAGCAAACTTCTTTGCACAAGCAATCAAAACTTGGGACAAAATGTTACCGTTATTTATGTTGAAAATGGTGGTACTTTGAACATCGATGGCAACGTAGAAATTGATGCGTCCAAGCAGTTCCAGATGTATTATCCGCTGTTTACCATTACAAACTATGGTACGGTCAACATGAATGGCGGCAAAATAACACAAAGAAACGGTGTGGCTGTTCAAGGTTTTGGTGACTTTGAATTTGTGATGAACGGTGGAGAAATCGTCTTGAACTCCGATTTAAGGGATGCAGAAAACTGGAAGATGGATCATGCTACGGCAGTTTGCGGCGACTACAATAGTAACGCCACGGTTACTTTCAATGCTGGAGCAATCAGCGGAAAAGGTCAGGTGTTTGCACAATATGGCAATGAAAAAGTAACATATGGCGACAACTTTGTTAACACTGTTGTAGTAGTTACACCTAGTATCTAGATTAATTTACGATTGTTTCTACAACAAAGCATAAGAATTGAGGGTTGAAAATTCAACCCTCTTTTTGTGGCAATTTTTGGCGGTGTTTTGTTGTTTGTATAAAATCATTTTCCGATCAACACCACAAACTAAATGCAAAGATTTATAAAATGTTTTGTTGTAACTGAATACATGAAACAGAGGAAAATCCATTTTCACTCTGTTTTTTTTAATGCAGGGCAATGTTATACTTCGGTTGTTGCACTAAAAAGAACAATATGAGTGTTGCGTTCGGTTGTGATTTTTCAACAAGCATAAACTTTTGGCAACAATCAGCATTTTGATGAATTTATTTGTGTCGTTTATGTTTTCTGTTGTATGCAATGCATGTACGGCTATTTTGTGGCGTCGTATCCAAAAAGTGTGATTGCATCAAGTTGTTTTTATAACAAATATAAAAGTTTGAACAACAAATTCATTGCTTTTGCGAAAAATGATATGTCACAAACGTTTTGTCTGACTTTTGTGATGCTATCGAAATCGATGTGTTTTTTCATATTTTTGAAATAATTTCAATATAGTAGGATATGATAAAAGCCAATTTCAAAAACGTTGCCGTATCGTTAGTGGTGTTGTTGGTGGCAATTGTTTTTCTTGTCACGTTGGACGGTGCTTTGAATGTCAGTGCAGTGGAGAATTCTACTTTGCGTGTTACAGTGTTGGATTTGAACGATTGCCCGGTGCACAATGCGGAAGTATCGGTGTGCGGCATGAAATTCTTTACAGATAACAAAGGGCTGTCGCCGACTATCAGTTTGCCCCAAACAACCAATTGCTATGACGAGGCAATAACCGAATGGTTTTCGGTGAACGTTGTCGTCACCAAAGACGGATACGTTCCGACAGTGGTTGTCAACTGTGTGATCTACGAAAACCAAACAAGAAAACTGACAGTGAAAATTTATGCAAGTGATAGCAGTGATTTGCCGCTTGTGTGCTACGTGGAAAGTCCGCCAAACGAATATTTGCAACAATTGATTTCACAGTAGAGCAAGAGGGTGACAAAATGTCATCCCTCTTGTTTTGATTGCTGTTTATTATTCCGTTTTTTCAAAAACAATTGCTTCGTACGGACGCAAAACGATGTTGCAAAGTGATTCCGAACTATCGGAGTAGTTGCCGATGATTTTTTTGTAGCGTTGGTTTGCCAAGGCTTTGGGAAGTTGGAATTTTGTTTCCTTCAACGAGAAGTTTGTAATCACCACAAGGTTGCCGAATTGACTTTCGCGATGGTAAGCCATAAGACGTTTGCTGCGAGGGTACAAATCGGTGTAGGTGCCGTAGATGAATGCTTTGTTGCTTTTGCGCAGTGCGATAAGTTTTTTGTAGTAGTGCAAAACGGAATTCGGATCGGCAATGGCGTCTTCTGCGTTGATTGTGACGTGTGCTGGATTCACTTTCAACCAAGTTGTGTCACCGTCGGTGAACCCTGCATTTTTTGACGCGTTCCATTGCATGGGCGTGCGCGCATTGTCGCGAGAACAGTAGGCAATGTTTTTGATAGCCTTTTTCTTTCCGAAAACTTTTGAAAGCAGTTTGTAGCTGCGAACGGATTCCACGTCTTGGTAGTCTTCGATGTTCAACATTCGAGGGGACGTAGTGCCAAATTCTTGTCCTTGGTAGATAAATGGTGTGCCTGATAATGTCAGCAAAACTGTTGCCAACATTTTAGCACCCTCGATGCGGTGTTCTGTTGCGGAACAGTATCTTCCCACAATTCTGGCCTGATCGTGGTTTTCAAAATACAGTGTGTTCCAGGATTTTTCGTACAAGCCGTGTTGCCACGTTGACACACTTTTTTTGAATTGTCGCAAATTGAAGGGTTTGACAAGCTGTTTGATGCCAAAACGGTTATCGGCCGAAACATGATCGAACGCAAAAACCGTGTCTAGCAATGTGTTGTCTTTGTGGGTGTAGCGCAATGCTTTTTGAACGTTTATGAAAACACTTTCGCCGACGGTGAATGCATCGTATTTTGCAAGAACGTCTTGCAACTGCCCAAGGAGTTCTTCCATTCGTGGACCATCCATGTAGTGTTCGCTACCGGTAAGTGCAATGGATGGTTTTCCGTTCGGAAGCCCGACTGTTTTTGAAAGTAGTGTGATGACGTCGCAACGGAAGCCGTCCACACCTTTTTTCAACCAAAAGTGCAAAATACTTTTGATTTCTTCCATAACTTTGGGGTTGAAGTAGTTCAAATCCGGTTGATTTTCGTCAAACAGATGCAAGTACCATTGCTTTGTTGTTTCGTCGTACTTCCACGCACTTCCAAGGAAAAAGCTTGTCCAGTTGTTTGGCGGTTTTTTGCCGTTTTTACCGCGCCCGTCTTTCCAATAGTAGTAGTCTCGGTAGGGGTTGTCTTTGGAAGATTTGCTTTGCAAAAACCATTCGTGTTTGTCGCTGGTGTGGTTTATAACAAGATCCATAATCACTTTTATGCCGCGTGAATGTAACAATGCCAGCATTTCGTCAAAGTCTTGCATGGTGCCGTATTCGGGGTTGATTGCGCGATAGTCGGAAATGTCGTAGCCGTAGTCGGCATTTGGACTGGCATAAAGAGGGGAAAACCAAATTGCATCGATTCTAAGGTCACACAAGTAGTCGATTTTGGAAATTATGCCGCGAATATCTCCGATGCCGTCGGAGTTGGAATCTTTGAAACTTCTTGGATAAATTTGGTAGAACACACTTTCTTTGTACCATTTGTTTTGCATATTACACCTCGCTTTGCCATTCTATTATACTGTAAAATTCTTCGCATTTCAATAGCAACTTCAAAAACATTGCAAAATTTTGAGTTTTTGCTGTGTTTTTATCGCTTGATATAGTCTAGTATGTTATAAATATCTGCTTTTTTGATGCTTAATGCTACACAAGAATTGTATTCTGTGGTACAATATACTGTGACTTGGAGAGTGAAACATGAACAATGACATTTCCCGACTGACTTTGAACGA
This sequence comes from uncultured Oscillospiraceae bacterium, assembly GCA_964598315.1. Lineage (GTDB taxonomy): Bacteria > Bacillota > Clostridia > Christensenellales > CAG-314 > Fimimonas. The sequence continues at coordinate 22,428 of CAZRBI010000003.1, forward strand.
AAAAGTGTTGCTGACATCTGGGCAGGGGCAATGGAAAACGCACGCCGTTGCAGATATTCCTTCTATCGTGATGTCGGACGGCCCGCACGGCTTGCGCAAGCAACGTGACGGGGCAGGAATAAACGACAGTGTTAAAGCCACGTGTTTTCCGACTGCCTGTGCAGTTGCGTCGTCTTGGAACGTAGAAAATGCCAAACTGGTGGCATCATGCATTGCCGACGAAGCAACGGAACAAGGCGTTTCGATTGTTCTTGGCCCGGGAATTAACATAAAAAGAAGTCCGCTTTGCGGCCGTAATTTTGAGTATTTTTCGGAAGACCCGGTTCTTGCGGCGCACATGGCAAATGCCTACGTGAACGGCATGCAAAACAACGGCATAGGTTGTTGTTTGAAACATTTTGCCGCAAACAGTCAGGAAACACGTCGTTTGACTGTGAACGCTGTTGTTGACGAACGTGCATTGCGAGAAATATATCTTTCTGCATTCGAGTACGTTGTGAAAAACGCGCAGCCATTTTCAGTTATGGCAAGTTACAACAAAATCAACGGTTGTTATTCCACCGAAAATGCCAAACTACTAACGGAGATATTGCGTAGAGAGTGGGGTTTTGAAGGTGCTGTTATTTCCGACTGGGGCGCATGCTATGATTTTCCTGCGGCAATCGCCGCCGGCATGGATTTGGAAATGCCTGCCGATAAACAAGGATATCACCGCAAGGCGGCTTTGGTTGCGGCGCAAAACGGGAAATTGGACGAAAGCAAACTGGACGCTTCGTGCAGTCGCGTAGCAAGGCTTGTGGAACGGTGCAACAGTTCCGTTAAATGCGTACACACAACAGCAGAAGAACGCCGAGAGGTTTGCAGAAACGTTGAAGTCGATAGTGCCGTGTTGCTGAAAAATGACAATTTGTTGCCCCTTTCAGTCGGCGACGATTTTTGCGTTGTTGGTGAACTTGCGGAAACGCCTAGAATTCAAGGTGCAGGAAGCAGCCACATCAACACAACTTGCAAAAACTTTTTACAAGTACTTTTCGAAAACGGAGTTCCTGCCGCTTATGCGAAAGGCTATCGCGCAGTGAAGGATGTGGATGACGAAAAGTTATTCAAAGAAGCAGTAAGTATTGCTAAACAACACAAAAAGGTTTTGTTTTTCGGCGGTTTGACAGATAACTTCGAAGGTGAAGGCTACGATAGAGCCCATTTGAGAATTCCGAACAATCAACAAAAACTTTTAGCGGAACTGCGCAAGGTTAACGAGAATATCGTGTTTGTGGCCTTTGGCGGTTCACCGTTTGAGATGCCGTGGTTGGACAACGTTTCTGCTTTGCTTAACATGTATTTGGGCGGTGAAGCGGTGATGGAAGCTGTATACGACTTGATTTTCGGCAAAGTTTCGCCTAGCGGCCGTTTGGCTGAAACTTTCCCCGTCGCATTGCATGATACGCCGTGTTATAATTATTTTGCAAACGACAGGTTTTTCGATGAGCATCGCGAAAGTGTGTTTGTCGGTTATAGATACTACAATTCGTTCGGCGTTCCTGTTCGCTTCCCGTTCGGTTACGGGCTTTCGTATTCGGAATTTGAATACAGCGCTTTGAATGTCGAAAAAAGTCAATGCGGATTTTCCGTGTCTGTGACAGTAAAAAATATCGGCGTTCCCGCTTCTGAAGTTGTTCAACTTTACGTTGATAACTGTGATTGCGGTTATATGCGTCCGAAGAGAGAATTGAAAGCTTTTGCGAAAGTAAAATTGAATACGAATGAATCGCAAGTGGTGACTTTCTCGTTAAACGAACGTGACTTTGCCATTTACGTGCAAAACAGTGGTTTCGTTGTGCCAAACGGAACCTACGGAATTTCAGTTTGTAGAAACGTTGAAGATACGATTTTGTCCAAACAAGTTTGCGTGGATTTCGGGGTTAACCTTGTTGGTGATGATGCGCGCAATTTTCCCGATTACTTCAAAAAGCCGGAGAAAACATTCACAATAAGTGATGATCAATTTGAAAAACTGTGCGGCTACAAAAAGCCCTCGGTCGTGTTGCCGAAGAGAGGAGAGTTTACGTTACTTAACACTTTTGAAGATATGCAACGTGTAAAGTTGATACGCTTTTTGCTGTGGGCAGAAAAGAAAAGTGCAATTGCAAAATCCGTTACCAAGACGGAAAATGACCCGGTTGTTAAACTGACGCTTAGCGGAGCGTTGGAAACGCCGCTAATATCTATGATGTCGGTAGGAAAAGTTAACGCAAAGTACGTTAAATTCATACTGTATCACGCAAACAGACAACATTTCAAGGCTTTTCGTGCCTTGTTTGGTAAATATACGATAGATTAAAGTTAGTAGGAGTAAAAGATATAATGAGTTTGAAATTTGATTACAGCAACATGATGTCGGACGTTGCTGGCGACGAGGGAATATCCAAAGAAGAATTTCTTCGTTGCGCAGATCAAGCAAAAGTGGCACACGGGATTGTAGAAGCGGGCAGAGGAAAAGGTATGCAAGAATGGATGCTTTCCCCCTACAATCAAGATGAAGTGGTGGAAAAAATTCTTTCCGCGGCAAAAAGAATTCAAAATAATTGTGAATATTTCGTTGTTTTGGGCATAGGCGGTTCGGCATTGGGCCCGACAGCTGTTTTTACGGCATTGAAGCATGCCTACTACAACGAATTGCCCCAATCGGTGCGAAAAACACCAAAATTTTATGTTTTGGATAACGTTGATCCGGAAAAAATGAATGGATTGTTCGATGTTATCGATATTTCCAAAACTATTTTCAATGTGATAACCAAATCCGGCTCTACGAGCGAAACAATGAGTCAGTTTTTGATTGTACTGAATGCGTTGACGGAAAAATTCGGTAAAGATGCGGCAAAACACATTGTTGCTACCACTAGCGAATCTTCCGGAAATTTGATAAAATTGTCCAAGGAATATGGCTTTGAAACGTTTTATATTCCTAGCGGTGTAGGCGGTCGTTTTTCGGAATTGTCGCCTGTAGGATTGTTGCCTGCAGCTGTTGTCGGAATCGATATTTGCGAATTGTTGCGTGGTGCAAGAGAGATGGATGAAAAATGCAAGAGCGACGATTTGCTTGCAAACCCGGCACTTGCAAATGCAGTTTTGTTGAACGAGTTTTATAAGCGTGGCAAGAACATTCATGTTATGATGCCTTATGCCGACAGTTTGAAGTATGTCGCAGACTGGTACAGTCAACTTTGGGCAGAATCTTTGGGTAAAGAAGTGGACAACGACGGAAAAATCGTTAATTGCGGTCAAACTCCGGTGAAGGCGTTGGGCGTCACCGATCAGCACAGTCAAGTTCAATTGTATAACGAGGGGCCTTTTGATAAGGTTATCACGTTTTTGGAGGTTGAAAACTTCAGATCTGATGTGAATATTCCCAAACTCTGTACTGAATATCCGGGAGTTAGTTTCTTGGGCGGTCACAGTCTTTCGGAATTGATGAACAAGGAGTTGTTTGCAACCAGATATAATCTCACTTTGCGTGGTCGCGTGAATTTCACAATCGTGCTAGACAACGTGAACGAGTATAATATAGGAGCTTTGCTTTACGTGTTGCAACTGCAAACAGCCTATGCGGGCGCATTGTTGAATATCAACACATACAATCAACCCGGTGTTGAGGGGGGCAAGAATGCTACTTATGCACTGTTTGGGCGTGACGGATACGAAAGCATTGCACAAGAAATCGAACACAACACTAAGAATACTGAAAAATTTGTCATCGAATAAAGAGGTGTGAAATGTTACCTAAAAACCCTGCAAAAGGAATGAGAGATTTTCTGCCCGACGAATTTGCATTGCGTCAACAGATTTTGTCTACAATTCAAAAGACTTACGAAAGTTTTGGTTTTACCAGAATCGAAACTCCTTCTGTGGAAAATTTGTCGTTGTTGACGTCGAAACAAGGTGGAGATAACGAAAAACTTATTTTCAAAATTTTGAAACGAGGCGAAAAGTTGGAAAATTCCGATGGGGAATTGTGTGATTTGGGATTGAGATACGATCTTACCGTTCCTCTTGCACGTTTTTATTCAAATAACGTTGCTAAATTGCCATCGGTGTTTAAATCTATTCAGATGGACAATGTTTGGCGTGCAGACCGTCCTCAAAGAGGTCGTTTTCGTCAGTTTATGCAATGTGACATTGACGTGATCGGTGAAGAAAGCAATCTTGCGGAAATTGAACTTATTCTGGCAACGACGACTGCATTGGCAAACTTGAATTTTGACGATGTCACGGTTAGAATCTCCGATCGTAGATTGTTGAATGCAATTGCCGATTTCTGTGGATTTACCGATGAACAGCGTCCTTCGGTGTTTATCGCATTGGATAAGTTGGACAAAATCGGTGTTGTCGGTGTGATGCGCGAAATTGAAGAAATTGCCCCTGGAAAGGCGGAATTCTTCATCAATCTAATCGGAGGAATCACTGCGGCAGAAAATCCGTTTGAAAAATGCATCGAGGCATTGGGCGATTCATTGCCGTCTGATGTTAAGGATAATTTGTCGGAAATACTTTATGTTACAAACAATTGCGTAAAAAACGCAAAAGTCGTGTTTGACGTGACGCTTGTTCGCGGTATGGGGTATTACACCGGCACCATATATGAAATTTCAGTTGATGGTTTGTCTTCGTCTGTCGGCGGTGGTGGACGTTACGACAAAATGATTGGTAAAATCACCGGTACAGACGTGTGTGCATGCGGTTTCTCAATTGGTTTTGAACGCATAGCAATGTTGATGCAGGAAAGAGGTAGTTCCTGCAAAAAAAATGGTGGTTATGCCGTTATTTTGAACAAAAACATGTCGCAAAAGGACAAGTTGGATGCAATGCAAGCATGCAATCATTTGCGTGAACGTGGGCCTGTGACGATATTGAAGAGAATAAAGAACTTCGGTTATCAGTTGCACCAATTGCAATCCGGTGGTTTTGAAGCAATTTATGAATTTAAAAACGGCTCTTTTGAAAAAATAGACTAGTTATATGAGTGAATTGGAAAAAAGGTACGATCAAAATGATTCGGCGCGCGTAAATCGTCGCAAAAAAAATAATGCTCCCATTGATTTGAACGCTGTGGAGCATTTTGTCGTGCCTCAAGATTTCGGGCTTACTGCCGAGCAAGTTTGTTTGCGTCAGGAACAAGGTTTGACAAATGTGGACTTATCTCGTCGCGGCAAGAGCATTTTGGGCATAGTACTTTCCAATATTTTCACTTTTTTCAACGTTATATACATGGTTATTGCACTGGTTCTTTGTCTCTATGGCTTGGCAGCGCAATGTTCCTTTTTACCGGTTGTTATCGCCAACACAGCGATTGCGATAGTGCAAGAGATAAAATCCAAATTAACGTTGGATAAATTGAATCTTATCACGCAACCAAAGGTTAAAGTGTTGCGTGACGGCTCTTATTCGGAGATATCTGTTGATGAATTGGTGTTAGATGACGTTGTTCTTCTTGCCAACGGGGCACAAATATCCGCAGATTGCGAAGTGGTTGACGGCTTTGTTGAAGTTAATGAATCTATTTTGACGGGAGAAAGCGACGCTGTTACAAAACGTTGCGGCGATGTGCTATATGCCGGAAGTTATATTGTTTCGGGAAATTGCACGGCAAAGGTGTGCAAAGTTGGAAAGTTTAACTACATCGCAAGTTTATCGGGCAAGGCCAAACAATACAACAAACCACGCTCGCAAATGTTGAAGTCATTGCATGGCATTTTGGTGTTTGTCGCAATTGTTGTTGTTCCAATGACGGTGGGGTTGTACATTGTAAACGCTTCCTATAACTATCTGCACAGCCCGAACTATTCCGAATCCATTGGTGCTTTTGCCAATTTTTCGTTGCTCGATTTGGACATTCAGGCGTTGAATTTTACTGCCGGATCGATCATATCTATGATTCCTGCCGGGCCATTTTTGTTGACCAGCGTGGCATTGGCAGCGTCTTTTTTGCGTTTGGCAAAACAAGATACAATGGTTCAAGAACTTTATTGCATAGAAATGTTGGCGCGAGTCGATACTCTTTGCCTGGACAAGACCGGAACAATCACCGACGGAACAATGCGAGTGGTTGAAAGTATCGATTTGCGTCCTAGTAGCAGTGCTTCGCTTACAGTGCGCGAAATTGTTTCTAGCATGAACTCTGCTTTGTCGGCGGATAATATGACCAGCAAAGCATTGAAAAAGTTTTTCGGATGTCCCAGAAAACCAATTTTGAACCCGGTTGCTATTGTGCCGTTTTCATCTGAAAGAAAGTTGTCGGCCGTTTCCTTTAAGGGGGAAGGAACGTATATTATCGGCGCACCCGAGTATGTGTTGAGAACACACAACCAAAGAATTGATGATATTGTCAAAAAATATGCAGAACAGGGGTTGCGAGTTTTGTTGTTGGCACATTCGTCCACTACAATTTACAATAGTGACACGTTGCCGCAAACAAGACGTCCCATTGCCGTGATAGTTATTGAAGATCACATTCGCGGTGACGCGGCTGAAACCATTGAGTGGTTTGTTAAAAACGGTGTGGCGATAAAAATTATTTCCGGTGACAATCCAACGGCTGTGGCCAATATCGCTCAACGAGTCGGTGTTGAAAATGCTGAAAGATTTATCAGTCTTGAAGGAATGTCTGACGAGCAGGTTAGAGAAGTTGCCACTGAATATACCGTGTTCGGTCGCGTATCGCCCGAGCAAAAAGCTATTTTGGTAAAATCTATGCGTCTTGCCGGAAGTACGGTAGCTATGACCGGTGACGGCGTCAATGATATTTTGGCTATGAAAGAATCCGATTGTTCGATATCATTGGCCGGCGGAAGCGACGCGGCAAGAAAAGTTGCGCATTTGATATTGATGAATGACAGTTTTGCGTCGTTACCAAGTGTTGTTGCGGAAGGACGTCGTGTTGTCAACAATATTCAAAGTGCAACTTCAATGTATTTCATGAAGACGGTTTACGTTATTTTAATCAATGCATTGTTGATATTTGCTCATTTTGCACTGGGAATGACAATGACTTCGCCGTTGACTAACTTGAGAGTTATGCTTATGGACTGGGTAGTAGTTGCCTTGCCTACAACTCTTTTGGCGCTGCAACCTAACGAAAATGTTATAAAGGGCAGTTTCTTCGGTAACGTGCTTAAACGTTGTATTCCGGCCTCATTAACTTTCACCTTTTCCACGGTTTCGTTATATCTATTGCAGGCCGCAACTGAACCGACTATCATAGAATCCGGTGAAGTTTTGGGTACACTTGTGACAATTTCGTACACGTTTGGCGGATTGTTCGCATTGTTTTATACTTGCAAACCGTTCAATAAGTGGAAAGTGGTTATGTACGTTGCCATTTGTGCAATAGTTTTGACTTGTTTGTGCGTGCCATCGTTAAGCCAATTGTTTACTTATTCTGCTTTGAACAGAGAACAATTGCTATTGTTGTTGGTAGAAATACTCGCAATGCCGTTTGTTTTATATGTTTTAGTAAAAATTTTCCATAGAGAAAAACGTTCGGATGCAGATAAAACATTAACAAAGTGAGAACTGTTTTGACGGCATTTAGCCGTCAAAACTCATATTGAGGGAAAATGTTATTGCAATTGAGGTCGGCAGAATTTAGATATGCCGATGTGACTATTTTTAAAAATGTTGATTTGGATATCAACGAGGGCGACAGTATTGGTCTTGTTGGTGCAAATGGTGCAGGCAAGAGCACGTTGTTGTCTTGTTTGGTAGAGGGTAATAATCTGTTTTCCGGAAGTTTGCTTATCAAAAACGGACTTTCTGTGGGCTATTTGAGGCAAAATGCTGATTTTTCATCGGAAAAAACGTTGTTTGACGAAATGATGTCTGTCTTTAGTCATCAAACAGGTTTGCTTGAACAATTGAAAACTGTTTCATCGCAAATGTCTGCCGTGGATTTTGATAGTGTCGAATATAAATCTCTTGCCGATAAGTATCATCGTCTTACCGTGGAAGCCGATGCTTGTGACGCATATTCGTGTAAGGTTAAAGTCGATACGGTTTTGACCGGTATGGGGTTTGCTGCATTTTCTACCCGAATTGTATCGTCGCTTTCCGGAGGAGAAAAAACTAAAGCTGCACTTTGCAAACTGTTGTTGCAACGTCCGGAATTGATGATTTTAGACGAGCCTACCAATCACTTGGATTATAAAACGCTCGATTGGTTGGAAAACTTTTTGATTCAAAACAAGTCTACTCTGTTAGTTGTTTCTCACGATAGATATTTTTTGGATAAGTTGTGTACTACGATTTGGGATATACAACATCAGGAAATTGTTGCATATAAAGGCAACTATTCAAAGTATAAAGTGTTAAAAGCGGAGCGAATTGAAAATCAACGTAGAGCTTACGAAAAACAGCAGAAGGAGATTGAAAAACTTAACGATTATATCGTGCGCAATAAGGTGCGTGCGTCAACAGCAGACATGGCGAAGTCTCGTGAAAAAGCATTGGGCAGAATGACGGTGATCGATGCACCTAAATGCGACGAGAAGCCCCCGCGTTTCAAATTCGAGTATTCTTCCGAACCATCGGAGTTTCCTCTTACAATCAAGAATTTGACATTGGGTTATGAAAATAACGTCTTATTAAATAATGTGGAACTGATTGTTCGCCGCGGAAAAAAAGTTGCATTGTTGGGGCTGAACGGTACGGGTAAGTCTACGCTGGTACGCAGGATTGCAAATTTGAGTGCAAGCGATCTCGGTAAAATTATTTTTGGAAAAAATGTCCGCATGGGATACTACGACCAAGAAAACTTGAACCTAGACGGAAATTTACGTGTTATCGATCAACTTTGGTTTGATAACACCCGCATGTCTCAAACGGAAATACGCAGCATTTTGGCGCTTGTAGGCTTAGGGGCAGATGATGTCTACAAGCAGGTCTCGTCACTGTCGGGAGGCGAACGCGCAAAACTTGGATTATCTATGATAATGGCAAAAGACAATAATTTTTTGTTGCTAGATGAGCCGACGAACCATTTGGATATGCCTGCGCGTGAGGCGTTGGAACTTGCCTTGAAAAACTATACGGGAACAGTTTTGTTTGTTTCGCATGACAGATATTTCGTCAATAGTGTTGCCGATGAAGTTGTTGAGTTTGATTCGGAAACGCTGAATGTATACCAGGGGAACTATGACGATTTTTTGGCAAGAAAAACAGAAGCATCTTCCGGACAGCAAGTTCAAGTCAGAAAAGAAAATGTAGGTGCTTACCGTTCTGCAAAACAACGTGCGGAACAAACTAATCGTGCAAGGCAGATTAAAAAAGTAGAAGCGCTTATTCAAAATCTTGAAAACGATTTGAAATATTTGGATGGAGAGCTGTCTAAAACTGAAATTGTTTCTAACTACGAAAAATTATCTGTAGTTATCGACAAACAAAAACAAGTGCAAAAAGCACTGGAAGAAGCAATTGTGCAGTGGGAAAAGCTTATAGGCTGATTTTGAAAGCTATTTCATGATATTTGGTGTTGTGTTATTTGGCTACTCGCGATAATGTTAACCTTGCACAATACTATGATAGACATAACAGACAATTATGTTATCGGAATGATTATATGATGTCATTTCTTGTGTATTCATTTGCAAATATCTTGATAATATTCGTGAATGTGTGGCAGATATAAATATTGATGATATGGGAATGTTTTGGAGTTGAATAATATGAAAGTGGCGTTAGTGACTGGTGGATCCAGGGGCATTGGTGCGGCAACTGTTCGCAAATTTGCTAGAAATGGTTATACCGTGATTTTGAATTACAACAAAAGCGCTGAGTTGGCGCAAAACCTAGCCGAACAATTGATTGCCATAGGCTGTGATATTCATTTGTATCGCGCAGATGTTTCCGATGTTGAGCAAGTGCGCGAAATGTTCGATTGGGTGCGTAAGTATTTTAAGCATCTCGACGTTCTGGTCAACAATGCTGCAATTTGCTCGTCAAATTTGTGTCAAGATGTCAGCGAATGCGAATATGACGAGTTGATGAATGTCAATGCAAAAGGGGTGTTCTTTTGTTGCCAAAATGCCATTCCTCTTTTGCGTCCGACTTTGGGTAGTATTGTCAACGTGTCGTCTATTTGGGGACTTTCCGGTTCTGCGTGTGAAAGTGTATATGTTATGAGTAAGCATGCCGTTGTAGGTTTGACAAAAAGTTTGGCGATGGAGCTCGAAGGCGCGGTGAATGTTAATTGCATTTGTCCAACAATTATCAAAACGGATATGTGTGCGCAGCTCTCGGACGAAGAGATTGATGTTTTTTGTCTTGAAAACAATGTTTGTCTTCAAACCGCAGAAGAAGTTGCTGACGATATATTTGCTCTAGCGGTAAGTGGCAAAAACGGGGCTATCGAATAGCCGGAGGATAACGCATGGACTGGTATTGGATTGTTTTGATTGTCTGTAGTTGTGTTACTGTTGTGTATGTGGTATTTTGTTTACTCGCGGCAAAAATCTTGCTTAAGCAAGCAACTACTCCTGTTGCATTAACTTTCGACGAAACACGTGCAAGACAGAGCCAAGTTGAAAATTATAATTTTAACAATTATGATAACATCTGGAAAAAACAAAAGTTTGAATTGAATGGTGTTCACGGCAAAATTCGCGGAGAAGTTGTTTTTAACGAAGCGATTACAAACCCGGCGAAAGTTGTGGTTATTTGCCACGGACACACATGTAACAGAATCAATGCTTTGAAATATGCCGACATCTTTTATGCAAATGGCTTCAATGTGATTATATATGATCATGGTTATTTTGGTGAATCTGACGGAGAGTTTACCACGTTGGGAGATTATGAGCGACGTGACCTGTGTACTGTGATAGATTATGCTCGAGATACTTTTGGTCGTGATGCATTTTTAGGATTGCATGGCGAAAGTATGGGAGCGGCCACCGTTTTGTTATCACTTGAATTGCGAAGCGATGTGAATTTTGCGATTGCAGATTGTGCATTTTCTGATACTATGGCTTACTATCGCGAGCTTTGCAGATCTAATCGCCGCTTGCCGTCTTTTCCGATAGTGGATTTTGCAAATGCTTTTTCGATACGCAAGTTCGGTTACGATTTTCGTAGTGTAAGTCCAATACAATCCGTTGCGAACGCTCAAACTCCGATTTGTTTTGTTCATGGTGCAAATGACAGTTTTATTTTTTGTTCACACAGTGTGAAAATGTTCGATGTTAGCAAAAACTCACTGTCGGAATTGCACTTGATTGAAAATGCCGATCATGCAGAAAGTTATCATGTAAACCCGAAAATGTATGCAGACATAATGTGTGATTTTGTTGCAAAAGTAGAGGCTGCATTGGATAGTTGCAGTGCCGTTTGATATTAAAAAATTATTTTGGAGGAAAACAAAATGGTAAAAATTTCTGAAATTAAGTACACGCGTCCCAATAAAGACGAAGTATTGTCAAAATTGTCGGATTTTAAAAAGAGATTTGAAAGTGCCGAAACAGTTGACGACTTTTATTCCGTGCACGATGAATATAAGGAGTATTCTGCACAACTCAGCACGAATATGCGTATTGCCTTCATACGTTTTACGCAGGACACTCGTAACGAATTCTATGCGGCTGAACAAGATTATCTGGACGAAATCGGGCCTGAAATATCCGTTGCATATGCAGAAATTAGCAAATGTTATCTCAATACGAAATTTCGCGAACAACTTGAAGAACGTTTTCCAAAAGTTATGTTCAAAAACTTGCAAATGGAAGTTGATGCTAACGACGAACGCATTGTTGCAGAAAATATCGAAGTAAATAAGTTGGTTACATCCTATACAAAACTGATGAGCAGTATCGTTATTGACTTTAACGGAGAAAAGCTGCCGATGAGTGGCATTCGTAAATATTTTACTGTCGACGATCGTCAGTTGCGTAAAGCTGCATATTTGGCTTTCGGACAAGCGATCGAGGACAACAAAGAACAATTGGATGATATCTACGACAAACTCGTTAAAGTTCGCACAAAAATGGGGCGTAAACTCGGTTATGAGAACTATTCTCCTCTGGGATATTTGTGCATGCAACGCAATTGCTACACAAAAGAAGACGTCGCAAAATTCCGCGCAAACGTGTTGAAATATTTAGTACCGTTGGCAACTAAAATCAGAAATAAAGTCGGTAAGGAGCTTGGCATAGAAAAACAGTACATCTATGATAACGATGTCTTTACTTCGGAAGAACCTAAACCCATCGGTACGCCGCAAGAAATTTTCGATAATGCTTCTAGAATGTACAACGAAATGTCTGAAGAAACAGGCAGATTGTTCGACATGATGGTTGCGTGTGAATGTTTCGATGTGATGTCGCGCGAGGGAAAATGGGGCGGCGGTTATTGCGAAGGATTGCCTGCCTACAAATTGCCGTTTATTTTGTCTAACTGGAATGGTTCGGCCGGCGATATCGATGTGTTAACACATGAATTTGGCCATGCATTGGAATTTTACAAATCCTTTTTCATTGAAAGCGAATTCTTGAGCAGTGTTTCAATGGAAACGGCTGAAGTGCATTCGATGTCTATGGAATTTCTGGCATATCCTTGGTTGAAACTGTTTTTTGGAAATAAAACCGAAGAATATAAGTTCTATCACATAGGTGGAGCAATAACTTTTATTCCCTATGGTACAATTGTGGACTACTTCCAACAAACTTGTTATGACAATCCGGATATGACACCGGCGGAGAGAAATGCCTTCTACAACAGTATCGAAAAACAGTTTTTGCCACATATGACGACAGAGGGGATACCTGCACTTCAAGACGGTAGACGTTGGCAACGTCAGGCGCATATTTTTGAGTCGCCTTTCTACTACATAGATTACTGTTTTGCTCAATTCACGGCATTGCAATTTTTAGCTTTGTCGCAGCAGGATTTTGAAAGTGCCTTTAAAAAGTATATCAAATTCCTTGATTTTGGCGGCACTAAGACTTTTGTCGAACTGCTTGAAGAGTGCGGATTGAAGTCTCCGTTCGAAGAGGAGAGCTTCCAATTGGTTGTCGACTCGTGTGAGAAGATATTGGGTTTGTAATTGAAACGATAAACACGTCTGTGTTATGTCGATGAAACTTAGACGTTGCAAATTTTGTATAAGTGGCAAATGGTTCGTACATAACGTTTCGGTTGGGAAATTTGTTGATATTAATGAATTGCACAATTTTCCCGACATGATTGATAACTGCAATTTTTGTTTTCTGCTGTTAGTTGAGAAATGAAAGTGAGAAAATCTTATTTCAGCCCAATTGTTATGTGTGCGTGAAGTAATTTTTCCATTATACTAACTTTTGAATAGTGTCGTATTTGAAAACTGTGCCGATAATCGTAGTTATCGACACAGTTTTCGTTTGAGCAAACGTCTGTTGATATTGAATTTTCTTCTTATTTTGCGCAACTTGTTTTGTTGTTGCTATATTATCGATTTTGCCAGACTACAACCGATACAAGTTTTATATAATTATCAAATTTTTTTGTTGATAGTTTTTTCTAACGTGGTTGTACATGCGGACGATGTGTTTTGTGAGATAATTGAAACTCAACAAACTTTTTAATTGCTTCTGTTCTTTCTTCGTCGTTCAATTCGGTAATGGCTTTTATTCCATGCATAGCTTTTGGATTTCTGGTGATTATAACATGTTCCAAGTTGTATTTTTCACAAATTTCTTTTTCTGCGGATGTTTTGAAATTTTCATATTCAGACTGTGATGTGAATTTTTCTGTCTTGATTGCCACAACGCAATTCTTTTCATAAATAACGCAAACGACATCGGCAACTTTGTCTTTTTTCTTTACTGTGTTTGAAATTTCATTTTCAATATCGGTTGCGAAACATACGGAAACAGTCATGGTGGCAATCAGCGCTATCAGTATTATTGCAGATAAAACTTTTTTCATATTCGTAGCTCCTTTGCAGATATTGTGTGATAATTTCAAAATAATATTCGATTTTTCGTCAATAACCCCAAAATGAATTGCATGTTGTGGTGATAATGTTGTTTTGGGAGGTTGCGTTATGGACAGAATGTTGCCGTTAATCAGTGTTTGTATCGTCGGAATTGCAATTTGCATTGTTGTGCTTATAGTTTTTGCGTGGAGGTGGTTTAAGAGCTTTCGCAAAAGGTTTAGCAAACATGAAGTGTTTGAAATGGACGACCAAACACTTACTGTTCGACTAGATAAAAAAGATTTGCACAAGTGACTGTTTTCATCTTGATAATTATCTCGATGTGTGGTATACTTATAAAGTAAGCTTGAACATTAGAATTGGAGGTTAGTATGAATAGAAACGAAATTGCTCAAATGATAGATCACACATTGCTTAAACCGGCAACAGAAGAACAGATTGCTGTCCTTTGTGAAGAAGCGATCCGTTATGGTTTCGCATCTGTCTGCGTTAACCCGTGCTATGTAAAATTTGCTGCGGAATGTTTGAAAAACTCCGATGTAAAAGTTTGTACGGTTATAGGATTCCCCTTGGGTGAAAATACTACAGAAGTGAAAGTTTTCGAAACACAACGAGCTATTGCCGAAGGCGCTACGGAAATTGATATGGTGATGAATCAATCTTGGGCAAAAAGTTTGCAATGGGAAAAGATCGAAAACGAAATTGCCGAAATTAAGAAAACTTGCGGAAATCTCACATTGAAAGTCATTTTGGAAACATGCAATCTATCCGACGAACAGATAGTTGCGGCTTGCACGGCTTCGGCAAATGCAGGTGCCAATTTTGTTAAGACCAGTACGGGATTCGGAAAGGGCGGTGCGACGGTTCATGCTGTCAAATTGATGCACGACACGGTAGCTTCTCGCGGTTTGCAAGTTAAAGCTAGTGGCGGTGTACATAACTATGACGAAGCGCTTGCTATGATTGAAGCCGGTGCTAATCGTATAGGCGCAAGCTGTGGCGTTGAGATTTGCAAAGAATAGTATCTTGCATTGTTTTTTGATTGCGGATTGTAAAGTTGCATAATTGTTAATAATTTTAAATTCTTTGGGGCGTGGTGCAAGTCCACACCGATAGTTAAAGCCTATGAGCGCAAATGTTGCGCCGATCGGGTGAAATTCCCGAGCCGACGGTACAGTCCGGATGAGAAAAGAATTGGTGCTGTGTTAAGTATTTTGCCCTTGGGAAGCCGAGGGCATTTTTATTTGGGGCGATAAATGAGTGTTGAGTACGAAAAATCTGAGATAGCGGAAGTTAGTCCACAAGAAGCTAAAAATTGCGAAAACGATATTCCTGTGCATGCCTACAAGAAACATAAAACAAAGTTTTTTACTACCGGCAACTTGGCTGTAATTGGAATTTTGACGGCAGTGTCTTTTGTCCTTTATGTTTTGGTAAAATTTCCGTTGCCTTTCTTGTTTCCGGGCTGGTTGGATATTCAGTTTTCTGATTTGCCGGCTTTGTTGGGCGGTTTTGCCTTAGGCCCTGTTGCCGGGTGCATAATCATTGTTTTGAAGTGTTGTCTTAAAATGCCGATGACAACTACTGCGTGCGTGGGTGAATTTGCAGATATTATTGTCGGCATTGCATTTGTTCTGCCCGCATCGCTAATTTATCGTCATCATAAAAGCAAAAAAGGCGCCATAGTGGGCATGTCGATTGGCTCGGTATGTGCCGTGTGCATGTCTGTACTTGCAAATCGGCTAGTGTTGATACCATTCTATGCAAATATGTTTGGAGAAGGCGATTATTTGACGGGACTTTCAAAAATAGTCGCAATGGTAAACGTTTTATACGAAGGTGTCACTACGGATAATTTTTATTACTACTATTTGCCGTTAGCCGTAGTCCCGTTTAACATTTTGCGTAGTGGTATTTGTGCGGTGCTTACTTATTTCACTTATAAACCGCTATCCAAAGTTTTGCATTGGGAAACTAGGGCTGGCAAGCGCAATAGAGAGAATAATTGCAAATAAAGCTTTGATACATGAAGGTTTAAAATTGAAGGTTAGCTTTAATGTGCAAATTAAGACTGAAATTGGAGCATACGCTTTGATTGTTGCAAAAAACAAGTAATTGTATTATAATGTAAGCACTCGAAATAGAGTGCTTATTAATTTGAGGTTAGCATGAGAGAATTGTTGCGTGCGTCGACGCATTCTTGTGAAGAAACAGAAGAATTTGCAGAGAAGTGGGGAAAATGTCTGATTGGTGGCGATGTTGTGTTGCTTAATGGCGATCTCGGTGCGGGAAAAACACATTTTGCAAAGGGAATTGCCCGTGCACTAGGTGTGGTTGATGTTGTTACGAGCCCGACTTTTGCGTTGCACAATATTTATTATGGAACGCACTTTGCGCTCAATCATTTTGACTTTTATCGCGTTGAAGACAGCGTCGAAGTTGAAATATTGGGTCTTAATGAATATTTTTTTGATAAGAGTGGTATTTGTGCAATTGAGTGGAGTCAGAACGTTGCCGATTTGTTGCCGCTGCATCGTTACGAGGTTAATATCGGCAAACTTTCGGATAACGAGCGAGAAATAGTGATTGAAAGAGTGTAGCAATTTGCAGAGGTTTGTGATGAAAGTATTATTTGTTGATACCACAACTCCCGATTTGGTTGTTGCTGTGGTTGAAGAAAAAGATGTTAGAACATTTGGCGTGGAACGTTGTGGTACACGGCACAGTGAAAAACTGTGTGAATGTGTTGGAAATGCGTTGACAGCGTGCGGTTTGTCTTTTGATGACCTGGATGCTTATGCTTGCGCAATTGGTCCGGGAAGTTTCACAGGAATAAGAATTGGAATTTCCACCGTAAAGGGGTATGTAGTGGGTGTCAACAAACCGCTGATTGCTGTAAATTGTCTTCGAGCGATTGCGTGTTCGCAAGAGTGTGGAAAAAAGGGCAGTGCCGTTATCGATGCCGGAAACGGCTACTATTTTGCTGACTATCGAAACGGAATTGAACCGTGTTTGATTTCGTATTCTGATGAACGTGCGGATGGTGCCGGTCGTGCGGCGAGCGCGTTGCAATATTTTGACGGCGCAATCGAGTTGATACGTAGCAAGTTCGCTGATAACGACTTTGATGAATTCTTGTCCCCGTTATATATTCGTCGCAGTCAGGCCGAGGAAAACAGAAAATGAAAAAGCTTACTTTGAACATGCAAAATATTTTTGCTTTGCAAAAAATCGAAAAAGAATGCTTTGGCAGGGACGCTTGGACAATCAATAATTTGCGTGGCGAATTTGAAAGCAATTTTTCTCATTTCTGGGCTGAAGAACGTGACGGACAAATTGTCGGATATGTTTGTGTGCGAATTATGTACGAAGAAGCGCAAGTGTGCAATATAGCCGTTTTGCCTCAATATTGCCGTCAGGGAATTGCGACAGAGCTTTTGCAAAACATGCTTGGTTTTGTCGTTGAAAACTGCTGTAAGCGTTGCGAATTGGAAGTTAATGTTCAAAATATTCCCGCAATCGAATTGTACAAGAAAAATGGCTTTGAAGTAGCCGGCATTCGTAAAAATTTTTACCGTCGCACTCGTTATGAGTCTCGCGATGCATATACAATGGTGCGAGAATTGTCGGAATGAGCTTGCAATGACAATTCTGCGCCAATTTGTAGCATACTATTATAGACATAGTAATGCTTTTTGAGTTATTTGTGTTATAAATTCGAATAATGTCTCACTTTTTGTAGATAAAAACGTAATTGGGCAATACGGTGATTTGTGGTACTGAATAGGTGTGCAAGTGTTTTTTTGATTGCGGATTTGCGTATGTTCTATGCTGTATAGTGGTCATTCGTCGTTTTATCGTTGAGAATATTTTAGGGCCGAGCATTCTGAGGTGTTCGGCACTTTTTTATTGTGATATGAGACAAAGTGTTGCCACGTTCGGTGTTGGTTGCACGCATTCAGTGAGGTCAATGACTGATTTGTTAAGTTTGATGGTTTAGGTGTAGTGAATTAATGTCATAATACAAGAAGTTCGCATTTTGTTTGCAAGGAGTGCGAACGTCGCAGTTTTACATACTTGAAGCACAAAACGTCATTTGCCGCAATGCGAAATGTTTGCTTAATATAGTTTATAATACAAGAAGCTCGTACATTGCTTTGACGATGTGTTTGTAACTATGTAAATTTGTTGTTATGTTGTTTTTTTTTGTAACTTTTTTGTTGAGTCACTCATACACTATTCAAGAGCGCGGGAATGTATTTTCAAAAAATTGGAGATGGAGATAATATCGTGTTTTTGCATGGGTGGGGATGCAGTGGTGATATTTTCTTGCCAATTGCAGAAAATCTTACTCGTTTTTCTTGCTATCTTGTCGATTTTAATGGTTTTGGTAAATCTGCTTTTCCACCTGTCGAAGGCTGGTCGGTTGAAGATTATGCGGATAAGTTGTTTGAATTCTTCAAAGATAATCGTTTGAGTGATGCAACTTTGGTTGCACATAGTTTTGGATGCAGAGTGGCTTTATTTTTTGCTGCAAAATATCCTTTCTGTGTTCGAAAAATGATGCTTATTGCTCCTGCCGGAGTGCGGGAGTTTAGTTTGGCGCGTTCGCTAAAGGTGTTTAGATACAAATTGCGTAAATGTATGCTTCGTTTGGGATGTTTGCGATTTGCATTGGACAAATTCGGCAGCAACGACTATCTTTTGTGTGATGTCCGATTGAAGAACACGTTTGTTAAAGTTGTGAATCAGGATTTAAGAAAGTATGCAAAAGCCGTAGTGGCTCCGACAATATTGATTTGTGGACGTGATGATCTAGAAACTCCGCTTAAGCATGCTAAATTATTAAATAAATGCATTCCCAACAGCGAATTGGTTGAAATATCCGGCGGACACTTTGCGTTTTTTGTTAATTCCGCCGCTTTTGCATCTGCAATAATGTATTTTGAGGGGAAGTCGTTGTGACAATATACGGTCTTTGGTGCACGTTATTGCTGGTACTGTGGTCGCTAGAGAGTTTTCGGGTCTTGCAGAGTGCAAGTTACCTGCCGCAACGCGGTTATTTTAAGTTGTTTAAAAGCTGGAATTTTGCTTACATTTTGTGTCTTGCGGTGTTTTCTGTTTTGTGGAGGATATTCTTTTCGTACACTTTTATTTTGTGCGGAGTGTATACTCTTGCGTCCATTCCGCAAATTTTTGTGAGACGAAAAGTTCCGTTGAAGTTTACAAAACGCATTGTAAGGATGTTGTGCGTGGAATTCATTTTGTTGTTAGTTGCAACATATTTTTCCTTGTATTGTTGGACGCTATTTTTGCCGATATTTGTGCTTGCGGCTTGGCTGATTTGTTTGCCGATTGATATTCTTATAAATAGACATTATCTTGTTGCAGCACATCGAAAACTTGTTTCAAGTTCGATCACTGTGATTGCTGTGGTTGGTAGCTATGGAAAAACAACAACTAAAAACATGTTGTCAACGTTATTGAACGATAGTACTGCTCCTGTGGGAAGTTGTAACACTCCGCTGGGTATTGCGAAATTTATCAATTCCACCGATTTGTGCGCATACAAATATTTGATACTGGAATTCGGCGCAAGAAAAAGCGGAGATATTGAAAAATTGTGTCAATTATTTCCCCCTAGTCACGGTGTGTTGACCGGCATTTGTCCTCAACATTTACGCACATTCGGAAGTATTGAAAACATTGTGAAAGAGAAAGGCAAGTTGGTGTCTTGCGTGCCTGCTGATGGATTTTGTGTTTTGGCAAATGAGTCGACGTTGTGCTATTTGAATGTCGGTTGTTGCAAAAAAGTGTTACCAATATTGTCGGTGTCGAAAGTAAGCACAAGTCTAAGCGGCATAAGTTTCAATGTTGAGTGCGAAAACCGCTCGGCAGATATAAAGTTGCCTCAAATTGCGCCATATGCGGTCGAAACTTTTTCTGCGTGTGCAACTTTGTGTTTGAAATTGGGGCAAGAATTTGATGCAACTGTGAGCAATGCAAAATTTATAAAGCAGACACCGCATAGATTAGAAGTTATTGATAATGGTGATTTCTATGTGATTGACGACAGCTATAACGCAAGCGTCGATGGCGTCGAAGTATGTTGTGAGTTTTTGAGCGGATTAGATAAACGTAAGATAGTGATAGCTCAAGGCATTGTGGAGTGTGGTTCTATGACGAAAAAAATGAATTTCACGGCCGGTCAAAAACTGGGAGCAGTGTGTGATGTCTTAATTTCCTGTGGAAAGAACAAAAAAATGTTGTGTGATGGTGCTAGAAATGCGGGATGCGCGACTGTTCATTCTGTAAAAAACTTGAATGCGGCAGTTGAATGTTTTCATCAATATGCTTGTAGAGATTGTGTGCTGATTTTTCAAAATGACTTGCCTGATGTTGTAAATGTTTAGTGGGGAGGAAAAATGTCAAACATACTTATTATTTACGGTGGGAAAAGTTGTGAACATGATATTTCCGTTATTACCGGGTGTTTAGCCAGAGGTTATTTTGGTGGAACGCTCTACGGCGCGTATCTATCTGAAAACAACATGTGTTATCTTGTACCCAACAACTTTTCGCCAATTCGACACAGACATTTTAGTGGGCGTAAGCAAATTGTTTTTATGTTTGGGCGCAAACAAATAGCAATCGTTCGGGGGCGACGTTTGAGACCTGTGGACATTGATATTGTTGTGAATTGTTGCCACGGCAGGTGCGGAGAAGACGGTGCAATTGCATCTTTGTGTGAATTGTCCGGAATTCCATTGGTGGGCTCGGACGTGATTTCGTCAGCAGTTTCCATGGATAAAGTATTCACAAAACACGTGTTGTCTGCATTAAAAATTCCCGTGTTACCCGGGTATCTTGTTTGTAGAGATCATACCACCGAAGATTTGAAAAAAATTGAACAATTGGGGTTCCCTGTTATAGTTAAGCCTGCCACACTGGGGTCGAGCATCGGAATTTCTGTTTGTAATGACCTTTCTGAGTTGGAGCGAGATTTGGAAAATGCATTTGTTTATGATGAGAGAGTGCTGTGCGAACGGGCATTGTCAAATTTTCATGAATTGAATTGTTCAGCCATGCGCGTTGGCGATGTGGTGCGCACTAGCGAAGTTGAAAGACCTGTCGCGAGTGGGGAAATTTTATCGTTTTACGACAAATATCAACGTGGAGAAAAATTTCAAATTGAGAACAATGAAATATCTGATAAAGATCGCAAAAAAGTTGCGGCTTTGACCGAAAAAATATATAAGGATTTTGCACTATCCGGAGTTGTGCGTGTTGATTTTTTGGTTGATGGTGTAACGGGTAAAATTTATGTTAATGAAATCAACTCGATTCCAGGTTCGTTGGCATACGGGCTTTGGCAGTCAATTTATTCGCCGGGAGACTTTGGCCATGTTTTGATCGAGCAGGCAAAGTGTGATTTTGAGCGGCGTAGCAGTCTCACGACCGGATTTGAGTCGTCTGTCCTTGATGGTGGAAAGCTGTCAAAAAAGTAGTATTATCATCAAGTTAATGTCTGTGGTTTGTTGAGAAAAAGGTGTATAAAATTAATATCAGACGAGCGCAGCAAATTTGCTGTGCTCGTCTGCAGTTGTCAAATTTGATGTAAATAAGTCGTTGATGCTTATAATATCTTGGGTTCATCAAAAACTAGTTGTAGCCCTGTTGCGCGTAAGCACTAAAACGATAAGTTTTTGCTAGGTGAGCGTTTTGTGCGTTTGAAAGTGCAAGACGCGTTATTTGACCGGATTTTTGTCGGCGTCGATTTTTGTGTTGACTACTATTTGTTGAATATGTTTTCTGTGGCGACATGTAGGATATGCAGAAATGTGGCTATTTCGCCGATCGAAACATTGCAGCACGTCTGATTTTTGAAAGCGCATTCAACTTCTGTTGTAGTTGTTTGAGTTCGTTTCCGTTGTGGAAAAAATCGAATGCACGCACTTTGGGCGTGCTTTTGTCTGTTAGTTTTTGATACACTTCAAAAATGTCGAATTCTTCGGCGCAATCGTGTTTCATTTAACGAATCCTCCCTTTGATTTTGTGACTACATTATACTAAATTATTTTGCCAACTGTTTGTCAGTGTTAATAATTTTTTAACATTTTTTCGAAAAAACATTGACAACTGTTTGTCAGTATTTTATAATTTTATTGTGAGGTGAATACGATGCAAATTCCTATTTTGGTTGGTATAATGTCGACATTGTTGGCTGCTGATTCTCCGGTAAATGCCGATGAGCTTGCAGCAAAGTATGAAATTAGCAAGCGTTCGGTTTATCGCTATGTTGCCATGCTGTCGGAGGGCGGCGTGCCTGTTGAATCTCACTTGGGACGTGGTGGCGGCTGGGGTATTGTTGATACTTACAAACTTAAAGCAACTTTCTTCACTGAGCAAGAATATCAACGATTAATATTTGCTTTGCAGAGTTTTTCTTTGCAAGATGAAACGACAAAAATGATAATTCAAAAAATGACCGGGTTGAAGCGTTCGCATGCTTCGGCTACGGTTTTGCGTTCCGACCAACTTGTTGTTGAGAGCGATGATTTTTCTGTCGGTGATTCTGTAAGTATCCTTTCAGACTGCATTTCTCACAAATTTTTGTGTGACATTGAATACCATTCAAAAGTTGGTGCCGTTACATCAAGAACGGTTGAACCTTATTGTTTGATTATGAAAGATGGCAGTTGGTACGTCTATTGTTTTTGTCGTATGCGCAAAGGTTTTCGTTATTTCAAGGTTTCGCGCATAGTTAAATTGACTGTCGGAGAAAGATTTGTCGGGCGGCCTTTCACGGTGGACAGCAGTGTGATTGAAACCGATGTTTTGCGTGGCAAAGAAATTTGTGAAGTTATGTTGACGTTGGAACACAAGGCGTTGTCCGCTTGTGAAGAGTGGTTGGGTATCGGTCGCGTGGCTAAGGTTGGCGACGAATATGTTGCAAAGGCCTCCTTGCCTTATGACGATATGCTTGTCAGTAAAATTTTGTCGCTTGGTGATGGCGTCAGGGTTGAAAAGCCCGCAAAATTGCGTAGGGCAATTTTGGAACGATGTAAAATTGTTTCCGAACAGAATGGTGAAGAATAGTTGTCGGCAATTAATTGACGCAGTTGGTGCATGTATTCTGAATTTTGTTTGATCTTTTTTGACGTAAAAGTCGACGTGGAATAACCTGTGGTTATGACGTGTCGGCTTTAATTATTGCGGGCTGTACGAAAGGAGTATTTTTGCAACTTTTTCCGTTCCGTAAAGATTGGATAATTTCTTTTGCCTTTGTCTGAAGCTGTTTCTGTTGTTGTACAGGAATTTTGTCGTGTCCAATATTTTTGTGTTTAGTTCGGATTCCTCCAAATAAATGCCGCAACCGAGTTTTGCAAACCATTTTGCGTTTTCAACTTGCTCTCCTCTGGAATTTTTGGTTAGAGGAACTGTAACGAAAGGCACTTGCGCCAACGTTAATTCTGCTAACGAAGTGCTTCCGCCTCTGGTTATACACACTGACGTTGCGGCTAACACGTCGGCAATATTGCGCACGAATTCTGCTTGTTTTACGAAGGTGCAGTTTAATTTTTTGCCTTTGCCGCAAATAACGAAAATGTCGAATGTTTCGGAAAGTTCTTTGCTTCGGCAAATTGTGTCGTTAAGTGTCTGGGCGCCTAAACTACCGCCCATTACCAACAGAATTGGCTTTGTGCCGTCAAATTGCATGGTTTGAAGACCTTGTTTTCTGTTTCCGTTTAAGATGTTGCTGCGTATAATTGCTCCGACAATTTCGGTCTTTTGCTTGCATGGATATGCGCTTAAAAATCGATTTGAAAATTTGGCTGATATTTTGTTTGCCAAGCCTATTGTCATGTCGCTTTCATGGATTATCACAGGAATTTTCAAAGATTTTGCTGCGATTGCAACAGGTAGTCCCACATATCCGCCTTTGCTGAACACAACGTTCGGTGAAATCCTTCGCAAGTGTATTTTGGCTTCTCGAATGCTTTTGAGCAGTTTGAATGGTATCAGCAAGTTTTGAAAGGAGATTTTTCTTTGTAGTTTTGTTGCGGAAATTTCACAAAATTCTTTGATTTGGTTTTTGTTAACATAAGGTAACGTAAGTTGTTTTTCCATTGCAGTTGTCCCGATGTAGTAGTTGCTTTCGTTTGAAAGTAAATCGATCAATGCTAGATTTGGCGTGATATGCCCGGCAGTTCCTCCGCCGCAAAATACTATTTTCATATCGATAGTATATTTGTTTTTGTTTAACTTTATTATCTGTCTGTAATTTGTGAATTACATTTGTGTTGAGATTTCTAAACATGTAATCGCGCGGTTATCGTGCTCAACAAGATTTATAGTTGCTAGAGCGTTTGCAGTGCGTTGCTTTGGCGAAAATTGTTCTATGAGATAATATGCTTGTTATCCATGTTAAGAATGGCGAGGCGTGCGCAAAGGTCTTGTTTGTTTTCTTGAACGATTTCACATGCTGTGTTGTGATTGTTTTATGCGACTATTGTTTTTTTTGGAACGTTTAGGTTTGTTGATGGAGCCTTGGTATGTTATTCTGTTTGGGCGGCAATGAAATTCGATATTGACAATGGTGCGATTGCATAGTAAAATAAACAAAAAGCAAGGAGAGTTATTTGATGAAATACGTATCTCATGATGGACGTCAAATAGAATTGTATTTGTGGGATGATGTGAAAAATCCCAAAGCTGTTGTGAAGATTGCCCATGGAATGGCAGAACATTCCGCGCGTTACGATGATTTTGCCCGGTTTTTGAATAGCAAGGGCTATGTTGTTGTGATGAACGACCATCGCGGACACGGGTTGACGGCTGAACGTGATAGCTTGGGTTATGAAGAAGGTGATATGTGGACAAACAACGTACAAGATCAATTGCAAATAATCGGCTATTGCAAGGAAAAGTACGCGTTGCCTATTGTTATGATGGGGCATAGCTATGGTAGCTTTATCACTCAGGCTGTTATTGAAGAACATCCCGAAGTTGTTGGGTACATTTTGTGTGGTTCAAACTATATGAAAGGTGTTTCCTACAGATTGTGTAAGGTTTTGGCCGCCAATATGTGTAAAAATCGTGGTGGTAGGTATCCTGCTCAAACTATCGTTAATTTGTCTTTCAAAGCGTATGAGAATAAATTTCCGGGATGCAATGCTTGGCTGAATCGCGACGAGGCGGAGGTTAAAAAATACAATGAAGACGAATTGTGCGGCTATGTGTGTTCGGCAAACTTTTACAGAACGTTTATGGACGGTATTTTTAAGCTGTATCGAAAGGAATGCTATTCGCGCATAGATGTGAGCAAGCCGTTGTTGTTGATTTCCGGTTCGCAAGATCCCGTCGGTAACTATGCTGCAGGTGTGAATAAGTTGGAAAAGTTTTATGTGCAAAAGGTTGGCGTTAAAGACGTAACTAAGCATCTGTATGACGGCGCTCGCCATGAGATTTTGAACGAGATTTGCAAGTCGCAAGTGTATGATGACGTTGCAAATTGGATTGACGGAGTATTGAATAGATAAACGTGGTGTCCGTTTTGAGGTAGTAACGTCTCTGATGCGAGATGTGTAATTGTTGGGAGTGGTTTACCTGTTTTTTAGCTCAACAAAAGTGTTTTATGTAGCAGGCTTAATGGTTTTAGGGTAATGCTGTCTTGTTTGATTTAAATGTGACGTAAAGATGAAAATATGTGCAAGAGTCGATTGCATTGCAATCGGCTTTTTTTTGTTTGGAAGCGTGAATTGTGCTTTCAAGTGCAACAGGCAGACAAAAAAACAGTTCATATAAATCTATGGTACAATCTAGTTGTGAAAGAAAATAACCAAGGAAAAACATGTGAACTGTTACAAGCATTTTATTATAGAAGAACGTTGTTGTCTACGAGAATATTATGTAAAAGCTGCAGGGAAATTGCCGGGTTGTTGGGAAGAAACGTTAGCTCTGTATCTGGAGAATTGAGACGTAATTGCACTTTTGCAGAAATATTCCAAGATTTATCTATTGTTGTTTTTTTCTTGTTGAAAATTCTATGATGAAACAACCGCGCTGAATAATGTTCGGATATTTATAGGGGCTGTTTACTGTCAAATTGGCTATAAAAGTGTGTTGTTTATTGTGTGAATTATATAAAAAGTCTGTTGGTTGCTTTCTGTTCGTGTAGTACTAAAAAATCGTCTGTTTTGTCTTGTATAATTATTCGCCGACAATCAATAATAATGCAAACAATTAAATATTTATGCAATAAATTTTGTGTGAACAAAAAATTGAGCCATTTTCAACAATTATTTATGAATAAATATTAAATTAAACCCTTGCTATTTGTTCTTGAATGTGTTATAATAAATGTGATTAAAAATGCAGTTTTATGCAAACAATTTATGTGACATACATTTGTGTGAGTTTGTCAGGTGTTGTGTCTGATTTGAGTAGCAAAGAATGTGTACGGAGGAAAAATAAGTGACAAAAACTTACGAGGCAAAAGATATTCAGGTTCTAGAGGGCTTGGACGCTGTGCGTATGCGTCCCGGCATGTATATTGGAACTACCGGAAAAAACGGCTTGCATCATATCCTGTGGGAAATCGTCGACAATGCAGTGGACGAAGCGGCCAATGGTTTTGCGGATAAAGTTGAAATAACACTGCATCGCGACAATAGCGTTACGGTTGAAGATAACGGACGTGGCATTCCTGTAGACATTCATCCGCAACTGAAGATCTCTGGTGTTGAAGTGGTGTTCACGCAATTGCACGCGGGCGGTAAATTTAACAATGACAACTACGCTTTTTCGGGTGGATTGCATGGCGTTGGAGCAAGTGTCACCAATGCCCTTTCCGAGTGGCTTACGGTAGAAGTCTTTAAAAACGGCAAACATTATGTTCAGCATTTTCATAGTCCTGTTGCTGCAGATGGGAAGGTTTTGAGCGGTGTGCCTATGGATAGCCTCCAAGAAGTCGGCACTAGTGATAAACGCGGTTCCAGAATAACGTTTTTGGCAGATAGCAGAGTGTTCAAAAATGTCAAGATGGATTATCGCATGATTGCCGAACGTATCAAAGAATTGGCTTTTTTGAACAAGGGCATTAAGTTCGTGTTGGTAGATGAACGCGCTGAAAACGATGACGGCAATGAACTTTCCGAAACATTTTTGTATAACGGCGGTTTGAAAGATTTCGTTTTGTATTTAAATGAGAACAAGGCCCCGTTGCATATGAACACATTGTACTGGTTTGGCAGTAACGATACATTGCAACTGGAATTTGCTTTTCAGTACACGTCAAACTACACGGAAAACTTCATTTCATATGTGAATAACATTCCTACAGGTGAAGGCGGAACGCATGAAACCGGTGTGAAAACTGCAATGACAAAAGTTTTCAACGACTATGCTCGTTCGCACAATCTTATCAAGGCAAAAGAAGATAATTTGCTCGGGGAAGATTTTCGTGAGGGTATCACTTTGGTTATGTCTGTAAAGATGGCGAATGTCCAATTTGAAGGGCAGACAAAATCAAAATTGGGCAACGTCGAGGCAAAAATCGCATGTGAGGCTTTGGCATCGCAAGCTTTTGCAGAGTTGTTGGACGGTGATTCTAAAACTGCAGAGATAATAATCAAGAAATCTATTGCCTCTGCTAAGGTTAGGGAGGCAGCTAGAAAAGCTAAAGAGGTCACTCGGCAGAAAAACAGCATTTTTAACTCCACGTTGATTGGTAAGCTTGCCAGCTGTACCGGAAAAGATGCATCTAAAAACGAATTGTTTATCGTAGAAGGCGATTCTGCAGGCGGATCGGCCAAACAAGCACGTAACAGACGTTTTCAAGCGATTTTGCCATTGCGCGGAAAGCCGTTGAATGCAGAAAGAAAGCGTATTGACCAAGTTTTGGCAAACGAAGAAATTCGTTCGTTGATTTCTGCTTTGGATACCGGTATCGGAGAAGAAGATTTTAATATCGACGATTTGAAGTACGACAAGATTATCATTTTGTCCGATGCTGACCAAGACGGTGCCCATATTCGCGCAATTTTGTTGACGTTCTTTTTCCGCTATATGAAACCGCTTATAACTGAAGGTCACGTCTATATCGGCATGCCACCGCTGTATAAACTGTCCAAGAAAGATAAGGTGCGTTACGCATATGACGACTACGAATTGCAAGAGATTGTTCAAGATTTTGGCAAGGGATACGATTTGCAGCGTTACAAAGGACTTGGCGAAATGAACCCCGAACAACTTTGGGAAACTACGATGAATCCGCAAAGTCGCACCCTCATGCGCGTTACAATCGAAAACGTGTCGGAAGCTGAACGTATGGTGACGACTTTGATGGGCGATCAAGTAGATGCGCGCAAGACTTATATCATCGATAACGCTGATTTTAACAAAGATCACGATAAATTGTTCGATGAATTGGTGTAGGGAGATTTACAGATGAAGCAATTGGATATTTTCGATTTGGAACATAACGAAATAGAAAAAATGGAAGACGGAAGTAACTTACTTACCAAACCCATGGAAGTGGTTATGCACGAATCCATGATGCCTTATGCGGAACACGTTATTTTGGACAGGGCGTTGCCTCGTGTCGAAGATGGATTAAAGCCCGTTCAACGAAGAATTTTGTATTCTATGTATGAACAGGGGAACACTCCGGACAAACCGACAAGAAAGTCGGCGCGCATTGTCGGTGATTGCATGGGCAGATATCATCCGCACGGTGACTCGTCGATTTATGATGCTATGGTCAGAATGGCGCAAGATTTTTCAATGAATGTGCCACTTATCATTGGACAAGGTAACTTTGGCAATATTGACGGCGACAGCGCTGCCGCAATGCGTTATACAGAAGCAAAGTTGTCTCCGGCGGCATTGGAATTGTTGCGTGGCATAGAAATGGACACTGTGCGTTGGTCTCGAAACTTTGACGATACGACCAAGGAACCCGATATGCTTCCCGGACGTTTTCCTAACTTGTTGGTGAATGGTGCAACGGGAATTGCGGTAGGGCTTGCCACAAATATTCCTCCTCACAATTTTTGTGAGGTTATAGACGGAACGATAGCCTACATCGAGAATAAGAATATCAACCTTAATTCTATGTTGAAAATCATCAAAGGGCCGGATTTCCCGACAGGGGGATACGTTGTGCCCGGAGATGGACTGCGTCAAGCTTATGAAACGGGCAAGGGGAAAATAACGATTCGTGCCAAAATGCACATTGAAGTCGCCCCCGGAGACAGACGGAATATTGTTATCACTGAAATTCCTTACGGTGTAAATAAGGCCGATATGCTTATAAAAATCGGCGCATTAAAGGATGAAAAGAAAGACTTGTTCCAAGGAATTGCCGAAATTGTTGACGAAAGTGACAAAGAAGGGATGCGAGCGGTTATCAAACTTCGCAAAGATTGTGATCAAAAGAAGATTATTGACGGGCTTTTGAAATATTCGCAGTTGCAAGTTTCTTATGGCATAAACATGGTGGCAATTGCCGACGGAAAACCACAGTTGATGGGGTTGTTGGATATCATTGCTTATTATGTCAACTATCAAAGAGATGTTATTCTGCGTCGTAGCAAATTCGAGCTCGAAGAAGCCAAAGCACGCGAACACATTGTCAAAGGATTGGTCATCGCAGTACAAAACATTGACGAAGTGATTCAAATAATCAAAAATGCTGCATCGACCACTGATGCGAAAAACAAGTTGAGATTGACTTTTGATTTGTCTGACAAACAAGCGCAAGCTATCTTGGATTTGCGTCTTGCTCGTATAACCAAACTTGAAGTCAACAAGCTTGTTATGGAATTGGCGGAACTCGAACGTACAATTGCGCGTTTGACCGTCATTATCAACAGCAAGAAAGAACAAATGAATTTGATAAAAACAGAACTCGGTGCGCTTAAAAGAAATTTCAAAATTGCGCGTCGTTCTGAAATTTGCAAAGACGAAAAAGATCTTGTTATTCCTAGCGAAACTGACGAGAAACCTATTGAAACAGTGGTTGTGGGGTTGACGGCAGATTACAAGATAAAGCGTATTCCTGTTAAAAACTTCAATATGTCGAACAAAGATGCTGTAAGTTGTGGCATATCAGAAATTCTAACTCACGCAATCGAAACAAAAACAGATTCGAGAGTTATGTTTTTCTCGAATTTGGGGAATTGTTTCAAGACGGACGTTGGCAATATTCCCGAAGTTCGTTTCAGAGATAACGGCAACACTCTTTCGCAGATATTCCCGGAGGCAACTTTGGGTGAAACTGTAGTTGACGTGTTTGCGTTGCCCAAGGAGGAAGAGGTCGGCGGCGAATTGCTTATTTTTACCCGTCATGGTTTCATCAAACGTTCGGAATGGAAGGAATATCAGTTGCTCAAATCGGCGTTCCAGGGATACAAAGGCAAGGACGGCGACGAAGTGTTTAAAGTTGAAGTTGTTCGCCCGAACACTGAGATATTCTATGTCACAAATAGAGGCGGTTGTACTCGTTTTGACGTATCGGAAATTCCTTTGCAAGGCAGAGTCGCCGGTGGTGTCCATTGCATCAACTTGGCTGATGATGAATACGTTGTTTTTGCCGGTCAAATTGAAAAAGAAAGCGGTGAAGTGTTGATGGTTACAAACAAGGGATTTTTGAAGCGTTTGTCCGTGAAAGAAATATCCAAACATGCAAGAAATTGCAAGGGCGCAAAAGGTATTGAATTTGGCACAAATGGTTCTTCTGTTGTGTTTGCAAGCTATGTCAATGGTGTCGACTATCAAATAGCAATCTGCGACAGAGCCAATACTTATGTCGTGAATGTTTCGGAAGTTTCTGTTGAAAATAAAAACAACAAAGGAAAATTGCCAAAAGGTAAGCGTGGTGGAATTGTTGTTGAAAACGTGTTGCGATTCCGTACATCGGCCGATAAAGCATAATATTTTTAAATAAAATAATATTGCACAAATCTTATTGTGAGCTGGCGTTTGTTCATGATAAGGTTTGTGCATTTTTTTGATTTTAACAACTTTAAAAGCGCTTTGGACGTTTGCGGCGATTATAGTTTAACATCATCGAGACGTAGATGTAAATTTTGTATGCGGTTGTGATTTCGTTGCAGTATTACGTGAAGATGGTGCAAATTCTTGCTTTTTTTGCAGTTTATTGTCGAAAAATTGAAGAAATGTAGACTATTACGGCAGACATAATATGCGAAAATTGCCGAAACATGCACTCATAATATGTTTTTTATTTGTAAAAAACTCGCACATGCAAGTTGAGAAAACTTGATTGTGCGAGTCGTTCAAATATTAGTTTTGTGATGTCAGAGATATATTCGGTGCTACCAAACAAATTCGCATTTTGCTTGTTCGCCGTTATCGATTAGTAAGTCCTGAGCTGTCATGGATTTGTTGATAACTGTTATAAAGTAAGCCCACTCGGCAATTTCTTCGGGTGTCGCCCACTTGGGGAGTAGTGTCAGGTCCATTATCCGTTTCCACTTTTTTTTGTTATTGATCACCCTGTCGTTCAAAGCTGTCAGAACGCCTCCTGGGGATAGGCTGTTGGCTGTTGCGCCGAATTTTGCTACTCGCAGTGCGACGTTCTTCATGTATGATACAACTCCGCCTTTACTTGCAACGTATTCGGCAAATTCCGCGCCGTTTCTTGCGCTTGCAGACGCGATGAACAATACACTTTTTATCGCAGGTTGAAATGCATATTTTTCGGTAACGCGAATAGTGCCTTTCAAATTAACGTCAATGTCGTTTCCGCTGTCTTGTACTCCGGCATTGTTGATCAATATCTCGATATCGGAAAATTGCGGAAGTTCGTCTGTTAATACGTTGGCTACGTAGTGAGTGT
The DNA here is from genome assembly GCA_964598315.1 of uncultured Oscillospiraceae bacterium. GTDB lineage: Bacteria > Bacillota > Clostridia > Christensenellales > CAG-314 > Fimimonas. Next base: position 54,248 of record CAZRBI010000003.1, read on the forward strand.
AATGTTCTGATGATATGGTCGAAGGAAGCACGTCGATACCGATAACGTAGTGGCCGTCGTTCAAAAATTTTTCTGCTGTTGCCTTGCCTATGCCGCAAGATGTTCCGGTTATAAGTATTTTCATTCTTGTTCTCCGTTTATACACTTTAGATATTCTTGACCTACGTTTTCATCACTCATTTTTTTGCAAATTTTATATCCGAAATGTGAAAACGCCATTTGTAACAGTAATTCTGCTAGCATTCCCGTTGCTGCACATACAATACATTGAGAAATGTTCCAGCCAAAGAATATGTGGCTGACACACAAAGCAAAAATCAGGTTATCGACAAATTGAGCAATGGCAGTGGAAGCATAGGCTCGAACATGAAATGCAATTGCTCCGTCGGGGTTCTTTTTGAAAAGCAGACCTATTGCCCAGTTACTGAAGTTGTTTATTATTGCCGACGTTACAAAAGCAAGAGCGCTTCCGTGAACAACGTACCACGTCCCGCCGATTGTCTCGTTAAGTGCGTTGTTTATTGTGTCGGAATTGCCTTGTGCCTGACTCCATGTGCCAGGAATTTTGCTTATAGCAAAAAACATCAGACTAAATGTCAAGTTGATTAAAATTGCAAAGATGGATAGTTGCGTTGCGGCCTTTGGGCCAAATCGTTTGGTTATGATATCCATTGTTAAAAACGCAATCCAAGAGACGAATATGCCGCAGTCTAGTGCTAACCAATCAATGTTGAAGTTAATGCTTTTGTTTGCGAGCAGATTCATTGCCATGACAGCTGCAACGAATGGTGCAACTATGCTCGAAGGCACAGATCTTAGCAATATTTTGAAATCGTTGAATTCTTTTTTTAATCTATGCAAAGTGTCCTCTCCGTGAGGCAGTTCGCTGTACAAACAATAAAAAAGGCGCAAATAGCGCCACCTTCCCATAGTTTTGTTTTGTGACAGGATGGTTGCGAACTGTCAATTATTATTTTTTGAATTTTAACATTTTTCGTTGTTGTTGTCAATGAATGGTGGAAGTTTGTTTAAATTTTAAACTGACGTGGCATTTTGGTGGAATTAACCTTCTATTTAACCTTGTTTCGTTTGTTTTTGGTTATACTTATCGCAGTCATGCTGCAACCGACTATGACCATAACAACTAACATAAATAATAACCACAATGTATTTGTCGCAAGGAAAAATCCCAGTATGCCATCGAAGTACTTACCGTTAATATATGTGCTGTGCGGTTTCAGAGTTGAACAAATAGCAATGGCAATGATACTTGTTAAAGATAGTATTAGAAACATGAGTCCCAAGTAAAATAGCCATTCGTATGCTATTGTTCTGTGCAATTTGCTATCATCAACAATTGGCCTTATGGACGTGTTACAATTTTCAGCGTGTGAAAATTCATCTCCGCGCAAAATATAGTCTGTGGATACGGCAAAGTAGTCGCTCAATTTTAATATGTAAGTGACATCTGGCACTGATTGATTCAATTCCCATTTAGAAATAGTCTGCCTTGTTAAATAGAGTTCATCTGCTAATTGTTCTTGCGATAATCCTTTAGATTTTCGTAATATTACCAGCCTTTCACCTAGTGACATAATGATTCGCTCCTTTTTTGAATACATTTTAGCATAAATTATCGTTACGGTCTAGCACAGCATTGTTGAATATGCGCAACGAACAGTTGCGTTTGGCTATGTTTTGTTGCGTGGAACCATGTTTTTAAAGATTGGTATTGCAAATCGGTTTTGGTTTATCTGTGACAAAACACCTGATAATTTTGCAACAATACGCTTTTGAAACTACGCTAAATTCAATTTGAGTACAAACAATGACGTAGAAGATATGTTTTGACGCTATATTGGGTTGCTAACCGGTTGTTGTATGTTTTGTTTATCGCTGCAAACGATGATGAGAAAAGCGTTCGTGTGTTATTTTCGAAGATTTTCAATTTCTTTTAGCCTAAACAATTGCACGCTTCGTACCGAGGGGTAACAGGTTCCCGCGGTGCGTATTACAATCCTTGTTAGCCTTGCTCATGATCTAAGTTTTTCAGATTACTTTTTAACATTTAATTTAGCGGCGGCGTCGTTTGATATTTTTCGCAAGGGCACATAAATAGGTTTTTCCACTCATTATTATTGCAAATCTTAGATAGACCAAACTTAATCATTGTTCTTTTTGAGAATATATGATAAAATGTTTATGTGAAATTTTGAGGCTTTTCGCTTCTGGCGAGAATGCTTGAAAAGGAGTTCTTATGAAAAGGGTTGTTGTTACGGGCGCCGCAGGCGGAATGGGACGTGCTGTCGCCGAAAAATTAGCTGAAAACGGATACTATGTTTATGCATGTGATATCAAAACTAACAGTGAAGATAAGGCAAATATTTGTCAGTTGCAAGTGGATGTTTGCGATCAAGAAAGTATCGATCGTGCTTTTGTCAAAATTTCTGCAGAGACGGATTGTTTGGAAGCTGTTATTAACTTTGCCGGGATAATTATGATGAATTCTCTTGTCGAAATATCGGAAGCGGATTTTACGCGGATTTTCGACGTGAACGTTTTCGGTGCATACAGAATTAACAAAACTTTTTTGCCGTTATTGATCAAAAACAAGGGAAAAATTGTTGTCACAACCAGTGAGCTTGCGCCAAACAAAATAATTCCTTTCAATTCGATTTATTCTATTTCCAAAAAGGCACTGGATGCATATGCCGAAGGGCTAAGAATGGAGCTTGCCTTGCTGGGAATTCCTGTTGTCACGTTGCGTCCGGGCGCAGTATCTACGGATATGCTCTCAACTTCGAATAGTGCTGTAGATGGTTTGGTGAACGGTACAGTGTTGTATCGAAACAACACAAGAAAATTCAAGAAAATTGTCGCCACTCAGCAAGGAAAAGCTATTTCTGCAGACAAAATTGCAGAAATTGTTTTGAAAATCGTGAACAAAGAGCACATCAAAAAATATGTCTACACTAAAAATGCAAGCATGAAATTGAAATTGCTTAACGGAATTCCGGATAGATTACAAGTGAAAATTTACAGAATGCTGTTGAAATAGGAGTGTATATGAATGCGGAAAAATGGTTTGCCTGCAATGCAAGCGATTTGACGGGTAAAACTGTGGCAATAACAGGCTCTACGGGCGGTTTGGGACGTGAACTTTGCGAATATTTTGCTCAAATGTATGCCGATTTGTTGATGCTAAACAGAAACGAACAAAAAACGGCGGTACTTTCGCAGGCCCTATTGCAAAAATATCCTCAAACTAAAATTGATTTTTTAAAATTGGATCAGGCAGATTTTGTCAATTTGCAAGAAGCTTGTGATGAGCTTAGAAACAGAAAAATCGATTATCTTGTTTTGAACGCCGGTGCATATAACGTCGCAACATACAAGACGTCGATAGGATTCAACAATATTTTTCAGATAAACTTTTTTTCTCCCTACTGTTTGGTGAGAAAGTTATTGCCATCTTTGCGAAAGAACAACACGAAGGTTATCGTTGTAAGCAGTTTGGCGTGTGGTTTTGCAAAATTTGATGAGAATGATTTTGATTATTCTAACAGAAAATCGGCATCGAAAATTTACGGAAATGCAAAGCGTTTTTTGACTGTTTCGTTGCAAGAGTTGTTGCGTTTAGAGTCTGATATAACCCTTTCCGTTACGCATCCCGGGGTTACTGCAACGGATATGTTGGGGCATTATCCTAAGGCAATAAATTGGTTTGTCAAGTCTGCATCAAAAGTTGTGTTCATGTCTCCGCATAAGGCCGCATTGAATGTGTTGTACGGCTGTTTTTGTGACGTCGACCACAATGAATGGGTTGGACCGAGAGTGTTTGGAATTTGGGGTTACCCTAAAAAAACAGAGCACAAGCTAGGGACTGAAATTGAAAGGCAGCGAATTTTTGAAACGGCAGAAAGGTTGTTCTTTGAAGTAGTTGAAAAACAGAATCGTGTTTGATTTAAAAAATGCGCACTTGAGTTATTTGCTTTGCACTAGACTTTTGTGCGCGTATTTTTTGCCATATTTTGAATGTGTATTAACTGTGAAACGGCGGTATTTCGGAACATTTTGCCGAATTGGTGTTGGCATGAATTTCGTTTTGATTGTTTGATGGTACTGGGGATAAGTGGCTTTCAGGCCATAAATTTTTGTAAATTTAGTTGCATTGGCGGGCATTTGGCGTCAACTATCCGAATATTTACTGCTTTTCATGTTGGATTCTGTTGTCGTGATGTACTGTGAATTGGGCAAGGTTTTAGCGAGATAAATTTGACTTAGGCGAATGGTTGTGCAAAACGTTTGACTTCAACGTCGGTTATTGTATTTTGTGATAGGGGTAGAGCAATCAAAATCAGCAAAAATTTGTAATTATCCGATGTCAAAGAGTTTGAAAAATTCTTTAATATATGATAAGATATCAATATACTTAACTTAAAGTGGCTAAACGGGGGCACGCAGACGGTATTGGGGCGTGTACTGTACTGAACGCGTTTGTCGATGGCTGTTTTGGTGTTTTGCGTCACATGAAACGTTTGCAAGGAAAAAAGTTGTTTGCGTTAGGACGATAGAAGACGAAGTATCGTTGTTGCAAAGAGTATTCTCGTGGTTTGTCAATAATTCTTGAATTTTACTGGTTCCCAATCGGCATGATTTGCATTGCGGTGTCTGTGTCTATTGCCTCGGAGGTTTATATGAATTTAGTGTACTTGAAATATGCGGTTGAAATTGCTGCGGCGGGTTCGATAAATAAGGCTGCCGAGCGTCTATATATTGACCAATCGAATTTGAGTCGTTGTATCAAAGATCTCGAGTCGTCGTTGGGAGTTGCCGTTTTTGAACGTTCTGCAAGAGGCGTAAAAGTTACTGCGGACGGCGAAATATTTTTGGACTATGCAAAGAAAATACTTGCGCAAGTGGAAACGGTAGAGCACATGTTTAAAGACGGCGCATCGAATAAAAAGCGTTTTTCGCTGTCTTGCCCGCGTGCTAGCTATGTTTCCGAAGCTTTTGCGACTTTTTCAAACCAACTTAGTCAACACAATGACATTGAGGTGTACTATAAGGAAACCAACGGTATGCGCACGTTGCGCAACGTGTTGCAAGATGATTATCATCTTGGAATTTTGCGTTATTCCGAGACCTATGACAAGTACTACAAAAGCCTTTTTGAAGAAAAAGATCTTTGTTGTGAATTGGTATCGGAGTTTCGCTACTCGTTGTTGGTTGGAAAGGACAGCCCGTTGGCAAGTAAAGAGAATATCACATTCGCCGATCTTGTTGACCTGACAGAAGTTGCTCATGCAGATCCGTATGTTCCGTCTTTGCCGTTGGCTGAAGTGCAAAAAGAAGAATTGTCGCATATGTGTCGAAGGATTTTTGTGTTTGAACGAGGCAGTCAGTTTGATATTCTAACAAAGAATCCCAAAACATTCATGTGGGTTTCGCCTATGCCCAAACAATTGTTGGAGCGTTATGGCTTGGTGTGTAAGACGTGCGAGGATAATCATAAGACTTATAAAGATGTGATGATTTATCGCAAAGATTATCGTCTGACGGACTTGGACAAAGAATTTGTAAGTGAACTTTGTCGTGTCAAAAGGGAAATTTTTGGTTAGTAGTTTTTTGCATGATATCGGTAGCTTGCAAATCTTGAATATTTGTTGGATTTGGGTATTTGTCTAAAAACATCTGTGTTTGCGGTGCTTAATTATATTTTTGCGGGGCAATCGATATGTGTTATATTGATACATACCATACCGATATGCAAAAACAGCCATAGCGATTTGTCGAAAAATGTGTTATTATGTTTTAGGCAATGAAAATTGACTAGTATTTTGGGAGGTCGCTATGGAACGCAGTCGAATTTCCAGAGCAACAATGGGGCGCTTGCCGTCTTACTTGGAGTATTTGCGAAGTTTGCCGTCGGGCGTTATGAACGTTTCTTCAACAGCGATAGCGCGCGGTTTACATTATGGTGAAGTGCAAGTCCGAAAAGATTTGGCCGCCGTGTGTGGCTTTGGCAGACCCAAAGTGGGCTACGATGCTGAATTGTTGATTCTTGCGCTGGAAAACGTTTTGGGCATTCACACGCTTTGTGAAGCGGTTGTTGTGGGTGCGGGGCGTTTGGGACAAGCCTTGCTTGGTTTTGACGGGTTTGAAGAATATGGAATAAGTATTCGTGCTGCATTCGATGCGGAACCTTGTGATAATCCCATGGTACATGACATTTCGTCGTTGCCGACTTATTGTAGTGAACATAACGTTGAAATCGGCATAATCACTGCTCCGTCGGAAGCGGCTCAAAGTGTCGCGGATTTGTTGATATCTTGTGGCGTGAGAGCAATATTTAGTTTCGCGACGGTAAGGTTGCAAGTTCCGTCTAACGTTACTGTTCAATACGAAAACATTGCATTATCTCTGGCGCATTTGCACCAAAGATTACAAATATCTCAGGAGTGAGGGAAGGAATATGGAGAAAAGAATTTTGGTAGACAGCGTACAATCTCTCGAAAACACGATTGCACGCGTGCGTGAGGCACAAAAGAAATTTGCACAGTATTCTCAAGAGCAAGTCGATGCTATTTTTAAAGCAGCTGCAATTGCTGCAAATATGGCTCGAATTCCTCTTGCTAAGCAAGCGGTTGCCGAAACCGGTATGGGTGTAGTTGAAGACAAGGTTATTAAAAACAACTATGCTGCAGAGTACATCTACAACGCATACAAGAACACAAAAACTTGCGGAGTTATAGAGGAAGACAGTGCTTATGGCGTTAAGAAGATTGCGGAACCCATTGGTTTGGTTGCTGCTGTCATTCCTACGACCAATCCCACGTCTACGGCAATTTTTAAGTGCTTGATTTCTTTGAAAACGAGGAACGGTATTATCATCAGTCCGCATCCTAGGGCAAAGAATTCTACTATTGCTGCTGCAAAATTGGTTTTGGATGCTGCCGTAAAAGCAGGCGCTCCCGAAGGAATTATCGATTGGATCGATGTGCCTTCGTTGGATCTTACCAACACAATTATGAAAGAAGCAGACATTATTCTTGCTACCGGCGGTCCCGGAATGGTTAAGGCTGCTTATTCGTCCGGCAAACCGGCATTGGGTGTCGGCGCAGGCAATACTCCTGCAATTATAGATTCTTCGGCCGACATTTTGTTGGCAGTCAACTCCATTATCCATTCCAAAACGTTTGATAATGGTATGATTTGCGCGTCGGAACAATCTGTTATTGTTCTTGACGACATCTACGACGTTGTCAAAGCCGAATTCGCAAACAGAGGTTGTTATTTCCTCGATGCCGAAGAAAAAGAGAAAGTCAGAAAGACTATCATTATCAACGGAGCATTGAATGCAAAAATCGTCGGTCAAAAGGCTGCAAAGATTGCAGAAATTGCCGGGGTGAGGGTTCCTGAGGGTACAAAAGTGCTTATTGGCGAAGTTGAAAGCGTTGAATTGTCTGAAGAGTTTGCTCACGAAAAACTTTCACCGGTACTTGCAATGTACAGAGCGACGGATATTCAAGATGCATTTTCCAAAGCGGAACATCTTATTGCCGATGGCGGTTACGGGCACACATCCTCTATCTATTTAAACACTATAACGGAGAAAGAAAAGTTGGACGAATTTGCGGCGCGTATGAAGACTTGTCGAATTTTGGTCAACACTCCGTCTTCGCAGGGGGGGATCGGCGATTTGTATAATTTCAAACTTGCGCCGTCCCTTACGTTGGGGTGCGGTTCTTGGGGTGGCAACTCCGTTTCTGAAAACGTGGGAGTGAAACATCTTATCAATATAAAAACAGTTGCAGAAAGGAGAGAAAACATGTTGTGGTTCCGCACGCCTCAAAAGGTGTATATCAAAAAGGGTTGTCTTCCCGTTGCGCTTGACGAATTGAAAATAGTCATGAACAAGAAAAAGGCATTCATTGTTACAGACAGTTTCTTGTATCACAACGGTTACACACGCGCAATCACCGAAAAATTGGATGCAATGGGAATTGTTCATACTACGTTCTTTGATGTTGCACCCGATCCGACATTGGCTTGTGCCAAGGCCGGCGCAGAACAAATGCGTGCGTTTGCCCCCGATTGCATCATTGCTTTGGGCGGCGGATCTGCTATGGACGCAGCAAAGATCATGTGGGTTATGTACGAACATCCCGAAGCTGACTTTGCGGACATGGCAATGCGCTTCATAGATATTCGTAAAAGAGTTTATACGTTCCCGAAGATGGGCGAAAAGGCATATTTTATCGCCATTCCCACATCGGCAGGTACGGGCTCCGAAGTTACTCCGTTTGCCGTTATCACCGATGAACAAACCGGCATCAAATATCCTTTGGCCGACTACGAATTGTTGCCCAATATGGCAATTATCGATACGGACTTCCATATGTCCGCGCCTCGTGGATTGACTGCCGCATCCGGTATCGATGCAGTTACGCATGCATTGGAAGCATATGCTTCCGTTATGGCCACCGACTACACCGATGGTTTGGCACTGCGTTCGTTAAAGGTCATTTTTGAATATCTTCCTCGTGCATACGATAACGGTTTACATGACGTTGAAGCACGTGAAAAGATGGCCAACGCTGCAACAATGGCAGGTATGGCATTTGCAAATGCTTTCTTGGGTGTTTGCCACTCGATGGCACACAAGCTCGGTGCCTTCCATCATCTTCCTCATGGTGTAGCCAACGCTTTGATGATAGAAGAAGTGCTTCGTTTCAACGCATCGGAAGCACCGGCAAAGATGGGTACATTCTCTCAATACGACCATCCTCACACACTTGCTCGCTACGCGGAAGTTGCCGATTATCTTGGACTTGGCGGTAAAACAGATAGCGAAAAACTTGAGAACTTGATTGCTGCAATCAATCAATTGAAAGCGAGAGTGGGCATAAAAGAAACAATTCGTGATTACGGCATTGACGAGAACGATTTCCTCACTCGTCTCGACGATATGACGGAACAAGCGTTTGACGATCAATGCACGGGAGCTAACCCTCGTTATCCGCTTATGAGTGAAATTAAGCAGATGTACTTGAATGCATACTACGGAAGACATTTTGAAGAACTTTCCATGCCGACGGCAAAGGATTTTGTTCAAAACGAAAAATCAAAGACCGCAAAACGCGGTGCTAAAAAAGCATAGGAGGCAACGATGAAACTCGACAGAATTATAGCCGTCAGAAACAACAAAACAATTTATCGTGACGGCAACCTTTGTATGAAGGTGTTCGGAGAAGAATATTCCAAGGCGGATATTTTGAACGAAGCTTTGAACCAATCAAGAGTGGAAGAAACCGGTCTTAACATTCCCAAAATTCGGGAAGTTACGGTTGTTGACTGCAAATGGGCTATAGTCACCGATTACATTAAGGGAAAAACTCTTGCGCAGTTGATGCAAGAAAATCCCGAGAAAAAGGATGAGTACTTGAATTTGTTTGTTGACTTGCAAATCGAAGTGCAGTCGAAAACATGTCCTATGCTGAATAAGTTGAAAGACAAAATGAACAGAAAAATCAGCCAGACTGATTTTGACGCAACAACACGTTACGAATTGCACACTCGTTTGGATGCAATGCCTAAACACACAAAACTGTGCCACGGAGACTTTAACCCAACAAATATCATTATTGCCGAAGACGGCACGCCGTATATTTTGGACTGGTCTCATGCTACGCAGGGCAACGCTTCGGCCGATGCGGCAAGAACATACTTGCTGTTCTGGTTGAACGGTGACATTCAAGGTGCGGAAAAATATTTGAACCTTTTCTGCAAAAAGAGCAACACAGCCAAACAATACGTGCAGAAGTGGATGCCGATAGTTGCTGCTTCGCAATCGGTTAAGGGCAACGAAAAAGAGCGTGAATTTCTTCACACTTGGGTTAACGTTGTCGATTACGAATAATATTGGAGGAAAAGTAGATGAAAGTTACAGTTTGTATCGGATCTTCTTGCCATATCAAGGGATCTCGTCGTGTGGTTGAACAATTGCAATATCTTATTTCCGAAAACGGCCTTGGCGATAGGGTTGAACTCGGTGGAACGTTTTGCATGGGGAAATGTCAACAAGGCGTTTGCGTTATGGTAGACGACGCGTTCCATTCTGTTACGCCGGAAAACGTCAAAGACTTTTTTGAAAAAGAAATCAAAGCGAAGGTATAATTTATGCTTTTCATTCAGATCTGTGTCGGGAGCTCTTGTCACCTAAAAGGTGCTCCCGACATTGTCGAATTGTTACAAAATAAAATTGCGGAATGCCACTTGGAAAACAACATTGTTTTGAGTGGTAGTTTTTGCACGGGAAAGTGCAACAGGGTTGGTGTGACCGTTACTGTTGGCGAAGACGTGCACGCCGGGATTACCAAAGATAATTTTAGTGATTTCTGGCAAAACGTCGTTTTGCCGGCACTCGAAAATGCTAAGGAGAACCAATAATGGCAAATTGTCTTACGCTGAAAAAGTCCAATTGTAAAAACTGCTACAAGTGCATCAGATATTGTCCTGTTAAATCAATTCGTTTTTCTGCCAATCAGGCGCACATCATAGGTAACGAATGTATTCTTTGTGGTCATTGTTTTGTTGTTTGTCCTCAAAATGCAAAACAGATTGTTGACGAAACGGAAAAAGTCAGAGTGATGATTCAATCGGGGGATCCGGTGTATGTTAGCTTGGCTCCGTCGTTTGTGGCAAATTATCGCGATATCGGCATCGGTGGCATGCGTCGTGCGTTACAACAACTTGGCTTTACGGATGTTGAAGAGACGGCTATCGGTGCAACCATAGTCAAAAATGAATACGAAAGGCTTTTGCGTGAAGGCGATCATGACATTTTGATAACTTCGTGTTGCCATTCTGTGAATTTGCTCATTCAAAAGTATTATCCGGCGGAATTGCCCTATTTGGCAGATGTTTTGTCGCCAATGCAAGCACATTGCGCAGATATTAAGCGTCGCGTTCCGAATGCCAAAACTGTTTTTATCGGACCTTGTGTGGCAAAAAAAGACGAAGCAGAACACTATGCTGGGTACGCGGATGCGGTTCTTACGTTTGAGGAATTGACGCGTTGGCTTCAATCGGAAAACATTGAATTGAAACCTGAAATGGACGATACGCATGAAAGCCGTGCACGCTTTTTCCCGACTACTGGCGGTGTTTTGAAAACAATGGAGCAAAACATCGGTGGCTACACGTATATGTCGGTAGACGGAGTGGACAATTGTATGGCTGTGCTGCATGATATTGAATGTGGTAAAGTTCATCATTGTTTTATAGAGATGTCGTCATGCGTCGGTAGTTGTGTCGGTGGTCCCGTAATGGAAAAATATCATCGTGCACCGGCTTCGGATTATATTGCCGTTGCAACTTACGCCGGAGATAAGGATTTTGACGTTGTTCAGCCGGATTCCTTGCAGCTGAAAAAGACATTTGAACCAATCGAACGTCGTGCGGTTGCTCCGTCCGATGCGGAAATCACCGAAATTTTGAAAAAGATGGGCAAAACTCGTCCTGAAGACGAGCTTAACTGCGGTACTTGCGGCTATAACACGTGCCGGGAAAAAGCAGCGGCAATCTATCACGGAAAGTCGGAAATTTCCATGTGTTTGCCCTATTTGAAAGAAAAAGCTGAAAGCTTTTCCGATTGTATTGTAAATAACACGCCCAATGGCCTTATTGTGGTCAATGACGCGTTGGAAGTGCAACAAATAAATGCTGCCGCACGCAAAATAATGAATATTCGCAGCGCATCTGACGTTTTGGGTGATCAAGTCGTTCGTATTTTGGACCCTACGGTATTTTTGAGAGTTTTGGAAACAAAGCGCAGTGTGCGTGATCAACGCATGTACCTTGCTGAGTATAAGAAGTACGTGGAACTGACTGTGGTGTACGACGCAACCTACCATATGTTGGTTTGCATAATCCGTGACGTCACCGACGAAGAAAAGGAAAAGGAAAAGAAAGAAAGTATCAGTCGTCAGACTGTTGAAATTGCAGATAAGGTGGTAGATAAGCAAATGCGTATTGTTCAAGAAATTGCATCTTTGCTTGGTGAAACTGCCGCAGAAACAAAAATTGCTTTGACAAAATTGAAGGAGAGTATTTCCGATGAATGATCTTTGTGCAGACGTCGGATATCGCAGTATCAATCATGCCGGCGAACAATTGTGTGGCGATCACATTGATTTGGTTGAAGATGACGGTTCTTTGATAATTGTGCTTGCCGACGGTTTGGGAAGTGGTGTCAAAGCCAGTATTCTTTCCACATTAACAAGTAAAATCATTTCCACAATGATGGCAGAAGGGCTCACGCTGGAGGATTGTGTCGAAACAATAGCACAAACGTTGCCCATTTGTTCTATTCGCGGCGTGGCCTATTCCACGTTCACGATTTTGCGCTTGGTGGAAAATCGTGAAATGGAATTGATTCAGTACGATAACCCACATGTTATTTTGCTTAGAAACGGAAAGAATTACGACTATCCCAAAACCGAAATGAACATCAGCGGCAAAAAAATCTACAAATCTGTCATTAAGCCGGAAGAAGACGATGTTTTTGTGGCAATGAGTGACGGATGTCCGCACGCCGGAATAGGTTTGGCCTACAATTTCGGTTGGAAGCGTGAAGATATAATTTCCTATATGGAAACAATTGCTGCCGGCGGTTACACGGCAAAAACGCTGTCTACAATGTTGATTGACGAAGTCAACAAGTTGTATGGCGGAAAGCCCGGCGACGATGCAACTGCTTGCGTGGTGCGTATTCGTAAACGTGTGCCCATGAACTTGTTGTTCGGTCCTCCGGCTAGCCGCGACGATTGCAACAGAATGATGTCTCTGTTCTTTTCCAAGGCGGGCAAGCATATTGTTTGCGGCGGTACAACGTCGTCGGTTGCGGCACAGTTCCTCAAAAAGCCTATCAAAACAAGTTTGAACTTTGTTCGTAGTGATATTCCGCCCATTGCGGAAATCGAGGGCGTAGATTTGGTCACAGAGGGCGTTATCACAATCAACCGTGTTGTGGAATATGCTCGCGATGCCATTGCGGAAAACAATTTGTACGAGAAGTGGGAGTTCGGCCAGGACGGAGCTTCGCTTATCAGCAGATTGTTGTTTGAGGAAGCTACGGACATCAACTTTTATGTTGGGCGCGCCGTCAACCCTGCGCACCAAAACCCCGATTTGCCAATAAATTTCAACATCAAGATGAATTTGGTTGAAGAATTGTCGAAGTGTTTGAAAAAAATGGGCAAACGAATCAAAGTAAGCTATTTTTAACTTAAAAACAATTTTCTTCAAAATGTGGCTGCATTTTGCCGTTGTGAAAGTGAATATATCCGTTGAGGTTGTGAATTTTTTGAACAATGAAAGGTTGACGGTGATATTTGGTAAATTTTGAAGAAAAATATCTCTTTGTTGTGTTGCAAAGTGGATTTTACGGTTATTTCAAATGATTAAAACGGAGTGGCTGATATGAGAAAATTTGATACGAAAGTACAACATCTTAAGTACAAAGTTTTGCGTGAAGTTGCGCGCTTGGCATGGGAAGGCACGCTTGCGGAAAAAGTTTTGGATATTCCCAAAAACATTGTTCCGGGCAAAGTGCCCACAATGCGTTGCTGTGTCTACAAGGAACGTGCAATTCTGGGGGAACGCGTGAAAATAGCAATGGGTGGTGACAAAGAAAATCCCAATGTGATAGAAGTCATCGACATTGCATGCGACGAATGCCCGATGGGCGGCTACGAGGTGACCAATGCTTGTCGCGGTTGTCTTGCTCACCGTTGTGAAGATGCTTGCAAGTTTGGGGCAATCACTTTCGACGATAATCACGTTGCGCACATTGACAAAACAAAGTGCAAAGAGTGTGGTGCTTGCGCAAAAATTTGTCCGTACAGCGCAATTCACAACTATAAGCGACCGTGCGAAACGGCTTGCAAGGTAAAAGCCATTTCCATGGGGGAAGACAAACAAGCTTGTATCGACAACAACAAGTGTATTTCTTGCGGTGCCTGTGTTTATCAATGTCCGTTTGGAGCAATCACCGATAAATCTTTCATATTGCAAGTTATTCGGTTGTTGAAGCGTAGTGCGGAAAATCCGTCGGTCAAAACGTACGCAGTGGTTGCGCCGTCTATTTCCAGCCAGTTCACCTATGCAAAACTGGGACAAGTTATCACCGGTTTGAAAGAACTCGGTTTCCACACCGTGATCGAAGCGGCTTTGGGGGCCGATATGGTTGCACAGTCGGAATCCAGAGAGTTGGCAGAAAAAGGTTTTCTCACAAGTTCTTGCTGTCCGGCATTTGTCGATTACGTCAAAAAGAACTTCCCCGATCTCGTACCTTTTATTTCGCACAATCCGTCTCCGATGACGGCCATTGCAAGATATTTGAAAAAGCAAGAACCCGATTGTCAAGTTGTGTTCATCGGCCCGTGCACGGCCAAGAAAATGGAAGTGCAACACGATGACGTCAAACCCTATGTCGATGCTGCAATGACGTTTGAAGAGTTGCAAGCTTTGTTTGATAGTCGCGATATCGATATCACAACATTGGAAGAAGGCTACTTAGATAACGCTTCCTATTTCGGACGTATTTTTGCAAGAAGCGGTGGTTTGTCCGATGCCGTTTCCGAGGCTTTAAAAGAACAAGAAATTGAATTTTTGTTGAAGCCTTGTGCTTGCGACGGTATCGAGCAGTGTAAGATCGCGTTGTTGCAAAAAAGTAAAGGGCGTTTGGATGCCAACTTTATTGAAGGTATGGCTTGCATCGGTGGTTGCATCGGTGGTGCCGGTTGCCTAACACACGGAGAGAAAAATAAAGCCGAAGTAGATAAGTACGGACGTGAGGCCTTTGAAAAGAACATCGCAGATGCTGTATCGATTTTAAATTTGAAGTAGTGTTCTTGCCATAATTTATCCAATCAAAACTCCTGCAAGCTAGCAGGAGTTTTTTTTGTTTTGTTGCTGAATTTTCTGTTTATAACACCGATTTTTCTTGTTTTATGTAATATTATCACACACATAGTATCCTAAAATAACCTAAAAACGGACCGTAACGGGCTGTTTTTCCTTGTTTTGTGCTATTTTATCAAAATCACAAACAAAAGGAGAAACAAAATGACCTACAAAGATTGGCTTGCCGATTGGTTGGAAAACTACGTGAAATTGTCGTCGAAAACAAACACTTATTCAATTTACAAATTGGTTTGTACGCAACATATCGTCCCATATTTGGGGCAAAAACAGCTTTCGGAATTGTCGGTGGTAGATTTGCAAAAATTGGTGGCCGCATTGCAAACAAACGGCAACATTCTCACGGGAAAAGGCTTGTCTGCCGGCTCGATAAACTTGGTTGTTGCCGTGGTGCAAAACTCTTTGAAAACGGCACATTTGGCAGGTCTTACGCCTTTCTATTTTGCCAACAGGATCAAGCGTCCCAGGTGCGAACCAACACGTGTCAAGTGCTTCACTGCTGCCGAGCAAAAGAAAATCGAGCAATACGTTTTTCGCAGCGGAAAAGGCAAGCTTTTCGGCATTGTTCTTTGCCTCTACACAGGTCTCCGCATAGGAGAACTTCTTGCGTTAACTTGGCAAGATATCGATTTTTCGCAGAAAGTTTTGCGCGTTTCCAAAACCTGCCGCGACGGCGGTGTAAGCGGTGGTGGACGTAGCATCGGCAGCCCCAAAACGCCCTGTTCTTGCCGTGTTATTCCCATTCCGGATCGTTTGTTGTGTCATTTGAAAAAGTTGAAGAGTTCTTGCAATTGCAACTATGTTGTTTCTAGCCGTGGTAAGCCTATTTTTGTCCGTTCCTATCAGCGCACGTTTGCGCTCTTGCTCAAAAAACTCGGCATACCGCACAAGGGCTTTCATTCATTGCGACATACGTTTGCTACCCGTGCTTTGGAATGCGGCGTAGACGTAAAAACACTTTCGGAATTGCTTGGTCACAAAAATGCCAACGTCACACTCAATCGTTATGCCCATTCTCTTATCGAACACAAAGTTGCAATGATGAATAAGTTGGGAAAAATGCTCCGTGAAGTTCCGCAAGAATCCGCTCGCCGTAAAAGCTGATTTTTAAGCAAAACTATGTAGCAGAAGTGACAGCTGTAGGTTTGCAATGTGTTATACGAACAAAAATGCAATTTTTTTATCCGCTCGTGTAAAAATTTGTAAAAACGTATGTCATAAAATGAAAAATAATCGCAAAATTTTTTGAAAATTATTGACAAACCGCTAACGAAGGCGTATTATTAGTGTGTATAAAAGCACGTACTATGCTATTTTGCTGTTTATGTGTGTTGCAAAATTGGCATAACTGCCTGCATTTTCCTCTAAAATAGCAGTGCGTATCAGTGTTTTTAATATCATTGCAACAAAGAGAAGTCGTCAGCAACTTTTGGGTGATCGCTTTGCAATTGAACGGGCAGGCCACACAAAAAACTTGTTGAACAACATAACGTCAAAAAAATTGTAGCTCGGCGCGTTGCTTGGTGCACGGTGAAGTGCTTGGCAGAACGTTAGCTAACGCAGTGGTCGGTTTTTGACGCTTGCAGTTCTTGGAGGGAATCGTGACTAACAAGATAAAATACATTTTGATAATTCTTTCCGTCGTGGTTGCACTAACCGGAATGACAATTTATGGTGTTTTGCGCGACGAAAACAATTTGGAAGAAAACACCACGTTGACAATTGACGGCAAAGGCACCACCGAATCCTACAAGGTGGAACTGACAGGCTTTGCGCCATGTGATACAAAGGGTTACACAATCAATTTGGTCGGTGAAGATTCCGTGATGAACATGGAATACGTTGCCAAAATCAAGTTTGACAATCACGGCAAGCCTGGAACTCTCGACGAATTTTTGACCGTTACTATAACTGCTATTAAAGCTACTGGTGAAGAAGTTATCGTCAACGATACAAATTTGACCGATGTGCTTGAAGCAGGTGAAATACCCTTGGGTGAAGGCGTTTCGAAAATTAAAATTTCATTCACGATGCCGAGCACAGTCGAAAATAAATCCCAAAACACAAGTACTGTGTTTGACGTAGTTGTCACTGTAAGCAACGTGGAGCAATAATGGGTACAGGTTGCAGAAGTGGTGCGCGCCAAAAGGCGTTGCAAATTGTTGGCGAAGTTTTGTTGTATGTTGTTGTTATCTTGGCATTGTTCGTGCTGGTGGTCACAATCGTTTCCAAAAAGGACGATGAGGGCACCGCCACAGTGTTCGGCTATCAACTGCGTTTTGTTCAGTCCGATTCGATGAACGAAAACGAAGCAACCGATGTCAGCGATTATAAAATCAAAAGTTTTCCGGCGGGAACTTGTGTGTTTGTGCAAGTCATTCCGGAGGCGGACGACGATGATGCCGAAGCAATTCAGCGTCGTAACGAGTGGTTGCAAAACCTTAAGGTTGGCGACGTTCTCACGTTCAAGTACTATATCGGTGGTAAGCAAGATACTATCACTCACAGAATCATAAGTATTCAGCCCAACACCAACGGCGGCTATTCTATCAAGTTGCGCGGAGACAACGTAACCGGCACGGGCGAAAACGACGTGCAAACAATCGATACGTCCGCAACTGCTAGCTATAACTACGTAATCGGCAAGGTCACCGGCAAAAGCCTTGTTCTGGGTTGGTTGGTTTTTGCATTCAAACAACCGTGGGGCATAGTGTGTTTCATAATCGTGCCTTGTTTGGTTGTGATCATTTTTGAAGTGCTTCGTCTTTCTCGCGTGTTCGGTTCGGAAAAGAAAGAAAAAATGAAAGCCGAACAACAACGTCAAGCGGACGAAATCGAAGAACTTCGTCGTAAGCTTGCAGCATTGCAAGGTGATGTCGCTGAAGTGGATTCGTCGAAAGATAATCTTGCCGCCGAAAATCAAAATGTCGGGCGCGAAAGTGTTTCAGATGATATTGAATGTAACAACGAAAGTTCGGCGGATATAGCTCCGCAAGGCGGCTCAAATGGTAGTTCTGCTGCCGAAAGTAATATCGACTTTTCGTCGGAAAACACCGACGTTAAATAAAATAGGAGGAATCAAATGGACGTACTTATCATAATTTTTATGGTCCTGGCATTGCTGGTGTGCTTGTTTTGCATGGTCGTTGTCACTCGTGACGTCGTTCATGAAGAACTTGAAAGACGCAAAACACGCATCAATTCTCAAAAACAAGAACAAGTTGTTGTTGAAGAAGAAAAACCTGTGGTTGCAACCGTAGCACCACCTGTTGAAGAGCAAAAACCTGTTGTTGTTGAAATTCCTGCACCTGTTGCAGAAGAAGCGGCTGAAGAAGAAGTTGCCGCAGATGAAGCAAACGTTGCTTTCTCTGCCGGAGGACAAACTTTGGACGAAAAGTATTTGGAACTTTCTGCCGACCACAGAGGCTACTACGACGAAATCGTACGTGCCGCAATGGCAGTGGAAGGAAGCAGACGTTTCAAAAACGCCGGCTACGAAGAATATAAGGTTGGCAAAAACCGTCTTGTCCGTTTGAAAATCAGACGCGGCGTGATTGTTTGTGAACTTGTCATTCCCAACTTGACTTTCAAAAACTACATCAACGATAACAAAGTTACCGTCAAACAGGCTCCCGCCATCATCAAAGTGGTGGACGAAGCTGCTTTGGCTGCTGTGAAAGACAGCATGTCCATTGCTATCAAAGCTTTCGAAGAAGAAAAAGCCTATAAGAAGGAACAAGCAAAGCTTCGTCGCAAAATGCAACGCGAAGCGGCAAAAGCAGCATCTGCCGAAGAGCAACCTGCTGTTGAAGAATAAGTATTTAATGCGCCAATATGGTGCTTTAGATAAATATCACAAGGAGGAAAACAAAAATGGGTAAAAGCAAAATCAAAACAATGCTTTTGGCAAGTGTGATGATAATGTTGTGTGCTACTATGATTGTCGGCGGCACCTACGCTTTGTGGACAAGCGACGTCAAAGTTGAAAACCACCTCGTTGCAGGTTCTCTCAATGCCGAACTTTGGAGAAATCAACTCAACAAAACGTACTTGAATGAAGCCGGCGGTTTGTCGAATTATGAAGATAAGGCAGCAGCCGATTTCAGTGGCTCTACCACCAAAAATATGTTTGGGCTTGGCGCCAAAGAAAAGATTGCGCCCGGTTCATCATATGCGGCAAGGCTTAGTCTCATAAATAAAGGCAGCGTTGCGTTCGACTTTGTTGTTAAAATCAAATTGAACGGCGCAACGAACGCATTGTCCAACCAATTGAAAGTTTTGGTCTGGGAAGGCGCAGAGGGCGAAGAAAAATACGCTATTGTCAACGGCACGCTTTCGGACTTCGTTGAAGGCGGCAAACATGCTGAAATTCATAGCGGTACGTTGAATAGTGAAAAGAGCACCGAATTCACCGTTAAAATCGTGTTTGTGGATGACACAAAAGTCAACAACAATGCTCAAGCACAAGAAGTATCGTTCGACTTGTTTGTCAATGCTGTTCAAAACACAGAAGCAAAATAAGCACAAAAGGGTTCTATTCTAAAAATTCTACCCCAAAAACATATTCTATAAGGAGAAATTATGAATACAATCAAAAATAAAGTGCTTGTGTCGGCAATCTTGTCTATCGTACTTTGCGTTAGCCTTATTGCCGGAGCAACGTTTGCTTTGTTCACATCCGAAAGCGATGTTAACATTGCAATCACTTCAGGCAAAGTGGACGTTGTTGCAAGCATAGATAAAGATTCTGTTAGCACAAGACATAATGGGGGGGGGTACGTTGAAGGTACCGGTGCTTTAAACGCATACGCATCGGTGTCTTTCAAAGACGGTTTGGCTATCGTCAATTTCCTTCCTGGTGACGGCATCAAATTCAATATTGTTGTCACAAACAACAGCACCGTGGCTGTCAAGTACCGTACAATCATTTCATGCGAAACCGATACCGGATTGCTTGAAGGATTGGACGTGGTGGTTGATGGAGAAGGATATGCAGGCAGATCCATCGTTTCCAAATATCAAGATTTGCAAGTTGCTGAAGATAAGAAAGTTAAGGAAATCACTGTTTGTATCGACTTCCCCGAAACTGCAGGAAACGCATATGCGGGCAAGAAAGTGGAATTGTCCTATGCAGTGGAAGCTGTTCAAGGCAATGCGAATGTCAACACTGACGTGGATAACACCTACTACGTGTACAATGCAAACGATTTGATTGCATTGCAAAAAGAAACCGGCGTCAGCAAAGTTGAATTTGTCAACGATATCGACATGACCGGAAAAGCTTGGACAGGCTTGGTTGCCAGAGACGACCACGAAACCACCGGAGAAAAGGGCGAGGTTTTTGCCGAGGATGGTGTCGAAATTATTGGTAACGGCAAATATATCTCCGGACTTTCCGCGCCGTTCATTCGCGCAACAAACAAAAATGTCAAAATCGATGACTTGACAATCAAGAATTCTGAGATGGGTAATAATCCTAGCGGGGAAGTTGAAAGTCGTGGCTTCGCTGCATTTATTCGTTTTGTGGATAGCGATCGTGCAGTTTCATTGAGCAATTGCCACCTTGTCGATTCTAAATTGAATACGACTGCCGATACTCGCGTTGGTGGACTTGTTGGTGTTTGCTACGGTAGTGTAATGTTCACCGACTGTTCTGTTGAAGGTTGTGAACTTTCTGCAAAAGGTTCTGTTGGCGGCATTGTAGCGCAAACCGGTGATTCAAGCTCATGTGTTGTTTCTATCAGCGGATGTTCTGTCAGCGAGACCAAATTGTCCTCCACAGATGCCGGCAACTGGCGTGTTGGTGCTATTGTTGGTTCTGTCAACACAAGTACTGTGACTATCGCAAATTGTACTTCAACAGACAACACATTGGCTCAAACCGGCAAAGTTGCTCCCGATCACGAATTGTTTGGTCGTATTGTTGGTGGTCTTCTTGAAATTGACGGAACAGTTTATTGCTCCGCAGAGTACTTGAAAGGCATTTTGACAGCAAGCAACAGTGTAAAACTTGAAAAGAACTATCATGTGGTTGATAGTTGGCAAGAAATCGGAAAATATCGTGGCGAAAACTGGGCTACATATGTTTTGGATGGCAACGGACATTCAATCAGCGGTTTGACACAAGCCTTGATTGGTGAAGATGCGTTTATTGATATCGAAATCAAAAACTTGACAATCAAGAATTCAAAGATTGAAGGCACGGTGTCTCAACAATTCAACACCTATAACAGTGGCGCCTTCATTTCCTACACTGACGGTGGTATCAACAGAGTTGTTTTGGATAATTGCCACACTGTCAATGTTGATGTTACCGGTGCGGCAGGTGTTAGTGGCGAAAGCGCAGGCTCTTTGTTGGGATACATCTCGCTGGGCGGAAATGGCATATTCTCTGTTACTAATTGTACTGTCACCGATGGTAGCGTAACCAATGCGTACGGCAATGCTGGTGGTATTGTCGGCATGGTTATGGCAGACGACCACACAAATTGGAAGATTGAAAACTGTTCTGTTTCCGGTTGTGAATTGAACGCCGAAAAAGCTGAAAAAGAAGGCGAAATTGTAGGAACGGTCAATGGTGCGGGTAGCTTGAAAGTTAATAATTGTACAGTAAGCAACAATAAATTGGTTCATGATACTGCGGGAAAGACAAACAGTATCTTTGGTCGCGTTTCTGTATCTAACATTGTTGTTGACGGGAAAACAAACTACTGCAGTAGCCCTGCTACATTCGCTAAAATTTTGTCTGCAAACGACGAAACAATTAACGTTGTTTTGGCCGGAGAATTGTATAATATCGATGCTGCACATCAATATGCTGTTTCTATCAGCAGTTTGGGAACGGAAGGCGACAAGGGGCAACGTCTTTTGGGCGGTGCTAACACAAAAGAAATCAACATCGATTTAGGCGGACACAAGTTGCAGCTTAGCACGACATATATGTCTGCGTTGGGCGCAGTTAATTCCGATGCGGTTATAACGATCAAAAACGGTTCTTTGGGTTCTACACAAGCTGACATGAACTGGAACCTACATGATTTGTATTATTTCGATTGCACGTGGAATTTCGACGGCGTGACTTTTGATAGAGCTGTTGCGGTTGGTCGTGGCGCAAATGTCACCATGACAAATTGTTCGATTACGGACGTTGGTGAAGTTTATGCTTTGTGGATTACCGCTGAAGCAGGCAATGTTTCTTTGAATAATGTCAACATCAAATGTGATCGAGCGATTGCTATCAAGGATCAATATGTGACAGATGCTAGCAAGCGTAATCAAATCGTGTTGTCTTTGATAGACTGCACATTTGAAACTAACAAGAAAGCGGCTGTTTTGGTAACCAACACTGCAGGTGCAAAAATCACGGCTAGCGGTTGTGACATTACAAAAGTAACTGCAGACAGCACAAACCTTGTTTGGATTGACAGCGATAAGCTTTATAACGAAGGAACAGGTTACTACAAAGACTACAGTTCATATGTTGTAGTTGAAGGCGGTACAGCTGTTGATGAACCCTAGTGGTTACTAACGATTGAATTGCAAACAATTTGATTGTAGACTAAAACTAAATTCAAAAGGGCGACTTTATCCGCCCTTTTGTTTTGCGTTGTGATTGTGCTTTAAAACGGAACAGACATGACAGAAAACACAGTTTATATAAATCTATGGTGTGATCTAGTCGCGAAAAGATTTTCAGTGAAAATACATAAAACTTTGTAAGCGTAATGCCGAAGCGGACGTTGTTTCTTGCGAGGGCGGTGTGTAAATGGAAATAGCCACATTATATATGCCTTTTGTTTTGCGTTGTGATTCTGCTTTTTAGCGCAACAGATGTGACTGAAAACTGTTTATGTAAAGCTATGGTGTGTTCTGGCTGTGCGAATAGATTCCAGGGAAAAATATAAGCCTAAACGTAATGTAGAGGCGGAACCAGCACTTTATCACCTACGAGAGCAGTGTGCAAATTTAAATAACCATAATATAGCTGCCTTTTGTTGTGTGTTGTGATGGCGCTTTTAAGTGCAACAGACGTGAGGGTGCTGTTCATATAGTGCGGAACTGGTTGCGAGAATATTTCCAAGTAAAACATATAAACCGTTACAAGCGTTTTGTCGCGGACGTGCTTGATGTTCGAGAGAGCAGTGTGTAAGAGTCGCGCAGGATTGCCAAGTTGTCTAGAAGTAACTGCATACACTGTATTCAGAGCGTTGAAACTCGATTGTGTCTTATTTATCGCCAAAATTGTGTGTAAACAATTGTCTTTGTAACTTTGGTATCGTTTTGAGGTGGATTTGGGTGAAAAATCACATTTCGTAACGTAATATGATAGACATAGCTTGTGTTTTGGGGCCTATTCTTGCAAATTTGCGGCTATTTTTCGGACATTGGGTACATTCACTTGAAATTTGTTGTTGGATTTTTGCAATGTGATCTACTGGTGAATAGAACTTTTTGTCGCAAAGTTAAAAGAAGTGTAGAGTTTTTCGTAAAATTTTCTTTATGTTCCAAATGTGTTTTTGGGAAGTTGTTGAGAAAATAAACTGCTGAAAATATTTGATTATTATTGGTTTTGTGAATAATTTTTTGTTGCTAAACGTCGGGTTTTATAGTACAATGCAAAAAACAAAATAACACGGAGATTTTTCAAATGGTATTTTGCAGAACTAGAAAATTATTGTTGCTGCTGATTTGTCTTGTTTTGGTTGTATCTGTTTTTGTCGGGTGCAACAACGGCGAAGTGCCGAAATATACCGGGACAACGACAGCCAAACTTTTGCTAGCGAACAACAGACTTAATTCCGAACAATTGGACAGCGAGAACATTTTTGACAACGGTTCCGAAACGCTGAAAACTCTTGCTCGCAAGGCTGCGCGTAATTTCAAAGTGTGCGAGCCGAAAGAGGACATGGGGAGCTTTTGGGTATCCGGGGCTAATGCAGAGTGGAGCGGTTTTGTTGAATACAACAATTCCTATTCCTACTTTCAAAACATCACCGATGTGATTGTCGGCATTGCACAAAAGGGGGCGTTCTTCATTGACACCGTGAAAGAGAACATCAAGGTTGTTGACGTTTGGGTAAACTATGATAATGCCAAGTACCACCTTTCCGTTGGTGAAAGCAGCGAGACGCTTTGCAGAGTCGATGAAGACGAAGTTTTCACTTGCAAACGCTATACGGATTCTGACGGTCGAACAGTCTACGAATTATACACAGAACAGGATTTTGCCTCTCACAGAGTGAAATACGTTCCCGACGAAAGATATGAATTGACGGAGTTGATTCCGTCTGAAAAACAGGAACTCTATTTTGTTGCGGACAATTCCAAAGGATATTGGGAGACTTTTTGTGCAACCGACGGCGGCGACTTCTACAATGAACGTTTCACCGTTATGAAAAACGACATTTCCTACATGGTGGATTACGACGCCAAAGATAAGTTTATTGCGCAAATGGGCATAATGAGTTCGGATTCCGCAACGGAATTTTTCAGAATGGGCCACAATGACGATGAAGGTCTTTTGTCACTTGAACTGCAATTTGCCGGCTTCGATGGAATATCGAAAGTTGTTGCGCCCGCCGCAGACGTGGATGAAAACGGCAATTTGATTTCTTGCGACAACGCAGTGATTCATCTGGAAAACGGTAAAACGATAACATTCGACAGCACTTTTGTCGGCGGTGACGTTGAAATTTCCGCAATTCACGTGTCGTCGCTTGCGGACGGCTATGCCGGCGAAATGGGACTTATCATTCACGGCGACACACGCGCAGACAAGTGGAGCAATTTTGTGCAATTTTTGAACGAAACCGGCATGACTTGCAGGCGAGATTGGACAACCGTCTACAACGGAATTCCTCTTGCGCAAGAAGATGCGGATAATTTGGTGAAGTACTATCGTTGGAACGACTGCTATGTTTCCGCATCGGAGGGCGTGCGTGCAGGCATTTCGGCAGAAAAACAACGCATAGAAGAAATAAAACAAATTTACAAGAATATAAAAAACGATGCCGTTGTTGACATTGAAGATTTGGAAGAAAACGTTGATCTCGGCGCGATTGACTTTGCGGCTATAGGCAACTACAGTTCACAAAATGTAACTATCGGTGGTAAGGGTGTTTCGGTACAATCCATCGAATTGGCCACCAATGATTTGCAACTGTTTGTTTCCGACACTTCCTACGTGATAGCATTGGCTTTGACTTCCGATAATGGCAACGACGCAGTGGTGCTTGGCAAAAGTTCCGCCGTTGTGTACGACGGCGGCGAAACGTTTTCGATATCCGCACAAGAATTGCAATTCGACTTGCCTGAATTATCTGCAGGCAACTACGTTTTGGTTGCGTACATTGCAACGGACGACGGCATAAGGGTTTCGGCGTGCAAAGCAGTGCAAGTTGACACGGTGGAGCAGTTGAACATTTCCGGCGCCACCGTTGAGCATTGCGACGACAAAACTGTGATTGTGACGTATGTCGATACGGTTGATCACAATGTGCGAGTGAAATCGACAACAAGTTTGAGCTATGCGGAATTTGTAGAAAAGGTTTCTGCAGAAGTTTTTGTGTTCGGAACACCTGCTGTAGAACTTGAAAAACTGACCGATGACGGGGTCTACGGTGTTGTCAACAGTAGCGATGTGATTTCTGCAGGTTTCTATCGCATGGCATACAGCGTCACAAACGGCGACAGTGTGGTAGAAGGATATGTTTATGTTGAGTACGTTATTGACTGAACACTGCATTGCTTTGCAATATATTTGAATTTTGAAGTGCACCATACCGGTGCACTTTTTCAACGAAATTTTGACTTTAGCAATGAAAACAACAAATAAAACGAAAAAAATGGTCAAAATTGTGTAAAAAACGTTAGTTATCTGTATCCTTTGAGAAAACTTTTCCGACTGTGCTAAAAAGTTTTGGTTTGTTTTGGATTTTTGAGTGTAACTGCTAAAGAAGTTTGAAAGATGCAGGGCTTATGCAAAATAAAAAAACGAACTTTGATTTCTCAAGGTTCGTTTTGTTCTGTTTTTGGTGCCGATGACCGGACTCGAACCGGTACGACTTTGAAGGTCGAGGGATTTTAAGTCCCTTGCGTCTGCCTATTTCGCCACATCGGCATGTTTGTGTGGCTGTGAGGTTGCATTTGCAATAGGTTTTACGGTTTTTGACTGTTTTGCTGGTGCCCTTGCTCACTTATTATATTATACCATAGTGAAATTTGTTTGTAAAGAAAAATTTTGTTAGCAGAAGAATTGATTTACAGTGATTTGGAATTGGACGAAAAAAAAGAGCAAGCTTTGTGCTTACTCTTTTTCTGGAGGCACCACCCAGATTCGGACTGGGGGTGAAGCTTTTGCAGAGCTCTGCCTTACCTCTTGGCTATGGTGCCAACTGCTTAGATATTGTATCAAACGTTTGAAAAAAAATCAACAATTTTTAAGCAAGTTTTCAATTTTTGTTTATCTTTGATTTTTGTCAGTTCTTGCGGCTGGTTTATTATTTCAAATATTTGTAATTTTTTGATTTTTTTCAATTGCAAAACAGGTGCTTTTTTGCTATTATATTAGAAAATGAAATGACGGTGGTACAAAATGACGGATATTGAGATTGCAAGAAGCTGCAAACCACAAAACATCGTGAAAATCGCAAAAAAAATAGGAATTTGCGAGGAACAATTGGAACTTTACGGCAATTTGAAAGCCAAAGTGGTGGCAACCCCATCTCCGAAAAAGGATTCTAAGCTGATTTTGGTGACGGCCATCAATCCTACTGCCGCAGGTGAAGGAAAAACAACGGTTTCAATAGGGTTGGCCGATGCATTGAACCTTATAGGCGCTAACACTTGCTTGGCGTTGCGCGAACCGTCGCTAGGGCCCGTTTTTGGCATTAAAGGCGGAGCAACCGGCGGTGGCTATTCTCAAATACTTCCCATGGAAGACATCAATCTGCACTTCACGGGTGACTTTCACGCTATCACTTCCGCAAATAATTTGCTTTGCGCAATGATAGACAACAGTATTTTCCAAGGCAATGTTTTGGAGATAGATCCTAACAGAATTGTTTTCAATCGTACTCTGGACGTGAATGATCGCGCATTACGCGGCGTGGTGGTCAGCAGCGGTGTGCCGGGTGCAACGCCTCGTAACGAAAAATTCAATATAACTGCCGCGTGCGAAATTATGGCGATTTTGACGCTTGCCGAAAATCTTTCCGATTTGAAAACCCGCCTCGGAAATATCCTTGTGGCGTACACTTTTGACGGAAAACCTGTTTTTGCCCGTGATTTGAATGCTGAAAACGCCATGGTAATTTTGTTGAAGGATGCATTGAAACCAAACTTGGTGCAAACTATCGGTGGCACTCCGGCCTTTGTCCATTGCGGTCCGTTTGCCAATATTGCCCATGGTTGTAACAGTGTCCAGGCGACAAAACTTGCTATGACTTTTGCCGATTACACTGTGACCGAAGCCGGATTTGGTGCGGATTTGGGCGCAGAAAAGTTTCTTGACGTAAAATGCAGAAAATCCGGTTTGATTCCCGATGCGGTTGTGGTTGTGGCCACGGTTCGTGCGTTGAAGTTGCACGGCGGTGCGGACAAAAACCGCCTGTCTGAAGAAAATTTGGACGCTTTGCAGCGTGGAATGAGCAACTTGGCGCGTCACGTTAGCAATTTGACAAATGTTTATCGTTTGCCGGTTGTGGTGGCGATCAATCGTTTTGTGTCCGATACCGAAAAAGAAATTGCCGAAATTGAAAGAGCAATGTCACAACTTGGCGTGGATGCAATTTGTTGCGACGTGTGGGGAAAAGGCGGCCAAGGCGCAATTGAACTTGCGCAAAAGGTTTGCAATGTTTGTGTAAGCAACCGTAAATCCGATTTTCGTTTTGCATATAACGATGAAGACGATGTTCAAGAAAAAATTCGCAAAGTTGCCACTCGCATTTACGGCGCGGACGACGTTGAGTTTGCTCCGGAAGCTTTGGATAGTTTGAGAAGTCTTCAACAACTTGACATTGAAAGGCTACCTGTTGTGATTGCAAAAACGCAGTATAGTTTTTCTGATGACGCTTCGTTGTTGGGTGCGCCTGAGGGATTCACCGTGCACGTAAGAGACGTTGAATATCGAGGTGGCGCCGGATTTTTGGTAGTTTTGGCGGGGAACATGTTGTTGATGCCCGGACTTTCCAAAACTCCGAATGCTGTTAATATGTCAATTGATTCCGACGGTACAATTGACGGTTTGTATTGAGGTTGAAAAATGAGCGTTACAAAAGATTCGTCATACAGATTGTATTTTAAGTACGGCACAATGGGCAGTAGTAAATCTGCGCAAGCATTGATGTGCAAATTCAACTACGAGCAAAAGGGCATGAGGGTATTGTTGGTTAAGCCCTCGGTCGATAATCGCGGTGACGGTGCAGAAAGGCCAAAAGTGCGCTCTCGCATCGGACTTGTGAGTGATTGTGAAACGATTTCGCCGAACGAGAGTTTTTGTGAACTTTTCCGGAATTTTAAGCAGGAAAGCGGTTGCGACTGTATCATTGTCGATGAAGCGCAATTTTGCACGGAACAGCAGGTGAACGAGTTGAAACATTTAACGTCGTATGTGCCAGTTCTTTGCTATGGATTGTTGACTGATTTTCGTTGTAAACTGTTTGAAGGAAGTAAGCGCCTTGTGGAACTTGCGGATTCTTTGCAAGAAATCAAGTCGGTTTGCCGCTGCGGAAGAAAGTCGACCGTGAATGCGCGCTTTATTAACGGAAAATGTGTTGATGACGGCCCTGTGGTGCTGATTGGCGGCGATGAGTGCTACGAGAATTTGTGTTATCGTTGCTGGCAAAAAGAATTGAAAAAGAATAAGTAGTGTAGATTATTGCCTTGCCTCGAAATTTTGACAGTTTGTCAATTTTTCGAGGTTTTATTTTGAGGTTATTTTGCCTGAATTAGGTTTATGATTTGTCGCGAAGCAATGCAATTGTATGTTTTCCATAAAAATTGCCTGCAACAATTGTTGCAGGCAGTAAAATCTTATGTTGTTAAATGTTTATTTTTAAAAAATCAGCGTTGTGGCTTGTAGACGCAGCCTTCCGTTGCAGTTGAACAAGTTTTGGCCCAATTTTTCAAAAAGAAATTTCCGTAGTTGCTTACGTCGTTTTCATGTCCGCGGAAACGCTGTGACACCTCTTTTGATTTGATATCGCACGAAATTTTTCCCTTTGCAATGTTGATATCGATTATATCCCCGTCTTGCAAAACGGAAAAAATGGTCTCATCATTTGTTTCCGGCGTTATGTGCCCGACTGCGATTCCTTCGTAGAAATCGGCAATTCTACCATCTGTTATGACGGCTACTTTGTTGGCGAGGTCGAAGCCCTTGAGCAAAGCCAGCGAAGCATAAAGCTCTCTCATTCCCGGTCCGCTTTTGGGCCCCTCTCCGCGTATTACAAGAACGTCGCCATCGTGAATTTCACGATGGAGTATAGCATCGATAGCCATTTCTTCGTTGTTGTAAACTTTGGCGGGACCGCTGAAAGTGTTTTCGTTGCCGAATTGAGCAATACAACCTCCTTCGGATACGTTTCCGTAGATGACGCGCAGACGCGAAGAACCGCTCACGCTGTTATCTGCAGCACGAATAGTGTTCGAATCGGACAGATCGATTGTTTTTAGAACATCAGCCAGCGTTTCTTTTTCCGAATAAGACGCGTCGGTTTTGATTTGGTTGGCCCGTTCAAGCTGCTTTAGAACGGCAAACGCGCCGCCTGATTCGTGAAAGCGGCTCATCAAACAACGATTGCTGTCTTCATTGGAAAGTAAAAGCGGTGTGCTCTTGGCAAAATCGCCGATGGCCTTCAAGTTGAATGTCTTGATTCCGAGCTCTTTTGCTATTGCGATAAGATTGAGAATGGTTGTGGAACTGCCACCGCAAGCAAGATCGAGTTTCGCCATGTTGGAAATGGTGGCTAGTGTAAGTACACGTTTCGGAGTGCGTTTTTCTTTAACGATTTTTGTGACCAGACAACCGGTTTTGCGGGCAATTTCGTATCGTTCGGTTGTGTGAGCGCCGGCACTTCCGTTTCCGCGCACAGCAAGCCCTGTGGCCTCTAAAATGCAATTGAAACTATTCGCTCCGTATCTTTCGCAGTCGGAGCCGGTGATAAGCGGCACGTTGGCGGAGATTTTTGAAAGTTTTTCGTGTGCGGTTTTACCTGTTTTGATTTTTGCTATTTGTTCGAAGTAGTGTGCGAAGCCGCGTTCCTTGCGATTGAAAACTATCGGAGACATCACGCCTTGACAGACGAAAGCGCACGGCATATTTAATCTGATTGCTGCTAGCAGCATGCCACATGTGACGTTTTGTTCTGTTGACACGAACACAAGGCCGTCATAAAAGTCGTTGGAACAAACGAGTTCTACGGCATTTGCCGTCAAATCTCGAGAGGGCAGATCGTACTTTGTTGCCTGTGTTCCGTGCATAGCGGTGCAGTCTATGGATGGAATATGTACGAATTTTGCCGTACATCCGCATGATATGATTCCGTCGTAGACGCGCTTACTTATTTCGTCTAGGTTGTTGTGTGAAACAGCTACGTCATTTTGTGCCGAAATAATACCGATGCAAGGAACGCTTACATCGATTTCGAGTCGGTTGACGAGTGCTTTTTGTGGAAGTTTGTCAATTTGATTTATGTATTCGCGTAACATGGCCGCACCTCTTTATGGTTGTTATTTTATATCTTATGTCGACTGTTGTCAAGAATTGTTTTTCGTATAAAACCAATTTTTTCGGAACAAAATATTGATGTAATATTTCTGTGGGGCCGAAAATATGAAACGAAAAGTTGAAATTTGCGGAGTGGATACTTCTGTGCTACCTAAACTTAGCGCAGCACAATCCAGAGAACTGTTGTGCGAAATTAAAAACGGGAATTTGAATGCTAGAAACGACTTTATCAATTGTAATTTGCGTTTGGTGCTTTCAATTGTTCAGCGTTACGTTTCCAGAAGCAAAAATTTGGACGATCTGTTTCAAATTGGTTGTATCGGGTTGATTAAATCGGTTGATAACTTTAACCCTGATTTCGGTGTATGTTTTTCCACTTATGCGGTTCCGATGATTGACGGTGAAATTCGACGGTTCTTGCGAGAGTCGAATTCGTTGCGTGTTAGCCGTGGTGTGAGAGATGTAGCGTATCGAGCATTGCAAGCTCGTGATAAATTGGAGCGCGAGTCGTCTGGTGATGTTTCGGTCGATGACATTGCCGAAGAGTTGCACTTGCCGTTGTTTAGGGTGATTTATTGCTTGGATGCAATCAGTGATCCTGTGTCGCTTTCCGACGCCGTGTACGCAGATGAGGAGGATTCTTTAGCGTTACAAGATCATCTCGCGGACGAAAGCTGTTCGGAAAGTATTTGGGCCGACAACGTGACGTTGGATAAGGCCATGCAAAACCTTGAGCCGAAGGAACGCAATGTTCTGGAAAAACGATATTTTGAAGGAAAAACGCAAATGGAAGTTTCGCGCGAAGTCGGGTTGAGTCAAGCTCAAATATCTCGCTTGGAAAAGAGTGCTGTGAATAAGTTGCGTGATGATTTTTTGTGATACTTGTACACTTTTACTCGGTAAGATAATATTTGATGATCGACGCAAGTAGACTATTCTTGGAGAATGGCGTTGGAAATAAGTTACAACGAATTGAGGTGCAAAGAAGTTGTTAATGTTCTTAACGGTGCAAGAATGGGACACGTTATCGATATGATAATTGACAGAAGCGGTAAGGGAGTGCTTGGTGTTGTCGTTCCCGGAATAAGAAAACTGTTTCGAGCTAACGAAGATATTTTTGTGCCTTGGGGCAATATCGATAAAATCGGCAATGACGTTATTTTGATTTCGCTAGATGTTCATGCGGTGACTTGTGTTGCAAAGGCAAAGGGTAAAGAAAAGCGAAGTGATGACGAATGTTATGATGATTTTATTGAATAGTGTCGTTTTGCAGGCAAATCTGTTGCACTATGCCAGACATAATATAGAAAATTGAGGATAGCGAGTGGTAATATCCATAAAACATGTCTTTGTGAGTTTGCGAATTGCTTTAGCAATTCGCTTTTTTTCGTTTAAATATCAATTGCTTTTTCACGATTTGTTTGGTATAATAGTGCTATGCTAAAAGAAATAGAAGTTGAAAGCAAGCAGTTGCTGTCCGACGTGATCGGAGAAAACACTGATTTGGGATACTATCGTATTCAAAAGGTCATCAAAACAAAAAGTGTGAAAATCAATGGTGTGCGTGTTGGTGTTGATTGTAATGTTAATGCCGGCGACGTAGTGTGCGTTTATCTTGCCGATCGTGAAAAAGACGGAATCGAAGTTGTGTATCGTGATGAAAATATTTTGGTTGTCAACAAGTTTTCCGGCGTTGAGGTTGTTGGTAAGGATTCGCTTACAGAACGAATCAACAACATACTTACGGACGCTACGGCAATTCCTGTTCATCGATTGGATAGGAATACCATGGGCTTGGTTGTTTTTGCTTTGAACAAAACTGCCGAAACTGAATTGTTGGCGTCGTTTAAGGATCGCGATATTGACAAGACATATAATTGTGTGGTTGTTGGCACTCCGAAGCAACCGTCTGCAAAACTTAAGGCTTTTTTATTTAAGGATGCAAAAAAGAGTTTGGTGTACATTTCCGATGTTCCCAAACAAGGGTATCTTCCTATTGAAACTCACTACAAAATATTGAAAAGTTTGGGTGAACTTTCTCTTTTGGAAGTGAAGTTGATAACCGGTAGAACTCACCAAATTCGTGCGCATCTTGCACATGTAAAATTGCCGATTTTAGGCGACGGTAAGTACGGTATTAATAAAATAAATCGCAAGTATCGTGTTAAAACACAACTTTTGTGCTGCACAAGAATAACTTTCCATTTTGCACAAGGTCCGTTGAAATATTTGGACGACAAGAGTGTTGTTTTGAACATCGATTTAACTCAATACTACAAAAAGTAGATGCTTTTTGGCAACCGCTTCGGTTGCTTTTTTAGTAGAAAGACATGTTGAAAATTAGTGGAATTGACAAAAAATCCGTTGCAAAGAAAGTTGGACTTAAAATTGACGATGAAATAGTTGCATTCAATGGTGACAAAGCGTTGGATATGCTTGATGTTGCATATTTCGATTCACAGTCTTCTTTCTCGGTTACTGTATTGCGTGGTAATAAGGAAAAAACTTTCTCGATAGAAAAGGAATGCGGGCAACCGATGGGGTGGGATTTTTATGACGAATGTTATATCGAACCGCGTTGGTGTGCGAATAAATGCGTGTTTTGCTTTGTTGATCAGTTGCCAAAAGGTCAACGTAAAACTCTTTATGTAAAAGATGATGATTGGCGTTTGTCTTTTGTCTCCGGAAATTTTGTTACCTTGACAAACGTAAGCGAAAAGGAAATTCAGCGTATAATTTCAAAGAAATTTTCTCCGCTTTATGTCTCTGTGCATGCTACCGATGATGATTTGCGTCGTAAGTTACTTGGCAATCCTACAGCGCAACCGATAGTGCCTTTGCTGAAACGTTTGTGTGATGCGGGCATTTCGATTTATACGCAAATTGTCATGTGTCCGCAGTTGAACGATGGAGTTCAATTGGAAAAAAGTTTGCGCGATTTGTATGCATTGTATCCTGGGGTTCGCAACGTTGCGGTGGTGCCTGTCGGGCTTACAAAACATCGTTGTGATTTGTGTCAAATATCGTCGGTAGATAAAAACGTTGCGTCTGCGGCCGTCGACATAGTGGAAAAATTCGATATGGAATGTTTCGCAAAGCACGGTGAGCATTTTGCATACTGTTCTGACGAAATGTATTTGTACGCAGAACGAGACGTTCCCGATTTTACCTATTATGGTGATTTTGATCAACTGGAAAACGGCGTGGGGTTGATAGCTGATTTTCGCTATCAATTTGATTTGGCGTTTTGCGATGCGGTTGCTGCTAAATCCGGATCGTTCAGTGTTGTTACCGGAGTTTCTGCGACGCCACTAATGACGGAGACCTTGCAAAAAGCAAAGGGGAGATTTCCGGAATTAAGAGCAAACGTAATAACTGTCAAAAATCGCTTCTTCGGGGAAACTGTCACCGTGGCCGGGCTGATTGTCGGGCAAGATATTGTTGATACGCTTAATGGCAGTGACAATGTTGGTGACACGTTGCTTTTGCCTAGGGTTATGCTTCGTGAAACTGAAGACGTTTTTCTTGACGGAATGACGTTGCAGCAACTGAAAGATATAACCGGAAAAAACATAGTTATCACTGCTGACGGATATGAATTTTGCCAAGCGGTGTTGGAGTGTGAATGATGAAAAGAAAACTAGTTGCCGTTGTCGGTAAGCCGAATGTTGGAAAATCAACGTTTTTTAATAAGGTTTGTGGCGGACGTATATCAATAGTATCGGATATGCCCGGGGTTACGCGCGACAGAGTGTATGCCGATGCCGAGTGGCTTGGAAGAAAGTTTACGTTGATAGATACCGGCGGAATTCAACTTAAGAGCGAAGACTTTATGTTTAAACATATTCGCGCACAAGCTGATATAGCCGTAGATCTTGCCGACGTTATTTTGCTGTTTTGCGATTATAAAACCGGACTGACGGCAGAAGACTACGATGTTGTTTCGATTTTGCGTAAATGTAACAAGCCTGTAATATTGGTTGTTAACAAAGTGGATAACTATTTAGATTGTGACTTGTCAGATTTTTATGCACTGGGTTTGGGGGACGTGTTTCCTATTGCGGCGGAACAAAAACAGGGTATTGGCGACTTGCTAGATGAAGTTATTTCCTATTTCCCGGAAGAAGACGGTGATATGGATGATGAAGAATCAATTAAAATTGCGGTAGTTGGCAAACCTAATGCGGGTAAATCGTCATTGGTCAATAACATTTTGGGATACGATCGCACGATTGTTTCGGATATTGCGGGTACTACGCGTGACGCCATAGACACGGACTTTGTTTTCAATGACAGAAAATATGTTATTATCGACACGGCAGGTATGCGCAAAAAACGTTCCATTGAAAACGATAGCGTTGAACAGTACAGTGTTATGCGTTCTTTGGATGCCGTGCGCCGTGCCGACGTTTGCCTTATCGTTGTAGATGCGAACGAGGGGCTTTCGGAACAAGACGTTAAAATTGCCGGGTTTATTCACGAGGAGGGGAAACCCTCTGTAGTTGTTATAAACAAATGGGATTTGGTCGAAAAAGACACTCATACGGTTGAAAAATTTAAAAAACAGCTTTCGTGTGATTTGGCTTTTATGGATTATTTCCGTTTTATCACCGTTTCGGCATTGACCGGACAGCGTGTTACTAAATTGATGGACGAAGTTAACTATGTTTATGCTAAGTCTACGTTTCGAGCTACAACCGGTATGCTTAATGATGTCATTGCCGATGCGGTACAAGCGGTAGAACCGCCTTCGAGAAACGGTAAACGTGCGAAAATAAAATATGCGACACAAGCCTCGACGCAACCTCCGACTTTCGTTATTTTTACAAATGACGCTTCGTTGGTGCATTTTTCATATAGAAGGTACTTGGAAAACTACATTCGCAGGGCATTTTCTCTTGACGGAACGCCAATTAAGCTTGTTTTTCGCGGTGGCGAAAAGAATGACGACTAATGTCGGAACGGATTGACAACTATTGCTGGCGGCATGATTCTTTTAGCTGACATAATTTTTGCCATAATGCTATAAAAATGTGGAAAAACTGATGTTTGCACAGTCTGGAACGAAAATTTAGTCACAACAATTTTATTCGTTTCTTTTTTGTTGGCAAACTGGTGTGTCTACGTTTCTTTGCGACGTGTTGAAAACCGTTCTGTTTGCTTCGGTTATAAGTGATGAATATAAAACTAAATATACATATGATTCATTTAATAGATTGAAAAGAGAAGATAATCCTATATTAAATCAAACTATTATTTATAAATACGATAATGGTGGAAATATCTTATTAAAGAAAATCTATAAATATACTTTATCGGAAGAATTAGTTGGAGGAGAAGTAATTCGTTATACATATAAAACAAACGGTTGGAAAGATCAATTAGTAAATTATAATGGAATGACTATAGAATATGATGAAATGGGAAGACCATATAATTATGGAGATACAAGTATAAAATGGAATCTCAAAAGGAAGTACAGTATTATCTGGAAAAGCAGCTGCGTTATTTGGACAAACAGGTGGAGGTATTCAATGGTGGATTGGTTTATTATAGGAGGATTCTATGGTTGAACAATTAAAAATAGTTTTAAACAGCATTGAAGAAGAGATTAAAAGTGAAAATTCTATTTGGGATAAAGAACAATTAATTTCTGTTGTAAAACCTGAAATTGAAGAATTATATACTCATTTCAAAAATGGAAGAGTGTTCCTCAAATACGGCCAAAAGCAAAGAATGTTAGAATCAACCTACATTATGACTGATTCAATAAGAAATCTAAGCATTACAAGTTTAGGTAAAGAAATTATTAAATTACAAGAAAAGTATAATAAACTATAAAAATGCAAATTACTTTCACAAGCTAAAACTAGGTAAGCTTACTCAATGGGTAGGCTTACCTTTATATATTAAACATAGATTAATTTCTTGGAAATAAAATCATTGTGTGGTACAATACCTGCCATTAGGAAATAACCCAAAAAATAGTGTTAAACTAATCATGCCAGTGGATACTTTTATGCTAAGGAAGTGGCATATGTTATGAAATACGGCATATATGCATTTTTGTAATTTTTCAAATTTTCGAGCGTTTCGTTTATTTGGATGTTGTTTTTTTATCGTATTGCTTGTGAAAAGTATTGTGAATTGTCGGGTGTGCTTGTTCTATTTGTATTTGTGTCTTCATATAATTTAGCAAAATGGTTTGCGGGAGGAATGTATGAACAGCATCTACCAGGATATTTGCGAGAGAACTAACGGAGATATTTATGTTGGCGTTGTCGGCTCTGTGAGGAGCGGTAAATCGACTTTTGTCACTAACTTTATGGAAAAGCTGGTGCTGCCGGAGATTGCGGACGACAATGAGCGTAAGCGTGCCATAGATGAGTTGCCGCAAGCCGCCGACGGAAAAATGATAATGACAACACAGCCGAAATTTGTTCCTAATTCCGCAGTTAGATTGACTTTGAATGACAAGACATGTGCTAACGTCAGATTAATAGATTGTGTCGGTTTTATGGTTGACGGTGCCGAAGGGTACTCGGATGGCGAAAAGGTTAGGCTTGTGAACACCCCGTGGGCTCAAGATCCTATGCCTTTTGATCGTGCTGCTGAAATCGGAACGCAAAAGGTTGCATCGGAACATTCGACAGTGGTGGTTGCTGTTACAAGTGACGGAACGATAGGGGATATTCCGAGAACAAGTTACGTGTCGGCCGAAGAAAAGACTGTTCGAGAACTTAAGTTGATCGGTAAGCCGTTTGTTCTTGTGGTTAACAGTCGTGAACCGCAGTCGGAGAAGACTTTGGGATTGTGCGGAGTGTTGGCGGAAAAGTATGATATCACGGTGATGCCGTTGGATATTTTGAACGCAAGCAAAGAGCAACTTGAACAAGTATTGCAAAATATTTTGAGAGAATTTCCTGTCAGGCGCTTAGAATTTGATTTGCCGGATTGGATGCGAGCCTTGGACAAAAATAACAAGATTATTGCTTCTTTGTTGGAGCGTGTTAAGAAAGGCTGTGTTCAAATCAACAAAATGAAAGATTGTGAAAAAATGGCTGAGTATTTTTCCGACTGTGATTTTGTCGATACTTTCCAAACAAAAAAGATATATGCCGGAAGGGGGATTGTTAAATACGAAATAGTGCCCAAAAGCAATCTGTTTTTTGAAATACTCTCCGACGAAGCCGGTGTTGACATTCAAGATGAATTTTCGTTGATGAGTTTTGTTGCGTCGGCATCGTTTGCGAAACGGAGGTACGAAAGTATGAAGGATGCCTTCGAACAAGCCGATAACGTTGGATATGGAATAGTTTATCCCAATATGGAAGAAATGTCGTTGAATGAGCCGGAAATGGTGAAGCAGGGTAGTATCTATGGAGTGCGATTGAAAGCAAGTGCACCAAGTTATCACGTTGTGCGTGTCGATGTGGTCACTGAAGTTAGCCCAATGGTGGGGACTGAACAACAGAGTCAATATTTGCTGTCGGAATACAAACAAAATCCTAGTGCAATTTGGAACACGAACATGTTTGGCAAAACAATGTCGGGATTAGCGCGAGAGGGATTGGAAGGAAAGTGCAATGCAATGCCTGTTGAAATCAAAGAAAAACTAACAAAGACGATAGGTAAAATCGTGAACGAAAATAGAGGCGGTTTGATTTGTTTGTTGTTGTGATTTGGCCGATAGTGTTGTGTTTGATCCGACTTGTTAAATACTATCACAGACACAATATTGACAATTTTGACGTTTTAGTATCGCACAGGCGATATTTGCCTACAAAACTTACAGAATTTCAGCAGAACCGTTCGAACAATTTGTTCGGGCGGTTCTAGTTTCGATAGTTATATTTTGTGACACAGTCGTGTAAGAATACTTGAATGTTCGGAGCAAATTTGTAGTTGATAAGGGTGGATCTGTTGGCCAAATGGTGTGTTAAGTTCTTGTGGCTATACGTGCAAATAGAATATTATTTGTTTAAAGAATTTTAAACGTCATTGTGATTATTTCGATTGCGTAAGCTGTAATCGCGTGTTTATGGTTTTTCGCGATATCATGTTAACGTCAAATTTACGTTGATTTTAGTCTATGTATAACTCTTGTGATTGTGCATTGCTAAACAAATGTGACAAGTCGTATAAGTAGTTATTGCAACAGTTTTTTAGGACATGTCTCTTTTGTCGACATGTCCTTTCAACCTTTTGTTAAAAAGTTTTTGTTTGCATTATGTTATTTTGCATTTTTGAATTTTACTTGTTCGGTGTATCAGAACAAAAATACATGAGTGAGTAAGTTACAAAGCCGTCGCACGTTGCGTCATGTTGTTGGTGGTGTGTCGTAGTGGTTGTTTCAATATTATTGTTTATCATCGTGTTGATTTGTAGTTTTGTTTTAGTCTTCGGCATATAGTTTTTGCAGTTTTTTGATTATTTTGTTTTCCATTCGTGATACTTGCACCTGTGATACACCCATTTTTTGTGCAATTTCTCCCTGTGTCATATCTCTGAAATAACGCAACATAACTATTTTTTGTTCTCGAGGCGTTAGTTTTGTCAACATATCTTTTAGAATGACGTTTTCCAACATTTTTTTGTCGGTATCTGTGGGAATTTTGTCAATCAGCTCTGTTTCTTTTCCGTCTTTATCGCTTGATGTTTCGTAAAGTGATACGGGGAGTCTTGTTGCGTCGAGTGCGAATACAATTTCTGACGGATCCATATCAAACTTTTGTGCAAGCTCTTCGATAGTTGGTTCGGCAGCTCCTTGTTTTGCTTTTTCTTCGGTGTAGCGCATGATTTTCGATGAAATACTTTTTACCGAGCGAGAAACTTTCAGATAGCCTCCGTCGCGCATGTATCTTTTTATTTCTCCCAAAATCATGGGAACTGCATAGGTGGAAAAACGCACGTTGAAGTCTGTTGAAAAGTTTTTGATCGCTTTCAATAGGCCTATGCCGGCAATTTGCAGCAAATCGTCGTAATCTACGTGCTTGCCAAGGTAACGTTTGACAATGCTTTTGAGCAATGGTGTGTTTTCTACAATAAGTTTTGTGCAAGCAGTATCGTCACCGTTTTGCGCTTGCAATATGAGTTGCATGGTTTCTTCGTGACTTATCATTGCGTAACCTCAAACAATGTTTTTGTCTAGTTTTACCGTTGTCTTTCCGTTAGTTGACGTCACCTCTACGGCGTCGCAAAATGCTTGCATAACAGTGAAGCCCATTCCAGAGCGTTCGCCATTATTTACAGTTGTGAAAAATGGCTGCATTGCTTGTTCTACGTTTTCGATTCCTTTCCCGAAATCTATAATTTCAATATGTAGGTTATTTGATGTCAATTGGCAGATAATGTGTATTTTCCCCGATTGTTCGCTTTTGTAGGCGTGGACTATACAATTTGTAACAGCCTCTGAAACGGCAGTTTTGATATCTTCAATTTGTTCCAACGTTGGATTTAATTGAGCGAAAAAAGCGGCAACGGTGCTTCTTGCAAATTTTTCGTTTTGAGATTTTGCGTCAATGATCAATTCCATACTGTTCAACACGGACATGAGTTTACTCCTTGTTCAATTTGCTATATTTTTTCAATTATTTCGTACAGTCCGGACATTTTGAATATTTTGTCGATTGTGACTGATGGGTTTTTTACAAAAAGGTGTTTGTTGTTCTTGCGCAAAAGTTTGTAGCGTCCTATAAGCACGCCGATACCGGTAGAATCCATAAAAGACATTCTGGCAAGATCCAATATTGCCACGGTGAAGTTGTTTTCCGTGAACAGTGTATCTAGTTTTCTGCGTACCTGTTCGGCAGAGTGCTCGTCTAGCTCGCCAACAAGCCGCACAATCAAGTTTTTGCCGTCGAAATTGTAGAATACTTCCATATTTGTGCCTCCACAAACCATTTTAAAATTAAATTGTAAAAGTGATTGATAAATTTTAAGGAGCTTTGTTTTTGTTTGTCGAATAGTTTGCTGCTTATTGGTTGTTAATGCAAGTATAGTTGATGTGTGAACGTTATGATGTGTAGGGTGTGTGGCGCCCGCTGATTGATGAAGAATATCTATAGCCGGTGGCATATAAATCCACTTAAAAAAAATTGAAATTTTTTGCAAAAATCGTTGAAAAATTTGTTGACAATAATTTCAAAATATTGTAAGATAAACAA
>CAZRBI010000004.1:0-55200 GCA_964598315.1 uncultured Oscillospiraceae bacterium
AACCTTCGATGGAACCGTTTGTGTGAATGGGGTTCGTGTAGCTTGCCACAATATAAGCAGGGGTGACGATACTTTCCAAATCCGCCCGTTTATCTTCCCAATAGTGATTCCAAGTGGGGTTTTCTTTTAGCATGGATATCACGTCTTCCACACCGCCGTTTTCCGTGGACGGAAAA
This sequence comes from uncultured Oscillospiraceae bacterium, assembly GCA_964598315.1. Lineage (GTDB taxonomy): Bacteria > Bacillota > Clostridia > Christensenellales > CAG-314 > Fimimonas. The sequence goes on from CAZRBI010000004.1 coordinate 177, forward strand.
GACTCCGAAAGCAATTCCACAAATTCCGGCATAATTACACCGCCGCGCGTGCCCACTTCACGATAGCAATCGGTCAATCCCTCCCACGGAGCAATGGCTGCAAGATGTTTTGGGTGCTGTGCCGCAGTAAACCATTGAGATATTGCCAGCCAAGAATTGCCGGAAAGCCCCACTTTCCCGTTACACCACGGTTGCGATCCCACCCAGTCGACGATATCTTTGCCGTCTCGGCCGTAGTCGCTACCGAAAAACAATATCACTCCTTCGGAATTGTAGGCTCCGCGCACGTCGGGATTGACGACGGCATAGCCGTGTTTTACCCAATAGGCCGGGTCAGGCCCTTCGAATTTTTGCAAGCCGGAAACGGCTTTTTTCGGCACACCTGCACGGGTGGGAACGTCGTCTAGCCACTGTGTGCCAATTTGCTTGCCATATGGGCTGAGAGCAACGAGTGCAGGACATTTTTCGCTGCCGACAGGACGAAAAACGTCGACATAAACTGTGACACCGTCTCGCAACGTCACGGCAACGTCACGTTCCAACAAAATGTCGCATTCCAACGGTTTTGCACCTTTCATACGAATGCTACCCTTTTTCAAAACGATTTTTTCCTGTTTGAAACCGGTGTACCTTGCTCTTGGATCGTTAACAGACATACCTTTGCGAACAGGTACTCTCATTTCCTTGCCTTCTTTGTCGTGCAAAATAGTGAATTTCACATCACCCATAAAAACACTCCTTTTTTAGTTTTTTGTTGTGAAAACAATGTACCATATTTATTTTTGTGATACAATAGTTCCACAACTACTTTTTGAGAAACGAAACAAAAGGAGAAGAAGATGTATCATATCCCCAACGACAAACGAGCAAAAAAATCGGCAGAACGCATCGGGAACGGACTTCTAGCTTGTTTGCAGAAAAAAAGTTTTACCGAAACGACCGTTACAAACGTTCAAGAAACGGCAAACGTGGGAAGGGCAACGTTCTACCGTTTGTTCGACAACACGGCGGACGTTTTGGCATACTTGTGCGATAGCGTTTTTGAAAATACCGGGAAAGAATTTGCCGAAATGAAAATTAAAAACCCCAAAGACACCACGCTGAAATTTATTCAAAAATGGATGGATAACAGATTGCTTTTACAAGCCATCGTAGACAGCAACCGATTAGACTTTCTTTACGACGCACACGCAAAATATCTTGGCGAAAATTTGAACTACTTTTTTCCCAATGCAACTATCGGCAACACGCAAAAAACGTACTTGATGACGACAATGACGGCTTGCACTTCTGCTTTTCTTGCCGCTTGGCTGAAAAACGGTGCGCAAGAAAGTGCCGAACAGTTACAACATTTGCTGAAAGATTGTTTTGAAACGCTTGGTTACTTGTTCAAATAACAAAAATGAGACTGCGTTTTTCCTTTTCCAACGCATCGATGCAATTAAAGCCAATTTAAAAAACAAAAACTTGTTCATCGAACAAGACTATTGACAAACGTGATTTTTACGATACGACCAAATGCAAAATGCACACTTTTGTATTATAAAATAACTGTAAAACGTAAAATTCAATGAATCGACAAATAGCAACCAACAATAGGTGCAAACAAAACGCTTTACATTGCATTCTAGTTATACAACGAAACGGCTTAATGGGGAGCGAACAAACCTTACTTTTGGGCGCATTGCGACACGGAACAAATAGTTTTTTAACACTTTTACAAGGCACGAACACACAAAAAAGGACTGAACGCAAGTTGTGGCTTGCAACAGTCCTTTTGCAATTTGTTTTCATGCACCAAATGCAACGAATGAACCCGATACGCTACCGAACTCATTCACAAACTATTTTATATTTATTTTTTGTCTAAACTTTTGGGTTCACATCATTTGCAACAGTCCCATTTTTTTAACAAAATTAAAGGTTTAGAAAAGCATTACAACACAATGATTGTATTCTCACGTGCGAGACGGTCAAAGTTGCTCGGCAAAATGACGGGCGGTATCGGAAAGTGCAATTTGCATTTTTTCTTTCATGGGTTGCGGCATATTTGTGTTTATGCCTGTTTCCAACGAAATGCACCCCTTGTACTCTATTGCTTGCAGTGCTTCTACAAAACCTTTCCAATCGATATTGCCCATATACGGCGGAAGGTGCAAATCCAACTGTCCGTTGTTATCGTGTACATGCAACACACGCAAATCGCTTCCCAGCAGCAAAAGACTGTCGTGAACGTTTTCCTTTTGCAAATGTGCGTGCCCCGTGTCGAAACACGCTTTGACCAGTTTGTGGTTCGCCGTTTGAACCAATTCCTTGATAAACGACGTTGTTGAAATGCCAAGAGGCATGTTTTCCAAACATATTGTCACGTCGCACTGTTCGGCAGTGGGCAAAATGGCAGAAAGTTCTTCCATTTGGCGTTCCAATATTTCGTCGCGATTTTCCGCACTGCCCCACCAGCCGCAAGGCATACACGGGTGAATTACCATATTTTTGCAACCTAAAATTGCCGTACCGCGCAACTGCTTTTTGTAGAATTCCGCTTGGCGCAGCCGTTTTTCGGGGGTATCCACCACCATATCCCAACTCCAAAGCCCGTGCACCTGAAAAATTTCCACTCCGTTGGCCTTGGCATATTGGGCGACGTCGGCCAAATAACGTTCATATTCCGTTTCCGACAGTCCATACAGCGGAATAGTAGGATCGGCCAAACTTAAATCGACACAATCGTAGCCGTGTTCGTGCAATTTTTCAAAACCACGGGCGTAGTCTTCCAACGAAAAATACGCACCGGATTTAATGCCTGTTTTTATCATGTATGCTCCTTTGTTTTTCAAATTAGATGCCAAACCACGTTTTTATACACTGCGACAACCTAAATTTAGCGATGAACGTACATTCTTGTCATGTCGGGTTCACCGTCGCCTTGCACCATGCACAAAAATTCCCAACCGTACCTTTCATAGAAATTTGTGTGATCGGTGACCAAGTAAATTGGCGTGATACCTTTACCCTTCATATCATCAACAACAAGATTAAGCAAGCAACCGGCAATTCCGTGTCCACGATGAGCATCTTCCGTGTAGACTGCGCAAACATTGGGCGCAAGATCCTTTCTATCGTGAAAGTCGTTTTGGATAACACCCAAACCACCGACGATTTTTTCGCCGCACAAGCAAAGATACCAACCGTATTCGGTTTCCCCGGACAAATATGCATTCATACAACTGATATAAGCGTCCGTCGGAACGCCCCATTTGCTGTGAAACCATTCGGCGGCAGTTTGCATCAGTTCCGGACGCTCGCGCAATTTGACGAAAACGTATTTTTCCATAATTCCCTCGCAAATTTGTGTTGATTGATGCGTTCATTATATCACAAAATGACACCTTTTCAATACATTTTTGTCACGATAACAAAAATTAGCGCAAAAAAGGAACAGCTGCTTTTTGCCGTACCTTTTCTTTTGCGACCAACAAGCGAGCCGCTTTTGGTAGAGACAGTAGGACTCGTGTTTTTGCATAGCAAAAAGTGAGCGAAGCAAAGCGGAGCGCTACGTCATTTCGACTTCCATGCTGTTGTTTTGTCCAAAGCGGCGAAGCAAAAAGAAGCAAAAGAAAAAAGAACGATTTGTTCTTGTCCTTGTAGGTGCAACTCAATGCCAAGCCGTCCAATTGTGAAGAGACGATAAAAGATATCCTGGGACATTTCAGTATGAACTTGAACACACACTCATTTTTGCATTATATAAAGACAGAAGTTTGTCTTGAAATTAAAGAGCCTTTATCACGGCGTAAGCCTGTATATCATCAATTTCGGAGATATTGCATATCATCAAAACGTAGTTTTGTATATCACCATTGCAAAGCATATGCAACCTTCGGTTGATGATATGCAGCCCCTTCGGAGCTGATGATATACCATTGCTTTGCAACGGATAAAAAAATACTGCGAAAGGATTTCGCAGTATTTTTTTGGTAGAGACAGTAGGATTCGTGTTTTTGCGCAGCAAAAAGTGAGCGAAGCAAAGCGGAGCGCTACGTCATTTCGACTTCCGTGCTGTTGTTTTGCCCAAAGCGGCGAAGCAAAAAGAAGCAAAAGAAAAAGGAACGAATTTCTTCGTTCCTTTTCTTTTGCGACCAACAAGCGAGCCGCTTTTGGTAGAGACAGTAGGACTCGAACCTACGACCTCTCGCATGTGAAGCGAGCGCTCTAACCAACTGAGCTATGCCTCCAAACGGTGTGCTTATACAATACTATTATTCTGAAAAATTGGCAAACGTTTTTGCCAACTTTTTCGAAAAAAATTTTGCAATAAGCACCTGTGAATAAACTGTTGGAACTTTTATCGACACAAAAATGCAATTCTGTTCACATTTTTGCCGCTTCGCAACAAACTAGTCGTCCAAAGCGTCGATGTTGATTTGATTGGCCTTGCAAAACTCCGCAAAAGCTTTTTGTGCTCTGTAGTTAGGATGGCATCTGCCGGATTCCCAGCGGTTAACCGTAGCGAAAGCGACGCCCAATTCCTTGGCCATCATTTGTTGACTCAAATACAATTTCTTTCTTACATACTTAACTTTGTCTTTGAATTCCATATGATTTTCCTCCGCATAAATTATTTTTGACAGTGTCTAAATTATAGCACACATTCGTTTTTTTCGCAACAAAATTTATACTCATTCTTCTTTCAGCTTTACTACAGCTTTCACTCGTTATTCGGTCTTTTTTGTATCGTCCGTGTCGACAGCAGCAATCCTTTTTTCGGCATCGTCAAAGTAACGCAAATAGGCTTTTTTGCAGTAGTTTGGCTTTTTGCAAACTTGCGATTGATCCGGATTGTCGAAATTGTAGGCGCCATTCACGCGCCAACCGTTCAAGATGCCTATTTTGAACGCATCTTTGGGGCAAGAAAACGAACATCTTGTGCACATTATGCAATTGCCGCCAAAGTGGAATTTTCCGCTTTGCTCGTCGTAAGAAATGTTGCCCACCGGACAATTTTTCACGCACTTCATGCATTTTACACAATCTTGAGTAACTTTGAAACATCGACCGTTCACCTTCATGGCAGGATGCTCGATTCTCAACACCCACGAAACAATTCTGCCGAACGGCGGACGTTTGAGCAAACTGTTTTTCCTTGCAACCACTTCCGCCGCGTCCAGAGGAATTAACAATTCGGCAACTTTCCACATTTTGGAAGCTTGAACGTCGGTGTGACGGAAAATCATGTTATAGGGCATCACGTAGTGATACTCGTTTGTGAGTTTGCCAAAACCTTGCTTTTTCAACTTGTCGCACAGATGTATGGACGATGCGTTGTTCAATTGCAACGGTTCCCCCGACGACGTGACAATGAAAAAATCCTTTTTGCTTTCGCAATGCAATTTACGCACAAACTTGTACATAACGTAGGGTGCGTTGAACGCGTGAATAGGATAGGCAAAGCCAACCAACTCGAAATCGTTCGGGGAAGGCACGGCATCGGCAGACGCGATATCGAAAAGCACGCATTGCACACCGCTTTTTTCCAAGCTATCGGCAAAACGACGACAAACTTTTAGTGTGTTTCCCGTGCCGCTGAAATAATAAATTATCGCTTGCATCATTTGTTCCTTTTGAAATGTGCGTTGAAATTCTCGTCCAACCAGTAGGTGCAATCTTCGTCCTTTTCGTGGCTGTCGTACCAAACCTGAGCATAAAATTCGTTACCTTTGGCAAGTCTGTCGTAATCCCAAACGTAACGCTTGTTGCATTCGGGGCACCAATGGCCTGCTTTCAACACCGAAAATGCCGTAAGTTCGAATTCGTGACCGTCTTGGCAACGCCAAACAAGTTTTTGGAATAAATTTCCCTTTTCAAAACTCGACGACACAAGTTCACCGCCGCGGAATGCCGCCGCTTTGCGCAAATCTTCGATATCCAATTGGCAATCCGGCTTGCTTTCGTCGTAGCCGTGAGATAACAGCGATGCGTTTTTCGGATCTTTCAACGCCTGATAATCAATTTCCCCATCGGATAATTTTCCCTTGCACAAAAGCGGGAATTCATCCCAATTGCGAGTCACGCAACAGTCTTTTGTTCCGAAGTAGGCACTTTTGCGGCCTTCGTCGTTGTTCTTTAGCCAACGCATGGGAGAGTTTTTGTCTTTGAGCAACGGCTTGATTGCCAAACCGGATATAACTTTGGGTGGAATTATTTTTGCAATTTTGTAGTACTTGTGGTTGTTCAAAATTTCCTTCCAGTAGTCGTCCACGCTTTCCTTTTGATAGTCGAAAAGTTCGTTCAAAACGTGTCCGTCCCAAAACCACATTCCGTGGAAATTGCGCATTGCGTTCCAATTGGGTTTCATAAATTTTTCGGTAGAACCGCCGATGATTTTGAAACCGCCGTCGAACACTTCGTAGCCGGTGATACGGTTGTCCGCCGGACCTCCGAGGTTGTACACGTTGTTCCAAAAACCGTCGACTTCTCCGCGAGAATCACGATCGACAATGTTTCCCATAAGACGTCCGCTGTCGCGAGCGGTGACCCATTCCAAGGGTGCATTGTAGCAAGTGTGAAACATCAAACCGTCCGAAAGATTGTCCGTCAACATGCGATTGTGCAACATTGCCGTTTGACGAATGACTACCCACGTTTTCAATCCGGCTTCCAAAACGTAGCGTTCACCCTCCAGCTTTGACATTGCATAAGGATCGTAGGCACTGGGCAACAACGGATCGCCCACTCGACCATACGGATGCAAATGATTGCGATTTCCGTACAAGGCGACGGTGGAAATATGAACGAATTTAGGTTGGTTTTCCAACTCTGCTACGGCATCCACCATTGATTTTGTTCCGAAAAAGTTGGCTTTGTCGGAAAGTTCCGGGTGTTGATCGGATTTGGGCGGAATAACCGCAGCCATGTGAATGACATAGACAACATCGGCAACCAACTTGCGACAATCTTGGATATTCGAAGTGTCGCCGACAACCAATACAGCCTTGGGCGCATGCTTTTTTTGCAATTTTTTGCCACGTTTGATTTCGTCGGGCAAACACAAAAAGTACACTTTGTCGACACATTCCAATCCGCACAAAAAATTGAGCGTTTCTTTTCCCATATTGCCGGTTGCACCGGTTACAGCTACATTAAAACTCATGCTTATCTCCTCTTTTGTTTGCTACCCTACCATTATAACCCAAATGATAAACTTTGGATAAAATTATACAATAATTTAACAACTTTGACAAGATTAAGTTGACTAACAGACGAAAATAATTCTCGAAACCATGTTTGAAAAGCACAACAACATCAAAATGTACAATACGTTTGTGTGTTTTGCGCACACATTGTTGTTTTTCGACAAAAAAATCTGCCCGACGAATTACTTCATCGGACAGATTGAAATTTATCGATTTTTTTGAACGACACTGCTACTGCTGAACATTAAACGCGCCGAAAACAACCACGCCGACAACGGCGGCCAACAAAATAAGAAAAATGGGATGCGGGCGTTTGCCTTTGATTTTCAATCTTGACAACGGGAAAAATGTCAACACTATTATCAGCGAGATCCAATTGAACTGCGAAAAGCCTTCTGCCTTGATGTCGGTCAAATCCAACTCGGGCAAAATGACCATGCACAAAACAGAAACTACCGCAGAAAGAACAAGACCGACCACTACCGGACGGATACCGTACAAAGCGTTCTGAACATATTTGTTCGTTTTGAATTTTTCGAACAACTTGGTGACGACAATGATGATAACCAACGACGGCAAAACTACGGCAAACGTTGCAATCACCGCACCCAGAAAACCGCCGAAAACGCCCAAAGACGTTTTTGAACCGACGGTAACCCCGACGAAAGTTGCCAAATTGATAGCAAACGGCCCGGGCGTAGATTCCGCAACGGCAATAAAATTGACAACTTCGCCGCTTGTCAACCAATTGTGTTTGGCGATTGCTTGCTGAACCATGGGCAACATGGCATATCCGCCGCCTATCGTAAACAAACCTATTTTAAAGTATTCCCAAAAAAGCACCAAGAAGTCCATTATTCTTCCTCCTTTGCGCAATCTTGTTCGTCATTTGTGTCTTTTGGCACCAAAAGATCGTCCACCACAACTTTCAGTGGCAATTCCTCTGCTTCGGCATCTTGCTTTGCCGTCTTTTTGCTTTTCACCTTTTCGACGATAAAGCTATAAATAAGCCCGACCGCACCGCCTATCAAAATTACGTAAATAATGTTGAAATCCGTGAGAGTGGCTACGACAAACGCCGCAACAAGCATCACTATCGAAAATACGTCTTTATTCAGTTGCTTTGACAACTTCAAAAACGCATTAACCACCAAAATAGTGACGCACGCTTGTATGCCGGTGAACGCTGCTTTGTACCACCTGTTATCTTGAAAGGCTTGCATTGCAAAAGACAAAGCGTAGATTATCACGAACGACGGCAAAACTACGCCCAACGTTGCAATAAGCGCACCTACAATGCCGCGCACACGATAGCCCACCGATGTTGCGGTGTTGACGGCTATAACCCCTGGAGTGGATTCCGCAATGACGACGATATCCAACATGTCTTGCGAAGTTATCCATTTTTTCTTGACAATCAGTTCCTCTTCCAAAAGCGCAAGCATTGCATATCCGCCACCGAACGTGAACGCCCCCACCTTGAAAAAAGTTGCGAACAATTGCCACAAACTTACTTTTTGTTTTTCGTTTTCTTTCATACTTCACTCTCTAAAAAAACTTTGGTATTTTCAACAAAAGTTGTTGCACCTCATCGTCTTCGAAATCCGGCAGATAGTCGACTGTCGCCGACGTCAAATCTTGCATAAAACCGTTTTTCAGTCCTACGTTGGAAAAATATTCCACCAGATTTTCGTACTCGTGCTTGAACAAACGCCTGTTCAGTTGCGGAAACTTGTCGTCGTGTCTTGCAGGAAAATACTGAGCCATAACGCTCACCCATGTTTCATTGTCACGTTTTGCAATCCAATCCAAAACACGTTTGCTGTCTTCCGTGAACGAAGGCAACGCCAGATGCCTTATCAAAAGACCTTTTTTCATGTACCCTTCGTCATCGAAAACGTCGCAAGGTTGTTGCCGACGCATTTCTTCGATTGCCGCCGTTGCAACGGAAAAATAATCTTCCGCACCGCACAAAGCTTTTGACACAGAGCCATCGCAAAACTTCAAATCGGGCAAATAAACGTCGACAAGCCCTTCCAATTGTTCAACGGAAGCAACGTTTTCGTAACTTCCGGTATTGTACACAACGGGAATTTTCAAAAACGGTTTGGCGATACGCAATGCATCGGCAACACCGTTCGCCACATGCGAAGCCGTGACCAAATTGATGTTGGCAACGCCTTGATCTTGCAAGTACAAAAAGACGTCGGCCAAGCGTGACGGTTCCGCTTCCGCTCCGTGAGGCGCAACGGATATATCGTAGTTTTGACAAAAACGACATTTCAAATTGCAACCCGCAAAAAAAACCGTTCCGCTTCCCTTTGTCCCGGAAATGCACGGTTCTTCCCACATGTGTTTTGATATTCTTGAAAGAACGATTCCTTTTGTTCCGCAAAAACCGACACGGTTGTTTCTGTCGACATTGCAATTTCTCGGACAACTAGTACATTTCATTAGGTTATTATAGAATAGTTCGCAATTTTTTGCAAGCACTGGACACGCCTCAAAGAAACACTGTGCTTTTTTCTTGCAAAAAGACACAAGCTGTTTTTGCTAGCACACGAAAACACGGAATATCCTTTTTTAGGGAGAAAATATGTTTGCATTGTTGGCACTGTTGAAAAAAGCTTTTTGGTTCACTGGGTACTTCAGTAACGGTAGCTATCCGCGACCGCTTTCCGCCGAAGAAGAGGAAAAATGCATTGCAGAGATGAAAAAAGGCAACAATTCCGCCAGAGAAAAATTGATCACTCACAACATGCGTTTGGTGGCGCACGTTGCTAAAAAATACGGCAAAAACGACACCGATGATTTGATTTCCATCGGTTCGATAGGATTGATAAAAGGTGTTGAAAGTTTTTCACCGGAAAAAGGCACCACTCTTGCCACATATCTGGCCCGTTGCATCGAAAATGAAATATTGATGACTTTGCGAGCCAACAAAAAGTACCAAAACACCGTCTATTTGAACAACACGCTTGGCGTAGACAATGACGGCAACGAATACACACTGTACGACGTGCTTGCCGTCAAAGAAGAAAGTGTGTTTCATCAAGCGGAAATATCCATTCTCCGCGAAACGCTGTTGAAAAACATTCGTCGGTATTTGACCGATCGGGAACAAAAAATAATACTCATGCGCTACGGCATTGAAAAAGGGGCTGTCCCCATGACACAACTGGAAACGGCAAAACAGTTGAACATCAGCCGCAGTTACGTTTCGCGCATAGAAACACGTGCACTTGACAAATTGAAACAACATCTTGTCGACTGAACAACACACGCACGGCAGTGCTCGTTCGATTCTTGCCGCTTTTCACTCAAAACCGACTATCTAACATCTGCGTCGACACTCTTTTCGCCGCTAAATTCAACTCGGCTATTCTGTCGATAAATTTTCACAAACACAAAAATAACGCCACGAATTCGAATCGCGGCGTTAATTTTTGCTCACATCAAAATAGGTCTTATTCTGAAAATCGTGCATACGATATCCAAAATCCAACCGATTGCCAAGCCGTAGAATATCCACAAGAATCCCACGACGGCTTTCAACACCTTTCTTTGAACGATGCCGTCCACAAAGCGTGCCACGCCAAAGACGCAGTCGGCAAAAATGGCAATCAACACGCGCACAATCCAAGGCAAACTCAACAAAACTGCAGATAAACCTTTTTTCTTCGCCACAAAAATTACCTCCGAATTTATTTTACACGTCGTGTGTACATTTCGACACACAATTCCGTGATTTTTCACGACAACTTGCTTGAACAAACACGGCAGAATCGTGCAATTCAGTCGTTCACCGTTATAGTCTCTTTTCCTATGCTGTGCAAAAACTTGATAAAATCTTCTGTGCGCAAAACAACCGTCGCAGTGTTATCACACGGGTGGAACTTTATTTTCGGATACTTCAAAACGTCGACGTCCAACAACAGCGGAACGGAACTTTCGGGTTTTTCGTTCAAAAACGCAAACGGAGAAACACTGCCGCGATGTACGCCCAAATCGGCAAAGAGTTTTTCTTCGGTGGCAAATTCAAATTTTGCACATCCTACGTACGACGCCAATTTGCGCATATCGGCGCGTTTGTCAAACGGCAAAACAACCAAATAGAAATTGTCGCTTTTCTTGTCTTTTACATACAAGCTTTTGCAAGAAGCGCAGTCGTCCACATGCACCACCAAACGAGATTCTTCCGTGGTGACGACGGCGGGATGCCGCAACAAAGAATATTGCACGCCTATCAACGAAAGATAATTTGTCACTGTCTCAATCATAGCGACATTATACGCCAAAAAAGTTCGCTCGTCAAACGGAACAGGAAAATGCGCTTGGCGAATACAAATACAACATCACGCCTTCGAAAATTTTTTCGCACAATTGCCTGCGATAACTTTCCGTTTGAAGTTTTTTTGTTTCTTCACCGTTGCTTAAGAAACCACATTCCACTATCACGGCGGCGCAAGGACTTTCGCGACAAATATAGTAGTCTCCGGCAATGGCTTCGTGTTCGTTGCCGGTGAATCGATTGAACACCGATTGAATGCTTTGAGCCAACAAACATCCGTCGGCGTTGTCTTGTTGAAAGAAAACTTGCGGTCCGCTTCGCGACGATTGCGCAAACTTGTTCATATGAATGCTTATGACAAAGTGTGGCGTTGCATCGCAAATGATCTCCTTGCGTTTTTTCATATCTCTCATTTTGAACCCGTTTGTCGCCAGACCGTACAATCCGTCGTGCGTTTTGCGAGTGTACACGACGTTGAACCCGCAACGCTCGAAAAATTCGCCCAATGTTTTTGCATAGTCCAAATTTAAATCCGATTCCTTGACACCGCTTTGCGATTGCACGCCTCCGTCCACGCCTCCGTGCCCGGCATCGACAACAACGGTAAGATCCACCAGAGATACAGGGCGAAAAAGATTGGAACAAAGCACTGCCGTAAGCACAAATTGTGCAACGATCATCACGAGCAAAAACAACGTCACTCGACGCCTTTTCAACACAACAATCATAAGCTTTTTCTCCATTCAAAAGTAAAATCGCAATACTAACATATATGTTGCAATATTATATCATTTTGGTTAAAATTCGACAAAAATAGCGTTAAAAAGTGCAAAGTTATGCACTTATCCACAAGGTTATCCACATTTTTCCACAACGAGGTGGATAACCTGTTTCACACAAAGCATGAAACGCACCGTCCGTCGAACAGGGTTGGAAGAAACGTTCTAAAGCCCATCCGTTTCGTACATATCGATGTCCGAAATTGACAAAACAACCGATTTTAACCCTTAAAAAGCCGAACTATTTTACAAATAGTATCCCGCTACTATTTCACAAATAGACGGGCGTTCTTCACGGCTCGAAATGAATACATTTTGCAAAATCGGGAACAATCTACACAACAATATATAAGGAGAACGAAAAAATGAGTATCAATCCTTTTGTCGAAAAACCGATAAAAAGAACGGATGAATTTTACGATTGGAAAAAGATGGCGTTGAAGCCTTACAACAAATTCGACGTCGATCCGTACACAAGAGTTCGCATAATTTTGGCTAACGGCGCGGAATTCGAAGCGGCATGGTTTTCGCACCAGTTTCACCGCCACTGCACAGACAACGACTTGCGCCGCGAACTTGCCGTTTTGCGCAGAAAAGAACAACAACAGCAAAAAAGAATTGCTTCGCTCAAACCCATCGGCGAAGGTATTTTGGAACACACCATCGGTTACGAACAACTTGCCGTGGATTTGACAGCCATTTTTGCCGCACGCGAAAGTGACAAATACGTTAAGCAAGCAATGGATTTTGCATTGCTGGAAGATTTCGATCACCTCTACCGCTACGCAGACTTGCTGGAAATGGACAAAGGAATAATAGCCGAAAAACTGGTGGGCGGCTACACGGAACTGATGCCCGGACGCCCCACAATTGCAGAACACCGCTATCCGTCCGACGAAGTGAAACGCTACGTCAACTTCAAAAAAGCATCTTCCTTAACCAAACTGGACGTGAACATTCTCACCGCCGCCGAGCAACAGACAATGAACTACTACATGAACCAAGCAGTGTTCTACCAAAACAAATTGGGCCGACAATTGTTCACGGAAATAGGTATGATAGAAGAACAGCACGTCACTCTTTACGGAGGCTTGAAAGACACCACTTGCAGTTGGTTGGAAGAACTTTTGATGCACGAATACACCGAATGCTATTTGTACTATTCGCTGTGGAACGACGAAACAGACGGCTACGTGAAAAAAGTGTGGGAGGAACACTTTAACGACGAATTGGCACATCTGCACAAGGCCGCAGAACTGTTGGAAAAACACGAAAACAAAGTGTGGCAGCAAGTGATACCGCACGGAGAATTTCCGGAATTGCTGACATTCCATTCCAACATCGACTACGTGAGGAACGTGTTGGCAAACACGGTAACGCTAACCGCCGACGGGGAAAGTTACGAATACGTGGAAAATATGAATCACGATGCAAGGTTTTTTGAATATCAGGCCGAGGTGAACAAAAAGGACAGCGAAGTGGCAAGTCACAACGTCATTTGCAAATACATCGCCGACAACGGAAAAGACTACCGCTACCAAACGGCCGAGCACCCCATAGAAGAACTACGCGACAGAAAGCACGATAACGTATCGGTGGGAAGATGAAAAATCACAATTTTGACGACGAATACTTTTCCGACGTGAAAAATTTGCAAGAACAGTTGATTCCCGGACAATTTGCACCATTGGACTTGGCATTTTTCAACATCTCGGAAATACCTTGGTGGTGACCAAAACAAAATGCGACAGCATCTCCGCTGTCGCATTTTGTTGTTATATTTTGAATTGTATATTGTTTTGCGTTGCAATCTTCGTGCAAGGAAACGGCAATTATACTGCCGCGCAGAACGATACAGGCTGAACGAATTTCAACTTGATTGCTTGCAACTCTTCTTGTGTGACACCGGAAAACAGAAGGTAATTCCAAACACTGCCATACTTTTCTCGCAACAATTTCAAAAAGTTTTCCATATGTTCAGGAATGGGCACGAACACATATTTTTCCGCATCGGTACGAGAAAAATCTTGACGTAGGCGCGGCAAAAAGTATGGATAAGTCAAACAATAATCTGCGACGATGTCAACGTCGGAAACGCCCACCGCCCCAAGCAGCAACGCCGCAACGACACCCGTTCTGTCTTTTCCGGCAAAACAATGAAACAACGTTGCTCTTTTTTCCGTTGCAAAAACATGGAAAATCTGTCTGATACATTGTGTGTTATCCAACATATCCAAATAACTTTGAGGTACTTGTTCCGCAAATCGAGGGACTGTACCGTCGTTCAATGCTATTTTGTGCATCACCACACCGTCAAAATTAGGAACACACAAGGTTTCGTCTGCGTTGCTGCCGCCGCGCAAATCGACAACCGAACCGACGTTCATTTGTCTGAACAAATCGCAATCGCTCTGATCAAACGCATGCGGGCAAGCGCTTCGGAAAAACACGCCGAATTTCGTCACACCGTCTTCCGTGGCATAGCCGCCCAAATCACGGCAATTTTCCGTTTTAGAAAACGGCAATCTTTTGTAGTTCATCTTGTTTTATACAAATCCACCAAATTAAGCACCGTTTCCAATGCTTTTTGCATATCTTCAACGGCAATAAATTCGTATCTGCCGTGGAAGTTGTGTCCGCCTGTGAACAAATTGGGGCAAGGCAACCCTTCATAAGACAAACGTGCGCCGTCGGTACCGCCACGAATAGGACAAATTTTCGGAGTTACGCCGGCTTTTTCCATTGCGGCACAAGCATTGTCTATAAGATGTTTGTGCGGCAAAATCAATTCTTTCATGTTGTAGTAGCTGTCCTTGATTTCCGCAACAACGGTTCCTGCACCGTACTTTTCGTTCAAAAATGCGACGGCTTTCTCGAACAACTGTTTTTTGTCCTCGAATTTGCTTCTGTCGTGGTCGCGAATGATATAGTTTGCAACCGCACCGTCACAATCTCCCTGCATATCGCAAAGATGGAAGAACCCTTCGTAGTTTTCCGTGTACATCGGGTTTTGGAAAACAGGCAACAAACTTTGCAATTCCATCAACACCAAGCAAGCATTGATCATCACGCCCTTTGCCGAACCGGGATGAACGCTTTTGCCGCACACCGTCACTTTTACTGCCGCAGCATTGAAGTTTTCGTACTCCAACTCACCCAAACCGCCGCCGTCAACCGTGTACGCACCGTCGGCATCGAAGCCTTTCACATCGAAAAAGTCCGTGCCGCGTCCGACCTCTTCATCGGGAGTGAAAGCAACACGAATTTCTCCGTGAGGAAGGTTGTTTTGAACGATTGTTTGCACCATTTGCATTATAACTGCAACTCCGGCCTTATCGTCGGCGCCCAAAAGCGTGGTACCGTCGGAAGAAATCACCGTTTTACCGACACACTCGTTCAATTCCGAGAATTCCGCAGGAGAAAGCTTTCTGCCTTCGGCAAGAGCAATGTCTCCGCCGTTATATTGTGTCAAAACGGGTTTCACATCTTTGCCGCTTACTGCCGAAGACGTGTCGACGTGTGCAATAAAGCCTAGTTTGTAGCCTCCGTTTTTCACGTTGGCGGGTATTTTCGCATATACGTAGCCGTACTTTTCGTCCATTCTCGCGTCAACACCCATTTCAGACAATTCATCGCACAACAAGCGCAACAAATCTTTTTGTTTTTCGCTGGAAGGGTAACGTTCCACGTCGGGAACGGATTCGGTGTCAATTTTGACGTATCTTAAAAATCTTTCCAAAAGTTGGTTCATAGCAATATCACCTCTGCCTTTCTTTTTTCGAAAAATGTATTCCTACAACTTCGAACCGCGTTCTTCGTCCAAATAGGTTGCTTGCAAATCGGCAACGTGTGCATACACGCCCAATTTATATTTTGCAAACGCTTCGCTTGCCGAATAGCTTCCTCCACGAACACGATCGTCAAAACCGCCCATATGCCAATTTATAGCCATTGCTTCTTCGGCGGTAAGTTTGATAAATTGAGAGACGATGAACACCGATTTTTCGCCGTGACCGAACGGGAATTTTTCTTCCACTTTGAAAAACGGTTTTTTAACCCAGCCGCTTTCTTCCTTGACATTGCGATATTCTATCGAATAAAAATTAACCTTGCAAACGTCATGAAGCAAACCGACTATCGCCAACGTTTCGTCGGAATAGCGTTTGTTGTAGTCATCGCCGAAATCCGACTTCAAAAGTTTTACCATACGATGATAAACATTCAACGAATGTTGGCAAAGTCCACCCTCTTCCGCCATATGAAAACGCGCCGAAGCAGGAGCCGTGAAAAAATCGCTGTTGGAAAGATATTCCAACAATTTGTCTGCGCCGTCGCGCTTAACATAGGTTGTGAAAACGTTGATAAACTCGTCTTTTACTGTCATGGTTCACCTTTTTCCGCAAGAGAATTTGAAAAGTGCCGTCACGCAACTTTTGTTGTATTATACACCGATATTCAACTTTTAGCAATATGCAATTTTGAGTTTTGAGCTTGACGCAACTTGACGTAACCATACTTTTTGCGATTGGCAATCAACAAAACAATCGTCACCACCAACGACAAACCTTCCGCAACCACCGTTGCGAGCCACACGCCGTTCAATCCGAACATTGCCGGCAGTGCATAGATGCAAACGATTTGGAAAACCAAAGTTCTTGCAATGGACAATATTGCAGATATCAATCCGTTGTTCAACGCCGTGAAAAAACACGAACCGAACATGTTGAAACCGACAAACAAATAACAAACGGAAAACAACCTCATGCCCTGAACCGTCATCTCGCACAACTGTTGATTGTAGCTGAAAAAGATGGTTGCTATGGGCCGTGCAAGGCAAATTCCGAAAGCCGCCATAAGCACCGATACGACAGAAATTGTTTTCAACGATTTTGAAAACACGTTTTGCAATTCATCTTTGTTTTGCGCCCCGAAATTATACCCCACAATGGGTGTGACACCGATACAATATCCGATAAATATTGCAGCGAAAACAAATTGCACGTAGCATATCACGCCGTAGGCATCGACGCCGGCTTCGCCGACAAGCCCCATCAGTTGCTTGTTGTACAAAATTGCAACCAAAGATGCCGAAACGTTGCTGAGCAACTCCGAAGAACCGTTAGTGCACGCTTGCAAAACAACCTTGCCATACCAACGAGTAGCAGAAAAACGCAATTTGCTACTGTTTTTGCAAGAAAAATAGATTAGCGGAGCAACCGAACCGATTGCTTGACTTATTATCGTTGCCACAGCGGCACCGACGATGCCCCATTTGAACACGGCAACGAATAAAGCGTCCAACAATATGTTTGCGACACCGCTTGCAACGGTGAAAATAAATCCCAAAACGGGTTTTTCTGCCGTAGACAAGAAATTTTGGAACATGTTCTGCAACATAAAAAACGGCAATCCGCCCAACAAAATCAGGCCGTAGGACATACCCAATTCCAAAACTTCACCTTCTGCTTCCATCCACAAAGCAAAAGGTCGCAGCAACAACATTCCGATTCCACCGAACACAATGCCGCAAACTGCCGCCACACAAACGATAAGCGTGAAATACTTCTTGGCTAGTTCGCCCTTACCTTCGCCCATAGTTTTGGACACTATCGCCGTTCCGCCGGATCCGAACATAAAACCTATTGCGGACAACGCCATGATGAACGGATAAATCAAATTGACGGCGGTGAATGCGTCTTGTCCGGCAAAATTGGACACGAAAAGTCCGTCTACAACAGAGTAGATGGAACAAAACACCATCATCATGATGGGCGATGCGACAAAACGCAACAATCTTTTGTATGTAAAGTGGTCGGACAATTGAATCATAACCTGTCTATGATACTTTAATACCGCCAAAATGTCAAACGTAGCAACGCCACAAAAAACACACTTTGAAAAATAATTGTACAGTAAAAAACTGTTCGATATGCGAGTTTTACGCACATATTTGCAGATAATTCCCAAAGCAAGCGTCCTTTTTACAACAACTTATGCTTCGAATAGCGTCAGAAAAAACGAATTGGGTTTTCACCGCAACCTCTCTGCCGTTATCGCAATTTTCAATTTGGTACGACGCCTCTTTACAAGCGGTTTTTCAAATCGATATTTCCAAAAAACACCGTTTCCGACACGTTAAAATCAATTGCTTTGGCGTTGCGGCCGATTTTGACAATTGCACTAAAAAAACATTGCTAAGCAAAATATCAAAACTCGCCGGATTGTTTTGGACGCGCCAAACAACGTGTAACACTATTTTTAAAAAATCCATATTGTGAAGTAGACTTTACAAAGTCGGAAAAATTAGAAAACGGAGGTGTGAATATGTTCAACGGAATGTTCGGCGACGACGGATGCGGCGGATGCGAAAAAGGCGGTTGCAATTGCACGTGGATTTTGTTGATTATCCTTTTCCTTTGCTGCTGTGGCGGAAAGATGAAGAACTTCAATTTCAGCGTCAATCCTTGCTGTCTGATTCTCATTCTTGCTTTGCTGGTTTGTTGCGGCGGTTTAACTTTCGGTTGCAACAAATAGACCGCATTACAATCGGTTGCAATCGACAAACCTTGTACATAACAAATGAAAAAGCGGGAACGCATTTTGCGTTCCCGACAGTTTTTCAAACGACAAAAATTCTTTTCACAGTGCAGCAAAGTTGTTTTTCTGTTTGATTGAACACAATTTGTTACGTTTGCGCAAATTTGCATTGTGACAACAAGTGTTGACAAGCAAGAAAAAATAGCGTATAATAGTATAGAATTAAATACAAAAAGGAAATGTGGGAGAAATCCCTTGTCCATTCGCCTTTTGGAGTAAACGACAGACTAATATTTTAGTTGGTCGTTTTTTTGATTTATGGGAAATTTGAGAACACAAAAACACAATATTGCATTGATTATGCTATCGATCACGGCCGTGGTTTGGGGGGCGGGCTTTTTGCTTTCCGACACGCTTCTTGCCAATGGCTTCAGCAATGTTCCGCTCACGCTGAATGCGTTGCGGTTCGGTTCTGCCGCCGTGATTTTGCTTGCTGTTTTCGGAAGAAAAATCAAACTGAACAAACAACTGTGCCTCTACGGCGGAATAGGCGGTTTGTTTTTGTTTTTCGGCTTTACGTTGCAGCTGATTGCGTTGAACTACACCACGCCTGCCTCTTGCGGATTTTTCACGGCAGCCTACTCGCTGTTCGTTCCGTTGATAATGTGGGTATTTTTCAAAAAAAGGCCTTCTTGGCTGACTTCGTTGGGGATTGCGGCGGCTCTTGCCGGTCTGCTGATACTGAACGTGCCCGCAGAAAACGTGCCCAAAGGAGAAAACGAACTGCTTGGCAATTTGTTGGCATTGGGCGGATCACTGTTTTTTGCATTGCAAATTATTTGGGCAGACAGGGCATTGAAAGAAAAAAATGCCGATTCGATAGGAATGACGGTGACACAAGTTGCCGTTTGCGCAGCACTGTTTGTGATAAGCGCATTGATTTTTGACACACACAAATATTCACAACTGGAAATCAATTGGAACATGTGTTGGTGGGCGCTTGCCATAGTTGCCGTGTTAGGTACGGCATTTGCCTACTTTTCGCAAACGTTTGCGCAAAATCATCTTTCTTCGACGGAAACGTCCATTATCATTGCTTGCGAATCGCCGGTGGGCGCAGTTATCTCCGTTGCAGTCGGGGCAGATAAGTTCTCTTGGCAACTGTGTGTGGGCGGCTTCTTCGTTGTGCTGGCCGTGTTCCTCGTGGAAATTCTACCCGGCATTTTGGACAAATCCGGCAAAACAAATCAACCAAATTCAGACAGCGAATCGCCATCGGAATGAGTTGAAAATTAAGTTTCATAATAAATGTCGGTCGGTGCGAAAGAATAATATAAGCCTACCCGACATTTCAACAAACCGACTTTTCAAACTGTTTTACGTTGAAACATAACACGAATAATTACCACCATAAAAACAAACTCTTGCAGTGCACTTTTTCCGAAATGCCTTGCAAGAGTTTTTTACAACTGCTTTATTTTTGGTTTAAAATTGATTGCATCCCTAAAACCCAATTTGCCGTAGAAATGCTCATGCATGGCGTCGTTGGCCGAATCCAACAAAAACAGTGTTGCACCGTCATTTTTCACGCAAAGTTGCAATTCTTCCATCATTTTTGTGCCGATGCCCTTGTTTTGCCAATCTTTTGCAACGACGATTTCCACCAAATTGTAGGCAATGGCGTTTGCAAACGTTTCGTAACGCCCCATTGCAAAACCGATTGCTTTGCCGCCTTTCTCTGCAATGATACAATAACTATCCGGAGAACCAAGCACTTGCCAAATTCTTTTGTAAGCCGATTCTTCCGTCCATTCGTCGCCAGTATCGTTCCAACACTCCACATAAAGGGGTGTGACGGTCAAAATATCTTCCTTAAACATTTGTCTGAAAGTGACCATACCGCAATTCCTTTTCAACACAATTTTAGCCAACAACCGTTTTTTCAAAATTTGATGTCGACACAAAAAAAGCCGAAATTCCCCCTTTAGGAGTTCGGCTTTTCGGCAAAAATTATCTTTGTTTCAATATTTTCTCTACGTAGTTTTCGATGGATTTTTGCACCACTTGTTTGGCATCTTCGGCATCGTGAACTTCGGAAACGGAAGTGGGTTTGTTTTCCAATTCCTTATACACACGGAAAAAGTGTTGCATTTCTTCGAAAATATGTGCAGGCAATTCACCTATCGACTTGTAGCCGTTGTAGGTAGGATCGGTGTAGGGAATGGCGATCACTTTTTCGTCGCCCGAACCGTTGTCGTTCATGGTGATGACGCCTATCGGATAGCAACGCACCAGCGACATGGGCAAAAGAGCTTCAGACGACAAAATCAAAACGTCCATGGGGTCTCCGTCGTCTGCAAGCGTGCGAGGAATGAAGCCGTAATTTGCGGGATAGTGCGTGGAGGTGTACAATATTCTGTCCAACACCAACAACCCCGTTTCCTTATCCAATTCGTACTTCATCTTTCCGCCTTTGGAAATTTCAATGACGGCGAAAAAATCGTCGGACTTGATGCGATTGCGAGAAATATCGTGCCAAATATTCATGGTTGGTCTCCTCTTATTGGTTGTATGATAATACACTATTTGCGTCATTTTGTCAATAGTAAGAACCAATTTGCAAACAGCCAATATGTTTGCCTAGGCAGTAACTGTTTTCGTGAGGAATTTTGTATTAACACAACACGGACGAACTACGACAAAACCGAGTGTCAACGCAACGCTAACAGAACGCAAACGAGCAACACTCTTTGAAAGAAACAACTTTCAAATCGACAAAACACACGGTTGCTTCACTGAAAATTCAAAAAAATAAACAATTAGACGTCGCCTCAAAAGATATTTTTCAAGCATTCACAAAAAAAAACGGTTTTCACAAGAAATTCACCTTCAATTCCTTGCAAAAACCGTTGATAAAAACATTTTTAAAACGTTCGAGCAAGCAACGCTTGCGCTTGAACGGCAATGCCGTCTCCGTTGCCCAACGCACCCAATTTTTCCGTTGTTGTTGCCGACAAATTGACACACGACGGCGCTACTTTCAACACATTTGCCAAATTTTGCGCCATGGCATCTATATGCGGAGCAATTTTGGGCTGTTGACAAATCACAACGGCGGAAACGTTTTTCACTGCAAAACCGTTGTTTTCCGCCAGGCTGACGCAGCGTGCAAGCAATTGCAAACTGTCCGCCCCCAAATATTTGTCGTCGGTATCCGGGAACTGTACACCGATATCTCGGTTGTTCGAAGCAGAAAGCACGGCGTCGCACACGGCATGAGCCAGCACATCGGCGTCGGAATGCCCCACCAGTTTTTTGCAATAGGGAATTTTCACGCCGCCCAAAATCACGCCGTCACCGTTCCCGAAAGCATGGACGTCAAACCCGACACCCACACGAAAATCCGGCAAATCGGACGGATACGTCACCTTTTTGTTGGTGTGCTCTCCCGTGACAAAATGCACGTCGCCATAAGCTTCGAAATACAGCGAGCTTTCATCCGTATAAGAGTGCTTCGCGTTGCCGAATGCTCGGCGAAGTTTTTCCGCACAAAATACTTGCGGAGTTTGCACTGCAAAAAAAACTTCCCTGTTTACGGGGCCACCCTTTTGCCACAACGTGTCGGCAATGGGCAAACACGGCACTGCACTGCCGAATTTCTCTGCCTCGTCAAACAGTTTTTGCACCAAACTTCTGCTGACAAACGGTCTGGCCCCGTCGTGAATTGCAACAATGGTTGCCTCCGACGACACTGCGGCAAGTCCGTTTTGAACCGATTGACTTCTGTTTAAACCGCCACCGACAACTTTCACCCCTTGAAGTTGCCAATTGCCCACAACTATCACTTCGTCGGCAATTCCGCGAAAAACATCGACGGAGCGTTGCAAAACACTTTCGTCAAACAGCGCCGTTTGAAGTTTATCGGTGCCGAAACGTGAAGAATTCCCGGCGGCCACTATAACTGCACTTTTCATTGTTCCAAAATTATTTCGTACATATCGCAGGCTTCGTCCTTTTTGACTGTTTCTTTAAGGACAAGCACTTTGAAAGTTAAACTTCCTCCTGCAAAATGAACACAAACAACGTCGCCGACTTTAAGTTGACAGCCCGGTTTGGCCCTTTTGCCGTTCACGTCCACTTTGCCGCCGTCACATGCTTCTTGCGCGACAGTACGACGCTTCAAAATTCTGGAAACTTTCAAAAATTTATCCAATCTCATTTTACACCCGGTTGAAGTTAAACTTCCTTTCTGTTGGCAAATGCTCGAGACAAGGTAACTTCGTCGGCATATTGCAACTCGCTACCGACGGAAATTCCCTGTGCCAAGCGAGTGACCTTTATGCCGCACTGCTTCACGTAACGCGCCACATAGGCGGCCGTTGCCTCTCCTTCAGTGGAAGTATCCGTTGCCAAAATCACTTCGTTGACGTTTCCTGCCAGCCTCTTGAACAGCTGGGGCAGGCGAATGTCGCTTGCGTTGACTTTGTTGAGGGGATTCATAACCCCGCCCAAAACGTGATACACGCCCTTATATTCGCCCAAGCGTTCAATTGCCAGCACGTCTTTTGCCTCTTGAACCACACATATAACGGACGTATCCCTTGTTCTGCAAATATGGCAAGGGTCCTCGTCGGTGTAGTTGCCGCAGACGGAACACACTTTGACGTTTTGTTTTGCATCCCAAATTGCTTCGGCAAAAGTTTTTGCTTCGTCTTCGGACATGGCCAACACTTTTAGAGCATAACGTTGTGCCGTTTTTGCACCCACACCGGGCAACTTTGTGAATTGATGAATAAGTCGCTCGATAGGTTCTACGTAGTTAGCCATATTACAGCAACCCCTTCATTGCGGCAAACGGTGCCATCAATTCGTCTTCCTTTTCTTGGGCTTTTGCACAAGCATCGTTGATTGCGGCAAGAATCAAATCTTCCAACATTTCAACGTCGTCCGGATCGCATGCTTCCGGTTTGATTTTGACGGACAAAACGGTTTTCTTGCCCGTTACCGTTGCTTCAACCAAACCGCCGCCGGCACTTCCGCTAACTTCGAGTTCTTCGAGTTCTGCTTGTGCCTCTTGCAATTTTTGTTGCATCTGTTGAGCTTGCTTCATCAAACTTTGCATATTGTTTCCGCCGAAACCGCCGCCTTTAACTCCTCCGCCGGCTCCGTTGTATCCGTATTTGTTACCCATTGTAAATCTCCTTATTTTTTGTTATTGCTTTCAAAACGCACGTTGTCGCCCAACGACTTCAATTGCTTGTCCAACTCGCCGTCAGTAGTTTCTGCCACGGTACAAAACTCCACAGGTTTGTCGCAAAACGGTTTGATTTCTTGCAACAAAGCTTGTTTGTACTGTGTATCTATCAGCATCATTGCTCCCTTTGAGCAATAGACGCAGAATTTTCCTTCACAAATTTTCACATCCGCTTCGCGCCACACGCCCAAAAGCAGTGGCAAATCTCTTTCTTCGAGAGCATATTTAACTCCTAACCAAATAGATTTTGCGTTTGTTTTATCCACTACGTAGCGGGTGGAAGGCTTTGCGTTTTGCGGTTGCTGTTCCAACCTGGTCAGTCGTCTGTCCAATCCTTCGACATCTACTTCTCCACTACTACTGCCAACGCGCAACGCACACGCTTCGAACAACGTTCTCGGCGACAGCGCAAAACGCAAATTGCTTTCTGTTTTTGTCAAAACGTCAATGGCATAAAGCAACTTTTTGTCGGTGACATTTTGTGCCGTGACACAAAGTTTGTCGTAGTCGTCCAAGGGCAAACACAACATATCGTTGGCATTTTTACACAACTTAACGGTGAGCAAATCTCGGACGTAGGCTGCCAAATCTTTGCACAAACGCACAACGTCTTTACCTTCACGAATCAGCTTGTCCGTTTCCGTCAATATGCTTGCGGCATCGTTTTCCAAAACGGCATGCGCAAGGGCGGCAATGCTGTCGCGAGAAGATCCTCCCAACACAGACATAACTTGGTCGTAGGTGAGTTTTTCTTCCGAAACAGACAAACATCTGTCGGCAATGGACACGCAATCGCGAACACTGCCTTCGCCGGCACGAGCAATGGCGGCAACGGCTTCTCTGTCGTATTTTTTGCCCTCGTCATCGTATATTTTGCACACCAAGTCCGTCAATTCCGCAGTGGAAACCAATCGAAAATCAAAACGCATACAACGGGATAAAATCGTTGCGGGAATTTTGTGAACTTCCGTTGTGCACAAAATGAACAGTGCGTGTTCGGGCGGTTCTTCCAACGTTTTCAAAAGAGCGTTAAATGCTCCCACCGACAACATGTGAACTTCGTCGATGATATACACTTTGTAGCGTCCGTTGACCGGAGGATACTGAACTTTTTCGCGGATATCGCGGGCATAATCGACACCGTTGTTGGATGCTGCGTCCATTTCCACAACGTCTACGTTGGCTTCCTTAAGCGATTTGCACGTAAAACATTCCCCGCAAGGATTTCCGTTGTGTTCCTTTGCGTGCGGACAATTGACGGCATGCGCAAAAATTTTGGCCGTAGACGTTTTGCCCGTTCCTCTTGTTCCGGTGAACAAGTAGGCGTGAGAGATTTTGTCCTTCAAAATCTGATTACGCAAAGTGTTGATGATGTGATCTTGCCCGATCACGTCGTCAAACGTTTGAGGACGATACTTTCTGTACAAAGCAACGTAGTTCATATTTACTCCTTAAACAAATGCAAAAGCAGTTTTTTGCGAGCACGTTGCATTGCTCCGTCCACTGCTTTGTAGGTGATTTGCAATTTGGTGGCTATATCTTCATAGCTGTAGCCGTCAACAAAAAGTTTGATAACTTTTTGCTCGACGAGCGTCAGTTTTTCGCGAGTTATTTTTGCAATTCGTTCGGAAAATTCTTTTTCCAACAAATCCCCGAGCGGAGTGCTTTCCGTCGTCATATTTTCCAAATTTGCAATGTCGATGTGTTCTTTCAACGGGCGATTTTTGTCGGAATTGTCGCGTTTGACGGCGTCGATCACCTGGCGCGCCACACACAACTTGACAAAAGCAGGAAAACTGCCCTTGTTTTCGTCGAAATTGGTCACTGCGTGGAACAGCCCCACCATGCCTTCTTGCAAGAGGTCGTCCTTGTCGCCGCCAACCAAGTAGAAATTGTTGGCAACGGAACGAATCAATCCCTTGTAGTTGTCGAAAATCTCGTTCATTGCGGCTTGGTCGCCGCATTTTGCACGGCGAATCAATTCATCCATCGCTAACCTCTTTGACGAACAGCTTCGTAGACGGCAATTCCGCACGCCACGGAAGCATTAAGCGAATTCACCTTTCCTTTCAATTTCAACGAAACAATGCCGTCGCACAAATCTCGGGTAAGTTTGCCCACGCCCGATCCTTCACCGCCAATAACCAAAGCGATGCTGCCGCTAAGATCTGTTTGGGTTATCTCCTCGCCGTCCATATCGCACGCATACACCCAAACACCGTTTTGTTGCAATTGTTTGATTGCGGCATTCACATTGGTTACACGGGCAATTTTGACGTGAGAAACAGCCCCGGCAGAACACCGGGCGACAGTATCCGTAACGGCAACTTGTCTGTTTTTACCGATGACTATGCCGTCAACGCCTGCACATTCGCACACACGAATGATACTGCCAAAATTGTGAGGATCGTTTATGCCGTCCAAAATAACAATGAAGTGATTTTCGCTTTGTGCCAAAATATCTTCAATTTCGCAGTAGGAAAACTCCGTCACGTCGGCAACATATCCCTGATGTTTGCCGTCCACGCTTTCTTTGTCCAACACAGCCTTGTCCACAAACTGAATTTTGACACCGAGTTTTCGAGCAAACGCGATAACGTCGCTGTTTTTCCCTTTTTCACACATAAGTTTGTTAACCGTCACGTTCTCCGAACGCAACGCTTCCAAAACACAATTTCTTCCTTCTACTTTCATTCTGTCAACAATTGTTTTATTCTTTCCTGTTCGCCAATCAAATACAGGTAGCCCAGCACGGCTTCGAACCCGCTGGCTTTGCGATAATCCGCCCCGCTTTGATTTTTTGCTTTGTGATGTGCATTTCCGTTGCGCCCGCGCAAATACACGTTTTTTTCTTCCTCCGTTAGTAGCGGCAAAACTTTTTCTGCCAAAACGGCTTGACTGTGGGCGTTGACGATTTGCGAAGCAAGTTTGTGCAAATCGCCCGACAAAAGATCTGTTTCTTTTGCCAATTTTTCACGCACGAACAAACTGTGCACCGCATCCCCTACGTAGGCAAGGGAAAGTGCGTTCAAATTTTGTGCCTGCGCTTTTGTGAGTGTAGCAAAAAATTCCATCGTTATTCGTCTTCACTGAACAGTTTTTTGCCAAACACAACGCAACCGGAAAGATAATCGATATCTTCAAAACCCAACTTTGCGTAGAATGCTTTTGCAACATCGTTTTTGATTGCACACGTCAAATACACGCCTTCCACAAATGTTGCTTGAAGTTTTTCCAAAAGTGCGTTTACAAGCTGCGTGCCCACACCTTGGTGTTGATATTCCGGCAAGACGTCTACGTGCAAATGCGCGGTGTACCCTTGCTTTGCGTAGCGGCTTTCCATTTTTACTTCGGCGGAAAATCTGTAGTAGTCCGTTCCGGAAACTTTGCGAACAAGAGGCAAATAGTTTTCCGTCAATTGGTCGTGATAGTTATCCAAATCTACCGCACACAAAATGTAACCTACGGGAACGTCGTTTTCGTCCACTGCCACAAAACAAAATTCCGGTTCGTGATCGAGATAGTAGTCGCAATACATCGAACAAACCACTGCTCTGTTTTGCGGCGTCGGATTTTCTCCTAGCCATGAAGTTGCCAAGCACACGTCTTGGACGTAGCGAAAATCTTTCTTTTGGTAGGGTCTTACTGTTATCATTTTTTTACCTCCGATATTAAAAACGGCCGGGTATTTCTGTTGTTTTTGTGTAAAAACCGCATAATTACCCATTGTTCATTTTATCATACAACACAACAACGCCGTTGTCAAGTATGACCGAAAAGGAAAATGCTTTTTTGCGCTGTTTTGATGCCGTTTGCGACAAAGACGTCGCCGACTGTCGATGCCGCTTCACAAAAACACCGTGCCGCCTCTACTTTTCAGTATACGCTACAAAAATGAAAGTTTTCTGATATTTTTTAGCACTATTGCTGTGTGCAGACAACCGTGATATAATAAAGCAAAACGTGCAACGGAGGCTACAATGCAAAAACAACTGACGGAAGGCAAACTTTTGGAAAACGGACGGCTTGCGCAAGCCGGATATTCCACAAAAACCGTGCGACAATACGACAGAAAGGATATAAAAGGACACGCGTGGAGAATAAAAGAATGGGACTACTACATTGTGACGGACGGCAAAAAAGCCGTTGCGTTGACTGTTGCCGACAACAGCTACATGTCGCTTGTTTCGGCATCGTTTTTAGATTTTGAACACCCCTCCTACAAAACCACAAGCGAAATGAAGTTCTTCACGTTCGGAAAATTGAATTTGCCGTCTTGTCCGGAAAGCGGAGACGTTGTCTACCGCTCGGGAAAATCTTCTTTCACTTTTGAAAAACACGAAAACAGCAGAATTTTGAGTTGCAGAATGGACAAATTCTGGGACGGCACTCCGTTTGAATGTCAATTCGAACTCACAGATTTTCCTCGCGATCAAATGACAATTGCCACACCTTTCGACAAACCGCACGCATTCTACTACAACACGAAAATAAATTGCATGCGCGCCAAAGGACATTGCACGGTTAAAGGACAGCGGTTGGAATTCAATTCCGAAAACAGTTTGGCAACGCTAGACTGGGGCCGCGGAATTTGGACGTACAAAAACACCTGGTACTGGGCAAGTTTGCAAACCCGTTTGGACAACGGCGAAACTTTCGGTTTCAATTTGGGATATGGATTCGGTGACACGTCCGCCGCTTCCGAAAACATGCTGTTTGTAAACGGCATTGCGCACAAATTGGATCAAGCTATTTTTGAAATTCCGTTTAAAGACAAAAACGACGACTTCATGTCGCCGTGGAAAATACACGACAACGAAGGACGTTTGTCGTTGGAGTTTTTCCCGATTTTGGACAGAAAAGACGTGACGGATCTTGGAATATTGGCATCGCGACAACACCAAGTGTTCGGAAAGTTTTGCGGAGAAGCAATTTTGGACGACGGCAGCAAAGTGAAAATCGACAATCGATTGGGCTTTGCGGAAAAAGTTTTCAACAAATGGTGACATTCCGCAAAAAGCCAAATATTCTTCAAAATTCAACAACAGTTTTCACCTACATTCGTTGAAAACATTTTGTAAAATTTAGGGCGGATTGCCGAACGTCGTTCAACGGTTTCTGTGCACAAACGGCCGCTTTTCCGTTTGCCACACAATCTCTCGAAAATTGCTTCACGTTTGTGTTTTCGGTTCAGCCCAAAAACAAAATCCACCACTAACACAAAAAATGCGCTCGGATCACCGAACGCATTTTTACATTATCAAAAAGTTTTGTTTGCGCAGAGCAACTACTGTTTGTAGATTATTCTTCCGCAGTGTTCACACACCAAAAAGCCTTTTCCGGCCATTTTTGCTTCCACTTGCGCAACAGGCATTTCCATGCGACAACCGCCGCATCTGCTTCCGTCCATAAGCGGAACAAAAACGGGACGAACTGTTTCGGAAAGTTTTTTGTATCGTTCGAACAGAGTTGCGTCGATAACGTTTTTCAATTCCGCCTGCTGTTTTTTCAATTCTACGACGCGCGGCTTAACTTCATTTGTTGCCTTGTCGAATTCTACGTTGCACTTGTTGTACTCACTGGCAAGACGAGGAATTTGAACTTTAGAGACATTGTCGAAACTCTTTTCCAACTCTTCCGCTTCGCGCAAAATTTGTTTGACGTCCTTTTCGGTGGCAGAAAGCAAAGCCAACTGTTCGTCCAATTTCTTGCTCATGTAGTTCAGTTCGTCTTGGTCTTCGATATCAGCGATTTCCTTTGTGTGCTCGTCGATCACGGCTGTGATTTTTTGCAAAGTTTGCGTTGCGGCAGACAATTGATTGCGCAAATCCAGCGTTTTGTGTTCCAAGCGAGCAAGTTGTTCTTCTCCCGATTGAAGTGCCGCTTTGATTTCTTTACGTTTGACATAAAATTGATTTTTTCTCAAATCGCGTTCGATTCGGTTAAGTTCGATATCCAACGATTGGTATTTCAACATTTCTTGTTGTATCATTTTTGTTCCTCCAAAATCTCTTTTAGAATGCAAATTGCTTCCTCGTACTTGTCCGACGCGCAAGCTTCGTTGCATTGTTGTTTTATTTGTTGATATTCCGTTTGTAGTTTTTGCAAATACGCAACAAAATCCTTTGACGGATTTTTCACGTTGTCCTTTCCGAAAAGCAACTCGCGTGCAGTGTGTTGTCTGCTGTTGTTGCCTCTTTTAGCTGTGATAAGATCGTAGAATTTGCCGTCGAAGAACATTTCGTCCGTCAAAATCTCGTAGTCTTGCAACAATCTTTGCCTCACTTCACGCTGATTACGCATGGGCTGAAGAACCAAACGTTCCGGCAAACATTCCGCATTATCCAGCACGGAAATTATTTCCATCCCTCCCATGCCGGCAATAACGGCACAATCGGCACGAACGTTTCCTATGCCGTTTTGACAGATAAAATCGGCGTGCGACAAAAGCTCACGAGGGCAATGGTCACGGGCTTTTTGCAAACTCGGAGCCGAGATATCCACAAAAACAACTTTTTGTGCAAGCCCCGATTGCAAGGCACCCAACCCGATGTAGCCGTGATCGCAACCGACATCCGCAAGCACCTGACACTGTGGCACGACGGCAAGGATCTTTTCCAATCTTTTTGTTGCCATCTTAGTCGAGATAGTCGCGCAACTTTTTGGATTTGCTGGGATTGCGCAGTTTTCTTAATGCTTTTGCTTCTATTTGACGAATTCTTTCACGCGTAACGTTAAATTCGCGTCCGACTTCTTCCAACGTGCGTTGTTTACCGTCGTCCAAACCGTAACGCAGTCGAATAACCTTTTCTTCACGCGGAGTAAGCTTGTGCAAAGCGGCAATAAGTTGTTCGCGCAACATTGTTTGTGCCGCCATATCGCTTGGAGCAATAGTTTTGTTGTCCTCGATGAAATCTGCCAAGTGGCTGTCTTCTTCTTCGCCGATAGGCGTTTCCAAACTGACGGGATCTTGCGCGATTTTTTGAATTTCTTCCACCTTTTCGGCAGAAATTCCCATACGTTCACCGATTTCTGCAGAAGTCGGTTCGCGTCCCAATTCTTGCAACAAAATGCGTTGCGTGCGAACTTGACGGTTTATTGTTTCCACCATATGTACGGGAATACGAATGGTTCTTGCCTGATCGGCAATTGCACGCGTGATTGCTTGACGAATCCACCAGGTTGCATACGTGGAAAATTTGAAGCCTTTTGTGCAGTCGAATTTTTCCACTGCTTTCATAAG
Source organism: uncultured Oscillospiraceae bacterium (assembly GCA_964598315.1). Classification (GTDB taxonomy): domain Bacteria; phylum Bacillota; class Clostridia; order Christensenellales; family CAG-314; genus Fimimonas. The sequence continues at coordinate 31,474 of CAZRBI010000004.1, forward strand.
CCCCATGTTGCCTTCCTGGATCAAATCCAAAAACAACATGCCCCTACCGACATAGCGTTTGGCAATTGACACAACCAAACGAAGGTTTGCTTCGGAAAGCTTGCGTTTGGCTTCTTCGTCGCCTTCCATCATTTTTTGTGCAAGTTCAACTTCTTCTTCGCCGGACAAAAGAGGCACTTTGCCAATATCTTTGAGATACATTTTCACAGGGTCGTCAACTGCAACGTCTCCGATTGTTCTGTACAAAGCAGAATTATCCTTTTCGAAAGCATCGACGATTTTCATGCCGTTGTTTTCCAAATATCTGTAGATCTCTGCGTTTTGTTCGGCAGAAAGATCCAGTTTTTCCAACTTGTTTTCCAATTCTTCGTAGGTAACTTTTGAAGTGTCGTTCTTCACTTCCGACAGTAACGTCTGCAAAAATTCTTGCGTGATTTCCATTACTTTATCTCCTTTTCAATATATCGTCGATTTTTTTGTTAATTTCCGTAATTTGCGAAAGCAACTCTGTCTGTTCGGGGTTTTGTTTGAAGCGTTTTGTGATATCACTTTGTTGTCGCTTCAAGCTTTCCACATCCAAAATTCTTTTGCATTCGTCGAAGTACTTTTTGTTCTTTTCCAACCTTTCCTCGGAAAAATCCACGTCGATTATCTGCGAATACTCCTGCTGCGACGCATTCGGGCAAACAGTGTAGAGCATATCCGACTGCGGTGCTTGTCCGTTTTTGCGACATTCCCAAACGTAGTTGAACAGTTTCGACAAAAAGTCCGTTTCGCAGTAGGGTTTTTGATCTAGCGATGCATATGGCTGATTTGTGAGCAAACTTGCCGCAACAAAGTATTTTGCCTTGGTCTCGCCCGAAAGAGAGGCGTCTTCCACCGTTTCTTCTTCCGTTTCGGTATCGTCTTCTTCCAACTTTCTGCGGAAAAACTCTTGTGAATATCCCGTGTACGCCGCGACTTGCGCAATATAGTGTGTCTGACGCACGTCATCCAGTTGCTTCAACATTTTGACCGCCCCGTTGACAAACTTGGGCATATTCTTGTTGCGAGTGCGATTGTCCGTGCTCAACGGAAATGCATTTTTCAACAAATCCAACTTATACTCGGGCAAAGCCTTGGCTTGATCTATCAACTTTTCGAACTCGGAAGCTCCGTACTTCTTTATGTACTCGTCCGGATCGAGATTTTCCGGCACGGACATGACTTGCACTTCCAAGCCGGCAGAATCCAAAATATCCAACCCGCGCACCGTTGCTTTTTGCCCGGCCGAATCGCCGTCATAGCAAATGTAGACCGTGTCTGTCAAACGCGACAACAATTTTGCCTGGTTTTCCGTCAATGACGTTCCCATGCTGGCAACGGCCCTCTTGAACCCGGCCTGATAGCTTGCCATCACGTCCATGTAGCCTTCCATCATGACGATGTTGGGCAAGGCGGATTGCTGTTTTTGCTCCTTGGCGAAATTCAAACCGAAAACGTTGTCCTTTTTTGTGAATAACGGCGTGTCCGATGTGTTTTTGTACTTGCCGAAAGCTATTGTTTGTTCGTCCAGTCCTCTGCCGCCAAAGGCAATAACTTTGCCGCTGACGTTGAAAATAGGAACAACCAACCTGTTGGCCAGTGCATCGAATACCGATCCGTTTTGTTTGCGCTGAAACACGCCGCACGCGACGCAGTCGTCGGGCGAAAAGTTTTTGCTTGCCAAATAGTTGACCAACGAGAACATATCCGGAGAGTAGCCCACACCGAATTTTTTCAGCGTTTCTTCGTCGAAACCGCGTTTTTCCATGTACCTACGTGCAACTTCTCCACGCGAAGAATGGAACGTTTTGTAGTAAAAAACCGCCGCTTCCCGACATATTGCAAGGTAGGTGTCGCGCTTCTTCTTTTTTTCGTCGTAGGACTTGTCCTTTTTTTGAGCTTGCGTTTCCGGCATTTTCAGTCCGGCACGTTTGGCAAGAATTTCCAAAGCCTCGAAAAACGAGCACGATTCATACATCTGAACGAATTTTAAAACGTCACCGCTTTCTCCGCAACCGAAACACTTGAAAATTTGCAAGTTCCTGTTGACGTTGAAGCTGGGCGTCTTTTCTCCGTGAAAAGGACAGCGTGCCAAAAAGTTGGTGCCGCGCTGTCGCAGTTCTAGATAGGAGCCAATCACGTCCACAATATCGTTGGCGCGTTTGACTTGTTGTATGAAATCCGTTAAATCGTTCATATTTCTCCGTTAAGTCGAAACTCTTCGACAACTATAGTTTCCGCAAAAAAATTCATTTTCCCCTAAAACTTCAAAAAAAGTTCTTGTTTGCTTAAAAATTATCTAAAACCACAAAACAAGCAAAAAGTCCGAAGAAAAACCTCGGACAATTTTCTTTAATTTTTTTGTAGCCGAAAAACTCGTGAAAATGCACGCTAGTTGTTGATGATGTCTTTCACCTTCATCAAGCGAACGGTTGCCGAACGTTCGCTCTCGTCCAATTTCATTTTGATGTACTTGATTGTTTCGGTAAGTTGCGGAATCATGATGTTTTCCAATGCATTTACGCGGCGCTTGTTCTTTTCTATTTCGTCGGCAAGCATGTTCACGGTCTTTTCCGTTTCGGCAAGTTTGATAAGCTTGTACAAAACGGCGTTGAGCCCTCGCACGGAATCGTCCAATTTTTCCGTCACCGTCAAAAAACTGTAGGGATACAACTCCCCTTCCGCATTTTCGTCGATATCGATGGACGGAACGTCGATGCCCATAACCTTGCGTTTGTTGCAAGACAAAGAAACCGTACGCCCGGGGATCATGACGGCTTCTTCCACCACTCGGCTATCAGAACTAGCACGAGCCACGGTGAAATTTTGCAATGCCGCCGCCAAATCCTTTTCGCATTCCAAACGCAAGCGTTTGTTTTCTTCGGCAAGCGTTATGAAACGGCGAATCATTTCGTCGGTTTTATCTTTTAACAGTTTGTGCCCGCGCGTGGCCGTTTTTAGCCTTGCTTGAAGGCGTTTCATTTCCATACGCGTGGGGTTTACGTTCATTACTGCCATTTTTAGTCCTCGTAAGGTTTGTAGTACTTATCCAACAATTCTTCCGAAATACGTTTCAGCTCACTTCTGGGCAAAATTCCCAAAAGTTTCCATCCAAGATCCAACGTTTCTTCTATCGTTCGATTGGCGTTGAACCCTTGTGCAATGTACTGCTTTTCAAACTCAACGGCAAACTTTGCATACAGTTTGTCCACATCGGAAAGCGCCGCTTCGCCCAAGATTGCGGAAAGTTCTTTGGCTTCCTTGCCTTGAGCATAGGCAGAAAACAGTTGGTTCATGGTGCTGGCGTGATCTTTGCGTGTTTTTCCTTCGCCGATACCCTTATCCTTCAAACGAGAAAGACTGGGCAAAACGTCGATAGGCGGGTTGTATCCGCGCTTATACAAATCTCTTGACAAAATTATTTGTCCTTCCGTGATGTAGCCGGTCAAATCGGGAATAGGATGGGTTTTGTCGTCCTCCGGCATGGAAAGAATGGGAATTTGCGTGATAGAACCTTTACACCCGTGAATACGCCCTGCACGTTCGTAGATTTGCGCCAAGTCGGTGTACATATATCCGGGGTAGCCTCTGCGGCCCGGCACTTCTTTTCGGGCAGCAGACGTTTCGCGCAAAGCCTCGGCATAGTTTGTGATGTCCGTCAAAATTACAAGCACTTGCATTCCTTTTTCAAAGGCAAGATACTCTGCCGCAGTCAATGCCATACGAGGCGTCGAAATACGCTCTATCGCGGGATCGTTGGCCAAATTTACAAACATCACCGTGCGTTCGATTGCTCCGGTTTTGTTGAAATCCTTGACAAAGAAATCCGCCTCTTCGTAGGTTATGCCCATTGCTCCGAACACAACCGCAAACTTTTCGTCGTCGCCCAAAACTTTTGCCTGGCGAGCAATTTGAGCGGCAAGTTGTGCATGAGGCAAACCGCTGGCAGAAAACACCGGCAATTTTTGTCCGCGAACAAGTGTGTTCAAACCGTCGATTGCGGAAATGCCCGTTTGAATAAATTCGTTCGGATAATCGCGTGCGTAGGGATTGATCGGCTGTCCGTTGATATCCAACCGCTGTTCGGCAATTATCGGTGCACCGCCGTCGATAGGTTCGCCCATTCCGTTAAAAACACGGCCAAGCATTTCTTCGGACACGGCAAGTTCCAAACTTCTTCCCAAAAAGCGAGCCTTGGACGTGGATATTTTCAAACCTTGAGTACCCTCGAAAAGTTGAACCAATGCACGGTCTCCGTTTACTTCCAACACTTTGCCTTTGCGGATTTCACCGTTTTCTTGTTTGATTTCCACAAGTTCGTTGTAGCTTACGCCGCTGACGTGGTCCACCAACATAAGCGGTCCAACAACTTCGCGAATTGTTTTGTATTCCTTAAACATTATTCTTCACCCTTACTGAGTTCGTTAATTTGCTTTTTCACGTTACGTTCGATTTCGTCAAATTTGTCGATATTTGCTTCTTCGATGTACTTGCTGCGCCCGATTTGCTCACGTACCGGCAAGGCCAACAATGCGTTCAATTCCACATCGTTGTCCAATGCGGCAATTGCCTCGTGGTAGAATCCCAAAATAAGACGCATCATACGATACTGCTTGTTAAGCGAAGTGTAGGTGTCCACTTCGTGGAATGCATTTTGGTGCAAGTAGTCTTCACGAATTGATTTTGCCGTTTCCATGGTCAATCTGTCGCGAGCACCCAATGCATCCATACCTACCAAACGAACAATTTCGTTGAGTTGATTTTCTTCTTGCAAAACGTAGCGAATTTCCGCCTTCAACATGTTGAAATCTTCCGCAACGTTTTCTGCGTACCAATCTTCCAACTTATCGTCGTACAAAGAATAGCTTGTGAGCCAATCTATTGCAGGAAAATGACGTTTGTAGGCCAATTGAGCCGACAATCCCCAAAACACTTTGACAATTCTCAACGTTGCTTGCGAAACCGGTTCGGACAAGTCGCCTCCCGGAGGAGACACTGCGCCGATTGCCGAAACGGCACCGACGGTATCTGCACTGCCCAAAACTTTCACAATGCCGGCACGCTCGTAAAATTCCGCAAGACGGCTTGCCAAGTAGGCAGGATAACCTTCTTCGCCCGGCATTTCTTCCAAACGTCCGCTCATTTCGCGCAGAGCCTCTGCCCAACGTGACGTGCTATCGGCCATGATTGCCACGGTGTAGCCCATGTCGCGGAAGTATTCCGCAATGGTGATTCCGGTGTAGATGCTGGCTTCACGCGCAGCAACGGGCATATCCGAAGTGTTTGCAATAAGCACGGTACGCTTCATAAGTGCCTCTCCGGTTTTAGGATCTTGCAATTCGGGAAATTCGCGCAAGACGTCGGTCATTTCGTTACCGCGCTCGCCGCAACCGACGTATACGATGATATCCGCATCGGCCCATTTTGCAAGTTGATGTTGAACAACGGTTTTTCCGCTTCCGAACGGTCCAGGAACGGCTGCCACACCGCCTTTTGCTATCGGGAACAACGTGTCGATGATGCGTTGACCTGTCACCATGGGATAATCCGGTGCCATTTTCGATTTGTACGGACGACCTTTACGCACCGGCCATTTTTGAATCATTGTCAAAGATTTTCCGTCGACAACGGCAATTTCGTCGGTGACAACATGGTCGCCTTCCGCAACGATAGACGTGATCTTTCCGCTGACGCCGTACGGCACCATTATCTTGTGCAACACCACGTTTGTTTCCTGAACGGTACCCAAAACGTCGCCGGCTTGGACATATTCGCCCACATTTACGGCAGGCACAAAATGCCAAAGTTTTTCCCTGTTCAAAGATGTGACTTCCACTCCGCGGCAAATACGATTGCCGGACTTTTCCATCAATTTGTTCAGCGGACGCTGTATGCCGTCGAAAATGCTTTCGATAAGCCCGGGGCCAAGTTCCACGGAAAGCGGCGCACCGGTGGATTCTACCGAATCTCCAACGGTCAAACCGCTTGTTTCTTCGTATACCTGAATACTGGCCCTGTCGTTGCGCAACTCTATCACTTCGCCGATAAGTTTTTTGTCGGAAACTTTGACAACGTCGTACATTTCAACGTCTGCCAAATTTTCCGCCACGATAAGCGGACCGCTTACTTTCACAATTTTTCCGGTCATTTATTTGTCCTCTTTGTTAAAAATTATGTCCACGCCGATGGCCTTTTCCACATCGTTTTTGATACCTTGCAATCCAAAACCCGACGACTTTTCCGAAGTGGGAATCGGTACTATTGCAGGGAACGGCTGTGTTTTGGCCTTTGCCAATACGGCAGGAATTTGTTCTGCCAAATTTTCTGCCAAAAACAGCACGGCGTACTGCTGTTGAGAAAGTTTTTTTATCAACGCTTGTGCTTCCTGCGCCGTTGTTGCGTCAAACACTTCGACGCCGACGGACTTGAATGCCAAAACGCTGTCTTTATCGCCTATTACGGCAATTTTGTTTACCATAAAATATTCCTTTCTGCACTACTTGAGCGCATTGTTGATAACTTCGCTGCCGACACCGTTTTTGACGGAGACAAGAACAAAACGCACCTTATCGATTTCGTCGGACTTGCGCAAGAAATACGATACTACAGGTTGAATGGACAAAGAATCGGCACAATCCGCAACAATTTTGTTACGAACTTCAATTTTTGTTGCCTCTGCCGCCGACAAGTTGACGTTATCGTCGGTGCACAAAGCGCAAAACTTTTTCACGTCTTCGCTCCATGCGCCGTCACATTCGCCTGTTTGCCAAAATTTTTCCAGTTGATTTTTGCCGACGGTACCGCCCGCCACAAACCAATCGTTCAACGATTGTACCGAACAACTTGCTTTTTTCAACCGATACACCAAACAAAGATTTGCAGTGTCCGCTTCCCACTTGCACAACTTTTTCACAAGCGACGAAGTGCATCTTTTAGCGCGTTCGTGCATCTCTGCAAACATTGCCACGTCCAAAATTCTGTCCACTGTTTGCGGACTGCGATTGCCCTCTGCAAACTTTGTGTCGACGGCATCGCACGCTTCTGCCATTATCCGAGAAAACTCCGAATAGTCGTCGTTCACAATTTTTTCCTTCATTGCGGAAACATCCTGCGACGCATTCAAAAAGCAACCGTCAACGCCGTCCAGACGTGCATACTTACGTTTCATCAACACCTTTGCGTTGTGATAATCGTACTTGCACAAAAAATAGGATAAAGCGTTCTTATCAAAACAAAGTTCCGCAAGAAGTGACAAATTGGCGTCCGTTTCGACATTCAAAACGTTTTCGTAGTCGTTGCCGACCGCGTTTGTCGTGCCATAGCCGCACTCCGAAAGCACTTTCAGTGCCTCGGGAACGTTGACGCATTCAGACAGTCGGTTGAATTTGTCCGCACCGAGAAGCTTTGTCGTCATGACGGCAATTCGACCGTTTGCATACAATTGATTGCTCATTTTATTCTCCAAACAAGGCCTTGGCCACCGCTGTTTCCGTCTGCTCGCGAGCATATGCAACAACTTTTTCCAAAGTCAGGTCTTTGTCGTAGCCGTCACCTTGCAAAATGACACCTCCGCGCGCCCGACAAGTGCCGCCCAAAACCAGTTTTTTCCCCGTGCCGTTCAAAAACTTCTGATCGACAAGTTTCGAATCGACATCGGCCACAAAAACAGTTTCCCCGTCCTCGGCAAAATCGTTGAGCAACTTGCGAATAAAATCTTGCTTTTGATCGGCAGTCATATTTTCCAACGAAGTCAACACCTTTTCGTAACAAGCGGAAACGAGTTGTTGCTTTTTCAACAACTTATACTTTCTTGCGGAAAGCTGTGCCGAAGCCGAACCGTTGCGCAAACTTTCCGTGGACAGTCTTTCCAACCTCAAAGCAAGATTCTTTTCCTCTGCTTCCACAGCGCGTTTTGCGCTTTCCGTTATTTCCTGTGCTTGCGATTGTGCCTCTGTCAAAATTTCGGCACATTTGCAGTCGGCATCGGAAAGTATTTTGTTGATTATGTTTTCTTTTCCGTTCATAGTTGCCTCGATTGCGTGGTTATCTTACAAATCCCAACAAAGCAGATGCTTTTTCCGCAACTTCGGGAAGTTCGGGAACAACGATTTGATCCACAGCGGAAACTGGGATGTTGCTGAACAAAATGATGGATGCAACCAAGCCCAACAATGCGTAGAATTCGATCATTGCAGGGAACAAGAACGCTTTGGAAACTTCACTCTTTTTGCCAACGCCGATGATTGTGGTTGCGCAAGTGCGTCCTTGCAAATATCCGGAAATAGAGCCGCCCAACATCATGGGAACACACGCCCAGAAAAGGTTCCAACCCTGAGCCGTTATTTGTGCTGCCGAGGGGTTTATGCCTGCTGCTGCCAACGCCGAAGTTGTTGGCAAATATGCTGCGCCGATGATGGCAATTACAAAACCATACAATCCTTGTGTTGCCGGCAAAAGTGCCAACACGATGATTTTGCTGAATTTGTTGGGATCTTCGGCCAAAACGCCGGCAGCCGCACTGCCCGTTGCCTTCATACCCAAGCCGGATCCAACGCCGCACAGCACTGCAGTGAGCGCCAAACCGATGATACCGATAGTTAAACCTGTCATTTTTCTTTTCCTCCGAAAAATTATTTGTAGTTTTGTTATTTTGATTATTTTTCACGGCACTGCCGTGTTATTTTACTTTTTTTCAGTGTTTTGAAGCAACGTGTACTTGGTGTCGCTTCCGAATGGTACGAACAATAGGCCGTCACCCTCGTAGAACTTACCGAAAAATTCCACGTACTGCAAGCGACCGTTGTGAATATATACGCTTAACAGCCCCATCACCATGTTGAACAAATGCATAAAAATCAGGATTAGTGCACCAAATACATAGGCAAATCCACCGCCGGAAGACACCATTTCCGCAAGCATATTTACAACTTGTCCGATAAGTGCGGACGAAAGCATCAATCCGAACACGCGAATGTAGCTCATCACGTCGGAAAAATAGTTGATGATTCCGTACAGACTGCCAAAACTTTTTGTAACCTTGCCTTTGAAACCTTTTGTATCCACGCCCGCGAACACCACGCCTACGGCCAGCGCTCCCAGACAAACGTAAAGACCGATATTCACAACCGTTTGAGGCAATTTCAACGTTTGATACGGTGCGTAGGACGCCATATCCAACGCAGCATTCCAAACCGCAACCACCAATCCCGCGAAAACAAACAGCCACGGGAAATCGGTGAGCCATGCCGAAAGTTTTTGGCCGCGCTTGTACTTTGTTGCCATGTTGCAACCAATGCCCACCATGATGTGACAAACACCCAAAAGAATGCTCAATATTATTGTCAACATCGGGTACTGCGAAGGATCGGGAAGAATTCCCGGATACAACGAGTAGCTGAAAAACGAGCCGAACAATGCGCCTACCGCAATTGCCGCAAGACCGCAAAATCCAAACACTTGCAACAGTGTTTTGACGCCTGTTTGTTGCTTGATGGCGAAAGTGGCGGCAAGGCCTGCAAGTACCAACAACAAACCGTAGCCGATGTCGGCAACCATAAATCCGAACAACACGAAGTAGCAAACGGTCATCGCCGGGTTGGGATCTATGTCGTGGTAGTTTGGAGGGGTGTACGCATTTGTGATACACTCGAACTTGTTCACCAGTTTGTTGTTTTTTGTCAAAGTGGGTGCAAATTCTTCCGCGCCTATATCGTGGAAAGAGGCCACGAAACAATCGCTGATTTCTTCAATTGTTTGTTGAACCAACTGCTCGTCTTCGGCAGGATAAAATCCCTCCAACACGAAAGTTTGGTCGGTTTTTTGCAAGTCGCCGTCCGCCTCGGCCTTTTTGACACACAAATTGATCCAATCGACGTAGATTTTCCATTGCGGAACAACTTCGCAAAAAGAAACAATTTGTTTTCTTTCTTGCGAAAGACGGTCTTGCAACAAACTGCGTTCTTCGGCAAGATTTTGCAACACCGTTTGAGGCAATTCGTCACACACGACGTCGCTTTTTGTAAGCCCGAACGTCGCGGCACCGTCAAAAAATTCCGTCTGACTTTTATGCACTACCGCAACAACAACCGTAGTTTGCGGATTTTCCGCCAGTTTTTGCACTTCAACAAGATCAAATTGTTTTGCGTACTCGCAAAGACCGTTCCATTCGGAAGAGGGCATTTGCATCAAGCGAACAAACGCGCAATCGGTATCGGCGTACCAAGTTGTGGGATGAGGCAGATTTTCGTAGACTGCCAACTTCTCCGTTTCGGCGGCATTTTGTTTGATCAAATTTTCAGTCTCGAAAACATTTTTCTTGGCCTGTTGCAATGCATCCAACTGTTTTTCTATCTCCGCACGCTGTTTTCCGAAATTCAAAAAGAAATCGAAATCCAGTTCCATCAAAGGACGTGCAAACGGCTGTTTGGGCATTGCCGCTTTCGGATCGGATTTTTCCTTCGTCACGTTGAAAGTTTCGACAAAATTTGTGAGATAAACTATCGCGTCTTCCGCACGACGAGCCTTTTCCGAATAGCATTGAACGGTATCGGTGGGCGTTTCCGTAGTACAACCGGAAATTTCCTCCGTCCGCTTCAACTGAACGACATTGCTTTTGATAAGCGCGTCGAATATTCTGTCTTTGTCGCATTTCAATGCCAACAAAGTCATGCGTTTCATCGTTACTATTGCCATTACAACAAGTGCTCCAATATGATTTTCACGGCTGTGTCGATGTTCTTTTCGTAGTCGGCAACTTCTTTATCTGCCTGCACGTTAAGTTCAGCCAACTCCTCTGCAGACTTTTTTTCCGCATTCGATTGAATTTCTTTGCTTTTACCGGCAAAAATTGCTTTGTTTTCGGCAGATTTTTGTTTTTTAAACTCCGCAGCTCTTATTTCCGCATCGGCGACGATATCGTTTGCACTGTTTTTGGCTTCGGCTATTTTTTTTGCTGCGGCATCTTCCGCTTCGATTATGGAATTGACAACTTCTTCGATCATATTTTGTTCTCCGTTGCTGCGCCAACTAGCGCAAATTTTCAATTTTGTCCACCCTGATTTGGTGTCTTCCGCCGTCAAACTGCGTATCCAAAAACGCATCGACGATCTTTTGGGCAAGGGGGAAATCAACGTATTTTTGTCCGACGGCCAACACGTTGGCATTGTTGTGACGACGAGTCATCGTTGCCATATCTTCATTTGTGCACAAAGCACAACGAACACCTTTAACTTTGTTTGCCACAATGGAAACGCCTATGCCTGTCGTGCACACCACAATTCCTCTTTGACACTGTCCGTCGGCCACGGCTTGTGCTGCGGCACGAGCAAAGTCGGGATAGTCGCAACTATCTTTTGAAAACGTTCCGAAATCCACAACTTCGTGTTGCTTGCATTTTAGGTAGTCTGCAATTTGATTTTTCAATTCTAAACCGCCGTGATCGCTGGCAATTGCAATTTTCATTTTCACACCCCTAGATTAAAATTTACACGATAACGTTTTTACCCGTAAAATAGCAGGCAAAACGCAAAACTTATGTTTGAGTTTTTTCAACGCCCTTCCCAAAATGTTCCGAAAAGTAACATTTTGCTTCGTTCGGGCGACACAATGCGTCGATTTTAACACACAAACCTTAAATTAGATTGTGAGAAGCAGAACGAATCAGACGATTTAGGATACTTTGCGCAAACTGTGTTTTCGAAGAAAAACTTGCAACGATGTAGTCGTAGCGTTTTTCCAAGTAGCGCAAATTTTCAAAAAGATTTTGAGCCACTTCGTCGTCCGTTTTACCAATTCCACACGTGTTGCACCCCGAAAAACACTCGGGATTTTCCACCAAAAGCACGGGGTTGCCGCCTTGAGCAACCAACGCTTTGTAGTATGCCGTCAATTTTTCCACATTGCCGTCCAATTCCAAGGCCATGGGCACTTTGGGAGCATAGTGTTTGTAGCGAACACCGGGAGAATTCACCTTTTCTTTCGGGTCCGTCACCACTCGCACCGGCTTGCCCAACACCGATTGCAGTTTTTCCGCCGTGATGTAGCCGGGACGCAAAATAAGCGGAGTTTCTCCGGAGCAATCGACAACTGTCGACTCTATACCGACTTCACACGGATTCCCGCACAAAATTGCGGAAATTTTTCCGTCCATATCTTCTTTCACCGCCGTCCACGTTGTGGGGCTCGGACGAGAACTTGTGTTGGCGCTAGGTGCAGTGACAGGAACGTTGCAATAACGAAGAAAATCTCTTGCTTGCTGCGATTTCGGCATACGAATAGCCACCGTATCCAGCCCTGCCGTGATACAATCGGATATGATTTTTTTCTTCGGCAAAACTATCGTGATGCTGGCCGGCATCAAATTGTCGATGATTTTTTCCGCATCGGACGTTATCCTTTCGGCAATTTCGGCAATTTGCCCCTTGTTCCAAACATGAACTATAAGCGGATTGTCCGACGGACGACCTTTTGCCACATAGGTGGATTTGACCGCCTGTTCGTCAAATGCATTGGCGCCCAATCCATACACCGTTTCAGTTGGGAAAGCAACCAATTTTCCGTCGCGTATCAATTGTCCGGCAACGGACAAATCTTCTTCGTTAAACTGCAAGTACTTAGTCAAAACACTTCTCCCGCGCATATGCGCTAATTAAAATAATTATATCACTGTTTTTTTCTTTTGTAAACAACAACCGAAAAACCAATGAGCAATAATAGACAACATTTTTTTGCGATTAGAACAAGTTTCGCGCAAATTTTTCAAATACCGATAAAACACGTCGTCTTCAATAACGGAAAACGCACCCTCTTCCGCTTCATTCCGCACAAAACACGTCAATTCACATCCGCCAAAGTGACAAACAAACCACACTCAAAACAAAAGTCTCCGCAATCGTTTTGTTTTCAAACACGGACAAGCGTTTTTTCACCTGTAATCCCATATGCATTGGACATTGCAATTTGCCAAAAATCGTGATACAATAGCATCACATAATTTTGGAGGTGTTTTTGTGAAAATAACGTTTATCACCGGGGCTGCAAGCGGATTGGGATTGGAATTTGCACGCCTTTATGCCAAAGACGGCAACAATCTTTTGCTTGTAGACATCGACGCACGCGGGCTGGAAGCCGCCAAGCAAGAGCTGATATCCTCACACGAAAACTTGGTTGTTGACACTTTCGTTGCAGATTTAAGCCAAACAAATCAACTTAAAAATGCGTTCGACTACACAGTGCAAAAGAGCTACTTTGTGAACAATTTGGTGAATGCCGCGGGTTTTGGCGACAGATGCGACTTCAAAGATATGGACGTAGACAAGCAACTGGCCATGACAAACGTCAATTGCAATGCCGTTTTGTACTTCACACGCGTGTTTTTGGACCAAATGCTTGCCAACGACGAAGGTCACGTTATCAACGTTTCTTCCATTGCCGCATTTATGCCGGCACCATACATGTGCACCTATCACGCCACAAAAAGTTTTGTTTTGCTGCTTGGCGAAGCAATAAGCCACGAAATACGCAAAACAAACGTCAAACTACTGACGCTTTGTCCCGGTCCGTTTTTGTCAAAATTCGTGGAACTTGCTCACAACGACTACACTTTCAAAAAGATCAAACCTATAACGGCTGCGAAGGTTGCGCAAATAGGCTACAAAAACTCGTTGAAAGGCAAAAACTTGCACGTCATCGGCTTCAAAAATCGTCTGACGATATTTGCAACTCGTTTTGTACCCAGAAAATTGGTGACGAAATCGTCTGCCAAAACAATGAAAAAGGGCGATTGAACGACAAACACGGAAGATTTTTGCCAATCGGGAAAACAATTCGAACCACCGCAATTTGCGACGGAAACGCGCCATAGTTTTTCTATAAAAAATCGCACGGGACTTCTGCCATTCCGCTTTCTTGGTCGCAAAAAATATTTCAAAATGCAAAAATCCGCCGATTATCGGCGGATTTTTCACCACAAAAGTTTTGAAAAAATCAGTTACAAAATAAACTTGACACTAGGCATTTTGCAAATACTGTTCCAATGCAATGGCTAGTTGGTCCGGGCAAGACGTGCTTTTGGGGCCGCACTTGATGCCTTTGAGTCTTCTGATTGCTTCGTGAATTTCCATTCCTTCCACCAATGCCGCCACACCTTGCGTGTTACCATGGCAACCGCCGAGATATTGCACGTTGCAAACCTTACCGTCAACCACGTCGAAATCGATTTCTCTGGAACAAACTCCCTTTGTTACATACTTCATATCACACCTCTGTTTTCTTTTGTTTTCTAGTCTTCGTAATTTGTGACGTTGCCGCCGTTATCCCACAATTTATCCAACGCATACACGTCGCGCACGTCCTTGTGGAAAATGTGCACAATCACATCGTTGTAGTCCACCGCTATCCAACGTCCTTCGCGAACGCCGTCTTTGTGTGCGGCAAACTTGCCGTTCTTTTCCATCACTTCTTCCAAGTGTTCGTCGATAGCCTTAACTTGCGGCGCACTCTTTCCCGAACACACCACAAAGTAGTCGGCAACGTTGCTGACGCCCTTTATCTCGATTATCTTGATGGCCGTCGCCAACTTTTCCGAAAGTGTCTTGCAAATGAGTTGTACTGTTTCGTTCATTTCTCTTCTCCGTTGTGAAAATTTAGATTACAATTTATTTTACGCTACTTTTCGCGATTTGGAAAGTAAAATTTCAAAGTTTCTTCCGTCAACGGAAAAACGTTTGTTCCGTGATGCGCGGTTGTGTAGGAATTGGCTTCGTCCAAACACGCCAAAAACTGTTCGTCCAACATTCCTTTGAGCAAATGTTCCAGCGGATAAGGGCGTGTTTGTTCGGTTTTATCGGCTACGTATACAATTTTTTCCAACCGAGACATGTTTGGACGCCCTGTTGTGTGATAGGCGATTGCCGACAAAATTTCCTTGTCGGTTATGCCAAAATCACGCTGCGCAACCAGCTCGCCCAAAAACGAATGCACCACGGGATCGGGAATGTTTTTCTGTTCGAAGCCGTAGTTTCGGTAGTTTTCGGGTAAAACGTACTTTGCACAGTCGTGCAACAAACATGCCAAAAACACCTTGTCTTTTTCGCTATCGGAGGCCAACTCCAACCCGCGTTTCACCACGTAAAACGTGTGCATAAGACGCTTTTGAGGCAAATAGTTTTTCAACTTCTCGGCCAACGGACGGAATTTGGCATACAAACAGTTTTTCAAAACATATTCGTTGACGACATCGTCCACAAAATCGGAATTATCCAACCCGAACTGATAGCGCAACCGAATATCTGTCGAGCTGACGGCATTCGGAACGACGTTAAGAAAAACTACTTCCGCGCCGACGTTGTTGCAAACTTTTTCAACCGTTTCCGGTGTGAGTTTTTCTTCCCTATCGGCAACGACAATTGTTGCAAGCGAAGCAATTTCTTTGGGAGCGTACCACTTTTCAAAATTCAAAAAGCTGTCGCCGCCTATTATCAAAAAAAGTTGATCGGTTGAAAATCTATCCCGAAAATAGCCGAGAGTGTCGACAGTGTAGCTTTGTCCTTCGCGCACCACTTCGCAATCCGACACTTCCGCAACGTCACCAAATGCCAGTTTTGCCAATTCCAACCGAGTGACAGAATCGACGTCGCACGGTTTGTGCGGCGGAATTCCGCAAGGAACAACAAACAGCTTATCTAGTTGTAACTGTTTTTTTGCCTGCAACACTATTTGTCGGTGTGTTTTGTGCGGCGGATTGAACGTTCCGCCAAAAATTCCCACTTTCATGATTCTATTTTACATTATTCGATTGTTTTTTTCAATTAAAAACACAAGAAAAGCAGAACAATTGTAGTATGGCAAAGATTTTGGATACTATTCTGTGCACAATCATGGCTTTCGGCCTCAGTTTTTATTGGATTATGTACTGCGTGAAAAACTCGAAAACGGCGCTGATACTGTCTTGCGTGATCGCATTGTGTTTTTGCTACGTAGTTTTTCACCTGCTCACAAAACTTCAATGCAAAAAAAATGCTCGCGCAAAACGCAAGAAGACCCTTGCGAATTTTGCCGCATATTTGCAATTCAACACCGACAATTCCGCACTTTTCGAACAACTTTTTCGTTTTTTCGGTTACGAAACGCAAACTGTCGATTTTGACAATCTGATAGCCGTGAAAAACAAACGAATTTTTGTGTCGATATGCTTTCAAACAGCCAAACTGACGGAAAATCGTGTGCAACAAGCCGTAGTTTCCGCAAAAAGAACAAACTGCAACGAATTGTTGATTTTTACAAATAAATCGGAAAACAACTTGATGGCAATTGCCAACCAACAACTGCCGACGAAATTATCCGACACGGCCAATTGCCTTGCGCTTTTCGAAAAAGCGGAAAAATTGCCACCTCTACCGGAGATAAAGGAGCAAAAAATTCGTTTGATTGCCACCGTCGCTTTCAACAGAAAACGTTTCGGGCAATACTTTAGTTGTGCTTTTTTTACACTGCTGTGCGCCGCGTTTTCTTTCGTTAAGTTGTACCTACTTATCTGGGCCACGATATTGTTTTTGCTTGCCGCTTACAGTCTGCTGAACAAAAGGTACAACCAACTGCCCACAGACATATCACTGTAACGGCAGTTCTTTCAAAACAGTGTCCGGAGGACAACTCAAAACAACTTTTTGTAAATTGCCGAAATCCAACGTTCTTTTTGTCACAAAATCGTCGTCCACAACCTCAAGACAAAAAGCATAGTTACCTTTCATCTGCCGAATAACGTCACACAGCAAACTGTTTTCGTCAAAAACCAATATCTTTTTTTCCATGCCTTTCTTTAAAAATCTTTTTTTGTTTTTCAAAAACACACTGCGAACGTAACAGCCTCCGCTTTGGGTGAACACACCGCAAAACAATCCGATAGCAAACAGTCCAACGGAAAATAAATTTCGATGGAAAAACAAAGACACAACAAACACCGAAAACAACGCACAAGAAACGACGTAGGTGCAAATTTTGGTAAACGTTAGTGCGTTTTTGCGTCTTTTTTCCAAAATCCCGGTCAAAATTCTTCCACCGTCCAACGGATAACAAGGCAACAAATTGATGGTTGCCATGCTAAAATTTGCCGCAAAAAATTCCTCGGTGAAGTAGTAAATTTCCGGAAAAATCCACCACGACGCAACGCAAAACAGACACAAAATCAAATTGCAAGCAGGTCCGGCAAAAGCAATTTTTATTCTGTCCGAACCTGCCACATCATCAAATTCGCCGTACAAAACCGCACCGAAAATGCCAAGTTGAATTTCGGTGCAGCGATAAAATAATCGTTTTGCCACAAAATAGTGTGCGGTTTCGTGCAAAATCACGGCAAAAGAATACAAAGTGGCGAAGTATCCCTGTTTGAATACTATCGCCACCGCCATAAAAACAACAAAACTAGGTTTGATTTTGAACTTCAGATGTTCCATACCAGTTGCGTTTCGCTACCCACAACCTGCTTCACCACCTCGCCGTCACGTAGTATTGTTGCAACAAACTGCCCGTCGTACTTGCCCAACAACGAATTTTCCGAAAGCTTGTCGCCGACATTCACCATCACCGACGTCAAATCGGAATAGACCATTGACGTGTTTTCGTCCATTGCAACAGTCACAGAGTTTTCCGTCGTTTTCAACACTGTTCCTTCAGTCAAAGACAGTGCGGCCCGCCCGCCTGTGAAAGTCATCACTCCGTCGTTGACATCCACAAGCGTAAGGTTGCACGGCACGTTAATTTTGTTTTCAGTTTCTACACTTTTTCCGAACAAAGACGCCGTTGCCGTTTTTACCGCGGCAAAAACTTCCTTTTTGAAATCTCCGTCCACAAATAACGTTGCGGCAAGCACCGCCACACACAATACCGCCACAATTGCAACTTTCCAAACTTTTGCACGTTTTGTTTTGTCCTTGTTTGCTTTGCCCTTGGTCTTTTTGGGTTTAACGTACCGTTCCGAATAAGAAACGTCCAGCCAATCACATTCTTCGGCATCTCTGGTGACACTGCCTACTCCGTCATAATCCATGTTACACCTCCTGTTTGTTCAAAATAAATTATTCCGCAATTGATTGGGATATGACTAGAGCACACGAGATTTTTTGACGTCGAAAACGTTCACGCAAATTATCATGTTGCGCTCGGTCCCTTGCACAACTTCCACGGTCAAGCTATCGAACACCAATCTGCTCGACAAAAATGCGTTCAACTCTTTGCAAAAAACATCTTTGTTAAAATCGAAGTTATCTCTGATGACCAAATCTTGAGCGCGCAAGTAGTCTTTTTTCTTTTCGCTACGCATTTCTTTTCAACTTCCTTTTGATTCGCCCAAAAATTCCCTTGTACGCAGACACGCAATCGAACATTTCGGTTTTTCCGGTTATCAAATTGCTTGCCAACATATCGAACGGCAGAAAAATGCCGTCACGCAAGTTGCAACCGATATCATCGTTATCCGGAACTATACCCAACGGTTTGCGATTAAGAATGCTGAACACTTCAAATGCGCTTAACGTTTCACCGGAGACCACCAGGTCACCTCGCACTCGATTGACAACTACATATACGGCAGTATCTTGCAATTGACGAATGGTTTTATCGGCATCGCGAACACCTGCCAACCCGGGAGTTGTGACAACTATTGCTTCGTTTGCGCAACCGACCGCACGACGAAAGCCGACGTCTATGCCGGCGGGACAATCCAACAATATGTAGTCGAAGCTGTCGGTCAACTTATCCAACACCTTGTTTGCCATATCGATGGTTATTTGACGCTTTGCCGAATGGCAACTTGGCATGATGTACAGCGTCGGCTCGTAGTCATCTTGAATAAGTGCCTGCGACGGACGACATCTGTTTTCGCAAACGTCGATAAAATCGTACACAACCTTGTTTTCAACTTTCATCGTGACGTCCAGATTGTTCAAACCTATGTCAAAATCTGCCAGCAGCACCCGCTGTGCGCGATGAGCCAATGCGATACCTAAATTGGCACACACCGTTGTTTTGCCTACGCCGCCCTTGCCGCTTGTCACCACTATCCGCCTTGCCATACACACCTCCGTCCGATTCGTAGATATTGTAACATCACTTTATTTGCAAAACACGCATTCGACAAATCTTTCACAACGGTTTTCAAACAAAAAAAATCACAATTTGACGCAAAAATGCGAATATACTTTCGACAAATGTCGTCACGATGCCGAATAAATGAATTTAGAGGCTTTTTTGCAATTATTTGCCACGAAACCGCCCAAGTTTACTTTCAGTTTATATAAAAATATATAATAATTTACCGTATACTAGAAGTTTGCCCTCGTTTTCGGGCAAAAACTGCATATCGTCTATGACGAAATTGTTTAGCGGAGACAAAAAGTATGAAAATTAAAGTTATTTGCGGAGTATTAGCATTGCTGTTGATAACTGCCGGAGTTGTCGGAATTATAACCGCCACACCCGACGTTTATAACGGCGAAAACCCGTTTACGGAAGACCCGAGCATAAAACTGGAAGAAGGCGTCACTGTAGACGATCTGACAAGCACTTTCGCCGAAAAGCCGTCCGGCGCAACAGTCGCGGACTACGTCAACGACTTTGACGGCATGAAAAAGGCCCTGTACATTTGTGCGGGCGAATTGAAACGCGCAGGCGGATTCCAAGCTACATCCGAAGGCGCGAGCATGTCGGCGGGAATTTCCCAAGCCGTCTATTCGACACGCACCGTTGTGGGTGAAAATATGTTCAAACAGGCCGTCACTTTGGGCGTGCTGAAGTTTGCCGAGCAACTTTATGTCTGCGACGGCAACTATTATTCACGTTCTCCCGTCAAAAACGGTGTTAAATCAAAAGATGAAGTTATTTGGGATGACACCGCATACGGCTATACCGAAGGACAATACCTTGGCAAAATGGGCTACGTTGCCAACGGACTTACGGCATACGTTTTGAACGACCTGACCATCGAAAACGCCCAAATCGAACCCTCTGAAAACGGTTTGTACTCTTTCCGCTACACGCTCGACGTGAACAAAGCACCGTTTTTCATACTTTACGAGATGCGTAACAATTCCGGTTCCGGTGTTTTCGGCAAATTTCTGAAAATCGAACTAATCATCACCATGGACAGCAATTTCGTCATTCAAACGCTCACCACCGACTGCGAATATCGCGCAACGGCGATGGGATTGACTGTCACTTGCACCGAAAGCATCACCGAAACGTTCTTTAATATCGGCTACAACGGCGAATTGCCCGAAAAAGACTTCTTTGAAAACGCCACCATCATCGGCGGAAACACCAAGCCCAAGGAAAAGACGGCTTTGGACGTTTTGATGGCAATGTTGAACCCATATCTGAACGGCCAAACATTGGACGCAAAAATTTCCGTAGACGAAAACGGCAAAAACTACGCCAACCTGCTTGTTTCGCTTAAAAACCTCAATATAGAAGATCTTTCAAAAATTGCAGTAGACGTGAAAGTCGGCGACGATTTGTACGTCACCTACAATGACGGATTGTTCCTGACATATCAAGATTTCAAAGCACAAGTTGACATTGACGCATTGATGAATATCGTCGGCAAACTGTTGCCGAACGACCAAGAAAGTTCGCTAGACTTCGACACGGATGCGCTGGTTGAAAACATGTCGTTCGAAACGACAAACGGCGTTTGCACCGTCACCATTCCCATTTCGTTGGGCGACATTACTCTCGAAGCAAAACTCTATGCAACCGTGAAAGTGACAACCGACGAAAAGGGCAATGAAACGGAAGAATACACCTTCACAAATGCAACAGCCACACTGGGAGATATTTCTTTGACCGTTACGCTTAGCAATGCTTGGGAAGCACCTTCCGTGGAGGACAGCTCAGCCTACCCCACACTTTCTGAAATTGCAAAACAGCTGATTGACGAAAGTGCAATAATCCTCAATGCAAACGTTTTGGGAATCTCTTGCGACGTTGCGTTCGACGTTCCCACAATGACTTTGACCGCAAAAGCCGGCGACCTGGAAGCAACTTTGCTAGACAACGTTCTTTATGCAAGTTTGGGCAAAGCCAACTTCAAGTTCGATATCGCAGATATTGACACTCTCGTCAACCTTATCAAACCGCTTTTGGGCGATTCGATTCAAATTCCGGAACTCTCCGTCAGCATCGACGACATTCTGGCAGCACTCAAAAACATATCCGCAACAAAAACGGAAAACGACGTGGAAATCACGTTTAAGTTTGACAAACTGAATTTGAATGCAACAATCATATTGACCAGAACGGAAAACAGCCTCAAACTCGACAATATCACCGTTTCCGTAGGAGAATTCTCCGCTATAATTTCCCCCACAGAACGTTTCACAGTGAAAGAAATCAGCAATCCCGAATCTTTCATCGACGTGACAGACGTTGCAGAAGCTTACATTCCCGCAATAAGCGAGCTGTTGAATGCAGAAAACTACAACATCGACTTGGGAATGACACTGACGGTAGACAACAATGCCTACGACGTTTCCGGCAACGTTGTGTTGGATAGCAACAAGAACGTGTTTGTTCAAGCAACGGTAAGCACCGGAGGAACAAGCATCTTGCAAGCCAAGGTCACTGTTTTCGGCGACGTGCTGTACCTGGATATTAACGGCATCAAAGTTGCATTCAAATTGAACGGTTCTTCCGTAAACCTCGACGGTCTTACAGACGTTTCGGAAGAATTGGGCATCGACCTTGTGAAGAATCTTGTTGCAAAGATACAAGAAGTTGCCACTGCTATCCGAGAATTCAAAGTTGAAAACTTGGACGTTGCTGCCATGATCGAAAGTCTTTCGTTCGACGGCAAGGCTTTGCAATTGGGAGCAGATCTCGGAGTATTCAAACTCGGCAACGTTGTTCTCACCGTTTCCGCACAAGACAAGTTGAGCATTGCTCTTGCAGACTATTCCTTCACAACAGACGTTGCACTCAAACTGGATGCAAGTGTCAATGCCATAGACACAACAGTAAGCCAACCCGATGCAAGCGAATACGTTCTTAACCTCGAAGGTAACGTTGCAGGAGTAACCGTTAAACTTTCTGCCGACCTTGTGAACATGGAAATTGTTGCAAACATCGGTTGGAATGCAACTTACGTCGACGTACTGTACAAAGAAAATTGCATCTACGCAAAAGTTGGCAAAAACACAATTAAACTTGCTGCAAAAGACATAAGCGGCATCATCGCTGCATTAACGCAAGAAGAAAAAGAAACAGCTATAGACACTGCAACTTTGATCAACACTCTTATTGCAGGTTTGAAGCACCTTGCCGACGATCAACCGTCAATAACTCTCGACCTCAATGAGTTGATGACCGGTCTTAACGTTGCAGTCAACTTCAACAGAGAAGAACAAAACATCTCGTTCGGCAACATTGCTCTCACATTGAACCAAGGTACGGAGAAACAACAAACCTACACCATTGCAACTGCAGAAGAGCAATTTAAGTCTGCAATAGACACATCTGTTGCACTGGACGTTTACGACCTGGCAATAGACGTTGTTTCTCTTGTAAAACAATTTGTCGGAGAAAACAAAGGCATTGAACTTTCTGCAAGCGGAGAAATACTTGTTAACGAAGAATTGTTCCAAATCTCTGCAAACGTTCAATACAACAACGGATTGCATCTGAACCTGGAACTTTCCAATGCTACGGCAAAGGTTCTTGTTGCAGACGTCTACTACGTGAACGACACCGTCTACGTAGAACTGAACGGAATAAAAGTTGCAACAAGCATCTCCGGATTGAAAGACTTCATCGGCACGTTCTCGAAGGACGAAGCAAGAAGCAGTTCTGCAGACGAGATATTCACTCTGCTCAGCAACAATGCATTGCTCAAAACAATTGTAGATGACGTCGATGCGGTTATTGCCGCAATAGGCAACATTGCAAACATAGACCTCGGAACGGCAATTGAATCCATTGCACACACTGAAAACACGTGGACAATCGTCCTTAACGGAACAGTGCTCGGTTTGCAAAACAACAACATCACCTTGACGTTGAACGACGGCAAGATCGGAATAAGCAACCTTTCAGTAGGAGCTATCTCCGTCAATTCGTTGAACGCTACACTTGCAACTGCCGATGCCGTCACCGCACCCACAGACAAGGACTACACCACCAACCTCAAATTGGCAATTGACCTGAACGGCAAAGAAAACTTTGTGACCGGAACAATTTCCGCAGACCTGACGAAGTTGGGAACACGTGAAGTTGTTGCTGAAGGCACAGTGAACGTGTTCGGCACCGAAGCACAACTTGTGTTGCAAGACAACGTTGTCTACGTTGTTTGCGGAGAAGCAAAACTCAGTTTGCCTCTCAACAAGATTTCTACCCTTGTTAAACAAATCTCTTCGTTGGTCGGAACAACTTCTTCTGTTGCAGAAAACGACGAAGACAATATTCTCGAACAACTGTTGAGAAAACTTTCCGTTTCAACCGAAAACGGTTTGAACGTAACCTTGCCCATAGGCACTGTCAACGTCAACGTCTCGTTCAACGAACAAGCTGCTTTGAACAACGTCTCCGTTGCAATCGGTACAACCGCTATCTCGGTTACCATTGCTAACTCCGCTGTCTCCACTACCGTTGACACTTCGGACGAATTCATCGACGTGACAGACGTTGCAGAAGCTTACATTCCCGCAATAAGCGAGCTGT
>CAZRBI010000004.1:55300-88550 GCA_964598315.1 uncultured Oscillospiraceae bacterium
GTCTCCGTTGCAATCGGTACAACCGCTATCTCGGTTACCATTGCTAACTCCGCTGCCTCCACTACCGTTGACACTTCGGACGAATTCATCGACGTGACAGAATTGTTGGACGCTTATGTAGACAAAATTGCAAATCTTATTTCTGCAAACGGATTTGAAATTTCCGCAAACGGAACAATAACTCTCGGCAACAACGACTACGGTATCAAAGCAAACGTTCTGTTGAGATTGCCGTCGGCAAACGAAAAACTTTCCATTGCGGCAACGGCTTTGATTTCCTTCAACGATATCAACATCCTGGATATCGGAATTTGGTTGAAGGATGATATGCTTTACGCATCGGTAAACGGATTGCAAATTGTTGCCAACCTTGCCGAAACAGACAAAAACGTTGCCACGGCAAGCGAAACATCCATTGCCGACAAGTTGAAACCGCTTTACGGTTACAACACCTACCTCGACATCGTTTTGGACACAATCCAAAACATGATAGGTGCCGATACTCTCAACGTGAACGAACTTGTGAAAGGGTTGACTTTCGACAATGAAAAATCGACACTTGCCGCACAACTTGACGGAAATCAATTTGGAATTTCAACGTTCGATCTTGGGCTTGCACATTCCGAAAAAGGATTGAGTGCAACAATTCAAAATCTTACAATGAATGGTCGGGTCACGTTGAACCTTGCGGCATCGGTTGCCGAAAGCAGCGAACAAGTTGATGTGCAAAACAAAGATTGGCGTACCGATATCATTGTGAAATTGGACGGCGACAACACGCTTTACGGCAGATTGGACATTTTGAACAACGTTTACGAATTCAAATTGGTGAACACAGCATCTCAAACAACCGAAGAAAATGCATTCTACATCAGCTACGCTAACGGCGAATTGAAAGTCAAAAAGAGCGATGACGTTCGCGTGATCGGAAACATAGATGCAATCAAAGAATTGGTTGAAGAGATTGACAAAATAGTGAAAGCGTTCGCCGGCGGAACAACACAACAGCAAACGGAAGAAAACACAGCCGTCGACACAGAGCTGATCAAGAAAATTGTTCAGTCGCTGAGTATCTCAACGGCTTCGGACAACGAAACGGTTGTTGTCGATTTGAAATTGTTGGAAATGCCTGTCTCCATTGAATTGGCCGACCGCAATGGTCCCAAAATTGTGGGAGTAAGCATCACTATCAACATCTCGAAGGAAAAGAAAACGTTTGTTGCAATGCCCAACCTCAACGAAGACGTCGCCTATGGCGAATTCGGCGACACAAGCGAATACATTGCTATCGACAAAGTTTTGAACGACTTCAAAGGTTACATCGACAACCTGATAACCACCAACAGTTGGAGATTCGATTTCCACGACGACGTTGAAATCACTATCAAAGACAAACAACAGGAAAACGTGTACACAACCTACGCAATCACCGGCGGAGACGGCGACGATCGTTCCTACTTTGAATTCTTCTACAACAGAAACCACCCCGAAGACCTTACAATCAAAGCGAAACTCACGTTGAAACAAAATTCGGGCGATAGCGAGTGGACGCCATTGTGCACGCTTGACCTGCTGTACGCAGACGGAAGAATCTACGTCACCTACAACAACACTTTGAAGCTTACCATCGCAGTCAGCTCCATCAAAGAATGCTCGGAGGCATGGGAAGACTTGCAAACTGCAATTCCGCAAATTGCAGATTTGATTGCTAGTTTTGAAAAACTTGTGGAGGGTGCAGAAGACAACCTGGCCAACTTGGACTACACCACCATTTTGCAAAAAGTTTCCTACACGGAAGAACAAGTGGAAGGCTCGACGTCTTTGAAAAAGTTTGAAATAGGTATCAACGGCGGTTTGTTGCTCGGTAGCCTTGGCAACATCACATTGATTGCAAGCAACGAATTCGACACGTTGACACTTGACACTTTGACATTGTCCTACGATAACGTTTCCGTTAAACTTGGCAGAATTTCCGTCACGGCAGACACGGATATTTCCGAAAAGGCAACAGGTGAAGCAAGAACGCCAAGTGACTACGCACAACTTTCTGCGGACGTGAAGTCCTACTTTGACAATAGCGGCGACAAATCCAACCACATCAGCTTCGACAGTCTGCAACACTTGATGCAAGCAGTTGCCGACACGGCACTTAAAGAAACGTTTGCAATTGACGGCGTGATAACTGCAACGTTGGATTTGAGCAGTATGAACCTTAGTTGGGTAGCAAATGCAACTGTTCCCATTTTGGCAAACATCCGTGTAGACTTGGAGCGCGCCACCAAAGAGGGCGAGGACGATAAGGTGTTCATTGCCGTGTTGTTGACGCGCTACAACACACAAGCAAAAGTTTTGACCAACTACCAAGGCGTCTACGACGACAAGGGCGGACAAAGCTACCTGACCTACGACAGCACACAACGGTACTCGACGGACGCAAACGGAAAAACCACGAAAGATGAAAACGGAGATCAAAAGGGTTGGTTCACCGTTTCTCGCTACCAATACAGTTGGGAAGACAGCAATGAGACGTGGGAGGAAATGGAAGTTTACGACTACTGCAACACTTGCGGCAAAATTGCCGAAGACGGTTGCTACCCCATTTGCACGTACGACGGCTGCGGCAAAACCGGCGACGACACCTATCAATGCAAAGTGGATTGGTGTTCAGAGTGCGGCGCACCCAAAAGCGAACAATGCAACGTAGACTGGTGTTCGAAACACAATTGTCAATGGGGCACGGGAAACTGCAACGGCAGATGGCATAGCTCAAACAAAGATAAAGCTCACAGCGGCCAATACATACCTGCTCACGCAGAATACGTGAAAGAACACTCCATCACAACCAAGACGAGAATTGTTACAAAGAACCCTGAAGGCAAAACGGTTGAAAAAGCAGTGATGCCGAGTAAATCCAGTCACTATTGGGAAGGTGGCACAACGGAATTCACTTCCGGAATTGTGACACACGAAGGCACAAACAAAGAGATTTCTAGATTGGAATTTGAATTGTACGAGATGTTGCACCTGGGAACACTGAAACCCAGCTCATTAGGCCTCATTAAAATTAACTTGGAAGACATCATTGTCAATTCAATTCACCCCGATAGCGGAGATAGTGGCACAAACACCAGCATAGAAAACTTGCTGAAAAACTTGCAAAATATTTTCCTGAACTACGAGTACGTAGAACCGACAACGGAAGAAAACGGCACGGTGCAAGACGCATACTTCCGCATTAAGGCAAATCTTAAAGCACTAAACGATCAATTCGGCGTGCTGGACGTGAGTATTGGACACACCTTTGAAGATGCTGCAAACTTGAAGGGATTGAACCTAACCTACGTGAAAGGTTCGTGGGGGTTGGCAAGTGTTGTGAACCTCAGCTTCAACCTGACGTTGCAACAAGACACAACCGACTACGCGGGAGATGCAACGTACTTTGTGAAAAACGGCACTGTGTGGAATTCGCTAGACCACAAGCCACAAACAGCTCAACCAAGCAATTGAGTTGTAGGCCGGCGACAATCCAAACAAACACAAAAAACCTCCGCAACGGTTGCGGAGGTTTTTTGTTTGAAACGTAAGGTGAAACAAACACGGCACAACGTTTGCAAAAAACGAAATACTTGTGGATATTGTAATTTTGAGAGAGTCGGAAAAAGAATTCTTATTGCTTGCGAACAAAAACTATCACGAGGCACCTTGCAGGGCAGCCATAATCCGACTGCTTCAAACTGTTTTACATTGGAGCAAAATTTATTCCGCCCCAACATTTGACATAGAACAAAAAAACTTGCACACGAAAACTTCGTGTGCAAGTTTTTTTACAATAGTTAAAATACAAGAAGTTTCCGCTCTGCTTGCAATGCGCAACGCCGTCGTTTTACATACCTAAAGTGCAAAAACGCAAATTTTTGTTGCAAAACGACAGTTTTGCAAATATGCAACCAACGTGATTTTGAAAAGTTGCGTCAATCCTCGTCAAAATATAACCGAACAAGCACGTTACCTTCGAGGTTTTTGAAAAAGACACCACTTTCGTCCAACACTGCATAGCAAGCTGTGCCGTCCCTTGGCAAGGCCATCGAACCCACGTTTGCGACATACAAACCATTGTAACGCTGCAACAACGCGCGATGAGTGTGGCCATACACCAACACGTCACCTTCTTTCAGCAAAACGGGCGGGCGATACCTATCGTACCTGTCGCCGTGTGTGAAAAACAACGTGCGACCGAAGTGATACATCACAACGTAGTCGTCCATACCTCCGTTCAAAAAACGTTCGCCGCACCAATCGTTGTTTCCGCGCACAAAGTACAACGTTCCGTCCAAACTTTGCGCTACTTCGGCAATAGCCTTGCAATCTCCGTAACCACCGAAAAGATCTCCGCAAAAAACTATTTTTTGAGGTTTCTCGACCGCTACGATGCGCCGAACGGCATCCATTGCGCAACAACTGTTGTGCAAATCGGCAAATACGACAATTTTCATTTCACTTTGTTCCGCCGTTCAATTTTTGGTACAAATCGAGGTAGGCGGCACAACTTTGCGACCAACTGAAATCCTGATTCATTCCGCGACGCTGGATTTCACGATAGACAGATTTCTTTTCGTTGTAGAAATGCAATGCACGTTTGACGGTGTAGGCCATATCGTGGGCGTTGCAATGCGTGAAGGAAAATCCGTTGCCGCAACCCGTTTGTTCGTTGTAGCTCAACACAGTGTCGAACAATCCGCCTGTTTCCCTTACAATGGGAACGGCGCCGTACTTCAATGCAATCAGTTGCGTCAGGCCACATGGTTCGAACACGCTTGGAACAAGCAAAAAATCACAAGCCGCGTAGATTCTGTGTGCCAAAGTGTTGTCGAAAAAGACGTTTGCCGATACTTTTTGGGGATAGTTGCGAGCAAGATAACGGAAAAAGTCTTCGTAGCGGCTTTCACCGGTGCCCAAAACAACCAATTGAAAATCGTGTTGCAAAAGATCTTCTGCAACCTCTGCCACCAAATCCAGTCCTTTTTGATCCACCAAACGTGAAATGATGCCCACAATGGGTGTTTCGGCACGTTCGGGCAAATGCAATTGCTTTTGCAATTGCGTTTTGTTGAAAGACTTGCCCTCTTCGACACTATCCGAACAATAGTTTTTCCACAATGCGGAATCGGTTTGAGGATTATAAACGGCGTAGTCCACACCGTTCAAAATCCCCACCATTTTGTGCTTGTATCGGTTGATTACGTCACCCAAACCTTCGCTGAACCTATCGGTACAAATTTCCTTTGCATAAGTGGGCGAAACGGTTGTGACTGCATCGGAGAATACGATTGCGCCTTTCATCAAATTGACTCCGCCGTTGTGGAGCAATCTGTCGTCGGTGAAGTAGTAGTCGGAAAGTCCTGTGAGATTTTTGGCCTCCTCGACATTCAACCAGCCTTGATAGCGCAAATTGTGTATCGTGTACACCACTTTGGCATTTGCCAATTGTTCGGAATTGCGGTAGAACGCATCGCGCAACAAGGGAATGTAGCCGGTGGACCAATCGTTGCAATGCAAAACGTCTGCACGGACGTTCAACCAACAAACAAGATCCAACGAAGCCTTGCAAAAGTATGCAAAACGTTCGTTATCGGCAAAACAATACATCGGACCTTGAAAATAGTACTCGTTATCCAAAAAATAGTATGTGACGCCGTCACGTTGCAACGACAGCACGCCGACGTACTGGTGACGCCAATTGACATCGGTGTAGAAATAGCCGACAAACTGCATTTCGACGCGATACTGGGGTTTTATGACGTCACAATAGTAGGGCATGACGACGCTCACGTTGTGGCCAAGTGCCGCAACGGCTTTTGGCAACGCCCCCATGACGTCGCCCAGGCCTCCGCTTTTTGCAAAAGGTTCAACTTCTGCCGAAAAATAGAAAATATTCATTTTTACCACCAATTTTTAACGCTGAAACTAAATTGTGCGACGTTTGCCGACAACAATGGGGAAATCGGGTTGACCGACCAACTCTCTGTTGTTCAAAATGACACAATCTTTGTCGATGATGCAGCAACGCAAATGAACGTTTTCGGAAATGACGCTGTTTTGCATGATTATGCAATCTTCCACCACTGCGCCCTTGTGAATTTTCACTCCGCGCGACAAAATGCTGTTTTTCACCTTGCCGTCGATGACGCAACCGTCGGCAATCATGCTGGAAGACACGTCTGCTTCGAACAAGTACCTTGTTGGCACTTTGTCTTTCACTTTTGTAAGAATTCGTTTGTCCGCAATGAACAGATTTTTGCGAACTTCGGAATTCATCAAATCCATGGATATTTTGTAGTAGCTGTTTGTGTCGGAAACGCGATCGATGTAGCCGTCGAACTCGTAGGCGCCCACTTTGCCGCGAGAAACGAAAGTTCCGAGCAAGTCGTTGTAGAAACTGTGCTTACCCAACAGTTGACAACGTTCCAAAACGTCTATCAACAGTTCCTTGGTGAAAACGTAGTAGCCTACGGGACAGCAAGCTTTCTCGCCGTTTTTCTTTGTTGTGAATTCCGTGACGACATTGTCTTTGACGGAAAGATAAACAGGACTGTTTTCCTCCGATTGTTTGTAGATGACGGTAAGTTCGGCACCGCTTTCGCGATGTTGTTCCAAAACGTCGTCGAAAGTAAAATTGCAAACGTTGTTGCAATCGGCAACGATGATATATTTCTGTTGAGAACGCTTCAAATAGTGCAAAATGTTCACAAGCATTTTCATGCGTTCGTCGCCCTCGAAATTGTTGGCAGAAAAGGGCGGAAGGAAAGTGAGACCGTACTTTTTACGAGCCAAACCCCACGGTTTGCCGCTGCCCAAATGGTCCATAAGAGATTGATAGTTGTAGTCGGTTGCAACGCCAACATTGATAATTCCGCTGTTGACCATGTTGGACAAAACAAAATCTACCAAGCGGTAGCGTCCGGCAAAGGGAATTGCCGCAACGCTGCGCAATCTGGTGAGTTCGCCCATTTCGCAATCGTTGTTAGAAGTAAGAATAACGCCCATTGTGTCAATCATTGTTTTCTCCTCCCGTTTTAACTATCATGCTGTTACCGACATAATGTTTGCCGTTTTCCACACCGACGTTTTCGCCTATCAACGAAACACCGTCGGAACAATATGCCGAAACAAATTCGTCGCTGCCGCCATAACCCACGGTTGCGTCGTTGCCAACCACTGCGTTTTCGCCGACAATGGTACGACAAACTTTTGCACCTGCGCGAATTGTTGCCCCGGACAGCACTACGCTGTCGACAACTTCTGCACCTTTTTCCACTGTGACACCGTCAAAAATCACGCTGTGGCGAATGTCGCCGTCCACGTAGCAACCTTCGGTTATCAAACTGTTGCAAACTTTTGCATGCGTACCGATAAAATGCGGACTCATCAACGTAGAACGTGACAAAATCGGCCACGTTTCATCGTCCAAATTCAAACTGTCGAAATCCAACAAGTCCATGTTGGATTGCCACAAACTGGAAACGGTTCCGACGTCCTTCCAGTAGCCGTTGAATTGATAGCCGTACAATCCTTTGCCTGCTTGCAACAGTTTGGGAATGACGTTTTTGCCAAAATCGTTTGAACTTTTCTCGTCATGCTCGTCCTCGATAAGCGCAGTGCGAAGAACACTCCATTTGAAAATGTAGATGCCCATCGACGCCGTGTTGCTTTTGGGATGTGCGGGTTTTTCCTCGAAGGACGTTATTCGCCCGTTCCCGTCGCAAGACAAAATGCCGAAACGAGAAGCTTCGGCCGGATCCACCGGCAACATTGCGATTGTGACGTCGGCATTGTGCTTTTTGTGATAATCCAACATTTGTGCATAGTTCATTTTATAGATGTGGTCGCCCGACAAAATGAGAACATGCTCGGGATTGAACTTATCGATAAATTCCAAGTTTTGGTAGATGGCATTTGCCGTGCCCTTGTACCATTCCCCTTCTTTTTCGCGCATATACGGCGGCAAAATGTAAACTCCACCGTCGTCCACGTCCAAGTCCCACGGTTGTCCGTTACCTATGTAAGTGTTGAGTTCCAACGGCTTGTACTGCGTGAGAATACCGACGGTGTCTATGCCCGATTGCACGCAGTTGGTAAGCGGAAAATCGATGATTCGATACTTGCCCCCGAACTGCACCGCAGGCTTGGCCACGTGCTTTGTAAGCACGCCCAAACGACTGCCCTGCCCGCCGGCAAGTATCATTGCTATGCATTCTTTTCTTTTCATAAAAACCTCCCGAAGAGATATTAAAATTCCAAGTGTTCGATGCCTTCCTTTTCACTTCTTTTGTAAACGACAAAGCGATTGCCGACGCACAAAACCGGCTCGCATTGCAATTCTTCACACACGCAAGCACACAACGTTTTTGCGCTTACGGTGCAACTTTTCAGCGATGCTATTTTGACCAGCTCTCTGTGGTACAACGCCGTTTCAATTTCTGCCAACACGTTTTCCGTCAATTCGTCCTTACCGATTGTGACCGACGGACGCAAGGTGTTTGCCATTGCTTTCAGTTTACTTCTCTGCTTTGTAGTTATCATAAAAAACTTTCTCCTAGTCCACAAAATCAAATTCCAGTTCGCCAACAATAACGGTGCTACCGTCCTTGGCACCTGCATGACGCAACGCCGTGATAACGCCGCGCTCTTTCATCACGCGTTGGAAGTAGCCGAAACTGTCGTAGTCGTCCATGTTGACCTTGCGTGACAAAACTTTCACCAAGCCGCCGACAACCTCAAATACGTCTTCGTCCAAAACTTCGATTTGGAAGTCGTAGGATTCTTCCTCTTCCAGCGTCACCGCTTGATATTCGATAGGTTGTGCCGGTGGCAATTTTTCCAATACGTCCACCAAAATTTTGAGCAATTCCTCCACGCCCTCGTGAATTATCGTCGTCATGGGAACAATGGGATATTCCGCAAATTTTTCGCGAAAACGTTGCAAATTTTCCTCGGCATTCGGCATGTCCATCTTGTTAGCAACAACAATCATAGGCAGCTCTTTCAACGTTTCGTCGTACTTGAACAATTCCCCGTTGATAAGGTTGAAATCGGCAATAGGATCACGCCCCTCGCTACCGGAAATATCCAAAACGTGCACCAACACTCTTGTGCGCTCGATATGACGCAAAAAGCTGTGCCCCAACCCTGCGCCGTCGCTTGCCCCCTCGATAAGACCGGGGATATCTGCAACGACAAAAGTCTTGTCGTAGTAGGAAACTACGCCCAAATTGGGGGATAACGTTGTGAAGTGATAGTTGGCAATTCTCGGTTTTGCATCGGAAACGACCGAAAGCAACGTGCTTTTCCCCACATTGGGAAAACCGACCAATCCGACATCGGCAATTGTCTTCAACTCCAAAATTATTTCGTGTTCTTCCGTTTTTACGCCATGTTCGGCAAAAGACGGAGAACGTCTTCTGGGAGTGGCAAAATGCTTGTTGCCGCGTCCGCCGCGTCCGCCCTTCAAAATGACTTCGCGTTGACCGTCGGAATACATATCGGCAATGATTTTGTCATCGGTTGTCTTTACCACCGTTCCGACAGGCACCTTCACGATCAAATCGGCGCCACACTTGCCGTAGCAATTCTTTTTGCCGCCGTCGGCACCGTTTTCGGCACGAAAATGCTTTTGAAAATGAAAGGCATTCAATGTGTTTTCCGCTACCGTTGCAACAAAAACAATATCACCGCCCTTTCCGCCGTCACCGCCGTCCGGACCACCGTTGGGAACGTATTTTTCCGTGTGCAGACTGGCAGAACCGTTTCCGCCGTTACCTGCTTTGATAAATATCTTCACTTTGTCTATAAACATAACTACCTCTTGTACTCATTGAAAACTGCGTTGAAAGCATTCAACGCGTCTGCTACCGCTTCTGCCACAAGATTTTTTCCCGCAGCGTCGCCACCGGCAAAAAGATTTCCGCAAACGCGGTTGTTGCCGTCGGTTTGCAAGCGCCACTCGGCAGGATACACGGACGTGTCGTAGGAATTTCCCGTTGCCACGGCTATACAATCGCAAGAAACGACAAATTGTTCGTCGGTGACCACCAACTTGCCACGGCCTTCCGACACTGTTTTGGCCAACGTCAACTGCAACGTGTCGTTTTTTTGAACGCACACGGGGGCAACGTTAAAAATAAATTGCACTCCTTCTTGCTCGGCCAATGCCACTTCCGCGTCGAACGCCGGCATATCCGAACGACTTCGACGATAGGCCACAATGGTTTCGTAACCGTTGCGCGCATTTTTTCGTGCACAATCCATTGCCGTGTTGCCGCCGCCAATCACAATGGTTTTTCCGCATGGTTCGTTGCGCAAAAAATCGTCGGCAACAGTTGCAAATTCCTCGCCTTCGACGTTCATTTTGTTTGCCATCATCACGCCGCAAGCCAAGTACACAACGTCGAATTGTCGGAGCATGCTTTCCACGTCGGCATAACAAACATCGGCCCGCCGAACTTCAATCGAACTGTTTTGAACTTCCGAAATTATCCGCACCAAAGTGTCTTGCGGCAGGCGAAAATTCGGAATACTTTGTAACGTATGCAACAAACTTGCACGCTCGAATATCGTCACGTCTGCACCTTGTTGCCAACAAGCATGTGCAAAAGTGATGCCGGAAACTCCGCCGCCGACAACGGCCACTTTGAGATTTTGCAATTGCAAACATTTCTTGTGCCACACGGTTGCCTGACGAAACACTTCGCGTTCCACCAAACCCACACTGACACCCGTTCCTTTTGCACTAAGCACGCAATTGCCCTTGCACTGCTTGTCCATCGGACAAACGTAGCCGCAAATTTCGCCGAACGGGTGACCGACAACGTCTATCGCATCGGAAAAATCTCCCCGTTTTGCAAAACGCAAAAATTCGGGCACGTTAAATTTTATCGGGCAACCGTTTTTGCATTGCGCATTCTTGCAATGCAAACAACGACTGCTCTCTTGAGTGACAAAATCGTTCATCTGTTTCCCTCATTGTGATAACGACACAAATCTTTCACCGAACATTGCTCGCACAGCGGACGTTGTGCTTTGCACACGTACCTTCCGTGCAACAAAATGTAGTGGTGACTGTCGCCCCACTTTTCTTCGGGAATGGCTTGCATAAGTTGTTTTTCCGTGTCCAGAACGTTGGTTGCCGTTGTCAGCCCCAATCTGTTTGCCACACGAAAAACGTGCGTGTCCACCGCTATAGCATTGCCGCCAAAGCCGACGGCATACACGACGTTTGCGGTCTTTCGCCCCACGCCTGAAAGCGTACGCAAATCTTGCAAATTGTTTGGCACTGCGCCTCCGAAGCGTGCAACGATATCTTGCGATGCTTGTTTCAAAAATGCGGCCTTGTTGTGATAAAATCCACACGGGCGAATCAATTCTTCAATTGTTTCCAACGGCAACTCGGCCATCTTTTCCGGAGTATTTGCAACTGCAAACAAATTCGGCGTCACCGAATTGACACGCTTATCCGTGCATTGAGCCGACAAAATAACCGATACCAATAATTCAAACGGAGAATTAAAATTCAATTCGCTTTTTGCATCGGGAAAATCTTTTGCCAAGCGCTGCAATATCATTTCCACATTAGTCATACGCACCTTCAAAGGCATTATCCTAGCACTATAATATATTATACTCCTAGTTGATGCTTTTATCAAGGGCTATTTTTGAAAAATTTTGTGTTTTACAACCGTGAAATGACCGTTCCGCTCATTGTGTTGCGCACAACGAAAAATCCGACGAAAGTTTCGGCACGCGACAATACGGCGGAGACGGCAGATAAATCGGCATAAGCAAATTTAACAGACAATCCGCACCCTACGTTGGCTCCCCTTGGAGTGGATATAAGCGCGGCAACAAATCCTTTTTTGATCAAATAGTTGTAGGCTTGCATGGAAACGTTGCGAGAACGATAAACGGCAATAACATACTGCATTTTTTCCTCCTTATGTAACCTTGCAACTCATTTGAAACAAACACTACCAGAATATTGCCCAAACGGTCGATTTATGCGTTGCAAAACGATGACGCCGAGACAAAAAAAGAACGCATACGCTCGACTTTTTGTCATAGAATATACTACTGTTTTTTTCAATAAAAAGTGAGTGAAATATGATTTATTTGGACAACGCCGCAACAACGAATTTCAAACCGCAAACAGTGATAGATGCCGTGAACGATTGTCTGAC
This sequence comes from uncultured Oscillospiraceae bacterium, assembly GCA_964598315.1. Taxonomy (GTDB): domain Bacteria; phylum Bacillota; class Clostridia; order Christensenellales; family CAG-314; genus Fimimonas. Next base: position 67,531 of record CAZRBI010000004.1, read on the forward strand.
AAAGCATCCGTTCAACCCCAACCGCGGCAACAATAAATACGCATTCTTTTTGCAGGAAAAATTGTCCGAGACGCGCAAAAAGTTGTCGCTTTTGTACAGAAACGACGATGAAAATCACGTTGTTTTCACAAGCGGCTGCACCCAAGCTTTGAATATGGCAATTTTGGGCAACGCACGAAAAGGTCACATTGTCGTTTCTGCCACCGAGCACAACTCCGTTCTGCGCCCTGTGATGCAATTGAAAAAACAAGGGTTTGCCGACGTCGACATCGTTTATCCTGACGAGGACGGACAAATAACAATTGACGCTGTGAAAAAAGTTTGGCGCACAGACACAAAACTTTTGTGCGTTTCGCATGCAAGCAACGTTACGGGCACAAAACAAAATCTAGAAGGGTTGGGGCGTTTTGCCCATTCCAACAACGCATTGTTCTTGGTTGACTGTGCTCAATCGGCAGGCTACTTCACGCTGGACATGCACCGACAAGACGTAGATCTTGTTGCACTGGGCGCGCATAAGGGACTGCACGCCATGCAAGGTGTCGGCGCTTTGATATTCACAAAAAACGCAATTCCGCGCCCCATAACGTTCGGTGGCACGGGAACAGAAAGCCACTTGTACTACCAACCGACAACCGTGCCGGACGGACTGGAATCGGGAACATTGCCGACGCCCGCCATCATGGCAATGAACGCCGGATTGGATTGGTGGATACAAAATTGGAAACACAACTGTGACGTTGTCGAAACAATGCAAAAGCTAGTTTGTGACGGGCTTAAGCGTATACCGGGTGTAAAATGCTATTCTCCGGCAAACAAAAGCGGCATAGTTGCCTTCAACTTGGGCGACATCGACAGCAACTACGTTGCAGATAAATTGCTGAACGACTTCGACATCGTGGTGAGAGGCGGATTGCAATGTGCACCGCTTATGCACCGTCACTTGAAAACTTCGACACAAGGCGTTGTGAGAGCCTCTGTTTCCTGCATAACGACAAAACAAGAATGCTACGCATTGCTTAATGCCGTTGAAAATTTGGCAAAAGCCGCAAAATAGCACAAAAAAAAGAACAGGTAACGTGTTGCTACCTGTTCTTTTATCTTTTGGTTTAGAACATTTCCAAATTTTTGCGGAACACCTTTTTGAAATCCAATGCGACGGCAGACGCTGCCTTCATTTCCAAAACAGCATTGCCTGTCACTTCGGTTTTCATTATGACGCTGTCGCCCAAAACATCACAACTGATTTCCGTCACTACACCGCGCATGCTTGCATCCAAAGCAGCGGCAAGACGCAAAATGACAGAAAGTTTTTTCACGGCTTCAACGTCTTCCGGAGTGAGAATTCCGTTATACTTCGCCCATTCCGTAGTGTTGACTTCTTCTTTGTTGTTAACGTCGGAAACATAGGCTGCAAGCACCAAATCCTTGTGCGAAATTCCGTTGAGATTGCTGTTCAAAATCATGTAGGACGTGTGTTTGGGATTGTTGTAGAACTTGAACGTTTTTCCGATTTCATGCAACATTGCCGCAACGCGCAAAACTTTGACATAGGCACGAGGGAACTTATGCAAAACACGCAACTGTTTGAACAGTTGAACACACAAATTGAAAGTTTGCTCTGCGTGAGTGACGTTGACACCCATGTGCATTGCAAAACTGCGCAAACTGTATCCCAAAACGTCGCTGATGGGTTTTTCCAACGTTTGAGGCACGGCATAGTTGAACATCACACCTTCCCTCAAACCGCTGCCGGAAGAGATGATTTTGGTGAAACCCATGTAGTCCACAAACGCCTTGATAAACGCAAGTGCTGCAGGGAAAACATCCGCTCGAGCGGAGCTAAGCCCCTTGATACGACGTTTTTTGTCCAAATCCAACGTGCGAATCATATTGTAGATGTAGTTGAAGTCTTCCACTTGCATGTTGAAGTTGTGAACCATATCCAACGGATATTTTTTCACCTTGCGAACAATACGAGCCAAGTTTCTGCAACTTCCGCCCACGCCGATAAGTTGCGTGTCCGGATCGATTTCTTTGAACCAATCGACCTGTTCCAATTGCGATCTGACATAATCCACCATGTCGTCTTCGCACTGTTCGGGAGTTTTATCGGCAGAAACAAACATATTTGTAAGGGTTACCGCACCGAATTCGAAAATTTTGGTGTGCAAAATTGTTCTGCGATTGTAGTACACCAACTTTGTGGAACCGCCGCCGATTTCCATGATCAAACCGCGAGGAATTTCCATTGAATTGATAACGCCTTGATAAATATAGTTGGCTTCTTCCTCTTCGGAAACGACGGTTATTCTGATACCCGTTTCGTTGAAAACATCCGACAAGAAAGTTTTTTGATTGCTAGCGCGACGAACCGCTGCTGTAGCCACGGCCAAAACTTTGTTGACATTTTTGATAGAGCAAATGTCCTTGAATAATTTCAGCGTGGCAATGGCTTGCATAATACGAGTTTGCTTCAAACTTCCGTCAGCCTCTGTTTCGCCCAAGCGCACGGCTTCGTGATATTCGTCGGCCACAACAAAAGAACCGCCGTCCAACACGTCGTAAATAACCAGCCTTGCCGTATTCGAGCCAAGATCAATCAATGCAACTCTTTCCATTTTTCTTCCCCTCTTGCTTTATTAAAACAGGAAACGTAATACTAAAATTCGCAGGGACAACACGATACGACAACGTCGTTTTGGTGCTTCCCGAAATTTCCGTCCACATTATACCACATCGATTCGGCTTTGTATAGATGCTTTTTGAAAAAACTTGAATTTTTTTTAAATTTTTTTGAGTTTTGAGGCCAATTTTGTTCGCTAGACACCAAATGTCACACTAAAAGACAGTATTGTGTTAGTTTTGTGACGACAAGTTTGATTTTTATAAATAAAAAACACACAAACGAGCATTCAAACAACGTTCCATAACAACGTTGCACAAAAGCACGTCGGCAAAAGCTACGTGAAGCGTTACTTCGAACATCACGCACAACAAACTGAAACAATCGCCCCGAATGACACGAATCCGTTACAATCACACCACATCCGAACGAATAAGATACACTATTTTTCGAACTCTAGCTTTGACCGGCAATTTTCACGCCCCGCTTTTGTGAGCAAAGCACCGCAAACAAATATTATGCGACAATCAAAAGCCCGTACGTTGCAAATTAGAACTTGCTACGCGAACAATGTCTCTCGACGTCGTACAAACGACAAATAACCGTGCTCAATTGCAAAAATGTCGGCAAAACACACAGACGTGTGCTTGTTTTTGCGAAACAGCGCACCAACCTACGACACCGTAGAACAGAAAATCCGACTCGCGTTACTTTCACGAGTCGGATTCACCGTTAAAACATTATGTCTGCATTTTGAACGTTTTCTACACCACAATTCACTGCACGGTTGTTGCATCGGCCGCAAGTACAGTGCGACGCAAATTGCGCGAAGACAATGCCAACACGCCCATCACCATTACAATTGCAAGGTCTACTGCGACGTAGGAATTGTAAACCAACGAATATACCAGCGGACTGTCGCCGGAGGCCCAACTGTAAAACACGAAGTAGCCACTGACAGTGTGCGAAATATAACGGAAAAGCACCGCAACAAGCGTGCCCAACGCAAATTCCAACTGCACGTTACCCTTCAAAAACTTCATTTTGCGGCCAATACCTGCCAGTCCGATCGATGCAAAAGCAATGGGATAATCCAACAGTACTTGCATGGGCTGATACATTTGCGGAGATTGCACAAATTGTAACAAACCGTACACGACACCGGCAATCACTCCTTTTCGCGTTCCGAACATATAGGAATACAATGCCAACGGCAACATGCTTGCAAACGTCACCGAACCGCCTTGGGGCATCGAGAAAAACTTGATATAGGACAACGCAAATGAAATTGAAATGCAAATTGCCGCATACGTGAGGGATTTTGTGTCAAACGGAGCATGTTTTCCGTCCAACAACGCCAACGCCACTATTGCAACAACTAAAATTGCGCTAACCAAATACATAAGCCACGAAGAACCTTCCGTCGATACAAACGTGCCTTGTGTTTCGTCGTAGGTGGGAATGCCGGGGACAAAGGACGAATCGGCAGGTTGAACAACACAAAGCAAAACTATAACGTAGGCCACGATTGCCACGCCGAAACCCAAAGCAACCCACTTGCGGCACGGACGGCGTCGCACGATCACGTAGACTACAATTGCTGCAACAGCCAAAACAAACAATCCTGCAACAAGCAACAAGTTTGCCAAGTTAAAGTCTTCGTCCAAAGTTTCGGCATACAAATTGAATGCGCCCAAAACAACTATCACTCCGACGGAAAACCCCACAACCAAGCCTAGCATTGTTTTTCGAGCCGATGCCAAGTACTTTTCGTCGCGGTTGCGAATGACAACTGCCCAAACCACAAGCGCAACGGCAAAAGCCAAAGCAACATACAATGCGATAGCGGAAATATCTTCTATCACTGCTTCCAAAAACTTGCGATAGCTTTTGGGGTTAGAATTAAACAATTCGCCGTATTTTTCCAAAAATTCTTTCATTTTCTGCCTCCTTTGCAAAAAAAATACTTCCGACGACAAGTCAGAAGCGCAAAAAGATAGCAAACTATTACGTTCGCTTCCTTACGCAAGTACTAACTTGAACAAGTTCAAAGGGACTCTCTCAGCCGTTAGGCACCCCTAGCGAATTTAGAATAGCACGAAACAAAAATGATGTCAATTGTTTTTTTGATAGTTTAAAAACAAATTGACACGTGCTAAAAACAGCAACCATACAATATCCATCGGAACGCTCCGGCATTTGACATTTAGATGTTCCGAAAAAATAGAGCGGCCAACTCGACAAGAAAAACATTTGGTTGTTCCGTCTTGCTCAATCTGCTTTTTATCGAAACATTAAATAACAAATTTAACACTTGTGCCATATCTATATTGCCACACCTGTCGAGTATCTCAACATTCCCGTCCATTATGGTCCAACGCAAAACACGGCAACATACAAAAGTTGACAAAGCGAATTTCCAAAACGCTGTTTTTACAAAAAAACATCCGCGCACCGAATCGGTACGCGGATGACAAATGTTTTTCAAAACTTTTGTGTTGAGTTTTTCAACGCAAAAACTATCTGTTGTAGATTTTGTCTTTCAAATCTTTAACTTGAGATGCAATCACGTCGTTGTTTTTCACGTCTTCGCTAATTTTGTCGCGCGCATGCATTATCGTTGTGTGATCGCGGCCGCCAAAGTACTCTCCGATGGAAACAAGCGGCATGCTTTGGCCCAAAATGTCACAAATCAGGTAGATACATATTTGACGAGGAACAACAATTTCCTTGTTTTTCTTTTTGCCGACAAGATTGGCTTTTTCCACCTTGAAATACTCACAAGTGTTTTGCACTATCTGATCGATTGTGATGATATCCGTCTTGGAATCGGCGTAGTCGCGCAACGCGTCGTTAACAACGTTCATGTCGTTGGTATCTCCGCCAATCAACGTAGAGTAGCTGACAATTCTGTTGAGCATGCCTTCCATTTCTCTCACGTTCTTGGTGATCTTTTCGGCGATCATGGAAAGCACTTTGATGTTGATGACGTAACCTTTTTGATTGCACTTCTTTTGCAAAATTGCAATTCTGGTTTCCAGGTTGGGCGGTTGAATGTCCGCAATGACGCCCATCGCAAAACGAGTGCGCAAACGTTCTTCGATGTTGATTTCTTTGGGAGGACGGTCGCTGCTGAGAATAATCTGTTTGTTTGCCAAGTACAATTCGTTGAAAGTATGGAAAACTTCTTCTTGCGTGCCTTCGCGATTGGCCAAAAACTGCACGTCATCCATCATCAAAACATCAACTTTGCGGTACTTGTCGCGGAATTTCTTTTTTGCATCGGAATTGGCCGTGTCGTGCAACGATTCGATAAACTCGTTTGTGAATTGCTCGCTGGTGATATAGGCCAATTTCTTTTCGGGATAGTTGCGTTGCAAGCGATTGCCTATCGCGTGCATCAAGTGCGTTTTTCCCAAACCTACGCCCCCCCACAAAAATACGGGGTTATACTTTTCACCCGGAGCGTCACACACGGCGCGCGCAACAGCTTCGGCATATTCGTTGCTTTTGCCCACGACAAAGTTTTCGAAAGTATATTGTGAAATAAAGTTGGCCTTTTCTTCGTTCAGTGCAACAAAGTTGAAAGACACGGGAATGTCCACTTCTTTTTCAACTTTGCCGACGTTTGGCAAATCGTTTTCCGTGATGATGTCGATATCGACAATGGACGGAAAAACAGCATTTGTGCAACCGCGCAAAATGTCTTTGTAGTTGTTGTCGACGATGTTCTTCACCGCACGCGTTTCGGCAAGCAAAATTAACCTGTCGTGATAGATTCCGACCGGTTGCAACGTGTTGATATAGAGGTCATAGATAAGCGTTTGAACTTTAGATTCCGCTTCCAACAAAATGTTGGTCCAAATTTGATCCAATTTTAGCATAGTACTTTAATTATACACTCTCGACAAAATTATTGCAAGGAAAATTTTCCTTTGACACACACTTTGCCCAACGTTTTTGCGTATATAAAAGTTTGACTTGTTTGGTGTTGAGTGCGTAACTTGTTCTGTTTCACCGCAAAAGTTGTTTTCACTTCGCATAAACCTGCAAAAACAAACAACATTTAACACACCGAACACTGCAACAACACCCGTACCCGCAAACTTTTTCCGCCAAACGTCAACGAGCAATCGCAAATTTTTGGCCAAATTCACAAATATTGCAACAACTTGCAGTTGTCGCCGTTACAGCTGCCAACACAAAAAGACAGGTCGGCTCTGCTTTGCGGCAAAACCGACCTGTCTTTATTTTTCAACAAAACGCAAACTGCAATTATGCCTCAACGGGCGTAAGCTTTTCTTGCGATTCTTTTGCATGATTTCTGATGTATCTTGTCCACGTGATGTAGCCGTACGTTGTGTTGGTGAGATATCCCAACTTCAAAATGAGCAAAATCCATTGTCCTGCCATAATGTTGATGACAGTTTCTATCAATGCACAAATATACCACGCTATCCACTGCTCTCTGTAACGCAACAAAATCAACATTCCGTTCACCATGCCTACAGCAGATGCACAAGCGTCCAAGTAGCACACAACGTTTTTGATTGCAACGTTATTGCCAAAAATTCCTCCGTCAACTTCAATAAGTGTAAGCAAATATCCTACGCCGACTGTCCAAACGGCAATTCCTGCGACAATCAAAATATCTTGCCACCAAGTCAACTTTTTGACAACGGTGAGTTCTTCTTTTTGTTCGTCCGGATGACGATGCCACAACACAAAACTGATGATATCGCACGGAATCCAGAACAACAACGTTGTGACCATGGTTGCAAAACGGTACATGCAAACTACGCATACCAAAATTTCAACAACTTCTACGCCCAACGAAACGATGAAGTTCCACTTGCTTTGCTTGGAAATAAGCAATTCGCAAGTAATGTTCAAAATAACGTCCAGCAAGTACAAGAAAGTGATTATTGCAGCACTAACCAAGAAACGATTGTTCGTGATGCTGTACGCGCCGAAATCGCCGGCCTCCAATACCATGCTTTGGTTGTACAAAACGGCGTTGCTGACACTGTTGACGATTTTCAAACACAAAACGCCCTCGTCACTGTCTTGATAGCAGTCAATTTTGATTTTGCTATCCTTTGTGACTTTAACCGGCAACTTCAACGTCAACGTTTCACTGATAGACGGGTCTATCGTGTGTTCGGCATAGGCGTGTTCGTAAAATCCGTCGTTGCCCGTGTAGTCGATGAGCGCATATTCTTCATAGATCGGGTTGCCGTGTTCGTCGTTTTCGTTGCTGATCAAAATTGCATCGATAACAAACTCACCGTCCGTCCCCTCGAAATTCAACGTGTCGAACTGCCCTTCACTTGCGATATATGCAGCGCTGTTGAGTTCCACTACTTGCGTGGGAGTGTCCTCTTCCGGGAAAATGAATGCGAAAATCAGGGCCAATACCAAAATTGAGATGTACCAGACTTTCTCGTAAGTTGTGAAATAGTTCCACAATGCTTTGGCACGTTGTCCAAACGTACTTTTCTTTGATGACTGTTGCGATTCTTCTTCGCAGTGCTTCGGTGCTTCCATAATTATCTACCTCTTTTGTTTTTAGAGTAATTGTAGAATAGCACAAACACGTTTTCGATGTCAAATATTTCAATAAAACAAGCGTAAAAAATATCTTCCGAATGCAGAAAATTTAACTCGAATATTGTGTCGACACCAGCAAAACACTGTCCCCAAAGTTGCTCAAATTCCCGTTAAAACACCACCGAATTGCGTGAAATCAATCAACAAATGCACAAAAACTCGTATACGTTCCTCTGTTTTTTTTGCAAACAGCTGAAATTAACTTTCCCAAACAACATAGCACAACGTCGGCTGTTACGGTCAAAAACACAACGACAATTTCCATTTTGCCAACAAACCTTGCACACGTTTCGGCAGAAAAATAACATGTGTTCCATGCACCTCAATGCAAAACCGTCCTGCACAATGCGCAAGACGGTTTTTGAAATTCTAACGATATAAAAATTTGTCGGGCGTTATCAAAATATGGCCAATACCGCGCTACAACCAACCCAAAATACGAGTGAACAAATAAATCAGGCCGAACATTGCTATCTGACTGCCAAAGTACACCCAGATGGAATACTTTCCGCAAAAAGTTATAGGTGACACCCATTTTTCGTTGACTGTCGGGAACAGACTTTTCTTTTCCTTGTACAAAAAGCTGCCCAAGAAAGCACCGACCAAAAACCAACCGAACACCGGCAAAAACGGCAAGTAGTCTGCACCGGTAAACTTGTTGTACCCATCGGTGTTCGCGTGTTGTGCCAAAAAGTACCACATAGAATTGTCATTTGTCCAAGGGGAAACGTCTGCACACGCACCAACAACCAACGCCACCACCGTTACAACGGTCATCACGACGCCGAAAATGTTTTTCTGCCAATTTTTTGTGCATTTTGCACGGAACCAATCGATCACGCTCCACAACAACACGGAAAGTGCAATAACGTGAATGACGTTGAAGTAGATTGTGACTTTGATGTTCAACGCTGCCGACGCAGCATAAGTTGCCGCAGTGAACAGCAACGAAAAAGCAATCATTTTCAATGCACGCTTGCCGTTGTTACGTGAAAAACTGCAAGAAACGCCGCTTGTGAAAACAAACATCGTCACGAAAACGTCGTGCGTAGCCTTGCGCAATGCACTTTTGTAGTATAGCCCGGATAATGTGTACAACCACTGAAATAACGCCGTTTTGTAGGGCCACAATCTGCCTATATCCCACATAAAGTGATCCCACACGACAAACAAAATCATGAAACCGCGAAGAAAATCCACTTCCCAAACGCGTTTTTCCTTTGGTGTGGCGACAATTCTGTCAACCTCGTCGGAAATTTCTTGTTGTGTCATGGCAAATTCGTCTTGGTGTGTTTCGCAATCGGAAGAATATTCGATTTTTCGTGTTTTATCCTTCAAGATTGTCACCTCACTTGAATACTTCATCAATCACGCCACCGCCGATGCACTTGTTGCCACTGTAGAACACAACAAATTGTCCCGGGGTTACGGCACGTTGCTTTTGACGGAAAGTCACTTTGACACGATTATCTTCCAGCAAAGTTACGTTGACGTCTTGTTCATCTTGTCTGTAGCGGAATTTTGCCGTGCAAGCAAATTCGTCAGCCGGAGCACAGGGAATCCAATTGATTTGACTTGCAATCAACGAGGAAGACATCAGCACGCTTTCGTCGCCGTGCGAAACAACCAACACGTTGTTTTGCAAATCCTTTTCGGCAACAAACCAACGTCCGCAGCCGTCATCCGTACCGCCCAGGCCCAAGCCGCGACGTTGTCCCAACGTGTAGTACATCAAACCAATGTGTTCGCCAACAACTTTTCCGTTGACGTCCACCATTTTCCCCGGCTGATTGGGCAAATAGCTTTGCAAAAACTTTCTGAAATTGCGTTCCCCTATGAAACAAATGCCCGTGCTATCCTTTTTCTTGGCATTCACAAGTCCCAATTGGTCGGCAATTTTTCTAACTTCCGTTTTTTCGACATCTGCCAGCGGAAACAACACGTCTTTCAGTTGCGATTGAGACAGTTGATTGAGAAAATACGTTTGATCTTTTGTTTGATCTTTTGCTTTGAGCAGATAGTGCACGTCGTTTTTGTGCAGAATGCCGCAATAGTGCCCCGTTGCGATGTAGTCGGCTCCCATCGCTTTTGCATATTGCAAAAACGGCCCGAATTTTATCTCACGATTGCACAACACGTCGGGATTTGGAGTACGGCCTTTCTTATATTCATCTAAAAAATAGGAAAACACCCGATCGCGATACTGTTGGGCAAAATTCACCGAATAGTAGGGAATGCCCAGCTTATCCGACACGCGTTTGACGTCGTCATAATCTTGTTCGGCCGTGCAACAACCGTCTTGTTCCTCTTCCCAGTTGTGCATGAACAATGCGATCACATTGTAGCCTTGTTGTTTCAACAACCAAGCGGATACTGCGCTGTCAACGCCACCGCTCATACCAATAACTACGGTTTTCATGTTTAATTACCGCTACGTCTTCTTGCAGCAGCCGTTTGAACAAGCCGCTTAAGCGTTTCTATGGTTTCGTCGTTGTTTTCGGTGGTCATTATCAATTCCAACAGCTCACCCGTTGCTTGCAACGAATCTTCGCGGGCAAGCATCCTGCGAATGAGATACACACCTTCCAACTGTTCCTGCGTTAAAAGCAAATCTTCGCGACGAGTGCTTGTTCTGTTCAAATCTATCGCAGGGAAAATGCGTCTTTCGGACATTTTTCTGTCCAATTGTATTTCCATATTGCCGGTACCCTTGAACTCTTCGTAGATGATGTCGTCCATGCGGCTACCCGTATCGATAAGTGCCGTCGCCAAAATGGTGAGGCTGCCTCCCCCACGAACGTTTCTGCCCGCACCGAACATTTTTTTCGGTTCACGCAATGCGGAAATATCCAAACCGCCGGTAAGCGTTCTGCCCGATTGTTCCGCCGTTTGGTTGTAGGCACGTCCCAAACGCGTGATACTATCCAACAAAATCATCACGTCTTGACCTTGCTCCACACGACGTCTTGCATTGGCGAAAACCAATTCCGCAACTCTTGTGTGATTTTGCGGTGTTTGGTCGAACGTGGAATACACCACTTCGCAATCTACGCTTTCCTTGAAATCGGTCACTTCTTCCGGACGTTCGTCAATCAACAACACCGTGAGATGTATTTCGGGATTGTTTTTGCGAACGGCCATGGCTATTTTCTTCAGCAAAATTGTTTTTCCCGTTTTGGGCGGCGCAACAATCAAACCGCGTTGTCCCTTACCGATGGGGGCAACCAAATCCAACGCACGCAGAGAGTAGTCCTTTTTGTCGTTTTCCAACTTAATTCTCTCATTCGGGAAACACGCCTCCAAAGCGTCGAAAGGCGCACGATCGATCTCGTTGCAAGGTTGATCGTTTATTGCACGAACGTAGATTGCCGTCGGAGCAGACCTATCTTTGAATTGACGCAAAACGACGTCCAACTTATCGCCGGATTTCAAATTCATGCGCGAAATGACGTTTGCCGAAACGTAGTAGTCCTTTCCCGGTGTAAGCGAATAGTTTGAAGTGCGAACAAATCCGTAGCCGTCGGACATGATTTCCAAAATTCCCGTGCAAGGCCACGTGCCATCCGTAGATTCTTCTACCGACACGTCGTCAACTATTTCCGGCTCGCATTGAGCAACCATGTTCACCGTCTGTTTTTTGGGAGGACGTCCCGGTTTTTTGGGTTGTTCGCGTTGCAATTGCCCGTTATAAGACGCGACTATCAACGAAATCAATTCTTCGCGCTTGCGATTGCGCGGAATGATACCGAATTCCCGTGCTTCTTCTCGAAGCTCGGCTACGGTGAGGGTGTTGAGATGTTGAAGCAACAAATCCATTGAAGCATAATAAGCAGGCATAAAAGACCTCCGACGCCGCAACGCGGCCAAATGATAGCATACTAGATGAGCGAAAGCACCGCAATCGGGAACCGCGCAAACACCTTGAATACACAAGTTGACAAACTTATTCAAAACGTGAATGTGAAAAGCATAAATTTTCAACCGATGTGAAAGGGAAAATTGAATTGTTATTCACAAAAAATGTCGAATTGTTACCAAAAGCCAGTTGAAACAAAAACAAAACAAATAACGAACAACTTGCAATGAATACCCACGACAAAAACAATTCAATCAAACAAATAAACTATTAAGTTGATTATAATACAAATTGTACGCTTTGTCAATAACAATAATTCCCAAAGCCGGTGCAAACAAACAGCAATTGTGGCAAAAAACGTCGATTTGTCAAAATGCAGAGGAAAAACTTACTAAAACCCACTTTTACCGAAAACCACAAACTGCAACAAGTGCCGTTTTCTGAACACAAATCAATTAAATTTCAAATACCGTTTGACAAGTTAGCCCAAAAGATATATACTGATTGCATTACAAAATGTTGGGGTATAGCCAAGCGGTAAGGCAACGGATTCTGACTCCGTCAGTTCGCAGGTTCGAATCCTGCTACCCTAGCCATTCGGCGGCTTGCTTTGGGTCGCAAAAGCACAGGAACGACTTTCTGTCGTTCCTTTTCCTTTTTCTCCCTTTTGCTGCGCCTCCTTCTCTTGTGTGTGGCATGGACTGTTCGAAATAACGTAGCGCGCCGCTTTCGCTTCGCTTACCCTCTCTTTGTTCGGGACGAATCCTGCTACCCTAGCCATTCGGCGGCTTGCTTTGGGTCGCAAATGCACATGAACGACTTTCTGTCGTTCCTTTTCCTTTTTCTCCCTTTTGCTGCGCCTCCTCTTCTTGTGTATCGCATGGACTGTTCGAAATAACGTAGCGCGCCGCTTTCGCCCAATTTTTTCTTCAAAACTTTGCAAAACCGACAACAGTTTTCTTGCCGGCAAACCGGTTCGAACAACAAAAAAAACGCGCTGCAATGAAAAACACCGCACACGCGTTTTGTTATTTTGTCAGCAACTGCCGTCAGGAATTTTCCTCATGCACGTACTTGATGCAATGGCGAGGGCAACCTTCCAGACACTTTCCGCAAGCAATACACTTGCCGTAGTCTATGATCGGAACGTTGTTTACAAGATGAATTGCACCCGCCGGACAGTTGCGTTCGCATTTTCCGCAAGCAATACAACCGGCTTGACATTTTGTCATCACGTCTTTGCCACGGCATTCGGTGGAACAAGCTACATAAACTTTTGCCGAAACAGGAATACGCTTGATAAGATTTTTGGGACAAGCTTTGATACACAGCCCGCAAGAACGACACAAATCGGGGTCGACGTGCGCATAGCCGTCGTAGCATTCGATGCACATGTACGGGCAAGCATCGACACACGTTCCGCTCCCCATACAACCGGCATCACACGCTTTTCTGCCGCCGGCCAACATATTTTGACTTGTGCACGTGCCGTAGCCCTGATATGCGTACTTGTCTTGACATTTGTTGCCGCCACAGCAAGCAACAACGGCAATGGTAGGCTCCGTTGCGCCATCGCAAGCAATGCCCAAAATGTTGGATATTTCAACTTTGTTTTCCGGTTTGGTGATGCCGCAAGCACTCAACTCTGCTTCGCCTTCCACCAATGCTTTGGCCATTCCGGAACAGCCGGCATAGCCGCAAGCACCGCAATTTGCGCCGGCAAGAAGTTTTTCCACTTCCTCGACGCGAGGATCTTCCTTGACTTGGCAAAAACGAGAAATAAGAATGATCAACACGCCCAGTATCAAAGCAATTGCAACGGCTATTCCGACGGCAATTGCAAGAGACGCCCACTGAATTTCACGACCGACAAATAAAAGTAAATTCATAGCTTTGCCTCCTTAACCTATCAACGTGAACACGTAGAATGCCATTGCCATGAAACAAGCTGTCAGCATAGTCATGGGGAAACCGCGCAACGGCTTTGCAACTTGCAAATTGTCCACCTTTTGACGCAATCCCGATAATATTACAATTGCAAGGGTAAATCCCAAACCATAGAATAGCCCGGAAAGCACTGCTTCGAGGTAGGAATATGCCATGAAAGCTTGCGTCCATTGTCCGAAGATGACGTCTTTCAAAACAAAATGAGCAGCCTCTTCAGTTTGAACTTGTGCAATGACAATTTCGGCAATACCCAAAATTGCACAGTTTGTTGTCACCAAGGGAAGATAAATTCCCAACGCAGAGTACAACGACGGAGTGAATTTTTTCAAAATCATTTCCAACATTTGCACCAACGCCGCAATAACCAAAATGAACACCAAAATTTCCAGATATTCCAGTTTGAGAGGTATAAGCAAGAAGGTGTAGATGGGATAGGTTACGGCGCAAGTGATCACCATCACCGCCGTGACGGCCAAACCCATGCCCAGTGCCGAGCTTGTCTTTTGCGAAACACCCAAAAAGGGGCAAATACCCAAAAACTTTACCAAAATGAAGTTTTGCGAGAACAGTGCCGCAATGATTATAGCAAGTATATCCATAAATCACTCTGCCTCCTTTGCTGCCGTCACATCGGCGGTCGAACGAGCCGCCTTGTGTTTCTTTTTACGTTCCACACTGTTGTAGCAAGCAGTGAACAGTGCAATAAACAACGCGAACGTCATAAACGCACCTGCGGAATTTGCAAAAAATCCAATGGAAAAATCGTTAGGATTCCACAGTTGAATGCCGAACAAACTTGCCTTGCCCAACACTTCGCGAACAATACCCATGGCGGTGAGAGCCAACGTAAATCCAAGGCCCATAAACAAACCGTCCAGTGCGCTTTCGCCAACGGGGTTGTGCGAAGCAAAACTTTCTGCCCTGCCCAAAATGATGCAGTTGACAACAATCAAAGGCAAGTAGACACCCAAACTGTCGTACAAATCGGGCACATAGGCTTCGATAAACATACGAACAATTGTGACAAACGTTGCAATGATGACAATAAAGCACGGAATACGAACCTTATCCGGAATGATGTTTCGAAGCAACGAAATGATGACGTTGCTGAATATCAACACGAACGTGACCGCAGCCCCCATTCCCAAACAATCAATTGCAGCACTTGTCAATGCAAGAGTAGGACACGTGCCCAAAACAAGTTTGAAAGTGGGATTTTGCCGAACTGTTCCGTCAAGAGCAATTTCTTTGAATCTATTTAATTTCATTTTGCCCTCCTTTACTGTGCCAATTTGGCATCGAAACGGAGTAACGCCGCTTTCACGGCCACCGTGATGAGGTTGGCCGATTGCGTTGCACCGCTAACCTTGTTATCCTTATACAAACCATCAATAGTTTTGCTTGTTGCACCGCCCAACTCTGTCAACAAACTGTTGGCAGATTCTTCCGGAACACCCTGAACCCAACCGTTGGTAATCGATTTGATGTCGTCCACTTTTCCGCAACCGTCAGAGTTTTTCACCGTCACCTTCAACACATAAGTTTGCGGAACCGTTCCCACGTTCAATCCCGCAACAGTGTAGGTACATTCGGCGGAATCGCCTTCTTCTTTTATTATCAACGCAAATGCCTGATACGTTCCGATTTTGAAAGATACCAGTGCCTTGGCTTTTTCAGCCAATGCATCGGTGTTGTCGGATTTTTCAACAACGGTACCGTCATTTTTCAACACAACTATTTTTTCGTTTTCCTCCGAGCCATACACAAATGCCAAAAGTTGCTCGTCACCCGTAGCGGTGAAAACGTAAGACAACACGTCGTCACTTTCGGACAACAACGTCTTGACGTCATCGTCGCCACACTTTGCCGCAAGCAGTCCGCTGTTATTTGTGAACGAATAACTTGCATAGTCGGTGTCTGCTAAAAGTTCCGAAACGGCTTGTTGAGCATCCGCCTCGGGATTTTTGCCGACACCCAATGCGTTACGACAGTAGTAAGCCGCCATGTTCACCGCGTGATTGATTGCCGTGGACGTTGCAACCACTGTTGCGCCGCTCATATTCAACGACAAATCGTTGGAGATATCTTCGCCGACGTACCAAGTTTGACCGGCATCGGCAGGAATACGGCTGATATAACTTTGACCGACGTTTTCTTTCACTGTCCAACCGATGATTTTGGCATCGCTACCCACCACCACGTACAAAGTGACTGTGCCGCCGGAATATCCGCCGTTGCCCAATGCTTCCACAATGTAGGCCCCGTCGGTGGAGCGCACAACGCTTTTGATTTCGCCATAGTCGGAATTTGTTCTGAACTTTGTGTTCACTGTGCCGTCAAATGCACTGTCTTTGGCAAACTTCGGATAAATTTTTGCCATGGAACGTTGAAATCTGTCTTCGTCGGAAATGTAGAACAAGTCGTTGCAAACGGAAAGCAACAGGCAGCACACCAGACAAATCACAACCAACACGGCAACGGTTTTTACCGCTTGAATTGCCGTCGATTTTTTGTTTTCGTTCATGCTAGTCGCCCTCCTTTTGCGATTTTTGAGGTTTAACGTAGCCGAAAGGTTTGGGAATGACAATTCTGTCGATAAGCGGAACTATCAAATTCATGAGTAGCACTGCAAAAGAAGCCGCTTCGCCTTTGACTGCACTGCGCAAAACTGCAGTTAACACGCCCAACGCCACAAAATAGATGTAGTTGCCCAATTTTGTGTTTGGTGTCGTGACGTAGTCCGTCGCCATAAAAATTGCCACCAATATCAAACCGCCTGAAAGAATATTCGGCAAGAATGTTCCTATCGCCTCGGAAAAACTTCCGCAGTCGATCCAGTTGATTACAACTGCCGTTGCCCCGGCCGCAAACACGTAAACAAGGGACCAACGGAAATTCAAAACTCCGCGAATAACTAAATACAGCCCGCCGATTATAAGTGCAAGTTTGCAAATTTCGCCGATACTACCGGGAACACCGGTGCCAAGGAACAAATCCAACGTTGTCAACGTATTGCCGCTTGTTTCTGCTCCGAAAAGCGCTTGTAACGGCGTTGCGCCTTGAATATATCCGCCTGTAACACCGGAAAGCACCTTGTCTGCAGTGCCGTCGGCACGCACAAAGTGCATTGTGCCGCCAAACGCCGCTCCGAATGAAATGAATGCGAAAACTCTGCCCGCAATGGCCGGATTGACAATGTTTTTACCCGTGCCGCCAAACAACATTTTGACAACCACAACGGCAAACACACTAGCAAACATTGGCGCATACCATTTGGAATTGGCATACATATTCATTCCGACAAGCAAACCCGTCACCAACGACGAAAAATCAAATTCTTGCAAAATCTGTTCAAAACTCTTTTTGCAACATAATTTATAGACAAATTCTGCCGCCACTGCCGAAAGGGCTGCTATAGCAAGCATAAGAAGTGCGCCCCAACCCAACAAAATACAACCGGCAATGCACGCAGGAACAAGCGCAATGCAAACGTCCAACATTATGTTTTTGGTTGTGCGATTGCCTCGTATTTGTGGGGAACCGGAATAAACGTAATTAGACATGCTTCTTCTCCTTCGCCCTGATTTTTGTTAGCCTTACACTTTGAACCAACGGTCGTTTTGCGGGGCAAACATAGGCACATGCACCGCATTCAAAGCAATTGAGTGCTCCGAACTTGACGGCGTTGTCTACGTCGCCGACAGTTGCGTAGAAATCGATGTAGACAGGCATAAGTTTCATTGGGCATGCATTGACACAACGTCCGCAATTGATGCACGGGGTGGGCAAAACAGTGCTTGCCTCCTTGTCCGTCAATGCCAAAAAGCCTCCGTCCGTTTTGGTTGTGAACACATCTGTGTTCATCAGCGTATAGCCCATCATCGGGCCACCGCACACCAGTTTTGCAGTATCGTCGGATAAGCCGCCGCAAAATTCAACAACGGAAGAAAGCGGCGTGCCGATACGCACTTCCAAATTGTGCGGATTGCCAATGCCTCCGCCCGAAATCGTCATGATGCGTTTGTACAACGTGTGTCCGTTTTTGACAGCATCCCAAACAGCATATGCCGTGGCAACGTTTGCCACAATGCAACCCACGGACGACGGCAACTGTCCCACCGGCACCGTGCGATTGACACACGCTTTTATAAGCATTTTTTCCGCGCCTTGAGGGTACTTGTTTTTGAACCGAACAACCACGATATCGCCGTCGAATTTCGGATCTTTTTCGGAAACGACTCCGTCCAATGCCACAAGTGCAGAATATGCCTCGGCTTTGTTTTCTTCAATTCCGATAAACACATTTTTGACATCGCAAGCAACTGCCAACAGACGCACGCCGTCGACAAACTGTTGTGAACGTTCGACAATCAATCTGTTGTCGCAATTGAGATAGGGTTCACATTCTGCCGCGTTGATTATCAACGTGTCGATGTGATCCTTACTTTGCACCTTCGCCGCCGTGGGGAAACCTGCGCCGCCCAAACCGACAATGCCGGCATCGGCTATTCGTTGAACAATATCTTCCCTTGTGGGATTTTCCAACACAGGCAACGTGCTTACGTCTTGTTTGCCGTTGGATTTCACGTGAACGCAATCCACCGCCACACCACGTGCATTTTTGTGCTTTATCACTTCGATCACTTCACCGCATACGGGCGAATGAACGTTTGCGGAAACGGCCGACGACGCTTTTGCCAACAACTGACCCTCGCGAACTTCGTCACCGATGTTTACAACAAGTTCGGCAGCACTGCCGACGTGTTGAGATAACGGCACAAAGTAGTCGGCAACAATCGGCATTTGCTCGATTGCAACAAATTCCGCAAGCGATTTGCTATCGGGGACACGAACTCCTCCCCTGAATGTTTTCATAAAGGCTTGCCTCCTGTTTTGACATTCCCAAAATCGTCGAACGTCAACTTTGAGAATGCAACGTTTTTTCGATGGACAAACTCCACCTTGTACTTGTTTATTGTACCATATAACAAGACAAATGTAAACAGACAAAAAAACTTGAAATTGAAGATTTACAATAGGTTTGTTAAAAAAGTTAATAAACCTACCCGAAATCGAAAACGAAATAACTCATATAGGTTTGTCAACCGCGACAAACCTATTTTTTATTTTCATTTAGGAGGTATACACAATGCCTGAAACCGCAAACGTTGCAACCGTTAGACAAGAAAGGGTACTTGTTTCGGCAGCGATCCCGAACGACACCCGCGACAAATTGTTGCGCTTTGCCGCAAACCAACAGCAACAGTCGTTGCGACGGCCAAAATACAACTTGATATTTCATTTCCATAAAAAAAAGAACCCGCAATTGCAGGTTCTTTTAGTTTTTCGACAAAATCTATTCGGCATCTCCGGTCAAACCGAGCAGTTTTCTTAACACTTCAACAGTTTCTTGGTTGGTGTCTTCGGGCAATTCGTCAAACACTTCTTCCAACTGAATTTTCGTGCCGTTGGGCAGGTCTAAATCAACGTCAATATTTTCCAAAATCGGAACGATAAGCGCGCTTTCCGATACGGAATTGATTGTAGCAGAAATGTCCTCAACGGTGATTTCTTCGCCCTTTTCGATAGTTGTGGCCAAGTTTTCGATGATGTCCAATTCTTGCGTAAACTTGATTTCCGTAAAATCTGTTTCTTTCACCACTTCTTTCACGCTGTCGATCAAAGCCTTTACGCTGTCTTCCGCATCGTCGGGAACAGGAACCATGTCGATTGCCGCAGAAACAACGGCATTGATTGTAGATTTTGCTTCGTCGGGCAAATCTGCAGTGATACCGTCAAGTTTTTCGAACACGCCTCTCAAATCGGACAAAGAACCGAGATCGGAAAAGTCGATGTCTTCCAAAACTTCCGTCGTTTCGGAGAACTCGTTGACAATTTTGAGCATTGCATCCAATGCATCGATTTGTCCCGACAACGTCACGTTGTGACTTGTTCCGTCCTCGTCTTCCACTTTTACACCGCAAATAAAATCAAACAACGGTTCGCAAGCTTTGCCGTAGAACTTTCCTACAACCGTTTCTTCGTAACCACTCAAAAGTTGGCTGACTTCTTCCGGAATCAATTCGTCGGAAGAACTTTCGCCGGAACCCATATCATCCGCGCTCATAGCTTCGGAAGAGCCCAACTGTTCCACCATGGGAATGACCCTGTTTACTTGAACAACCATGCCGGAAAGAGGCACGCAGAAACAAAGAGCAATTACTACGCCTTGCACCAAACCGATCAATGCACCGAAACCGGCGTGCTTTTTCTCTCCCTTTTTGACAAACAACTTACAAATAGGATACAGAATGATCCAAGAAATCAGTTTCAACGCCCAGAACAGCACCAAGAATATCACAACTCCGACAATCACTCTCACAAGAGGAATGACGATGGTTGCGCCCAATTCTTGCATTTCTTCGGGCAAAGCGGTGACAATGTAATCTTGAATAGTGGTTGCCGCACCGTCGATTGTGACAGTTGTGTTAAGCAAAATGTCTGCCAAAAAGTTCTTCAAACAGAAGGTTGCGATAGCACAAATCAAAACCAACACAAGGCGCAAAGTGGCACGACGCGAACCGCGCACCAGGCCCATCAAAACACTGAATCCAAGTGCAATGCCTGTTATGATCCAAATTCCCAATTCGATATAATTCATAATATTCTCCTCAACTACGTCATTCTACGACAAATATACAAATTTTTGTGTGAAAAATGACATTTATTTAATAATGATATCACACACCCAACAAAAATACAACAAAATTGTGTTATTTTGTGCCGGAAAAAGTGTTGACGTTTGCGTTGACTGATATACAAACGGTGCAAAAATTCACAACAATATAAAAAAGAGACTTCGTGAAGAAGTCTCCGTTTTTTGTTTGTTACAAAACTAGTTAAGTTCTGCAAAGTACTTGATTGTACGAACCATTTGGCTGGTGTAGCTGTTTTCGTTGTCGTACCAAGAAACAACTTGCA
>CAZRBI010000005.1:0-73171 GCA_964598315.1 uncultured Oscillospiraceae bacterium
ACGTCAAGTGCGTTGTTATTCGTGCAAACGGCAACGACAATGACGTATGGTACGGAGATAAAGCAACAATTGAAAACGGCACGTTTACTGCAACGTTCGACGTAACCAAACTTAAAGTTGAAGGAACACCGTGGTGCTACTTCCACATCATGACGTTCACAGAAGAAAACCCCGAAGAATATACTGCAACAAATAACAACTGCAGCAATCTTCCTTTGGGCTCCATCCAATATGGTGCCACGATAGATTACAACGGTGTTCGTTACGAAGTTGTTAAGCCTAGTTGGGACGGACAACTTGTAATTCAACCGAAACCTATCCCCGCTAAAATTGACATCACTTCCGTAACGGTAGACCAAACGGACGGACTCAAATTGGTTGTGACGGGTACTTATGAAAATGCAGCTTGCGTCAAAATTCATGCAAACAACAGTTCTGAAGCCAAATTCTGGAATAACCTTGCAACCGAAGAAGGAAAACTTTCATTCAGCATCGATTTGACAGAACTCATGTCCGACGGTGATTGGTACTGGTTCCACATCTACACCTACGAAGAAGCCAATCCCGCCGACAACACTTCCGGCAATAAAGACAGCGACCTCAACAGAGGCAGCGTATTGACGATTGGTCAAACGTTCGACGTTGCAGGAATCCGCTATACAATTCAAGCATATAACGGTACCGGCGACGGACTTGCAATCAGTGCGGCTGCAATAACGGCAGAATAATTGTTTCAACGTTTTTATACCAATGGTTTGTGCCGAATATCCGAAGTGAAATCAACATTTTGAACAACGAGTTATATTCGCACATACCACAACAACATCAAACGCAAGGGCACAGCCGAAAGGTTGTGCCCTTTTGCGTGTGTATTATCATTTTTTGTGGACACATTTGTTATTGGCATTGACACGGCACTTCTCATTTGATATAATAAAGTGTAATAATTTACACAAAAACAAGTTATGCACTAAACTTCGAGGGGACAACAGCCAAAGGCACAATTGAACAATTTGGCAACAGTTTGCATGCAAATGCGTTCGACGGTCAAACAAAAAACATTTTGCCTTTGTTGAAGCAACGTTATGAAAGTAAAAAACATTGCCGGATTCAAAAGTATACGAGCTTTTGTCAATCACAAAATTCAGCTTTTAAGAAATTCCGACAAATCCATGAAAGCTCTTTACGAACTGATGTTTTCCGAAAGCGAAAACGTGATGTTCGAGGAATCCGACGGGTTCAAAATAATCAAAACAACCTATGGCCAAGCGAGAGAATCGGTGGAAAACATTTGCCCGATCATACGCAACCGAATTGACGCAAAAAGCGGCACTGTCGTTGGCATCTACATGGACAATTCACCGCTGATGCTTGCCGTGTTTTGGGCAGTGTTGAAGGCAGGGTTCAATCCGTTGTTGCTCAACATGCGTCTGCCTGACAGTGTTATCGAAAACACAGTTGCCGAGATGAACGCCGCGGCAATAATATCTGACGGAAAACAATTTGACTCAAACACAATTTTGGCACAAGATCTTCAAAAAGAAAGCACAAATTCGTCGGACGCAGCGGTGCAATTCGGAAATGAGTTCTACGTTATGTCTTCCGGAAGTTCTTCGCTCAAAATTTGCGCCTACACTTCCGAAAAAGTTGTCGAAATCATCGAAAACAGTTTGTACGTTCTCAAAAAGAACAAAAACGTTCCCAAACACTACAACGGAGAGTTGAAGTTGCTCACTGTTTTGCCGTTCTACCACATTTTCGGGTTTGTGGCGGTGTACTTGTGGTTTGCGTTTTTTTCAAGAACTTTTGTCACGCTCAAAAATCTCAGCCCTTCGGTTGTGCAGAACACAATCAAGCGGCACAAAGTCACACACGTTTTCGCGGTGCCTCTTTTTTGGAACAGCGTGCGTTCACGTGCGTTGGCAGAGATAAATTCTCGAGGCGAACAAACAGTTGCACGGTTTGAAAAAGGCCTTAACGTATGCAAAAAATTGGGCAATTCCGCAGCAGGAAAAGCATTCAGAAAAGCGGCGTTCAAGGAAGTGCGCGAAAAACTTTTCGGAGAAAGCATCTGTTGCATGATAAGCGGCGGAAGTTCAATTTCGAGTGAAACTTTGGAATTTTTCAATGGGATAGGGTATCCGCTTGTCAACGGCTACGGCATGTCCGAAATAGGCATCACTTCGGTGGAATTGTCCGACAACTACAAGGATATCGTCAGTTGTTCGATAGGCACTCCGTTCCCTTCGGTAAACTATAAAATTGAAAACGGCTTGTTGTCCGTCAAAGGCAGTTCTTTGGCGTCGTACGTCATCGAAAACGGTCGCAAGATTGCTTTGGACGGGTGGTACCACACGGCAGATTTGGCCGTGCAGAAGAAGGGCAAGTATTTTCTTCTTGGTCGTCAAGACGATTTGATTGTGTCCGTCACGGGGGAAAACATCAATCCCAACGAAGTGGAAAGGTTGCTCACCGTCAAGGGCGTTGAAGGAACTTGCTTGCTAGATGTGGACGGTGCGTTGCCCGTGCTTTTGGTTTCCACCGGCAAACACGTGGGCGAAGACAAAGTCAACGACGTGACCAACCGCATCAAAGCGCGCATGGAGCAAAACAACCTTGTTTCTCAAATAGGGAAAATATGTGTTGTTTTCGAACCGCTTGTCAAGGGGGACGAATTCAAACTTAACAGAAAGCGTCTCAAAAACGACTATCTACACGGCAGATTGAAGACGTTTTCCGACGAAAATAGTTGTGACGGCGACGTTTCCGACGAGTTGACACGGAAAATTCGCGAGTACTTTGCCGTTGCCTTGGGTAAACAGCCGCAAGACGTAGGATTGTCGACAGATTTCTTCTTGGACGAGGGTGGAACAAGCATCGACTACTTTGCGCTTATTGCCAAGTTACAACAAGATTTCAACGTCAATTTCCCGTCCGTTTCGGAAAACGGAATAAAAACCGTGCAAGAAATGTCCGCTTATATCGAAAAACAACTATGAAAGCATTTTTCAATTGGTTCGTAAAAATCACGGCATATCCCGTGCAAAAACTTGTGTTTCGCACGAAGATTTATTACGAAGACAAAAAGGTTCAATCGAGAAAGATAAAGGGGCCGGCAATGGTGGTGTCCAACCACACTTCCGTGTACGACTACGCCGTCGAGTTGTTCGTTTTCTTTTCCCGCACGGTAAACTATCAAATGGCCGAAGTGTTGTTCGAAAAAAAGCCGCTGGGTTCTTTTTTGAAGGCGCTTGGCGGAATAAAGGTGGACAGACAGGCTTTCGATTTCGGATTTATCGAAAAATCCAAGGAAATTTTGGATAAAGGCGGCGTCGTCGGTGTTTTTCCGGAAAGTCGCATTCCCAAAGAGGGCGAGCAACGTCCGTTGGAATTCAAACCCAGTGCGGCATATCTTGCCTTGTACGCGTCCGTTCCCGTTGTTCCCGTGTACACCGACGGTGAATATTTCGGCAAAAAACGCGCACGCGTGATTATAGGTAAACCGTTTGTTGCAAGCGACTACTTGGACGAAACAAAAACTCAAAAAGAAAACATAGCATTTATTTCCGAAAAACTGCGCGAAAGAATAATACAATTGGGTGTACTGCTAGATGAAAAAAGAAAAGAAAAACGCTAAACACAAAGCACGTTATTTTTGGCACGATCTGCTGTGGGGATTGGCTTACTTGCCCGGGTGGCTGTGGATGCGTCCCAAAAACTACTTTGTCAGCGAAAAAGCCAAACAAAAAATCAAAGGCGGAGCGTTGGTTGTTGCAAACCACATCGGTTTTTACGATCCGGTGTATATGATGATGTCGCTTTATTATCGTCGACAACATTTTGTGGCAACAAAGGAATTGTTTTCCAACAAATTTAAAAAATTTCTTTTTGAAAAAATCTTTCTTTGCATTTGCGTGGACCGCGACAGTTCCGGATTGTCTACGGTAAGGTCGGTTATAAACGTTCTCAACGAGGGTGAAGTCGTTTCTCTTTTCCCGGAGGGACACATCAATTTCGAAAACACCGAGGCTCCCAATGCATTTAAGTCGGGAGTGGTGCTGATGGCGCTCAAAAGCGGTTGTCCGATCGTTCCCATGTACATTCACAAGCGCAAAAACATTTTCAAAAGGCAAGTGACAATCTATGGCGAGCCGATAACGGTTTCGCTTGCCGAAACAACGTTGCCTGTTATGGAATATATCGACCGGGTGACGAAAAAATTGCAAGAAAAAGAAGCGGAATTGGAAGAATTCTACAAAAAAATAACGCAAAAGAGGTGAAAATAAAAATTATGGAAGCGAAAACAAGAGAATTTTTTGCACAGTATGCAAGCAAGGAAGTTTTTGAAAAAATCGTCGAATATCCCGATGTTATCACCATGTGGCAACATTCCGTTTCGGAATATGCAAACGACGTTGCCGTTGTGGACGACGGCAAAAGCTACACGTTTGCGGATATCGACGCAGACATTGCCAATTTTCGCACTGTTTTGAAAGAAAACGGACTCAAAAAGGGGGACGTGGTTGCGGTGTATACCAAGAATTCTTATGATTTTGTCAAAGAATATCTCGCGGCAGAAACGTTTGGTTTGGCAGTTGCCATTTTGCCGGCACACCTTCCCGAAGCGGCCGTTTTGGGATGTTCCGTCGGGTTCGGGCTGAAAGCCATTCTCACCCATGAGCCTCTTGTTCAAAACACAAAATTGGTGGCAGAAAAGAACCCTATCGTGAAAGTTATAACTGCCGATCAAACGGCCGATTGTGCAACGGAAGCGGCAACGGTCAATTCAAAAGACCTGTGCGTCATAATGTTCACGGGCGGAACGACGGGTAAAAGCAAAGGAGTCAAACTTTCTCACGGCGCAATGTTGCAAGGCACGGTGAACGGTTGCTACGGATATCCCGACGTTTTCAAACAAAGGTATATTCTTGTTTTGCCGTTGTCGCACGTGTTCGGTCTTATTCGAAATTTGATGACTTCGCTCTACACCGGCAGCACTATTTTTATTTGTCGCAACAACAAAGACATGTTCCGCGATATAGCCGTTTTCAAACCGACGTTTTTGGTGACGGTGCCGGCCTTGGCGGAAATGGCACTGGGCCTTTCTCGTCAATTCGGCAAAAACATGTTGGGGCCGGACCTCAAATACATTATTTGCGGAGCCGCCAACGTTGCGCCCTATCTTGTGACGGAGTACCAAAAAATAGGCATTGCCTTGTTCCCCGGATATGGTCTTACGGAAACGGCAAACCTTGTCACAGGCAACGTGGAAAATCTCAAAAAGCCTGCATCTATCGGTGTGCCGTATCCCAACCAAGAACTGAAAATTGTGGACGGCGAACTGTGGATCAAGGGTAAAAACATGATGGACGGCTACGTCTCCGCAGAAGACACGGAAGCGGCCTACGAAGACGGATGGTTCAAAACGGGAGATTTGGTGAAGGTGGATGAAGACGGCTTCTACTACGTTGTTGGCCGAATCAAAGAATTGATTGTTCTTCCCAACGGCGAAAACGTTTCTCCTGCAGAAGTTGAAGCAAGTTTCAACGAAATTCCGTTTGTTCAAGATTCTCAACTGTACGAAGACGTGGACGAAAGCGGAAAACATTTTCTCGCGTTGGAAATTGTTCCCAGGGCATCTGTCGTTGCAAAAATTCCGGCAGAGGATAAAGTTGCCTACATGAAAAAGGAATTGGAAAGGGTGAATCTTTCTTTGCCCTCGTTCCAACAGGCAGCAAAGTTGATCATTCGTGAAAAAGATTTTGAAAGAACGCCTAGTATGAAAATTGCGAGGTACAAAAAATGCTAAGTCGTGCGGAAATACTTGAAAAACTGAAAGGCATTTTGTTGCAAATGGATCCCAATTCCGCAAGCAAAATGTCCGGTGTCACCGAAGACACAAAATTGCTCACAGAGCTTGGAATGGGATCCGTAAGTATGCTGTACATGGTGATTGCCGTGGAAGAAACGTTCGGCATCGTGTTCGACAGTGACCAATTGTTCACGACTGTCGGACAAGTGATAGATTTCATTCAAGGCAAACTTCAATGAAATGGCAAACAGATGATTGCAAATGCGGCGATATCGTCCGTGTGAAGGACGGCGCCGTCTACCACTTCGGAATTTTTGTTTCCGAAGACGAAGTGATTGCTTTCGGCCGAGTGCCGTCCTACTACCTGACGGTGGGGCGCGGTGAAAAAATAGTGGTGCTGTCAACTTCGGCAAAAGATTTTGCTAACGGCAATTTTGTCGAAAGGGGCATTCCCGAAAAGACCGAGAAAAAACAATTGCGGCCGCAAAGCGAAATTGTCGCGACGGCAAGAAGACGTTTGGGCGAAGACGGTTACAACGTCATTCATAACAATTGCGAGCATTTTGTCAACGAGTGCGCTTTTGGCATCAGAAGGAGCGCACAGGAAGAAGAGATGCGCCGTCGGTGGAATGCTCGTCCGAAGTTGGACGTTTACGTGTGTTTGGACGGTAGCGCGCCGCAAGCGGACTATGTTCCGGAAGAAAGATTGCGGTTGTTGAAAGAAATAAGCAACGAAAAGCTGTTGCAGGAAAAGAATTTGACCTGGAATTTGCTTTCCTGCGCGATAGGCAACTCTTTTCACTACAACACAAAAGAATTGAAGTTTCGACTGCAAAAAAACGGCAAGTGGATTTGCGATAAATTGCATTTTTCGCTATCCCATTCCAACGGGGTGGCCGTTGCCGCCGTTTCCAACGCGCCGTGCGGTGTGGACGTTGAAAACATCGAGAAGTTTTTGCAAAAATGTAGCGATAACGCTTTTGTAACGGCGTTTTCGCAAAAAATAGGTTGCGATTCCGTCGATGCAATGTGTCTGTTGAAAAGTTGGACGGGCAAGGAAAGTGTCTACAAATCACGGGGCAAGGGGCATTTTGTGCCGCGTGGCGTTGGCACTGACAACAAGGTTAAGTACGTGCGCATCGAAGACTATTTGATTGCCGTCGTCGGAGAAAACGACTGCACGGCCAACTACTATTTGGTGGAAAACGGAAAGAGCAGACTGATGTTCAAAGGAGATTACGAGTGGATTTAACGTGGATAATTGTTGTTCTTTCTGTATTTGCGTTTTTGTTGGTTGGATTTGTCGTTTCGTATGTCATTGTGAATCGTGTGATGTTCGCCAAATTTTTCAAAAGGGCCAAGGACGAAGATATTTTGTCAGTTTCGCTCAAAGACGCGTACTACGACGAGTGTCGTGACGAAATGAAATCTGCCGCAAAATCGTTGGAACAATTGCCCTACGAAATTGTCACAACAACGTCAAAAGACGGAATTTTGCTTTCTGCAAAACACTATTGTCGCGGAAAAGACAAGCTGATTGTGTTTGTACACGGTGTTCATTCGTATCCGCCCTATTGTTTCGGCGTTTTTGCGTTGGAAGCGTATAACAAAGGGTACGATTTGTTGATTGTCGACCAGCGCGCACATTGGCAAAGCGGCGGACAGTACATAACCTACGGCAACAAAGAAAGCGACGATTTGTTGTGTTGGTTGGAAAAAATCGATAACGTAAGTGAAATTTTTTGTTTTGGTGTTTCAATGGGGGCCGCAACACTGGGCTTTGCATCGGATAAAATTCGTGATACCAGGGTGAAAGCGTTGGTGATGGATTGCGGATACACCTCGACGCAGAATCTTATCGAACATCTTTTGGACGCGAGAGGCGTTCCGTTGCTTTTGTTCAAACCGGCAATGCGTTGGGGAAAAACAATGGCAGATGCCATGACAAACAACACGGAAAATTGTTTGAAAAACACCAAAATACCCGTCATGTTTGTTCACGGGGATGCAGACACCGTGGTGCCTGTTTCGGCAACGAAAAAGAACTACGAAGCGTGTGCTTCGAAAAAGAATTTGGAAATCGTTCCAAACGCCGGTCACGCTTGTTCAACGGTTATCGGCGGTGAAAAGCTAAGAACAAAAATTTTTGATTTTCTAGGAGGTACAAATGAGTAGACCATTCGTTATTTTGCCAGACGTCACGTGTGACTTAAGCGAAGAATTGCGACAAGAATTTAATATCGAATTTATCGGAGGCCATCTCAAAACTCTCGACGGCCAAGACAGACCGTCAGGATTGAAATGGGAGGGAATGACTTCGGAAGAGTTCTACAAACAACTGAAAGCATCTCCGGACGATTTTGCAACAGCACCTCCCAATATTCAAGAATGTATCGATGCATTCGAAGAAAGGGTCAAAAACGGCCAAGACGTGTTGGCAATTGCCATTTCTTCGGGCATTTCCGGCACCTACAATTTCATGTGCGATGCCGCCAAACACGTCAAGGAAAAATATCCCCTTGCCCACATACGTGTCATCGATTCCATGAGATATAGTTCCGGAATGGGCATTTTGGCAATATATGCATCCATTTTGCGCAGCAACGGCAAAAGTATCGACGAGGCTGCCGATTGGATAGAAGAAAACAAAAACAGAGTTCACCAATCCGGTTGGTTGGATGATCTTTCGTTTGTGGCAAAAAAAGGCAGAATAACGGCTGCAAAAGCATTTTTCGGCACCCTTGCAGGCGTAAAACCGATTGGCGAATTCGACTACAACGGTCTTGTCACGTCGATAGGACGAGCCAAGGGAGAAAAGCAAGCCTACAAAGTGTTGCTTGGTTACATCGAAAAGACCATCGAAAATCCCGAAGAAAGTATCATTCTTATTGCCACTTCCGACAGAAAAAAACAAGCGGAAGCGTACAAAACGATGATAGAAGAAAAATTCCATCCCAAAGCCATCTATATGAACAGCGTTTTCCCTGCGTGCGGTGTCAACATCGGCCCGGGATTGATGGCTGCATACTATTTGGGCAAACCCATTTCGCAAGGTTTGACAGACGAAAGAAAAATATTGGCCGATTTGTTGTCGGCAAAGTGATGCGAACGTTCGCATCGGCGAGGAGAATGTATGAAACTACTTAGAAGCAGAAGAAAAATGTTTTTGTATGCTTGCTCCGCACTGGGGGTAAACTTGCTCAACATAATGGTGGGTTCGTTTTTGTGCAGCGCACTGTTGATTGGCGGTTTTGGCGAAGATGCCATTCTGAATCAAACTTTTGAAGGAAGAGATTTGGTCATCGGTGGCGCATGGGCGGCATTTGTCGTTATCGCGAAGATAATTGACGGTGTGATAGACATTCCTATGGCAACGTTCACCGACAATTTGCGTTCCAAGTGGGGGCGTCGTCGTCCCACAATTTTGATAGGCTTGGTAATTTTGGTGACGTCTTACGTTGCTTTTGCAATGTACACTCCGCAAAAAGACAGCGCAACGTGGCTCAACACAATCTACTATGGCATCGTTTTGTGTATTTTCTATTCTTCCTACACTCTCACAATGGTAAGCTACTACGCCACCTTCACGGAAATTGTGGACAACGAAAAGGACAGAAACTTCATTTCCAACGTCAAGTCGGTGTGCGATATCGTGTATTTTATCATTGGCTATGTTTTGGTTGGAATCATGCTCAAAGGCATCAACATTCGCTACGTATCGTTGCTTGTGCTTCCGTTGGTGTTGTTTATGCTCATTCCGTTGTTTATGATAAAGGAACCGTCCACCAAAAACGGTGTTGTCAAAGAAGACGGAAAACAAGAAGAAACAGTCAATTTGTTCAAGTCCATTTTCTACACTCTCAAAGATAAAGATTTCAACTGCTGGATGGTTGTCTACTTCTTTTTGACTTTCGGCGTGCAGTTGTATTTGGGCGGAATCAACGAATATTTCTCCTTCACGGGGATGAACATGATGATTGTGATGGTCGCGGCGTTTGCGCCCGTTCCCGCAACGCTGGTGTTGTACAACTATTTGATCAAGAAAAAGGGTTTCCGTTTTGCAATACAGTACGTTTTGCTCATTTTCGCATTCGCAATGGCAACGCTTTTTTCGGCATCGTTCATTCAAAACAAAACGTTGCAAACGGTTGTGTGCGTTCTTGGCGGATTGATATGCTCATTTGCCGTCGGCGCAATATTCTCCGTTGCATATTCCATTCCCTCTCAACTTGCGGCAGACGACGAAGCAAGAACGGGAATTTCTCACTCGGCAATGTATTTTGCGGTGCAAGGTCTGTTTTCCGGAATTGCAAGCGGCGTTGCCGGCGGAGCAGTGCTTGTTGCACTCAAGCAGTCTCAAACAATTGACTTTATGACGCTTATTTCCTCAATTGCATGTGTTGTGGCATTTGCATTTACCTACATTTTGCCTCAATCGATAGTGAATTTGGGAAAAGAAACTAAGATTATTGAAAGTGCGGATAATTCCGAAGAAAAATGAAGTTGGAAAAAATTGACGGCGTGATTTTTGCTGCCATGGTCAAAGGCGGCTACAACAATTTGTGCAATCACGAAAAAGAAATCAACGATATGAATATTTTCCCCGTGCCGGACGGCGACACCGGGTATAACATGCGAATGACGCTGGAAAACGGTATCAAAAGTGCCAAAAGTGACAAACATCTGGGCAACTATTTGAAAGGTTTAAGCCAGGGAATGTTGTTGGGTGCAAGGGGCAATTCCGGCGTGATACTTTCGCAGTTATTCTACGGCATGTCAATCGAACTGGAACGTAAAGGGATAGTCAACGCAGGAGAACTTAGAGATGCTCTTGTTTGTGCCTACAAAACGGCCTATTCTGCCGTCGTTCACCCTGTGGAAGGCACAATTCTCACCGTTGCTCGCGAAGGCATCGAGAATATCCGTTCGCAAGTGCGGCGCGGAATAACGGTGGATATGGTGATGTCCATGTACCTTGCCGAAATGCGCAAGTCTGTCAAACACACCCCCGAAATTCTCAAAGTACTGAAAGAAGCGGGCGTGTTGGATAGCGGTGCAGTGGGCTATATCACAATTGTGGACGGCATGACAAGGGCCATGTATGGAGAAAACGTTGTTTTGACCGGAGGAAAACAGGTGTCGTTGCAGGCAGAGAGCAATCAACCTTCGTCGTTTGACAGCAACAGCACTTTTGAATTCGGTTATTGCACGGAATTTTTGTTGCAACTTCTCAACAACAAAAAGCCCGTTTCCGAATTCGACCAAGATGCTTTTAGCAACGAATTATCGTTGTTGGGCGATTCCTTGGTTGTTATTCGTTCCGGCGACGTTGTAAAAGTTCACGTTCACACGTTTCAACCGGAAAAAGTTGTTGCGCTTGCCCGTTGTTACGGCGAATTTTCGTCCTTCAAACTGGAAAACATGCAAGTTCAGCATTCCGAATTCAAAAACAGAAAAAACGAAAGTCAATCGGTGGCGGCAACCGTTGCCGATGATATGTATTCTGTGCACAAAGTTGTGGAAAAGGTGCACAAACCTCTTGCCGTCGTTGCTGTGGCAGACGGTGACGGAATAACAAAAATAATGCAAGATTGCGGCGCGGACATAGTGCTTTCCGGCGGTCAGACAATGAACACCGCTACAGAAGACTTTGTTTGGGCCTATGGCAGTTTGGATGCCGACAAGATTGTTGTGTTGCCGGACAATTCCAACGTCGAGCAAGCGGCCGTGCAAGCCGCCAAAGTGGCTCAAATGGCGAAAAAAATCGTCGTTATTCCCACAAAATCTATGTTGGAAGGCTACTATGCCCTTGCCATAGGTTCTTCGGATATCGAAGACACCGACGAACGAATTGCTTGCATGCGTGACGGTGCGGAGAGTATTGTCACCGTGTCTGTTGCAAAAGCCGTGAAAGACTATTCACACAACGGATTTTCTTGTCAAAAGGGCGACTACTTGGGGTTTGTCGGCAAAAAGCTGATTGCCGCCGATGTCGAACTTAACGGCGCATTGGTAAAAGCATTGAAATCCATCGATAATTTGGAAGAAAAGAGCAACTTTATCGTGTTGAAAGGTGCAAAGATAAGCGATGACGACGAAAAAGTTTTGGCAGAATTGCTGGAAAACGAGTTTCCCGATATCGATGCGGAATTCTTGTGCGGCGGCCAAAAAGTTTATGATATAATTGTAGGTATTGTATGATAGCATTGTACATTTTGTTGGGTGTTTTGGGGGCCGCGTTGCTGTTCTACGTTTTCCCCAACGTTCTCATTGCCACCGTTGTTTACGAAAAATTGCTTGTTCGAACCAACAAAAAGAAATGGGACAGAAATTGCAGTTGGGACGACGAGGAGCAAATCAAAATGTTTGCTATCGGCGAAGAATGGGGTGAAAATCACCGGGAATATCACACTCAGGTATCCGTTCGCAGTGGCAGATTTAATCTCGTGGGCGAGTACTTTGATTTTGGTCACGACAAAGCAGTGATCATCGTTCCCGGAAGAATGGAAACGTGCGTGTACTCCTACTTTTTTGCCGCACCGTACGAAAAACTCGGCTACAACGTGCTTGCGATAGATAATCGTGCTCACGGCCTGTCGGACGGAAAGTACAACACCTTGGGATTGAAAGAGTACAAAGATTTGATTGTTTGGGCCGATTTTTTGCACAACGAAAAGGGTGTTAAAAAAATTTGGTTCCACGGTATTTGTATCGGTGCCGCCACGGCACTTAATGCGTTTGTCAGCCCCGATGCTCCCGACTACTTCGAGGGATTGACTGTGGACGGCATGTATTTGCATTTCGGAGATATGTTGGAACGTCGCGTTTCCGAACGTGGGCACTCTGCACATCCGTGTGTGGAAATCGTCATGCAAGAGATCAAATTGCATGCAGGAAAAAACCCGGCAAAACACGGACCGATACATTGCATAGACAAAATGAACAAGCCGATGCTGTTAATGTACAGTCACGAAGATGTCTATTCCGACGTCGAATCGGTCAATTGTCTGTTTGAAAAGTGCGGTGCCGCTCAAAAGAAGTTGCAGTGGTTCGACAAAGGCATTCATTCGCACATACGCATAAACTGTGAACAACAGTACGACGAAACGATATGCGATTTTGTCAAAGAAGTGACAAATGAATAAATTTGCATTTTTCGCAATGGACGTAGAGTCTTTTTTCGACACAAGTTGCGTAAAAGAGAAATGTATACCTTTTGACGTTCGCTACGATGCCGAGGAAGGACTGAACAACTATTTGGCCTTGTTGGAAGAATATGGGATAGTTGCCACTTTGTTTTTGACCGTCGATACGGCCGAACGTTGGCAAAACACCCTTAAAACGGCTGTAAAATGCGGACACAAATTGGCCGTTCATGCACTTAATCACGAAGACGTCACCGTTTTTCCCGACGAAAAATTCTTGTTTGAAGTGACGGAAGCAAAAAAACGTATCGAAGACATATTCGGCTGTGAAATTATCGGCTATCGTGCGCCCTGTTTCGGTATAAGCGATCAAAAAGCGGAATTGTTGAAAGTTGCGGGGTACAAGTACGATTCCAGTGCACTAAATTTCAAAAGCGCTGCGCGTTCAGGCAACTTGTCGTTGGAAGACTACAAAAAAATCAACGACGTAGTCTACGAAAAAGACGGTTTTTTTGAGTTTAAGCCATGTGTTGCCGGCTCTGTTTTTGGCAAAATCCCCGTCAGCGGAGGCGGATATTTGCGGTTGGCTCCGCAGTTTGTCACAAGACGCGCACTTGTCGGCCACGTAAGAAAGGCAGACGCCTATATGTTCTACGTGCATCCTTTCGAATTGTGCGAAGGCCGTTTGCCCGAATATAAGCAACTTTCTTTGTCGGAAAGAATGTTTATCTGCCGCGGCAGAAAATATTATGTTCGAACAATACGCAATCTAATAGAAATGCTGTTGCAAAACAACTACGATTTTGTCACGATGGATGATTATTTAAGGAGACTTGTCGATGAGTGATAAAAAATCTGAAGAAGGGTTTGCTAAAATTTCAAAAGTGTTGGATAGGGCCAAGAAAAAACACAGTATTGCACAGATAATCGTTGCCGCCACCGGCTTGAGCATTGCAAGTGTGTTGGGAATGATGTCCCTCTACGATTCGTTTTTCCCTCGGTACGAAAGGCCGGACTACGAAGTTGTTCCCGGGGTAAGGTGCTACGCATATATGTCGGATGCTCCGCAAAGGGAAGAATTTTTATTCCAAGCGGGCGACGTTTTGTTGAAAGGCTACTTTTATCCGTCGCAAAATTCCAAAGGAACGGTGGTGTTGGTTCACGGATTTCACGCCGGAGCAGACGACTATTTGCCTGTCGTGCGATATCTGGTACAAAACAATTTTTCCGTGTTTGCCTACGATGGACGAGGAACTTACGATTCGTCGGGAGATTCTACCGTCGGTTTTTGTCAATCACTGGTCGATTTGGACAACACGTTGACGTATATCGAAAAAACAAACAAGTTCTGTTCGTCAAAGTTGTTTTTGTTTGGCCATTCTTGTGGCGGTTATGCCGTCACTTCGGTGCTTGAATTGCACAAAAACATCAGCGCATGCGCGGCTATTGCTCCCGTCAACAATTGCTATACGTTGATTGTCGACAAAGGCAAACAATATGTAGGTCAGTTGGCATCGTCAGGGCTGTCATCGACGTTTTTGAACGCGTATCAGTCGGCGCTTTTTGGCAAGTATACCAAATGTAACGGCGTTCGCGGCATCAATTCCGTCGATATTCCCGTGCTTATCGCGCACGGCGTCGACGACAAGGTTATTTCTTTCAAGGAACAGTCGGTCATTGCCTATCGAGATTTTATCACAAACCCCAACGTCGAATACTACGTCGGAACGGGATTGTCCGGCGGACACGACACGATTTGGCATTCGGCAAGAGCCGTTGAATATCAAAAAAAAGTTGCAGACGATTTGGCCGAATTGAAGAACAACGGCGAATTGTCTCACGAACAGCTGGTGCAATTCTATTCCGGTGTGGACAACGAATTGTACAGCGAACTAAACTACGATCTTATGGCAGAGGTGCTAAAAATCTACAACTCTGCCCTAAAATAAAAGGAGGAAAATTATGTATTGCACAAAATGCGGAAAGCAATTGGATCACGACGGAACTTTGTGTGACGATTGCCGTAACGAAGAACTCATCTACGGTAGCTCCGAAGTCGATTCTTATGTTGAAGAGGTGTCTGCTCAAAACGGAAGCAGAATGTTCGGTTTCGGCCCGGCCTTGACGTCGACGATTTTGGGTTTCATCGGCATGATATTGTCAATGGTGGCACTGGCTATGACCGAAGAGTATGACGCGATTGTCAGCATTGTCGTCATGTTTTTTATCATTCCACCGTTTATTATCGGCTTGGTTTTCGGAATTAAATCAGTGAAGAAATTTGTTGCCGCTTGCAAAGAAGACCACGTAAAGCCGATCCCGGCGTTTGTTTTGGGCCTTGTGGGTTTGGCAGAAGTCACGGCGATTGTGGGCTATGTTGCACTTGCGGTTATGGCGATGTTAGCATAAGTTCAGGCTACATATTGTTCATTAGTGACACGGATGTGTTGATTTGAAAAACTAACAGCAACAAAAATAACGTTATTTAACGCATCAAAAAGCCAAGAGGTTGTCTCTTGGCTTTTTGTTTGCACCCGCGAACGGAAAATAATCGTAAGTTCTTGACGGAGCAGACAAAAACTTGTAAAATTAAACACAACATCTAGTATGTGTTTGAAAGAAGCGCAGACGGATTGTTTTGTATAAGCGCAGTCTTTCGTGTGGAGGAAAAAATGATTATCGTCGTCAAAAAACTCGGTGATGAAAAACGTTTGAACGAGTTGACGGAGTGGATACGCAACCATGGTGCCGATGCAAATGTGTTGCATGGCGAACACTCGGCCGTAGTGGAGGTGTTCGGCAACGAATCGTGTTTGGACGTAGACTATTTGCATTCGTTGGATTTTGTCGAAAACGTTGTGGGCGAAAGCCGTCCCTACAAAAAGGTCGGACGCAAATACCACTCAGAAAACACAGTCGTCAACGTCGGTGGGTGCTTGTTTGGCGGCGAAAATTTTCAAATAATTGCAGGACCGTGTGCGGTGGAGAGTGAAAAACAAATAATTGACACTGCTTTCGCCGTTAAAAGTTGCGGTGCGACGTTGTTGCGCGGCGGTGCATATAAGCCTCGCACGTCTCCGTATTCTTTCCAAGGGCTACACGAAGAGGGGTTGAAACTGTTGTTGAAGGCGAAGCGGGAAACCGGCTTGCCGGTAGTTTCCGAAATCACCGGAGTGAAACAGTTGGATTTGTTTGCCGATGTTGATTTGTTGCAAATAGGCGCACGCAACATGCAGAATTTCGAATTGTTGAAGGAAGTAGGGCAAACGGGAAAGCCCGTGTTGTTGAAAAGAGGCTTTGCAAACACTATCGAAGAGTGGTTGTTGAGTGCGGAATATTTGATGAACGAGGGTTTGCAACAGGTTATTTTGTGTGAACGCGGCATTCGCACGTTCGAACGTTACACTCGCAACACTTTGGACGTTTCGGCAATTGCATTGCTCAAACACATGACGCATTTGCCGGTTATCGCCGACCCCAGCCATGCTTGCGGCAATGCTGCCTTGGTGAAACCGTTGTCTTTGGCCGCAACTGCTGCCGGCGCCGACGGTTTGATTGTGGAAGTTCACTGCAATCCGCAAAGTGCTTTTTCCGACGGTGCACAGTCACTGCGACCGGAACAACTTGCGGAAGTTGTGGATGACGTTGCACGCATTTTGCCTTTGAACGGCAAACAATTCGGCAAACGCTAAAAATACTATTCTATTGGAGCATACGATGATTTCTTGGACGGTTAAAACGAAAAAGAACTACCGCGTGACGTTGGACGAAACATGGGATTTTTCTTGTATCGACAATCCAAAGGTGTGTGTGGTGACAGATGATGTCGTTGCACCGCTTTATTTATCGACCGTCACAAAAAACATCGAGGCACAAGTCTTTTCCTTTGTTGTTCCGCACGGAGAAAAGAGCAAAAGTTTGGAACAATATCATGCCATTGCCAAGTTCTTGTACGACAACGAATTCACGCGCAAAGACGCGTTGGTTGCGCTTGGCGGCGGTGTCGTGGGGGATCTTGTGGGATTTGTTGCCTCCACCTATCAGCGCGGCATAGATTTCTACCAGTTGCCCACGTCGTTGTTGGCAATGGTTGATGCGTCCGTGGGCGGCAAAACGGCATTGAATTTGGCATCGAGCAAAAACGTTTTGGGTGCTTTTTATCAACCGAAGGCCGTTTTGGTGAACACCCAAACACTTGCCACGTTACCCGCAAAAGAGTTTTCAAACGGCTACGGCGAAGTGATCAAATGTGCCTTTCTGTCGTCAAAAGTTGCAAACGTAGTGAAAAAAGGCAACACGTCGGACGTTATCGAGGCTTGTTTAAGACTAAAAACCGATATTGTCGAAACGGACGAATGCGAAAGCGGACAACGCACGTTGCTCAATTTTGGCCACACTGTCGGCCATGCCGTAGAGGCGTTGTCGGGATATTCGCTGCCACACGGAGAATGCGTTGCCAAAGGTTTGGCGCAAGCGTTGAAAATATCCCAAAAGTTTTATTCATTATCCGACGAAGTTGTGCAACGTTGCAATGCTTTGTTGGACAACCGTTTTGACTACACATTGCCGTTTTCTTCAAAAGAGATATTGTCGCAAATAATGCACGACAAAAAATCTTTCGGAGAGGGCATCAATTTTGTTATGATACACGACGTGGGCGATTGTCGCATAGAAAAAATCACCTACGCGGATTTGGAAAAATTGCTATGAATGCACAAATAGTTCCATGCAACCTAAACGGAAAAGTCTCGGCTGTCGGGTCCAAGTCGTTTGCACACAGGGCCCTTATCGCTGCGGCTTTTTTTCAAAAACAGCCGACGCTTGTTCGCGGCGTGACGCCGTCTGCCGATGTTTCCGCAACGGTGAATTGTTTGCGCGCTTTGGGCGTGTCGGTAGAGGGAAGCCGTGACGTTTTGGTGACTCCGCCAAGGAAACTTTCACAAAATGCAATTCTCAATTGCAACGAAAGCGGCTCGACCTACCGTTTTTTGCTTCCGATTGTCGTTGCTTTGGGAATTTCCGCGGAGTTCTGCGGTTCAGAAAGATTGTTTCAACGTCCCGTGTTGCCGCTTTTGGATGCTTTGCGCGATTGCGGCGTTAACGACGGCAAAAAGGTTTGCGGCAAGATGCAATGCGGTGATTTTTTCGTAGACGGAAGCAAAAGTTCTCAATTTGTCAGCGGAATGTTGTTTGCATTGGCAACTTTGCCGGGAAAAAGT
This sequence comes from uncultured Oscillospiraceae bacterium, assembly GCA_964598315.1. Classification (GTDB taxonomy): domain Bacteria; phylum Bacillota; class Clostridia; order Christensenellales; family CAG-314; genus Fimimonas. The sequence goes on from CAZRBI010000005.1 coordinate 18,177, forward strand.
CGTTTGTTTGTTGAGGGAAAAAGCGTTTCTTCGGGATATATCGCGGCAACGGTTTCGGTGTTGAAAGATTTTGGCGTCGACGTTTGCAAAACGAAATTTGGCTTTGCGGTGCAAGGCGGAAGCAACGCCGAACGTGAAATTTTCAACGTGGAGGGAGATTGGTCCAACGCTTCCTACTTTTTGGCGGCGGGTGCATTGGGCGGTGACGTTATCGTCGGAGGATTGAATGAAAATTCCGTTCAAGCAGACAAAGTTCTGTCGGACGTTTTGAACGATTGCGGCGCCGTTGTGACAAAAAATAGCGATAGTGTTCGTGTGGCAAGAGGCAGATTGAATTCATTTGAAATCAATGCCGATCAATGTCCCGATTTGGTGCCTACGTTTGCTGTTTTTGCTGCATTTTGCAACGGAACGTCTAAAATTCACGGTGTTGAACGTTTGCGCGGAAAGGAATCCGACCGCGTCGAAAGCATTCTGAAAACGTTGAGGGCGGCAAAAATTCGAGCCGATTTTGCAGACGACACTATTTACGTGTACGGAGGCGCTCCGCAGGGCGGTGTGTTTTTTGCCGATAACGATCATCGCATGGCAATGAGTCAAACTTTGTTGGCTTTGCATGCAAACGGAAAATCAAAAATAATCGGATGTGAATGTGTCGAAAAATCCTATCCCGATTTTTTCGACGACGTAAAAAAACTTGGAGGCGACGATTGTGTTTTGCTGGAAAGGGTATAAATTGGAAGTGAATATTTTCGGCAGTTCTCACGCGGAGGAAATAGGCGTTGAAATGCACGGTTTTCCGTCGGAAAGTTTTTCGTCGGAAGAATTGCAACAGCTGTTGGATTTGCGTCGCGGCGGCAAAAGTTACGCAACACTCCGCAAAGAAAGCGATGTGCCTTCTTTCGTGGGTGCAGACGGCGGTGTGTTGCAACCGTTTGTCAGGGCCGTTTTGAAAAACTCCGACGTTTGCACGGAAGACTATTCCGAATTGTTCGGAAAACCTCGTCCGTCGCATGCCGATTATGCCGTCTATTGCAAGGACGGCCGTTTGGATTTTTCCGGAGGCGGAGAGTTTTCCGGCAGAATGACTGCGCCGTTGTGCATTGCAGGCGGTATTGCAAAACAATTGCTGGAAAAGCGCGGAATCGATGTTTTCGCCTACGTATCGTCGGTAGGGAAGGCACAAGGCTTTTCCTACAAGAAATCAAACGTATTGCCCTGTCAACGGGAAAAAGATTTTCCGTCGGTGGCGGGTTCCGAGCAAATGTTGCGTGAGATTTTCAATGCCAAACAAAACGGCGATTCTGTCGGAGGCATTGTCGAGTGTGTTGTTTCCGGAGTCACACCCGGTGTGGGCGGAGCGTTGTTCGAAGGGTTGGAAGGCAAGTTGTCAACGTTGCTGTTTGCCATTCCGGCAGTAAAGGGCGTGGAATTCGGCGATGGTTTCGATTTAGCACAAAGTTGCGGAAGTCAATCTAACGACGAATTGAGAATACAAAACGACAAAGTGACGTTTTTGTCCAACAAGTCCGGCGGCATCAACGGCGGAATATCCAACGGAATGCCTATCACGATGGCTGTGGCTTTTCGCCCCACGCCGTCAATTGCAAAAAAGCAAAACACGGTAGATTTGGTTTCTCGCCAAAACACGGAAATTGAAATTTCCGGACGACACGATCCTTGTGTCGTTCCTCGCGCGGTGCCCGTTGTGGAAGCTGCGGTGTCGTTGGTTGTTTTGGATGAAATTTTGTTTGCGGAGCAGAAACATGATTGAAGAAATAAGAAAAAATATAGATTCGTTGGACGACGAACTTGTTGCATTGTTTTGTCGGCGATTGGATTTGTGCAAGACTATTGGCAAAGAAAAAACAGAAAAATGCTTGTCCGTTGCGGATTTTGAACGAGAAAACGCCATTTTGTGTCGTTTGACGGCAAATCTAGACGACGAAAAGGCACAAGCGGTGCAACGGTTATATTCCGAAATTTTCAAAATCTCCAAACAATTGCAGCAACGTTCTGACTGTGATAAGTCTGTCTGTTCGGGTGAAGCATAATGAAAGCGTGTTTGATAGGCGGAAAGTTGAGATACAGTTTTTCCAAAACAGTTCACGAAAAACTGGGCACGGACTACGACCTTGTGGAAGTCGCCGACGAAAAATTGGGCGAATTTGTCAACAGTCGTCGCTATGATTTTTTCAACGTGACCATTCCTCACAAAAAAAGCGTCGTGCGGTTTCTGAACAAAACGGACGCAACTGTCGATCGTACGGGGTGCGTCAACACGGTTGTGTGTAAAGATGACGTTGTGGGCTACAACACCGATCTGTTCGGCATCGAATTTGTTTTTGAGCGTTGCAAAATCGATGTTCGCGGCAAACACGCAGTTGTTTTGGGAAGCGGTGCCACGTCGCAAACGGTGTGCGAGTATTTGCATGGTCACGGAGCGCAGTCGGTCACGGTAGTGGGCAGAACATCAAAATTCAACTATCAAAACTACGCACGACTTTCTCAAACGCAAATACTTGTTAACACCACACCTGTGGGAACCTATCCCGATTGCGATCGGCCTTTGGTGAATTTGTCGGTCTTTGCTCGTTTGGAGTTTGTTTTCGACGTGGTGTACAATCCGTTGAAAACAAAATTGATTTTGCAAGCGGAAAATATCGGCATTCCTTGTGCGGGCGGTCTTGCAATGCTTGTTGCGCAAGCAGTGCGCTCCGAAGAAATATGGCAAAACAAGCCGTTGGTTCATTTGACGGAAAGTTTGCTTTGCGAGGTACGTCGCGATTTGACAAACGTAGTTTTGGTGGGCATGCCGTCTTGCGGCAAAACCGTTGTAGGCAAAGCATTGGCGCAAAAACTCAACAAACGTTTTGTCGATTTGGACACGGAAGCGGAAAGTTGCGGCCTGACTGTCGAAGAAATTATTTTGCGTCACGGCGAAAAGTATTTCAGAGAAATCGAGTCGAAAAACGCATCTAAATTCGGCAAAGAACACGGGCTTGTGATAGCCACCGGCGGCGGAACGGTTTTGAACAACGAAAACGTCGTTGCCTTACGTCAAAATGCGTGTATGGTGTGGTTGCAACGGGATTTGCCGTTGCTTTCGTCGAAAAATCGTCCGCTCAGCAAGCTTGTCGGTGTGGAAAAGCTGTTCGAACAACGCAAAGAACTTTATGCAAAGGCGGCGGATTGTTGCGTTTTCAACAACGACGATTTATCCTGTGCCGTTTCGGAAATTGCGAACGTTTTCGAACGGTGGGTAGAAAAACAAAAATGATTGTGTAACATTTTGTGTCGTACGTAGTGCAAAAATCGGTGCATAAGTGCAATGAAAACATCGGAAAAACTTTCGTGTTTGCCCAACGGTGATTGTTATCGTTGCGTTTTGAAAAACAAAGTAGTATAATTCACTTGTTCGGCAATGCAAAAAGCATTGTCGCAAAAAGAGGTTGTAATGAGAGTAATTGTTGTCGGTTGCGGCAAAATAGGAAGGGCAATTTTGGAAAGTTTGGCTGACGAGCGTCACGACGTTGTTGCCATAGACAACGATCCGGAAGTCATTCCGTTTGTCACAAACACCTACGACGTGATGGCCGTGTGCGGCAATGCCACGTCGCGCGAAATGTTGAATGCTGCCGAAGTTTCCAAGTGCGATTTGTTCATTGCCGTCACTCAATCGGACGAAGTGAACATGTTGTCTTGTTTTTTAGCTAAAAAAATGGGTGCAAGGCACACGGTAGCAAGAATACGCGAATCGGAGTACAACGAAGAAGGGTTGGAATTTTTAAGCAAGCAATTGGAATTGTCCATGGCGCTCAATCCCGAACAACTTGCGGCAGAATCGATGTTCGACTTGCTCAAATTGCCTTCTGCTGTCAGTGTCGACAATTTTGCCGGCAAAAAAATACAAATTTTGGAACTTATCGTGCGCGAAAATTCCAAATTGTGCGGCGCGGCATTGTTGGATCTGCGCAAAAAATGTCCCGTTCAATTTTTGGCGTGTGCCGTCAAGCGTGAAAACATCGCCGTTATTCCCAACGGTTCGTTTTGTTTGCAAGCAGGCGATAAGGTTGCTTTCATGGTAAAGCGCAGCGACAGTCACAAGTTTTTGAAGGCCATCGATTTCGTTCACAAACAGGGGCGCGACGTGATGATTTTGGGTGCAAGCTCAACTGCGTACTATTTGGCAAAAATGCTTGCGGCAAACAACTATTCCGTCAAAGTGGTGGAAAAAAACCAAGTGCGTTGCGAGGAATTTGCCGAAAAAGTTCCAGAAAACATCAGCGTCATTTGCGGCGACGGCATGAATCAGGATTTGCTTTTGGAAGAGGGTATTCGTTCTATCGATGCAATGGTTGCGCTGACGGGTAAGGACGAAGAAAACATCCTCATTTCCTTCTACGCTCTCAGTCAACAAGTTGCAAAGGTGATTTCCAAGGTGAGCCACGGGGAATTGGCTTCGCTCGCGGAAAAACTGGGATTGGATTGTGTCGTGTCACCTCAAAAAATAGTTGCAAACGTGTTGACAAGGTATGCCCGCGCATTGAATGCGTCCGGTCAAAGCAAGATGGAAACTCTCTATCGACTTATGGAAGGCGATGTCGAAGCGTCCGAATTTGTGGTTTTGCCCGATTGTGGCGTCATAGGATATCCCCTCAAAGATTTGAAATTGAAAAACAATCTGCTTATTGCCGGTATCATACGCGGTAAGGAAACTATCATTCCGTCCGGTGACGACGTCATTTGCGAAGGTGACAAGGTGATAGTTGTTGCAACGAATTTGCATTTGCACGATTTGTCCGACGTTTTGAGGTAGCACAATGAACTATCGAGTTATTTTTCACAACTTGGGCTACGTTCTGACGACACTTGCGGCACTGTTGTTGCTACCCATGATAGTGTGCTTTTGCTACGGCGAGGTGAGTTGGTGGTCGTTTTTGACAACCTCCGGCATTTGCTTGGCTTGCGGCTTGCCCCTTGTTGTTGCGCTAAAACCCAAAGATCAAGTGTTCTTTTCTCGCGAAGGGTTGATCATCGTTGCCGTTTCGTGGGTAAGTCTGTCGCTTTTGGGCGCATTGCCGTTTGTCATAAGCGGAACAATTCCGTCTTATGTGGATGCTCTCTTCGAGACGGTAAGCGGATTCACCACCACCGGGGCATCGCTGATAGACGGCACAAAACTCGAAACGATGCCCAAGGGTATGTTGTTTTGGCGCAGTTTCACGCAGTGGATCGGCGGCATGGGCGTCATTGTGTTCATCATGGCAGTGGTCAACGGTTCGTCGGAAAGAAGCATGCACGTGCTACGTGCCGAAATGCCCGGCCCTACGGTGGATAAACTTGTGCCTCGTGCAAGAACTACTGCCAAAATATTGTATTTGATCTACGTCGGGTTTACCGTTTCAGAAATAATATTGCTTTTGTGCGGCGGAATGCCGTTTTTTGACAGTGTCGTGCACACGTTCGGCACGGTAGGCACCGGCGGAATGGGCATCAAGGCGGACAGTGTTGCAAGTTACACCCCGTTTTGCCAGTGGGTTATCGTCGTTTTCATGGCTTTGTGCGGCGTCAACTTCAACGTGTACTATCTTGTGATAATGCGCAAATTCCGTCAGGCCTTGTCTTCTCGCGAATCGTGGTTGTATTTTGCCATAATATTCCTGTGCGCATCGGCGGTGGCAATAAATGTGTACAACGCTTTGTCCTACACAAGCACGGTTGGCGAATCGGTGCGTGTTGCGGTGTTTCAGGTTGTTTCTGCAATATCTTCCACAGGTTATACGTCAATTCCAACAAGCAATTCTCTCGGATCGTTGCCGGTGTTCACACAAAGTGTGTTGTTTTTGCTGATGATTATCGGCGGATGTGCAGGGTCCACTGCCGGTGGTTTGAAAATATCTCGCGTTGCAATTTTGTGTGCGGCAGTAAGAAAAAATCTGCGCAAAGCCTTGCATCCTCGCAACGCCAACGTGGTGCGTCACGAAGGAAAACCTCTCAGCGAAGAAGTTATGCACGAAGTGACGGGATACTTTGGCCTGTATGCCATGATTTTGATTGTGACGTTTTTGCTTTTAAGTTTGGACGGCAGTGACGGTCTCGCGTTCGAATCCAATTTGGTGGCGGCAGTGTCTTGTTTCAGCAACAACGGACTACTTTTCGGTGCGCCGTCTGTAGGGTTTGCGTCTTACTCTACGTTTTCACACATTGTGATGATTTTTGCCATGCTGTTGGGAAGATTGGAAATCTATCCGTTGCTTTTGTGTTTGACGCCTACGACGTGGATCAAAAAATAACAATCCGTGCGGAAACTCGGCAAAAGTGTTTTCAAAAAAATGCAAAAGTTTGATGTCTTTTGTGACGTCAAACTTTTTTTGTGTCATTTGTCGGCATCGTTTTGAAAATTCTCAAGTTAACATTCAGCAGAATGTTATAAAGTGGTGCACAGACAAAAGAACACGGCAATTTGTGTCGGCTCCTCGGCAAACAAAAACGTTTTGCAAAGTTTTTTCGAAATTTTACTCAAAAAACAGCCGCGTTAAGTGTCAAAAATGCGCTCAAAATTTGCAAAATGTACGTTTCGGTTGCTTTTTTGATACTTGTTTGATATAATCGGGCAAATAACACGCGAGGCAACAGACAATGGAACAACTGAAATTCAAAAGATACGAATTTAAGTATTTGATTGATGAAAATCAGTATAACGGCCTTGTTGCGTTGCTCGACGTTCACGCCCGTCCCGATGTTCACAAAAAATCGACGGTGTGCAATATGTACTACGACACTCCGACGCATCTTTTGATAAGACGTTCCATCGAAAAACCCGTCTATAAGGAAAAATTGCGTCTGCGTTGCTACGGCATTCCGCAATCCGAAAGCAAAGTTTTTGTAGAACTCAAAAAAAAGTACGAATCGGTTGTCTATAAACGCAGAATCAAAATGAAGTTGTGCGATGCAACTAGACTGTTGGAGGAAAAAACTTGCGAATGCAAATCGCAGGTGTTGGAAGAAATCGTGTATTTTGCCAACTACTATCAAGGTTTGCAGCCGTCGATGTGTATTTTCTACGACAGAGAGGCCTACTACGGCAAGGAAGACGACGATTTGCGCATAACTTTCGATAGCAACGTGCTCTTTCGAACGGACGATTTGCGTTTGGAAAAAGGAATCTACGGCGAACGAATTCTGGACGAGAATATGCGTCTTTTGGAAATCAAAACTTCCAAGGCAATTCCACTGTGGTTGACGGCTTATCTTTCAAAAGAAAAAATATACAAAACGTCTTTTTCCAAGTACGGCACGGCCTATGGAATGACAGAGAGGAGAAAATAATGGATATATTCAAAAGTCTGTTCGACACTGTCGGACAAGCCAACGTGGAAGTTTGGCAATTTATCGTTTGCGTAGGTGTTGCACTTGTTTTGGGGTTGGCATTGGCATTCAGCTACGTCTACAAAACACAATGTAGCAAAAGTCTTTTTATCACGCTTTCGGTGTTACCCGCCGTTGTTGCAGTTGTCATAATGATGGTCAACGGAAATTTGGGTGCGGGAGTTGCCGTGGCAGGTGCATTCAGCTTGGTTCGTTTCCGTTCCGCTCCGGGCACGGCAAAGGAAATCTCCGCAATTTTCATTGCAATGGGCACGGGACTTATTTTGGGCATGGGCTACGTTGCCTATGCCGTGTTGTTCGTGATCATCATGGGTGCGGCAATGTTTGCAATCAGCGCATTCAGCCGTTCCAGAAAGGTGCTTCACACGGAAAAGTGTTTGGTTGTTACCATTCCTGAAGACGTCAACTACACCGAGGTGTTCGACGAAGTTTTGAAAAAGTATACATCAAGCTACGAACTTGTGAAGGTCAAAACAACCAATTTGGGCAGTTTGTTCAAACTAACCTACAACGTATCGTTGAAAAATGTCGACAGTGAAAAGCAACTCATCGATGAAATTCGCATTCGCAACGGCAATTTGGAGGTTTCTGTTATGAACAGAGATTTCCGTGCCGACGAACTGTAAAATCGCGAGAAAACAAACAGGGAACGCATCGTCGTTCCTTGTTTTTCTGTGTATGTCATCTTTTTGCATCAACAATGCAACAATCTGCGTTTTGATTGAGGCAAAACAAAGCAAAAACAATTCGCCGAGATTGACATTTGTCGGGCTCGGTAGTAAACTACATCTATATTACTAAGAGGTGAACTCATGAAGAAAAGACTACTTATTGTTTTGGCCGTAGTAATGGCTCTTGTTTGTGTGTTGGCGGCTTGCGACGTGACTTTCACGGTGACGTTCGACGCACAAAACGGTACGGATCCCACAGTGGTGGAATTCAACGGCAGTTTTTCTTTGCCGACAGCCCCCACCAACGGCGACAAAGTGTTTGGCGGTTGGTACACGGATAAGGACTGCACCGACGGCAACGAGTGGACAATTCCCACAGTGTTGATGGGAAACGTAACCGTCTACGCAAAATGGATCGATGCAACTCCCACACCGGACACCGCTCTCGCAACAATTCTTGCCAAGTATTCAGATGTTGACAGCTGGAATTTCCGCACAACCTACGTTTTGGAATGTGACGGCGACTATTCCTACGACGACGTTTTGAATTTTGTGGGCGAAAACTTTTCGTGGGAATACGAGGGATACGATGAAAACCTCGATATCGCCACGTACAAAGATTATATTTGGTACGACGAAGCAAAAGAACAATACGCCTACTATTGCGACAACGGCGACGGCACCTACGACGTTTACTACGAAACGGACGATGCAGAATGGTTTGAATATTTTTATTTGTCCGCGCCGCAAGTGGATTTGTCTACACTCACGGCAGATTTGTTCACGGAAGATAACGATTGCTACGTTGCAACAACTCCTGCAACTGTGGGCAATGCCGTGTTGGGCGATTGGGGCGACGATTGCACATTCACCGAATTCAAACTCTACGTTGCAAACAGCTACATAAGCAAAATAGTTGCAACGCAAGAAGACACTTCCGAAGACTATGCCGGAACCTACACGTTTACGTTGGAATTCAGCAAGTACGGTGAAATTTCCATCACTCTTCCCGAAGTTGGCGACAGTGGTAAGGACGACCCTGTGCAAGATTCTACCCTTGCAACAATTCTTGCCAAGTACTCGGATATCGACAGTTGGAATTTCCGCACAACGTACGTTTTGGAATGTGACGGCGACTATTCCTACGACGATGTTTTGAATTTTGTGGGCGAAAACTTTGCATGGCAGTACGAATACGAAAGCGAAACATATGTGGATTACATCTGGTTCGACGAAGCTAAGGAACAGTACGTCTACTACTATGACAACGGCGACGGAACATACACAACCTACTACGAAACGGACGACGAAGACGACTTCTACGAACTGTATGCGTCTTCTCCCTATTTAGATATGTCGGCTCTGAGTGCTTATTCGTTTACTGAAGATAACGGTTGCTATGTTGCAACAACTCCCGCAACTGTAGGCAATGCCGTGTTGGGTGATTGGGGCGACGATTGCGCATTCACCGAATTCAAACTCTACGTTGCAAACGGCTACATAAGCAAAATAGTTGCCACGCAAGAGGATACGTCGGAATACTATGCCGGAACCTACACGTTCACGTTGGAATTCAGCAAGTACGGTGAAATTTCCATCACTCTTCCCGAAGTTAACGACAGTGGTGACAGTGGGGACTTTGTCGCTCCCACAGATAAACAAAGCTATTTGAACAGTGTTGTCGAAACTCCCGTTGTCGGCACGGAATATGTGCTTGCTTTGTGGCAAGGCAACTTGTCCGAAGTGTTGTATGCCACCGGCGCAATGGATGAAAACTTCCTTGAGATGACAGAAAACATTGCTTCTGCGGCAGTTGTCAAGTTGGAAACAGCAACCAACGGCTACTATTTGAAAGTTGGCAACAAATATGTCACTCTGAAAGGCTACGCCAAAAACAGTTATGTTAAGGCAGCGGTTTCGTTGACAGACACAGCAATGACAGTGTTCACAATCGGCAGTCACGGCGAATTTGTTTCTCACGTCGTTGTCGACGGCAAAAACGACGACTTCGTTTTGGGAACATACAACGATTATGCTACCATCAGCGCAAGTTCCACTTCCTATATTTCCGACGTGACAAAAATCGATAGCACTCAATTCTTGGCTCGCCTCATCGATTGCAGCGGCAGCGGTTCCGGCAATGGTGGTTCCGCAAGTTCCGGCGAAGTGATGCCGGAGCAAACCTACAATTCGGAAACATTCGATAACGAGAACTTGCAAGACAAGCTATTGAAGTACGAAAACAGTGACGGCTACGAGGGCGGAATCGGGTTGCCCTCAACCGGAACCTACAATGCACTTGTAGTACCCGTACAATTCGGCAACAAAGTCATTACGGACACTGCACTCAACAACCTTAACATTGCATTGAACGGTACGTCTGCCGAGACGGGTTGGGAAAGCGTCAACACCTACTACAACAAATCTTCATTCGGAAAACTAAACCTCGGTTTTGATATCTGGAACTACAACATCGGTAAAGAACATGGCAACTTCACAGCAAAATATGCTGCCAAACACTACGAAGATTCCACCGACAGTGACGGATATTCCAACGGTAGCGATTTGTTGCTGAAGGAAGTTTTAAGTTGGTTGGAAGATAAAATAGATCTCACCAAGTACGACACCAACGGAGACGGATATATCGATGCAGTCTACCTCATTTATGACAACGACGTGGACTATAACGACGGAGATTTCTGGTGGGCATACGTCACCTGGTACCAAGGCGAAGAAACGTATGACGGCAAAGGTGCCTACTACTATCTGTTTGCCGGCTTCGACTTTATGATGGAAGACGTGAACGGCGGAGAAATAACGGACAGTGTTATTGAAGGATTAAAAGTCAATGCGGTGACATATATTCACGAAACCGGACATCTTTTGGGTTTAGACGACTACTACGACTACAACACTTCGAAAGGAAGCAACAAAGGTCTTGGCGGAGCAGACATGATGGACTACAACGTGGGCGACCACAACAAGTATTCCAAAATTATGCTTGGTTGGCTGGAACCCACAGTGATCACCACCACACAAACGTTCACCATCGATTTGACGGATAACGACACATCGAACGACTGTGTTCTCATTTTCCTGAACGGCAACAATTCCTATTTCTGCGAATACTTGCTTGTAGATTTGTACTCGGCAACGGGGCTCAACGAACTTCACGCCAATGCAAGCGGCACCTACCTTTATGGCGGAGCAAAATTCGGTGCAAGAATCTACCACGTTTCAAGCGCGATAGATAACCCCTACAACGAAGACGAATATGGTTCGTTCACGAACAATAACAACTCCGTCACGAAAAACGAGTTGATCAAACTGGTTGAAGCAGACGGCAAAACAAGCAGTTCAAAAACAAAAGACGGCATCTGGGCATCTGCAAGTGACCTGTGGCAAACAGGCAGCACGCTGAAAACGGTATTCCCGAACTACGCACGTCAAGACGGCAAGTTACTGAACTTCGACATAAGTTTCGATAGCGTAACTGCCACAAGCGCGACAATAACGGTAACTTTTGCAACGGCAGAATAACAAACAAAATTTCACAAACACCTCGAAATGCATTTTTCGGGGTGTTTTTTTTGTGTGTTTGGTAATTGTTGAACGAAGTGCAACGCACTTCAATATTTTTATTAAATAATTCTACAATTTTTGGGAGAATTTAACACATTCTTAAACTCGACGTTGTTTCACGCCGAGTTCCTTTTTCGTTTTACATCAAAAAAAGTTTGACGAGGTTGTCAATCCACACAAAGTACTTTGTTTGCAATTTTGTGTGAATTTCAATCTTTTTTTGATAAATCTATTGTAAATTTACAACAATTTTGCCGTATACTCTTGACAGCCTGGGGGGGGGTACGGCGTATAATTGTGACATAAAAGGTTTTCATTGTTTTTATTGAATAATCTTTCAAAGGAGGTACAATATGAAAAAATCCACAAGAAAAACAATAATCTTTTTATTATTGTTTGTATTGCTTATTTCAACGCTGTCACTTTGTGCGTGTGGTCCTGCCGAAGCAACCGACTTGGAGTATGAATTGAGCAAAGACGAAACCTACTACATCGTTAGCGGAATTGGTAATGAACAACGTACGTCGTTTACCATTCCGTCCACCTATAACGGTAAACCTGTTAAAGAGATTGATGACATGGCCTTTCGTCGGTGTTTTCAACTTACAGATATAGTAATTCCTGCAAGTGTCACTAAGATACATAATGACGCATTCTGTGAGTGTAGTAGTCTCAAAAGAATAGTAATTCCTGCAAGTGTCACTGTTATTGGTTTGTCTGCTTTCTCTCGGTGTAACAATCTGGAAGAGATCATTGTTAAGAGAGGTAATCCGGGGTATAGTAGTGCCGGAAATTGTTTGATAGCAACAGGATCAAAAACGTTGATGGTTTGTTGTAAAAACAGTGTGATTCCGACAGATGGTAGTGTCACATCGATAGAATCAGGGGCCTTCTATGCTTGTAATGGTCTCACAAGTATCGTCATTCCTTCAAGTGTCATATGGATATCCCGCGGTGCCTTTAGTGTTTGTAGAAATCTTGAAAGTATAACTGTTGCGGAAGGAAACACCGTCTATCACAGTGCCGGAAATTGTTTGATAGAAACGGCTAGAAAAACATTGATTGTCGGTTGCAAAAACAGCGTTATTCCGACAGATGGTAGTGTCACGTCGATAGATGACCGTGCTTTCTGCGATTGTGATCTCATAAGCATAGCAATTCCCGATAGTGTAACATCAATTGGTTTTTCGGCCTTCAGTGGTTGCCGTAGTCTGGCAAGTGTAACGTTTGGCGAAAACAGTCAACTGAATTCAATTGATTTCTTTGCCTTCTCTGGTTGCAGCAGTCTCACAAGCATAGTCATTCCCGATAGTGTCACGTCGATAGGAAACAGTGCATTCGATGATTGCAGCAGTCTCACAAACATAGCAATTCCGGCAAGTGTCACGTCGATAGGCGACTACGCTTTCGACGGTTGCAGCAGTCTCACAATCTATTGCGAGGCAGAATCGCAGCCAAGCGGTTGGGATTCACATTGGAACCTTTCAAAATGTCCCGTGGTGTGGGGATACACGAAGTAACAAAGAAAACAGTCTTTAATAACGGTCAAGGCAGCGGCTTTGGCCGTTTTTGCATGTTGGATTGCTGTTAAGTGCAACGGGTGGGACGGAGAAGTAGTTCATATAGGTTTTTCGGTATAATCGGGATGCCAAACAAAGCAATCGAGGGGGAATATAAAAACTGTGTTGAATTTGCGTTTTCAAGCGCGGACAATATGGTTGCCAAACAAATTGGTTGTGGGGCCAACCGATGGGCGGGCCAAAGAGTTGTTCTCGGTTTGTTTTGGAAAAACATTTTTAACACCGGAATTGCGGATATACGGAGAATACTTTTTGCACACCTTTGCAAGGAACAATTGACAAGCAATTTTTACAATGCTATAATAAAAAATAGCCGAAAATGGCAAAAAGAAGAGGAAAAATATGAAACACACGGATATAAGACAAATCATCACACAATCCGAACTCTATTTTGACAAAGACGTTGTCGTGTGCGGTTGGATTCGCAGTTTTCGTGACAGCAAAAACATGGGTTTTTTGGCATTGAACGACGGAACAACGCTCAATCATTTGCAAATTGTCATCGATAAGTCTGTTGTCGACGTTTCCGAGGCATTGCGTCCGGGCGCATCTGTCAAAGTGACAGGCAAAGCCGTCAAATCTTTCAATGCAAACCAAGTGATAGAAGTCAATGCCGCTTCTGTCGAGCTTTTGGGCGATTGTCCGTTGGATTATCCTATTCAAAAGGCAAAAACTTCTTTGGACTTTTTGCGTACGGTGCCTCACTTGCGTGTTCGCACAAACACGTTCAACGCAGTGTTTCGTGTTCGCAGTAAACTGTCTGCGGCAATCCACCGTTTCTTCCAAGAAAGAGACTTTTTGTACGTTCACACGCCCATTATCACCGGTAGCGACTGTGAAGGTGCAGGCGAAATGTTCCAAGTGACAACCGTCGGCTACGACGCAACGGCAAAATCTGCCGAAGAGTACTATGCAAAGGATTTCTTCGGACAAAAAGTCGGGCTTACCGTTTCCGGCCAAATGGAAGGCGAAGTGATGGCTACGGCGTTTGGAAAAATCTATACGTTCGGGCCCACTTTCCGCGCAGAAAACAGCAACACAACTCGTCACGCCGCAGAATTTTGGCAAATCGAGCCGGAAGTTGCTTTTGCGGAATTGCCGGATATCATCGAAATTGCAACCGATTTCATCAAGTACATCATCAACGATATTTTGCGCACTTGTACTGACGAACTTGCATTTTTGGAAAAGTTCTACGAAAAGGGCTTGCGCGAAAAATTGCAAAAAGTGGTGGATGACGAATTTATTCAGTGTGAATATTCGCGCGCGATAGAAATTTTGCAAGCAAGCGGCAAACAATTCCAGTATCCTGTGGAATGGGGGCGTGATTTGCAAACGGAACACGAACGTTATTTGACGGACGAAGTGTTCAAATGTCCCGTTTTCGTCGTTAACTACCCCAAAGACATCAAGTCGTTCTACATGAAGCAAAATCCCGACGGAAAAACCGTTGCGGCAACGGATTTGCTTGTTCCCGGCGTTGGCGAAATTATCGGATGCAGCGAGCGTGAAGCAGACTACAACAAATTGTTGCAAGCAATCAACGATCGCCACATGAAATTGTCCGACTATCAAAACTATTTGGATTTGCGCAAGTTCGGCAGTGTTCCTCACAGCGGTTTCGGGCTTGGTTTGGAACGTATTTTGATGTATGCAACGGGCATGTCCAACATTCGCGACACAATCGCATTTCCCAGAACGAAAGACGAATTGCGCTAAAACTAACACAAAATTTGCATAAGCAAGGAAGATAATTATGAACAGAACCTATATCAAAGACCTCACCGAAGGTCAAGTGAAAATCAAAGGAATGGTGGAAACCATTCGTGACAAAAAAATCATGTTTTTGGTCATTCGCGACGTCACGGGATTTGTGCAAGTCACGATTGTCAAAGACGAATGCCCAGAAGTGTACGAAATTGCAAAGCAACTCACTCCGCACAGTTTCGTCACGGTGGAAGGCAAATGCGTATTTTCCGAATACGTTCGCAACGGTGGCAAGGAAATTTATCCCACGTCGTTGGAAATCATGTCCGTTGCAGACGTGTTGCCCATTCAAGCGGATAGCGGACAAGATTTGCGCATGGACTATCGTTGGATAGATTTGCGTGACGAAAAGAAAACGTTCCTTTTCAAAATTCAAACGGCATTTGAAAAACACGCCGTGGAATTTTTCAACCAAAACAATTTCATAGAAATTCACACTCCCAAAATCACTGCGCTTTCCAGTGAAGGCGGTAGCGAAGTGTTCGAACTTAAAAACTACTTCGGACAACCCGCCTACCTCACTCAGAGTCCTCAATTGTACAAGCAAATGAGCATGATGGCCGGTTTCGACAAAACATTCGAAATTGGCGAATACTTCCGTGCTAACCCCAGTTTCACCAGTCGTCACGACACGGAATTCACCGGCATCGACGTTGAAATTTCCTACATCGATTCTCACCACGACGTGATGGATTTGGAAGAAGCTTTGCTTCGCCACGTTATCCACGGCGTGAAAGCCGACTACAACGAAGAATACAAAAAGTATTTCGGCAAAGACATCATCGAGATCAACAATCCCATTCCTCGCATTCCCTTGCACGAAGCGTACAGAATTTTGAAAGAAGAAATGAACTACGAAGTGCCTCGTGCGTTGAAAGGCGACTTGGACCCCGACGGCGAAAAACTTATTTGCGAATACGTCAAGAAAAAGTACGACAGCGAATTCGTGTTCATCATCGACTTCCCTGCAAAAGCCCGTGCTTTCTACTCCATGAAGAAGGACGACGACAAGGAACTTACCAAAACTTACGACTTGTTGTATCGCGGAATTGAAATCACAAGCGGCGCACAACGTGAACATCGCTACGAAGAATTGAAAAAGAACATTGCAGAACAAGGCATCGACCCCGAAAGCATGCACGACTACTTGGAATTCTTCCGTTACGGTGCACCCACACACGGCGGTTTCGGCTTGGGAATCACGCGTACGTTGGTCAAATTATTCGAACTTCCCAGCGTCAAGGACGTAACGTTCTTGTTCCGCGGACCGTCCAGACTTAAACCTTAGGCCGTTTTAAGTTGAAACAATTGCTCAAACGCAATTCGAGTTGTGTGCAAGCAAAACAACAGATAATACACAAAGAGCCGATGCAAGCAACGTCTTGCAAACGGCTCTTTTTTTTGTTGCAGTTGTGGGAAATTGTGCTACAAAGGCAATTGCATTAAAAAACAATCGAGGCGCGGCACACTGTTGATCGTGCTTTTTTGTTTGCACGTTCAATTTGAGTTTTTGCGTAGCGACTTTTGGTTGGCAAATGGTGTTTTTTGTGTTCGGGCAGTAGTGTGCGAGGCTCAAGTCCGCTGTGTTTTTTTGCCGTTCGGCTTTGGGAAAAAGTTGCCTCCTCGTCGAAAACGTGTCGAGGCAAACACAAATGGCAGAGTGGGCAAAGAAAACAATTCTCGCATTTTGCGCAACGCCGTGTTCAACAACGTTGTTTTGGGGGCGGTATATTTGCAAAAAATTTGTCGACGTTCAAAAGCAATAAAAAAGTCGATTCATTATTCTGCTTTTTACTGTTTAATAGTTAACAAATGTTAAATGTTGTGGTATAATTTCACGGGAAAAAGGAAAAAAGATAAATCTATGCCAAAGAAATTCAAAGTTCCGCAACGCAAGCAGCCCGTTTGGAGGCCCGTTTCGAAAATAGTCAAACTGTTCTACAAAAAGCCCGAGATAGTCAACCTTAACGACGCTTTGCCGCAAGGAGCGGTGATGGTGGCAAATCATGCCGCAATGAACGGTCCGTTGATCTACGAATTGCATCTGCCTGTTTTTCACGACACGTGGGGTGCACATCAAATGATGGGCAGCTATTCCGAACGTTTTCACTACCTTCGTGATGTGTATTTCATTCAAAAGCGTGGAATGAAAAAATTTTGGGCAACGCTCATTGCCGGATTCGAAGCATTGTTTTCCATCTACTTCTATCGCGGAATAAAAACGTTGCCTACCTACACGGACGGCAGAATTGCCTCAACAATCAAAAACAGTGTCACTTGTTTGGATAACGACGTATCAGTGATGGTTTTTCCGGAAAATTCTTCCGACGGCTATCACGAAGTTCTGACGGAATTTTTTCCCGGATTTGTCTCCATTGCCGAAAGGTATCGCAAAACTCACGGAAAGGACGTGGAAATTTATCCGTTGTACTACAGTCAAAAGCACAACAAAATTGTCATCGGACGCCCCAAAACTTTGGCGGATTTTCCCGGTAAGGATCGTCGCTCCATTGCCGAAGAGTTCCGCAAAGAAGTCAACGAACTGTTTTTGAAATACATTCACCCTCAAAGCGAGCAGGCTGTCTGATAGCATGTCGATGGTTTTTGCGCGGTTGCGGTAATATTCAAAACAACGTCGTTCAACTTGTCTGCTAGTCGCGAAAAACGTACGCAAGCAGAGGAGCGACACCGGCAACGCAATGGTGCAATGTTTCAAAAAAGCAATAACGGTAGTAAGAAAACCGGTCAACAATGGTGGTTGTTGACCGGTTTTTGTCTTGATTATGAACGCTAGTTTTCAAACAACCGCACAATGCAATTGCAAACGGTTTGTTTCATTGCCGAGTAGTCGATGTAGGGATGATTGTCAAAAACGCATTCGTGTGCAAAACTTTGAGCAATGTTCATTGCAAGGTGAACTTTTTCCGTCAGGTTGTCAATTTGCACGCCGTTTTTCAACAGTTCTGCTGAAATGCCTTTGGTTATGTCGTCTTCCAGCGATATGAACTGCGCATTCACCGTTTCGTCGGTTGTGGCAAGCGAATGCAACGTGTTGTGCAACTTTGCGTTAAGGCTGTGCATTTCTATGGTTTTGTCCACCATTTGCGGAACGACTTCGGCAATGTTTTCCGGCAAAGAAACGTTGGATAACATTTCCATAAGAGGTTTGGATACCTTTTCTATGTATATTTGCAAAACGCAAATCATAATGTCGCGTTTGTCTTGGAAGTAGCCGTAAACTATTCCGGTGGAAACGCCTGCGCGTTTGGCAATCTCTGCCGTGTTGGTGCCGTGATATCCCACTTCCGAAAACAATTCGTAGCCGGCTTGTATTATTTTGTTTTTTGTTTCAATCGACCGTTCTTGTTGCGGTTGTCTTACGTTGTTTTTCATTCTTTTATTGTATCACAGCCGCAAAAAAAATGCAAGATGCAACTTTTGGCGTATTTTGATGTGTCGTGTATCCAATAAATAAGAGTTGCAACGTATCGTCCGCGGCAAGTTTTGTGTTTGGGTGATTTCAACACGTTGTCGAGCGTGTCGAATGAAAAAATCTCAAAAAATGCGAAATTTAATTCACATTTTGCTTGACAGTTCACGGCTATGGCGATATAATATGCACGAAAGTGAAACAAATTTCACATTTTACGAAACAGAAAAACTGCAGTGACGTCATTGCGTCACACAAGGAGGAAATATGCCGCTGGTTTTTGCACCTGTGAACACATCGTTGAAAATAGTTCGCGTTGCTGCCGACGAAAAAACAAAAAAGCATTTGGAAAGTTTGGGGCTTGCCACGGGCGGAGAGGTGATTGTCACGTCTGCCGGGGGCGGAAGCGTCGTTTGTAAGATAAAAGACGGACGCATTGCCTTGGACAGCGGAATTTCCGCAAAGGTATTCGTGGCCGTGCAATAACGGTCTGCTATCGGTTGTTCCGGCATTTTGCCGTGCAATACAATTTTATCACATAAAGGAGAAAGTATGAAAACATTGGATCTGTTTGCCGTCGGAGAAAAAGGCGTTGTAAAAAGCGTCGGCGGCGAAGGAAGAATCAAGCGCAGATTGTTCGACATGGGCATCACGCCCGGTGCCGAAATTCTGTTGCGCAAAAAAGCGCCGCTCGGCGATCCTATCGAAGTGAACATTCGCGGTTACGAGTTGACGTTGCGCAAAACCGAAGCGGTGTGTGTCACCATGGAGGAAATCAAATGAAAAGAGTAGCATTGGCAGGCAACCCGAACTGCGGAAAAACAACGTTGTTCAACGGCCTCACCGGTTCCACTGCCCACGTAGGCAACTGGCCGGGTGTCACCGTAGATAAACGCGAAGGCACCTACAAAAAATGTGCCGAACCCATTGCAATTGTCGACTTACCGGGTATTTATTCTCTTTCACCCTACACCCCGGAAGAAGTGATTGCTCGTAACTACATTTTGGACGAAAAACCCGATTGCGTCATCAACATTGTGGATGCAACCAACTTGGAACGCAACTTGTATCTCACAACACAAATTTTGGAAATAGACGTTCCCGTTGTGGTTGCCTTGAACATGATGGACGAAATGGACAGACAGGGCAACAAGGTGGATGCCGACCAACTTTCAAAGGGTTTGGGCGTTCCAGTCGTCAAAATCTCCGCATTGAGAAGCGACGGTTTGAAAAACCTTATGGATGCGGTGTACTCGGAATGTCAAAAAACACGCAAAGGCAAAACGGTGTTGGAAAAAACAGCTGTTTCACACTTGATTTCCGACGTTACGATAGCTTTGCGCGGCAACAAAGTGGAAAATCCGCTGTTCCACGCAGTTAAGTTGGTGGAAAACGACGAAATCGAAGTTTCCATGCACCACGAAGCGGCGGCAATGGTGGAAGAATTCAAAGCCACGCACAGTGACGAAACATTTGGCACCGATTTCGAAGCATTGGTTGCCGACGGACGTTATCAATACATTTCAAAGAATTTTGCAACGGCAGTGGAACGCAAAAACAACGACAAGTTCCAGATGACTCGTTCGGACAAAGCAGACAAAGCGTTGACGCACAAAATTTGGGGTATCCCCATTTTCTTGCTTGTGTTGTTTGCAATTTTCCACCTCACGTTCTCGGAAGACTTTTTGTACTTGGGTGCAATTTTCGGTTTGCCCTCGCTTGAAGACGTTGGACTTATCGTCGACGGCGAACCGCTCAACTACGGTGTGAGATGGCTGGCCTGTATCTACGACGGCGCAGTGATGTCGCCCGGCGTTATCATCAACAACGTTTGGAACGACATGATTGTCGGCGAATTGTTCGGTTGGATTCAAGGCGGCATCGAAAACAGCGGAATGGCAGATTGGGCTGTCGGACTTCTTAACAACGGTGTTATCGACGGTCTTGCCGCGGTACTTTCTTTCCTGCCTCCCGTATTGGTACTTTTCCTGTTCTTCTCCATTTTGGAAGACAGTGGCTACATGGCAAGAATCGCATTCATTTTGGACAGACTTTTCCGTCGTTTCGGACTTTCCGGCAGAGCGTTTATGCCCATGATCATGGGATTCGGTTGCTCCGTTCCCGCAATGATCAACACACGCACTTTGGCGGACGAAAAGGAAAGAACGGCTACGGTACGCGTCATTCCTTTCTTCTCGTGCGGTGCCAAATTGCCGATACTGACGGCTGTTGCAGGCGGTATCGTTGCATATTTCGGCGTAGGCAATGCAGAATTCATCACCTACGGTATGTACATTTTGGGCATAGTTGCGGCTATCGTAAGCGTATTGCTTATGCGCAGCACCACGTTGAAAGGGGAAACGCCTCCGTTCATCATGGAATTGCCCGCGTATCACGCTCCTCAATTCAAAAACTTGATGTTGCACTTGTGGGACAAGGCAAAGCACTTCATCAAGAAAGCGTTCACCATCATTTTGGCATCCACAATCGTCATTTGGGTGTTGACGCACTTCGATTTCCACTGGAATTTGCTTGCAGACGAAGAAATCAACCAAAGCATCATTGCCGGTTTGGCATCTTTGGTTCAACCTTTGTTCACACCGCTTGGCTTCGGCAGTCAATTGGGCGAACTCGGTTGGGTGTTTGTGGTAGCAGTGGTTGCCGGCCTCATCGCAAAAGAAAACGTCATTTCAACGTTCGGAACGTTGGCCGTTTGTTTGACAGCCGTTGCAGGCTTGCAATTCGGTGAAGGTTGGGACATCATGGCAGAAGACGGTGTCGATGCCGTTCAAGCAATGATTCAAGCAACCGGAATAACCGTTCCCGCACTTATTTCTTTCATCGCATTCAACATGACGACCATTCCGTGCTTTGCGGCAGTCGGCACGGCCAAGGGCGAATTGCAAAACAACAAACGTTTCAATTGGACGTTGGTGTTCTGGCTTGTTTCCAGCTATACGATCGGCGCCATTGTGTACACAATCGGTAGTTGGTGGTGGACATGCTTCATTTGGTTGGCAGTTGCTGCAGCGGTCACCGCTTTGATTGTTTTGAACAACAAAGGCATGCTCAAAAAACGCAACAAATCTACCGCCACAAAGGCGTAGGGAGGCGTTGTTATGGGACCTCTGGAAATAATCGTTATTGTCGCTTGCGTTGCTCTTGTTGCAACGGTGACGGTTATGTCCGTCATTCGCAAAAAGAAAAAAGGTTGCGGCAGTTGCGACAGTTGCCCCTACTGTTCTTCTTGCCAAAGCAAAAAGAAGTAGACATTCGGCAAAAAAGCGTTCGCGCTCTTTTATAGGACAAAAAAACAAACACTCGCAAGAGCCATAGCGAGTGTTTGTTTTTTGTTGCTATAAGACGTTGAAACAAAGATTGTCTGGCAGACAAATTGTTATTATTTTCGTAAGTTTTTCAAAAATTATGTTTTTTTCAAACAAATATGATATAATTATAAAACACTGCAAAAAAACGGTAGTGAAGGAGAGACAAATGATTCTGGAAAAAATCAACTCGATTGCTGATTTGAAACGGGTACCAAAGTGCGATTTGCCGAAGCTGTGCGAAGAAATTCGAAGTGCACTTTTGACAAAATTGAGCGAACACGGTGGACACATCGGGCCCAACTTGGGCATAGTGGAAGTCACCGTTGCCATGCACTACGTGTTCAATTCGCCCGTCGACAAAATAGTGTTCGACGTTTCTCACCAGTGCTACACACACAAAATTTTGACGGGAAGAAAAGATGCTTTTCTTGTTCC
Organism: uncultured Oscillospiraceae bacterium; assembly: GCA_964598315.1. Lineage (GTDB taxonomy): Bacteria > Bacillota > Clostridia > Christensenellales > CAG-314 > Fimimonas. The sequence continues at coordinate 40,363 of CAZRBI010000005.1, forward strand.
GTCTTGCTACGACGACGTGAACGGATTCACTAACCCCGAGGAAAGCGAACACGACTTGTTCACCGTCGGGCACACGTCCACGGGCATTTCCCTCGCATGCGGTTTAGCAAAAGCTCGCGATTTGCTGGGACAAAAACACAACGTTTTGACCATTGTCGGCGACGGCTCGCTTTCGGGCGGCGAAGCTTACGAAGGGCTTAACAACGTTGCCGAGCAAGGCACCAATTTTATTGCCGTTGTCAACGACAACGAAATGTCCATTGCGGAAAATCACGGTGGTTACTACAAAAACTTGGAATTGTTGCGTCAAACGAACGGTCAGGCCCAAAACAACTTGTTCAGAGCGTTGGGACTAGACTACGTCTACGCGGAAGACGGAAACGACGTGTTGGCCATGGTTGACGTTTTCGAAAAACTCAAAGATATCGATCATCCCGTCGTTTTGCACGTGCACACGCAAAAGGGCAAAGGGTTTTGGGCTGCGGAAAACAATCGTGAAGTTTTCCATTCCGGCGGTCCGTTCTCGGTGGAGAAGGGCACCTATTTGTTTGGAAAAAAATCCGAAACGTACAACGAAATCACCTACAACTTTTTGAAAGAAAAAATGCAAAACGATTCGTCCGTCGTGGCAATATCTTCCGCAACGCCCACTGTTTTGGCAATGAATGCCGATCGTCGCCGTCAAGCGGGCAAACAGTTTGTGGACGTAGGCATTTGCGAAGAACACGCCGTGGCATTTGCGTCAGGCATTGCCAAGGGCGGTGCAAAACCCGTCTATGCCGTTTTCAGTTCTTTCATTCAACGCAGTTTCGACCAGTTGCATCAAGATTTGGCATTGGATAACAACCCCGCAACCATTTTGGTGTTTTGGGCAAGCGTCAACGGTATGGGCGGTCCCACGCACAACGGGTTGTACGACATTGCAGAAATATCCAACATTCCCAACTTGTTGTATTTGGCCCCTACTTGTGTGGAAGAATATCTTCAAATGTTGGATTGGTCCATCGAACAAAGACAGAAATCCGTTGTGATACGCGTTCCTCTTTTCGTTACGCACGGAGAGGCCGGCGAAGCCGATTATTTGCAAAAACGTTGTCACGTTGTTAACCAAGGAAAAGACGTTGCAATAATTGCCGTCGGAAGTACGTTCGAAACGGCCAAAGCCGTTTGCCACAAGTTGCAGCAAAACGGAATTGCTCCCACGTTGATAAATCCCGTTGTCGTTTCGTCGTTGGATAGCGAAGCGTTGGAAAACCTCAAACACGATCACAAACTGATTGTGACTTTGGAAGAAGGCATCGTTGAGGGCGGCTATGGACAAAAGGTTGCGTCGTACTTTGGAGACAGTGAAATCAGGGTGAAAAATTTCGGATTGGAAAAATCTTTCTTCGGCGATTATCAACCTCAAAAACTTTTGGAAGAAAACGGCCTTGTTCCGGATGCTGTGTTCAACTACGTTTTGGAAAACTTGGACAACGAAAAATAAATTTACTTCAAAGCAAAAGACACTTTCGAACGTTATCGTTCGGCAGTGTCTTTTTTTATTCAAAAACCGAAAATAAAAATGCAAAAGAGTCGGCAATCTGCCGACTCTTTTCAAAAGCATGTTTGTTGCGTTTTCTGCACACCGTGTGCAAGATTTTTGTGTTTTCAGTAGTGTTCCACCAAATCCACGGGTATGGTTATTTTGGGTTCCACGTGCACTCGTTGCAACATTTGCAACATGCTGTATGCGGCAGTGGTGCCCCAGTGTGCGTGGTCTGCTTTTGCCGTGATATATCTGGAGTCTCCCGGCGAAGCAAGGCCGTCGAATCCCGTCACCCACACTTTGTCGGCCATGTTGGCCTTTTTCAATCCGTCAATCACGCCGAAAGCCATTTCGTCGTTGGCGCAGATGATGGCGTCGGGCAGTTTTTCCAACCCCAAAAGAAAACGAGAAACGTTCAAGCCGCTGTCACGGGTGAAGTCGCCCTGAATTTCAATCACGTTGCGTCGCGGCAACATTGCTTCGCTCACTGCTTTCAAAAATCCTTCGTATCTTGCAGCGCTTTCGTAGGACGTCGACGGACCTTTGACAAAAGCAAAGCTTTTTGTGCCTTTTTCAATTGCCGCTTTGGTCACAAGGTAGCCGCCTTGGCGGTTGTCCAACGTGACGTTCACAGCTCCGTTCATCAGCAAATCTCTGTCCATCAAAACAACGGGAATGCGTCTGTTGGTAACGTCGACAATGGCTTCGTTCGGAACTTGCGAGTTCAGCATAAAAAGCCCGTCCATCCACTTTATTTTGGAAATGTTTGTTCCGACGTAGAGCATAAGTTCGCAGTTGCTCACGTTCAACACGTTGCGAATAGCCTTGTTCAATTCGGTGTAGATATCTCCGCTTATACTGTTCACGCATAAAACAAGTTGTTTCAAGTAGCCTGAGCCGCTTTTGTGTCCGCTTTTTCCGTGATAACCCATTTCTTGTGCAGCGGTAAATATTTTGTGTTTTGTTTCGTCCGGTATGCGCGGATCGTTGTTCAACGCGTAGGAAACGGTGGAAGTGGCGACACCCACCTTTTCGGCTATTTCTTTTATCGTTACCATGTCTCACCTGCCGTTTTCGGTGTTTTTCGAGGCTATTATACTAATTGCGCGCAACAATGTCAACTTTTCAATTGGATTTCAACAATTTAACTTACAAATAGGTCTAGAAATTTGCCGTGATACAAGGTATAATTAAGTTAACAATGCAAAATGTGCCCATTTTGCAGTCTATTTTGCTGTAAAAAAGATTTTTTGCGTTGAAAGTATTGAAAAAAAGAGGATAGTATGACAAAGCAGTATGGTCATTTTGAAAAGGGCGGAAAGGAGTTTGTTATAACCGATCCGCACACCCCTCGTCCGTGGATTAACGTCATTTCCAACGGCGACTACTCCGTGTTGATTTCCCAAACGGGCGGCGGCTACAGTTTTCGTGGCAATGCCGAACAAAATCGTCTCACACGCAGTTTTCAAGATATTGTCAAAGATAACTGGGGCAAATATTTCTATTTGCGCGATAAGGATTCCGGCAAAGTGTGGAGTGCCGCGTGGATGCCGTTGAAAAACGACGTCGATACCTATTCCGTGCGTCATGGTTTGGGCTACACGGTTATCACTCGCGAAAGTTACGGCGTTCGCAGCGAACTAACGCTTTTTGTGTCTCCGGAAAACCCGTTTGAGTACATGTCGTTGAAGTTGACTGACCTGAGCGGGCAAAACCGCAGATTGGATGTCACCGGATATTTCGAATGGGCGTGCGGAATAGCCTACGATACGCACAGAGAATTTCAGCGCTTGTTCTACGATTGTCGTTTCAATCAAGATTTGAATGCAATCGTTGTAAACAAGTGTTTGTGGGGCTTCCCCGATAGCAAGGGACGTTGGAACAACGACGATTGGCCCTACACGGCGTTTTTCACTTGCAACAGAAAGGTGCAGTCCTTCGATTGCGACAAAGAAACTTTCATCGGAATGTATCGCGACGAAAAAGAAGCGTTGGCATTGGAAAAGGACAATTTGGCGTGTTCGCAAGGTCGTTATTGCGATCCCGTCGGTGCGCTTCGCGTGGATATCGATTTGGACGCCGGCCAAAGCGAAACGGTGGTGTTCTCCGTCGGTTTTGCAAAAAAAGATTGTGAAGACTGGCAACAACTGGTTGCGCAATGCAACGTTGAACAATGCAATTTGCAATTGGAACAGGTGCAACGCAAGTGGAACAACCTGCTGGAAGCGGAAAAGACGGAAACTCCGGACAGCGAGTTCGACGTGATGACAAACTACTGGTGCAAATATCAGGCATTGTCTTGTCGTATGTGGGCAAAAGCCGCCTACTACCAAATTTCCGGCGGTATCGGTTTCCGCGATCAATTGCAAGACAGCCTGATCGGCCTGGAAAGCGATCCTCAAATAACGCGCAAACAAATTTTGTTGCACGCAAGCAAGCAATTCGTGCGTGGCGACGTTCTGCATTGGTGGCTCACATACAACAACGCAGGTCCTCGCACAAAATGTTCCGACGACTTTTTGTGGTTGCCGTTTGCCGTCGATGCGTATATCGAAGAAACGGCCGACTTTTCGGTGTTGGACGAAAAGGTGAGATATTTGGATGGAGAAGAAGCCTCCGTTTATCAACATTGCAAGGCCGCTATCGACTACAGTTTGTCCAATTTCTCGCCGAGAGGCATTCCTCTTATGGGTGACCACGATTGGAACGACGGACTTTCCGCAGTCGGCAACGATATGAAAGGCGAAAGCTTCTGGGTTGCGGAATTTTTGTACTACATTTTGCGTCGTTTTGACAAATACGTTGTGCTTAAAGGTGAAAACGACTATGCAAAAACGTTGGCTCAACGCGCAGACAAGTTGAAGACGGATTTCAACGAATACGGTTGGGACGGCGAATGGTTCTTGCAAGCAACCAACGATCTTGGCGAAAAAATCGGTAGCAAGGATTGCGAGCGTGGCAAAATCTTTTTGAATCCTCAAATTTGGGCAGTTATTTCCGATATCACCACCGAGGAACGCAAAGTGAAGGCAATGCAAGCGGTGGAAAAATATTTGCTCAAAGATTACGGTGCACTGTTGCTTGCCCCCGAGTACGACCAACCCAACAGCAACATCGGATATATCACCAGATATGCTCCCGGCTTGCGCGAAAACGGCGGTGTCTACACTCACGCGGCAACGTGGGCAGTTTGGGCCTATTCGTTGTTGGGACAAAACGAACTGGCCTACAAAGCTTATTCATCGCTTTGTCCGCCCAAACGCAAGGATAGCGACAACTACAAGACGGAGCCTTACGTTTTGCCCGGCAACTCCGACGGTCCCACTTCTCCATATTTCGGAAAGGCCGGTTGGTCTTGGTACACAGGTTCCGCACAGTGGTTGCACAACGTTGCGGTGCGCAGAATTTTGGGTATCGTTCCCGTGGAAAGCGGACTTAAAATCAATCCGTGCATTCCGTCTCATTGGAACGGATTCCGACACGTTCGTCATTTCCGCAATGCTGTCTACAACATAACCGTTCGCAGAACGGGGGAACGCACTCTCACGGTGGACGGCAAAACGGTGGACGGCGACGTCGTGCCTCAATTCGCAAACGGCGAACACGAAGTGGTGTACACGTTCTAACGGAAACTTTTCATCGCCGTTCTCGTGAAAGAGACGTGTCGATGGATTTCAATATAACAAAAAAAGGAGTCAACTATGAAAAAAACAGCATTATTTGTTGCGTTGATCATGTTGCTTTGCTGCGCTTGCGGACTTTTGGCCGCTTGCGGCGGAGAACACTACGATCTCTCCTATGCAACTTGGAACTTGGGCAACGAAGCAGACAATAACATCGAAAGACAAATGATCAAAGCTTTCGAAGAAAAGTATAACGTCAAGGTGAAAATCGAAGAGGACATCAGTCTTACCGCCTACGAAGATTCTATCCGAGCAATGGCAGTCAAAAACAAAATGCCCGACGTGTTCATGTTGTCCAACTTGAACTTCGGTTTGAAAGAACGCTACGTTTCCGATATCAGCGACCTTGTGGCAGCAGATACATCGGGCGATTGGAACAACATTCCCACGCCCATTGAAGAAGCGGTGCATTTCAAAGACGGTATCTACGCAGCACCTTTTGCAATGCACATGGCAGGCTACTTTGTAAACGTAGATTTGCTCGAACAGTACAATCTCAACGGTTTTTTGGAAGAGGAAATCACTTGGGAAAGTTTCTACAACGTAGTCAAAACGATGGCTAACTACAAGAGCGAAGGCGTTATCGGCCTCAGCCACGAAAGCACCATCATCGAATGGTATCCCGCATCCGTCAACGAAAACTACGGTTGGTTCACGTGGGACGGCTCCGAATATCACCTCGACAGCAACGAATTTAAAGATGCAATTGCTAAAACGGCCGATTTGCGTGCCAACAAGTACACCTACGACAGTTTGACGGAAGAAGACCGTGCAGAATATTTCGAAGGCGTCGACGGCTACACCTCGTTGTGGGATAGCGGTTGTCTTGCAATTCGTTGGGGCTACACCTACGAAATTCCCGATATGTTGGACAAAAACGGCGGCGATTTCGAAATCAAATTCATCGGCGTTCCCGGCGATCGCACACCTATCATCGGCGACTATCTTGCAATATCCAGTGTTTGCGAAAATCGCGAACTTGCCTATGAGTTTGTCAAATGGATGAGTTTCGATCCCGCAGGAATTCGTGAACGTATTTCTCGCGACAACGACGTCACAAACACGTTGCCCATCACGGTAGATTCGGAAATCGTAAACGAATATTTCGAAAAATTCGACACCGTCGAAGGCCTCAAAGAGAAGTACGCTTCTTTGAGCGAAGGTATCGTTGAATCTGTCAAAGTCGTTCCCGGCTACACACGTTCCAGATGGCTTGCTCTGACAGGACTTTCCGTTACCGTTCAGGGAGAAACCTATGGCAACGTCCAAATCGGTCAATTGTTGGATTGGTGCTGGTTGGGCGAATTGCAATATGCCGACTACGCCGTCGACTGTGACGCACTTGCCGACAGACAGTACGGCAATGCAATCAAGGAATATGCCGATTTCTACTAAAATCGTCGTATCTGCGATGCAGGTCATCGCAAAAAAATACTATTTCTAACAATAGTGCGGTAATTTTTATGAAAAAACTTCAACTAATATTCATAATGCTGTTTTTGATCAGCACGACGATGTTGTTGTTCGGATGCAACAATGCAACCTACGTATTTGTTCAAGAACAAACGTTGTCGAAGGTGCAAACTTCTGCCACCGACACCGTTGCGGAATGCACGGTGATCTCCGGTGGCGAAGAATACGTCGATCAGGACTTGGGCACGGTTCGCAAGCTTAAACGCGGCGATACCGTCACGTTGGAAGCGGATTTGTCCCGTGCGGACAGTCTTTCTCTCGTCGTGACCTACTACGTGTTGCATAACGGGCTCAACAACAGCGAAATATCCGTTTCCGTCAACGGCAACGAAGTGCTTGCGCGTGCGTCGTTGCCCGCGTTGTGGAAAAACGAAAGCAACGAATTTGCTCGCGACAGCTACGGCAACGAGGTGACGCCCACTCAGACGAAAATCGAAGAATGGGTAACTGCCGAACTTTACGGCTACGATTGTTCGACGGTGCTTGCTCCGGTGTTCGAATTTCAAAGCGGCAAGAACGTGGTGCAATTCACGGTTATTGCAGGCGGCGAATTTTTGATTGGTAACGTCAAGTTGGCGGCAGTTCAGATGCCCGAATCCTACGCAGACTATGCCCAAAAATATCAGTCGGCACAAGTCGGAAGCGGTGTTGTTGTGCAAGAAGCGGAATTTTTCGCCAGCAAAAACAACACAATGGCCATTCCCGTTGCATCGGGAGATATCAACACCACCGGTTACGAAACCTACACAGCAAAGCTCAACGTGCTGTCCGGTTTGACCACGGCGTATCAAACGGTAAGTTACAAAATGATTGCCGAAACGGACGGATTGTACAATTTGTCTGTCAACTATAAAAACGGCGATGCAAACAAAACGACTTTTGCCAAAATCACCGTGGACGGAAAAACTCCGTTCAAAGAGTTGTTGATTTACCCGTTCCCGCAAAATTCTTCCTACGAAGAACACGTTTTGGGCGGAGACAGTCCGTATGCAATCTGGTTGGAAAAAGGCGAACACGTGATAACTTTCAAAATCGACTGTTCGCAAACCGTTGAAAGCACCGATAAACTGGGTGACATCGTCGGCGAATTGAACGATATATATTTGGATTTGAAAAAAATTGCAGGTACCGTTCAAGACAACAATCGTGAATGGGATCCGGAAAACGACTTCCCCGGCGTTGTGGAAAAACTGAAAAAAATCTATCGTCAACTCGGAGAAATAAACGACGAGTTGAAACTCGTCAACGGCACGGATGTCAACTACGAAGCATTGGTGTTCATACAGACGGCACAAAAATCCATCGGCGGATTGTTGGATGACCCCTACGATATTCCCAACAACTATTCGACGCTTTCCGAGGGAAGCGGATCGATCGTTCAAACAATTGCAAATGCTCGCAACGGCATTTTAAGCACACCTCTGGATTTGGACAAAGTCATTTTGCATCCTGCAGGAAGCCCAAGCGGTGTTGAGCGTCACGGCGGATTCTACGGATTTTGTGAAGGTGTAAAACGGTTTTTCCACAGTTTCGTGGCAGATTATTCCGTAACCACCGATGACGAAAAAACAATTCAAGTTTGGGTGGCTCGTCCGTCAACCTACGTCAATTTGATGCAACAGATGATGGATGCATCGGATTTTGAAAAAACAACCGGCTACACCGTACGTTTTTCCGTGTTGGCAGACGAAGGAAAACTGATTTTGTCAAATGCGGCCAACATCGCACCCCATGCGGTGATGGGCATAAGCAACTGGTTGCCCTATGAAATGGGCATTCGCGATATCACGGTGGACCTCACGCAATATTCCGACTACGGCCAAGTTATCTCTCGTTTCTCGGAAGGCGCAATGATCAGTCTTATTGCCGACGGTAAGGGTTTAGCTTTGCCGGAAACACAAGACTTCTACGTGATGTACTACCGCAAGGACATTTTGGAAAAGTATGGCATAGATTTGCCCGATACATGGGAAGACGTGATAGGCATTTTGCCAAAATTGCAACGTTACGGCCTGAATTTCTACCTTCCGTTGTCCGGTTCCACATCGTCCAAATCGATCATGACGACGGCGCCGTTCATCTATCAGTACGGTGGCACGTTGTTCAGCGCAGATGCAACCAAAACTACCATTGCCGACGAAAACAGTTTGAACGCAATCAAATTGATGACGGAATTGTACACGTTGTACGGTTTGCCACAACAAATCAGCAGCTTTTTCGACAGTTTCCGCAACGGCAGCTTGCCGATAGGCATATCCACTTTCGACACCTACGTTCGTTTGTCGATAGCCGCTCCGGAAATTCAAGGTAAATGGGGCATTGCGTTGTCGCCGGGTGTTTTGAACGAAGAAACCGGTGTCGTCGAACGTTGGCAAACGGGTAGCGCAACAAGTATGACTTTGATAAAAAGCGGCAGCGACGAAAAAGATGCTGCCGGCTGGGAGTTGTTGAAGTGGTGGTCTTCTGCGGAAGTTCAAACGGAATTCATGAACAAACTCACAATGCTTTTCGGCAAGAGTTACATTTGGAACAGTGCCAATTTGGAAGCATTCAACAATTCCATCGTATTCTCCGAAGAAGATAAGGAAATCATTCTCAACCAATGGGAATGGATGCGTGAAATTCCTAAAGTACCCGGTTGGTACATGTTGGAAAGAGAACTTTCCAACGCTTGGAACAAAATAGTTATCGACGGAGAGAACACACGGTCGGTAATTGAAAACGCCGTCACGACGATAGACAAAGAATTGATACGAAAACTGGAAGAATTCGGGTACTACAAGGACGGCAAACTGGTGAAAGAGTACACGCTCACAACGCTAGACTATATCAAAAAAATCAAGGCTAACTCATGAAAAACAAGGAAAAACTACTCAGACCGTTAGGCAACAGAACGCTTAACAGGGAAAAACAAAAAAGCAAAAGGTCGGGAATAACCACCGCCTTGTTGATTTTGCCGTACGCATTGTCGTTCACGGTGTTCATTGTGTTGCCCGTAATTTTGGCAATTGGCTTGTCTTTCACCGATTTCGACAGCGTTTCATCCCCGAATTTTGTGGGGTTGACAGGTTACATTCGCTTGCTTACGGAAGACGACGTGTTCATGCAAAAAGTTTTGCCAAACACAATCAAGTTTGCATTGATTGCAGGGCCTGCGGGCTATCTTTTGTCCTTTATTCTTGCTTGGATGTTGGCACAAATCCCCAAGGGACCGCGCACCGTGTTGGCGTTGCTCATCTATTCGCCGTCACTCACCAGCGGTGTTGCAATGCAAGTGGTGTGGACAACTATTTTCAGCGGAGACCCCAACGGCTATTTGAATGCCATTTTGCTGAAAATGGGCGTTATCAACGAAGCTGTTCAGTGGTTGCAAAGCAGTGACTATTTGATGACAATCATGATTATCGTCACGATATGGTCCAGCATGGGCGTCGGATTTTTGGCAATGCTTTCGGGTATTTTGAATATAGACCCGCAATTGTACGAAGCGGCCTATATGGACGGAATGAAAAACCGCGTTCAAGAAATATTGTACGTCACAATTCCTTCCATGAAACCGCAACTGTTGTTCGGTGCAGTCATGGCTGTGGTAAGCACCTTCCAAGCAGGTTCTATCGGCGTTCAGCTTTCCGGCTCCAACCCGACACCCAACTATTCGGGACAGTTGATCATCAACCACATCGAGGACTACGGCTACATTCGTTACGAAATGGGCTATGCCGCGGCAATATCAGTGGTGTTGCTGTTGCTCATATACGTTATCAGCAAAGTCATTCGCAAAGTATTAAGTGACGACTAGTTTTTTGCTTCCGTCGCGGAAAATCTTTTCCGCGACGGACCAAGTCGTCGAATTGTGTGCTTTGCCCAAAAGCACAGTGCTACAATTCCGGTAGCACTACGCTTTTCGGCAAACAGGTTGCCGCAGTGCAACGAGTTGTCCGTCATGCAAATATTTCAAAAGAGGTACGTTATGTCATCTTTTCAAGGGAAAAAGATAAATCCCAAACATTTTCACGTAAGTCAACTGAAATTCTACGTGTTTCTGTTGCCTCTTGCCGTGTTTTTCGTTTTGCCGTTAATCTACATTTTCACAACGGCATTCAAACCGGCAGAAGAGTTGTTCAAATTTCCTCCGTCGTTTTTCGTCAAAAATCCTACATTCGAAAACTACAAGGCTTTGTTCGAATTGATGGCAGGTTCAACGGCCGTTCCCGCCTCAAGATATCTTTTCAACTCTATTATGGTGACAATTCTCACCGTGTTGGTAAGCATAGCCTTGTCTATAACGGCAGGATACGTTTTGAGCAAAAAGGATTTCAAGGGGCGCAAGTTGTTGTTTGAAATAAACACCCTTGCACTCATGTTCGTTCCCATTGCAGTCACCATTCCGCGTTTCATCATCATTGTGAAGTTGGGGTTGGTGGACAGATTTATCTCCAACATTTTGCCGATAGTAAGCATGCCTGTCGGGTTGTTTTTGATCAAACAGTTTATCGACCAAACGCCCGATGCATTGATAGAGGCGGCTCGTATGGACGGCGCAACAGAATTGCAAATAGTTTTCCGTGTCATCGTTCCGATGGTAAGCCCGGCAATCGCCACGGTTGCAATATTGGCATTCCAGTCGGCGTGGGGCAACGTTGAAGCTTCCATCTACTATATCAACAACGAAAGTCTCAAAACTTTCGCCTACTACATCAGCACGTTCACCTCGTCTAACACGGCGACAAGCACACAGGGGGTTGCGGCGGCCAGCGCATTGATAATGTTTTTGCCCAACCTTATCATTTTCATAATAATGCAAAGCAAAGTTATGGATACCATGGCACATTCGGGAATTAAATAATGAAAAAGACAATCCGACTACTGCTTATAAGCATAATATTGATTGCTACGGTGTTTTCGCCGACATTGGCGTATGCCGCAGCACCCTACGAAACGGAAACAATGGGTCCGGAATCGGAGTTGGTTCCCACACAGACGGCCTATGAACCGATCGGGAAAATCGTCATGTCCGATACTGTTTTCGGCACGTTGTACAATCCCGAAGACATGACAATTTCCGGCGACGAAATCTTTATTGCCGATTCCGGCAACAAACGTATCGTCAAAACCAACCTGAAAGGCGAAGCACTTGCCGAAATAGGCAAAGGCTTGTTGCAAAATCCCACGGGTGTTGCCGTGGACGACTACTTGTATGTTTGCGACAAGGGCGCAAAACTTGTTTTTGTGTTTGACAAGAACTCCGGCGAGTTGTTGAAAACAATCGAAAAGCCTTCCAATCCGTTGGTTGGCGACACGCCGTATGTTCCCACCAAAATTGCCACCGACGGGCGCAGCAACTTGTACTTGGTGTCGGAAGGTTGCGTCAGCGGTTTGATGCAGATAAACACAGCCGGCGAATTTTTGGGATACGTCGGCTCGAACGAAACGCAAGCGTCGTTGATTTCCAAAATCAAGGAATTGCTTTTTTCCGAAGAACAAAAAAGTTTGTTCCTTGCCTCGCCGCGTAGCCCCACAAACGTCACAATCAACAACCGCGGGTTGCTGTACACGGTGACTGACGGTGCAGTTTCGGCATCTGTCAAAAAGTTGAACACGTTGGGCAACACAATCATGTCGCCCGGCATCAACTATTCAAACACCGTCGCGGTAGACGTGGATGCATCGGAAAACATTTTCACCGTTCAAAAAGACGGCAGTGTTGCCGTTTTCGACAGCTACGGCGATTTGTTGTTCCGTTTCGGCTCCTCATCCGGCGACGAACGTCTTGGCGTTTTGTCCTCACCGGTTGCAATCAACGTTTTGGATGGTGGCGACTTGTTGGTGTTGGACAAAAACTACTCCATGATTGTCAGATATTCTCGCACACAGTTTGCCAACCTTGTTTTCTCCGCCGTGGAGTACTACAAAGACGGTTTGTATTTGGAAGGAGAAAGCAGTTGGAAAGAAGTGTTGCGTTTGAACAGTCGTTTCATCGTGTCCTACAAAGCGTTGGCAAAGGCCAACATGAAAAAGGGCAACTACGAATTGGCATTGGAACAGTTCCGCCTTGCAGAAGACAAAACAGGCTACTCCGAGGCATATTGGCAAATTCGCAACGATTGGTTGCAGGACAATTTGATTTGGGTGATTTGCTTGGCGCTGTGCGTTGTTGCGGTGGTGTTGGCGTTGAAGTTCGCCGATAAAAAAGCACCGCAGATGTTGGCTCCGTTGCATGAAAAGGCAAGCGTCGTAAAACAAACTTCGGCGTACAGATATTTCGCACACGTATTTCGTTTTTGCTCCAAACCAAACGATGCCGTGTTCGAAGTTAAGTATCACGACGGCGCAAGCGTTTGGTCGGCTGCAGTGCTTTACGTTTGGTTTGCCGCACTTCAAATACTCAGCGTGTTGGTCACCGGCTATTTGTACAATTCGTCCACCGTCTACAACAGCAACGGTTGGCAAATCGTACTCACAACAATCGGTTGTTTCTTGTTGTTGGTTGTGTGCAACTACTTTGTCAGCACGGTTACCGACGGCGAAGGAAAGTTCAAACAGTGTATCATCACATTCATCTACGCGTTGTCGCCGTATTTGGTGATGGCGTTGCCCGTGTTTATCATCAGCAACTGGCTCACCTACAACGAAAACATCGTCTATACGGTGTGTTGCATAGTGATGTACGGTTGGAGTGCGATTTCTTTGTTCCGTTCGATAATGGAATTGCACGATTACACTTTCTGGCAGACGGTCAAAAACATTTTGTTGACGGTGTTTGCATTTGCAATGGTAATTTTGTTCTTTATCGTGTTGCGCATGCTGTTAACACAATTCTTTGGATATTTTATCGAAGCAGGGGAGGAGTTTTTCAACAATGTCGTTTAAAAAGAAGATTATTGCATTGCTTGTCGCCTGTGTGTTGGTGCTGTCTGTCGGCGGTTTGGCGGTGTATGCCGAAGTTTCGGAAGAGATCGACAGTGACGGGGACAGCGGAACGCACACCGTCACAAACGATGGTGTTGTCTTGTCCGTGGATAAGTCGACATTGAATTTTTCGGCAACGGCCAACGGCAGAACGTGGTATTCCGGCAAACGCGCATCGGAAGACGACGGCCTGAACAACCAATGGGCGGGCAAGCTCACCGATGCCGTAACAGTGGGCTATCGCACGGCAAAAAACAACAACTTAACCGAACGTCCGATGTCTTTGCTCAATGCAACCGTCAAGTTCACGGAAAAGAGCAACGGGTTCGATGCAAAAATCAAATGCAAAAAAATCAGCCTGACATTCACGCTGAAATTGCGTTTCGATGCCGACGGTATCACGGTGAGTATTCCTTATTCGTCTATAGCAGAAGGTTCGGATACCTATCGTTTGCAGTACTTGATGCTCTATCCGTTTTTTGATTCCAGCTTTGGAAAAGTGGATGGAAAAATACTTATTCCGGATGGCGTCGGAGCCACTGTCGACCTTTCGGTGTCCACAGGTGCAAAGCAAGCCTATTCGGCCAGAATCTACGGCGACGACTACGGCATATCTGCAGGCAGCGTTCGCTCAACGTCTCCGCAAACGGCTTCGTTGCCGTTGGTTGCCACAATGTATCCGGACGGAGGCACGTTGACAACAGTCAAAAGCGGTGCGGAATATGCAACGGTAAACGCATCCGTAAGCGGAATAACCACAAACTACAATTTGGCGTATTTCACCTACGTTTATCGCGAAACTTATGTAAAGTACTATCAAAGTGCCGGTTCTGCCGGTAAAAGCTACGTCACCTTGCAAGAAAAAGCAAACGAATTCGACGTGGAACAACGCATGACTTTTTTGAAGGGCGATGCCGATGTTGTCGACGTGGCAAATGCCTACGAAGAACAATTTCCTATTTCTTCCGATATATCCTCATCCTCCGATGCCGGGTTGCGTCTTCGCTTTTTGATGTCGGAATCCAAACAAGGAATGTTCGGCAATGAAACTTTGAACATGACAACAACGGATTTCGTGTCGCAAGTGATGGACGAAACAACGTCTTTCACCGACAACCTGTCCGTATCCCTCTACGGCTACTCGAAGGGAGGATATTCTCAAACAGGTTCCGACTTTTTCCCGTTGGACGGCAAATCCGGAGGTAAGTCGGGCTACTCGAAATTGTTCCAAAAGGCAAAGGATAGTGGCATTTCTCTGACCATGCAAGCAGATTTTTCCAAGGTCAAAACGGATTTGGAAAAATCACGCTACGAATTGGCGCTCAACCTGTCCGAGCAATACGTGGAAGTGGGCGACAATCGTGTCGGTTCGGACATAACCTATCGTTTGTTGTCGGCAGCCTACACGCAAAAGTATTGGAACAACAATTTGGATAACTTCAAAAAATATTGCAACGGTCTGGATGTTGACAGTGTTGGCTACATGCTGTTTTCGCACACAGTCGACGATGTTCGCGTAAGTCGCACGCAAAGCATGGATATCTATCGCGAGCTGGTTTCTGAATGGAACACCAACGTGTATCGCCCGAGTGCTTATTTGTGGAATGTTTGCGGAGCGTACTTGGACATGCCTCTGGATAACAGCGGCTACATCATGGAAACGGAAGCTGTTCCTCTTTTGCCCATTTTGTTATCTGGCAAAAAGGAGATGTATTCGGTGCCGCTCAACCTCAACTATTCCGGTGACCGCACCGTGCTAAAACTTATCGACTACAATGTGTATCCGTGCTTCTTGCTTACGGAACAAGATTCCGTTCAATTGCACGGCACGGACAGTGTGGATGTGTTTACGTCGGAGTACGACGACTGGAAAGAAGAAATCAAATCTATCTACGAACAAGTAAACGGCGTTCTTTGTTATGTTCGCGGTTCGCAAATCGGTGCAAGATATCAAACGGAAGATTATGCTGTCACAACCTATCAAAATGGTGTAAAAGTAGTGGTCAACTATTCCGACTACGCCGTTGTTGTGGACGGTGTCACGGTGGAGGCTTGCTCGGCGCAAGTTATTGCAAAATGATGAAATTCAATCTGAAAAATCTTAAACCAACAAAAACCAGAATCAAAAGACGCCATAGTTTTTCTGTTTCGGAACTGAGAAACGGGTTGCTGTTCTGTTTGCCGTGGATAATAGGCTTTTGCGTTTTCACGGCTTTCCCGATAATTCAAACGTTGGTGTTCAGTTTCAGCAACGTTTCAATCGGACAAGGACACATCGAAACAAAGCCTGTCGGTTGGGAAAACTACGCATATGCGTTGTTCACGGACACGGCATTCACCGATGCATTGAGTGACTATGTCGTAAAAACGGCACTCTACGTTCCCGTGATAGTGGTTGTCTCGCTTGTGTTGGCAATGTTGTTGAACAGCAAATTGAAAGGTACCGGCTTTTTCCGTACGATATTCTTTCTTCCCGTCATCATAACCAGCGGCCCGGTAATGGAAATTTTCATCAATCAAGGTGTGGCTTCTTTCCCCGGGATAGACAAACTTATCAACTTCACGGAATTGCAAGGCACGGTGCCGCAATTTCTGTTGGACGCATTGAGCTTCCTAACCTCGGAATTTATCATGATTTTGTGGTTCAGCGGAATACAAATTCTTGTGTTCATGACCGGTTTGCAAAAACTAGACAAAAGCATGTACGAAGCAGCCAGTATCGACGGCGCAAGCAAATGGGAAAAGTTTTGGAAAATCACTTTGCCGGCGTTGAACCCCACAATAGTGATCAACGTCGTGTTCACTGTTGTTATGCAGTCGGTGTTCTCGTTGAATCCCGTCATCACCAAAATACAAGCCGATATGAACGCCACCGGTGAAGGTGCGGGCTACGGCTATGCGTCCGCAATGGCATGGGTGTACTTCTTGGTGATGGTGGCAGTGTTGATTGTTGCGGTGTTGCTGTTCAGAAAGGGCAACAAGAAGGTGAAAATATGAGAAAGAGCTCGGAAGTAAAAACAAAGAAAAAGTTGGATCTGAAAAATCTCGATTCCGCAGCAGTGAAAAGTTTCTTCTTGGGCGGAGGCGACAAAAAAGGTTTCGTACAGTCTTTTTTCAGCTATGCATTGCTCATTTTGTTCGGTTTTGTCTACGTGTACCCGATGTTGTACATGATCGGCTACTCGCTGATGAGCCCGGAAGACGTTGTCAGCCCGATGGTCAACTATTTGCCCACGTCTTGGTATTTTGAAAACTACGTGGAAGCGGCAAAAGTGTTGGAATTCTTTTCCACGCTGTTCGAAACGCTGATTGTTGCTGTTTTGCCGTCGTTGTTTCAAACGTTGTCTTGCTGTTTGGCTGCCTACGGACTTGCTCGGTTCAAGTTCCCCGGCAAAAAACTGTTGTTCGGGTTGATAATTCTCACGTTTATCGTGCCTTCGCAACTCACAATGATGCCGCAACTGCTGATCTATTCCAATTTGAAGATAACCGATTCAATTTTGTCGTTTATCGTTCCCGCAGCATTGGGGCAAGGCATAAAATCCGCAGTGTTCATTTTGATTTTCTATCAATTTTTCCGCGGAATTCCCGATTCTGTCGTGGAAGCGGCAAAAATTGACGGCGCAAACGCATTGCAAGTGTTTTTCAAAATAGGAATTCCCGCTGCGGTGCCCGCAATATTGCTGTCCTTCTTGCTTTCGGTTGTGTGGTATTACAACGAAACGGTTCTCTCCTCCATCTACTTTGGCGGAACACTCACAACGTTGCCTTTGGAATTGGCAAAATTCCAAGCCACCTACGAGCAATTGTTCGGAACGGTTGCAACAACGGGAAAATCCATCAACGAAGCTATCTATATGGCAGGAACGGTACTCACTATTTTGCCATTGTTGGTAATCTACTTCTTCACTCAAAGATTCTTTATCGACGGTATCGATAAGGCCGGTATCACCGGGGAATAAAATCACAAGGAAACATCATGAAAAAAAGAATTACTGTTGTTATTGTCACTGTGTTGTTGCTTGTTTGTTTTGCGGTTGCAGGTTGCGTTCCGAACGTTCCGTGGGACGACTCCTTGCCGCAGATAGACAATCAGGCATCGTTGCTCAGAAAATATCAGGACAATATCGATCAAGAAATGAAAGGTTGCTTCGATTTTTTGTGGAACGAAGCGCAAACGGACAAAAATTCGTCCTACTACGGTTTGATACAAGACCGCATGAGCGACAAAGACACGGCCTCTATCGCATCTGTCGGTTTCGGCCTCAGCGCACTGATTGTCGGTGCGGAAGAAGGCTACGTTACCAAAGAAGAAGCGGAAGAACGTGCTTTGGGAACGTTGGAAACGATTTTGCGTCTGCAAGACGACGACACTGTGTCGTGGAACGGATTTTTGTCTCACTTCATCAACAAAAACACCGGTAAACGTGTTTCCGGCAGTGAAATTTCCTCCATCGACACAGCCATTTTAGTGTGCGGTGCATTGTCTGTCGGAGAATATTTCGAGGGCGAAGTGCAACAAAAAGCACTGGAAGTGTATTCCAACGTCAATTGGCAGTCTTTTGAACTGAAAAAGGGCACAAAAAAGTATTTTTCCATGTCCTACGATATGAGCAAGAAAAAGTTGTCTTCCGGTTGCTGGGATTGGTACGCGGAACAGTTGATGCTCTACGTTTTGGCGGCAGGATCTCCCATTGAAGAATATCGCACGACGGACGAGTCGTACTACGATTTCACAAGAAGAACGGGCAGTTGGGAAGGCGAAGACTTCATTTATTCCTACTTTGGCAGCATTTTCACCTACCAATTCTCTCACGCATGGATCAATTTCTACAACATCGAGGATAAGAACGGCACAAATTGGTGGCAAAATTCCGTCGATGCATCGTTGGCGGCATATCAGTTCTGTGCAGATAGTTCCGAAACAAGCAAAACTTTTGCCGAGGGCGGTTGGGGCCTCACCGCTTGCGACACGCACCTTGGTTACAGCGGAAAACTGGGCGCACAACCAAGAGGTTGGACGTCCGACGAAGAATACAAAAAGATTCAAGGAACGGTGTCTCCGTGCGGAGCAATCGGTTCGGTTGTTTTCACTCCGAAACAAAGTTTAACGGCATTGTCGCTGTATCAAAGCAAGTATCGCTTGCTCAACGGCAAGTACGGACTGACCGATTCCTACAACTTGGATGTAAACGATTTTCAAACAGACTACATCGGCATCGATAAAGGCATATCTCTGTTGATGTTGTCCAACTTCAAAAACGGCCTTGTTTGGCAGTACACAATGGAAAGTTCGTACGTTAAAAACGGCCTGGAGGTTTTGGGTTTTAGGACGGTAAGTAACGCATGAGTTTTCAAAAAGAATTTGACGGCTGTTTTGCCTATTTCTACGACAATTTCAGCCGAGAAAAGTCTGCCTACGGATTGATGCCGGACAGATGTCCCGATGTCAGGGGAATTTGCTCCGTCGCGGCCAACGGCTTTATGCTTGCGGCAATGGCGGTGGGGGTGGATTTTGGAAAAATATCCGCATCCGAAGGTAGACTGATTTGTGAAAAAACTTTGGACACGCTGTTGCAATTGGAATCGGACAACGGATTTTTGTACCACTTCTACAAAATTCCTCAAGCCACTCGGGCCTACAATTGCGAGCTTTCCGTTATTGACACGGCACTTGCCGTGGCCGGTGCGCTGACGGCGGGAAGCTATTTCGGCGGTGAGGTGATGGAAAAAGCTCAAAGGCTGTACCGGCGCATAGATTGGCAGTATTTCTACGACGACGATCGCAAAATGTTCCGAATGGCTCGCTACGACAGCGGATTCGTTTGTCACTGGGATATGTATGCCGAACAATTATTGTTGTATTGGCTGGCAGCCGGAAGCGGTTGGCCCAAAGCGAAAGAAGCCTACTACACTTTCCGTCGCGAACTTGCCGACTACCACGGCGAGCAATATGTGTACACTTGGTTCGGAAGCTTGTTCGTGCATCAATTTTCCCATGCGTTTATCGATTTTCGCGACAAACGCGACGAAAACGGCACCGATTGGTTCAACAATTCCGTTTTGGCAAGCTTGGCAAACTACGACTACTGCGTGGCAGACACGAAGCACAAAGGTTATTCGGCCGTCAGTTGGGGCTTGACATCCTGTTCCACGCGAGATGGTTACACCGGGCACATCGGTGTTCCTCCAAGCGGCAACGGCAACACGGAACATATCACCGAAGGGACGGTAGCTCCGGCAGGTGCAATCGGTTCGATAGTGTTCACCCCGAAGCAAAGCTTGGCGGCACTGGATCACTACTACACGTTGCCCAAACTTATCGGAAACTACGGTTTGTTTGATTCTTATAATGCCGACGACGATTGGTATTGCGATCACTATATCAGTATCGACAAAGGAATATCGTTGCTGATGATGGCCAACTATCAAAAACAAACCGTGTGGAGAAACTTCAACAAAATCACAGAAATTCAACAAGCGTTCAAACGTCTTGGTTTTATATCGACAAAAGGAGACTAACAATGGCAAACATTTCCCTCAAAAACATCAAAAAAGTCTACCCCGGAAACGTCACGGCGGTAGCAGACTTCAACCTGGAAATTCACGATAAAGAATTCGTCGTATTCGTCGGTCCGTCCGGTTGCGGAAAATCCACAACTTTGCGTATGATCGCAGGA
This sequence comes from uncultured Oscillospiraceae bacterium, assembly GCA_964598315.1. Lineage (GTDB taxonomy): Bacteria > Bacillota > Clostridia > Christensenellales > CAG-314 > Fimimonas. The sequence goes on from CAZRBI010000005.1 coordinate 60,636, forward strand.
TTGGAAGATATCAGCGACGGCGATTTGTATATCGACGACAAGCGCGTCAACAACGTGGAACCCAAGGATCGCGACATAGCGATGGTGTTCCAAAACTATGCGTTGTACCCCTATATGACTGTTTTTGAAAACATGTCGTTCGGATTGCGTCTCAGAAAAATTCCCAAACGCGAAATCGAGCAAAAAGTGAAAGCTGCCGCAAAAATATTGGGCATCGAAGAATATCTCAACCGCAAACCCAAAAACTTGTCCGGCGGACAACGTCAACGTGTTGCGTTGGGCCGTGCCATCGTTCGCGAACCCAAGGTGTTCTTGTTGGACGAACCTCTGTCGAACTTGGATGCCAAGATGCGCACGCAAATGAGGACGGAAATTATCAAGCTCCATAACGAATTGCAAGCAACCTTTGTCTACGTAACGCACGACCAAACGGAAGCAATGACGATGGGTACCAGAATCGTAGTTATGAAGGACGGCTACATTCAACAAGTGGACACGCCCGAAAACTTGTACGACTATCCCGAAAACAAGTTTGTTGCCGGCTTCATCGGAACGCCGCAAATGAACTTCGTGGACGTTATTTTGTCTCAAGAAAAAGGCAATGTCTACGCCATTTTCGGCAAAAACAAAATTCTCATCGACAAGGAAACTGCCGACAGAATCACCGTTGAAGAAATCAATCAACGTCAATTCATTTTGGGCATTCGTGCCGAAGACGTGCATCTTGTCGTCGACGAAGAAACTGCCGACGGCGAACACGTTGCAAAAGCAACCGTCAAGGTGACGGAAAAACTCGGCAACGAAACGCTTGTTTATTGCGCAATGAGCGGTGTGGACGGCGATTTCATTCTTCGTTGCGGTGCAAGAGAGTACGTTCGCAACGACGACGAAATTCGCGTAGCATTCGACACCAAGCATATTCAGTTGTTCGAATACGACACCGAAGTCGGAAAAACAATTTTGAAACGCTAATTTCAACAATTTCACCAATGTTAAGTAAATTCACATTTTAAAAAGCTCAAAATGGGTATTGACAAGGCATTTTTCGGTGTTATGATTAACTTAATAGATAATATTTCAGTAATTCAGTGCTGAATTTATTGAAAAAATATAATATCACAGGGAGGAACCACATGAAAAACAAACTTTTGTCGTTACTTTTGACAGTGGCTTTGATTTTCACGGTGTTTGGCATTGTTGCATGCCAACCTCAAGATCAAGAAACTTGGCCCATCAATATTGCAAATTTCTGGTCAGGTAACGAAGACGAAGAAACCTACACCGTTCGCGCCGGCGAAGACGGCACAAGCGTTGTCATTTCTTACGAGAAATCCGGCGAATGGCAATGGGTGAGACGCAGTTTGGCAACGGAAGAAGCCGAACAGCTTGCAAACGTGAAGACGTTGGTTTTGGAAGGGAAAATGACCACAAGTACTAACGATCCTCGCATCACTCTCAAAATAGAATATTCCGGCGATATCGCAGCAAAGGAAGTTCATTTCTACATGAGCGAAACCGTTGCTACCTACGAATGGGATTTGACTGGCGCTCAACTTGACAAAGCAGTTCGTCTGTTGATCTTTGCGGAAGGTAGCCGCGTATCGGCGGAAGGCTCCATCGAAATTTCTCGTTTCCAACTCACAAACGAAGAAATCAACGAAGCCAACGACGTTACAAAGCAAACTCCGCCCGTAGCAGAAACAAAAGTCAATCAAATCACTGCAGAAAGTAAAACCGCCAATGCAGGTTGGTACGACAACGGCGACGGTGTCTACACAATTGCTCAAGACGGCACGGCTTACAACGTTTCCTACGAGAAAAAATCTTTCGGCTGGGCATTGTTCTATGCTTTGGTAAAAGGCGATGCACTTGCACAAATGAAGACTTTCTCCATCACTGTTCAAGGCACGGCAGGACAAGTTCTTATCGTCAAACCGTTTGACAAGGTGGAAGCAAGATACACTTTGACGGGCGAAGAAGACCTCATTCAAGTCGACCTTACCACCGCTCAAGATGTGGATTACACGGCAGAACTGAAAATAATCATTTTTGCTCAACCCGACACGCAAGACGTTTCCGGTTCGTTCCAGATCCTCGGTGCGGAATTCTCAACAGAAGACGCAACCGTTACACCCGATCCTACTCCGTCGCAAACGGTATCTCCGATTGACAGCATTGCGTCCTCTTTGGTAAACGACGGCACAAGCAGTCGTTTCACAATTGCCGGCAACAAACTCACCTACACAACCGCAGGTTGGGATACGGCAGTCGGCTACATAAACGTTGACGGCGTTTCCTCAATCGCAGTCACAGTGAAAGGCATCAGCGGCCACACGGCAATTCTTAAGATCGGTAGCATTGAACAAAAATTTGAAGCTTCCAGTGCCAACGGCGTTTTGAGCGGCGAAGAACAAACGGTGATGTTCGACGTATCGGCATTGAACGGTGTTCAAGAATTCCGCGTATTCGCAGATTGGGATGCTTGGGCAGATATCGAAACTGTTACCGGCGAACTTACGATAGTTTCCGTTCGTAACGTAGCTACAATCGAAAGCATTGCATCCTCTTTGGTAAATGCAAACGCGGCAGGACGTTTCACCATTGCCGGCAACAAACTCACCTACACAACCGCAGGTTGGGATACCGCAGTCGGTTACATAAACGTTGACGGCGTTTCCACAATCGCAGTCACGGTGAAAGGCATCAGCGGCCACACGGCAATCCTTAAGATCGGTGGCATTGAACAAAAATTCGAAGCTTCCAGTGCCAACGGCGTTTTGAGCGGTGAAGAACAAACGGTGACGTTCGACGTGGCGGCATTGAGCGGCCTCCAAGAATTCCGCGTATTTGCAGATTGGGACGCTTGGGCAGACATCTCAACGGTTACGGGCGAATTGACAATAGTTTCCGTTCGTAATGTGGCTACAATCGAAAACGTTGCATCCTCTTTGGTAAATGCAAACGCGGCAGGACGTTTCACTATCGACGGCAGCAAATTGACCTACACAACTGCAGGTTGGGATACGGCAGTTTGCTACGTCAATCTTGACGGCATCAACACAATCACCGTCAAAGTTAAGGGCATCAACGGTCACACGGCTATCCTTAAGATCGGTGGCGTTGAACAAAAATTCGAAGCTTCCAGCGCCAACGGCGTTTTGAACGGCGAAGAACAAACGGTGACGTTTGACGTGTCGGCATTGAGCGGCATCCAAGAATTCCGTGTATTTGCAGATTGGGACGCTTGGGCAGACATAGAAACTGTTACCGGCGAACTTACGATTGTTTCCGTAGTTGCAGCATAGTTGTCACAAGGAACAATTGCATTTCACAACTAAAAACAAATGCGGACGAAAATTCGTCCGCATTTTGCGTTTAGGGGTGACTTATACTTTTGTAAACAGGCAGGGCAAAGAAAACGGTTAACCATTCTCGGCAATTTGCAAACGGCAAAACAATGATATTTGCTTGTCGTTCCAAAGACGCCGACTTTGTTTGAAAAGTTGCACAAGCAGATAACACAAAAAAGATTCGCAACGCATCGAGGTTGCGAATCTTTTTATTTGGCCAATAAATCTGAAAATGATATTTTGATGCTTACTTCGACACGTTGTTTGAACACCGCAATGGTGACGAGGCATTTATTCCGCTTCTTCGGAATTGATGCTTTGTGGAGATTTTTCCTGTTTTCTGCGTTTAAAATTCATGTCTTCGGGCAACAACCAACTCAACACGAAAGCAATTGCAAACATATTCAGCACGTTATTGGAAAGCAAATCCGCAACTGTTCCCAAACCGCTGTTGCGCAAAAATGCAAAGAAGTTGTCTGCCAAAGTGATTCCGAATCCCAAACACACGGAAACGGAAAGTATAAGTGTGTTTTTGTCGGTGAAACCTGCTTCGCTGCACATTTTCATTCCGACAACAACTATCGACCCGAACAAGATGATTATCGTTCCGCCGAAAACGCAATCGGGAATGGTGCAAAGGAAGTTGCCGATAACGGGGAAACACGATGCGACAATCAAAAACAAAGCACCAATGAATATCGTAAATCTGTTCACAACCTTTGTTTGAGCAACAATGCCCACGTTTTGCGCAAACGTTGTCAACGGAAGCGTGCCGAAGAAGGAACACAAGAAAGAATTGAAGCCGTCAGTGACCAGCACGCCGGTGATTTCGCGGTTTGTGGGATTTCGTCCGAGTCCGCTTGCACAAAGCGCGTTGGTGTCGCCTATGCCTTCCACAACGGCCATCAAAAAGCACACCGTCGTCAAAACTATCGGAACAACTTCAAATCGCAAATCGGAAACGTCTATAACGTGCGGATAGGAAATCACGTCTTGCACGCCTTCGACGGTAAGACCGGAAAAATCTATCATTCCGGGTATGCACAGACACACGATGTAGCCGACGGCAATGCCGAAAACGATGTTGAGATTTTTCCAAACGCCTTTGGCAAAAATTTGCCACATAATTGCCGAAAACAGTGTTACCACTGCCACAAGAACGTAGCTGTAGTAGGACACATTGCCGGCTTCGCCGTTCGCCAAGTTGCCCAAAACGTTATCTCCTCCCAAAAACTGGGTTGCTCCGCTTTGCAACAGACTCAATCCTATGCCGAAAACCACAACGCACGGCACAATGGGTCTTATAAGTTTGCCCCACCATTTAATGAACAAGCACAACACCGACGCAACAAGTCCGCCAACAAGCACAGACCCCAAAATGGTGTAGTATCCTGCTTCTCCGCCACCCGCCGATGCGCCTATGGTGCAAAAAATTCCCACAAATGTGAACGACGTTCCGACCACAACGGGCAATCGTGCTCCGAACAGCAGTTGCATTATTGTTCCTAACCCAGCCATGAAAAGCGAGCCCAAAACGGCTTGTGCTGCCAATTCCGTGCCGCCCACGCCTATTGCCGAAAACACTATCAACAACGGAGTGATGTTTGCAACGAACATTGCCAACACGTGTTGCAATCCGAAAGGAATTGCACGTTTCAAAGGCGGTCTGCCGTTCAGCTCAAAAAGATTTTCGTTTTTCGGCGGTCCGACAAACATCGAAACAACGCCTTGTTTCAAATCGGAAAAAAAGTTTTTCATGTTTTCCTCGTGTGTAGTTATTTCTTTCACGATTATACAACAACGAAGAAAATTTGTAAACAATCAAAAATGTCTCAAAATTGCCGTCAACGTTGACAAATTGTTTTTGAAATAATATAATAAACAAGAAATCCATATTCGATTGGAAAAACGGAGGGTAAAATGAAAATTCTTGTAACGGGCGGAGCCGGCTACATCGGTTCTCACACTTGTGTTGAATTGTTGAATCGCGGTCATGAAGTTGTGGTGTTGGATAACTTTTGCAATTCCAGTGAAAAAGCGTTGGAACGCGTGTCGGAAATATGCGGCAAAAGGGCGCAATTGTTCAAGGGCGACGTTCGCGACAAAGCGTTGCTGAACGAAATTTTCCAACAAAACAAAATCGATTGGGTCATTCATTTTGCCGGACTGAAAGCCGTTGGCGAAAGTTGCAAAATTCCCATCGACTACTACGACAACAATATTGGCGGAACTTTGGCGTTGGTGAACGTGATGGCAAAGTACGGTTGCAAAAAAATTGTCTTTTCGTCGTCGGCCACGGTGTACGGAGATCCTCAAATTTTGCCCATCACCGAAGATTGCCCCACAGGCGGCACAACCAACCCCTACGGAACGTCCAAATTGTTCCAAGAACGCATTCTTTCGGATATGTTCCGTGCGGATAACGAGTGGACGGTGGTGCTGTTGCGTTACTTCAACCCTGTCGGCGCACACGAAAGCGGACTTATCGGCGAAGATCCTGCCGGCATTCCCAACAACCTCACTCCGTACGTGGCAAAGGTTGCAATCGGTCAATTGGAAAAAATTCACGTTTTCGGAAACGACTATCCCACCCCGGACGGCACCGGCGTTCGCGACTACATTCATGTCGTTGACCTCGCTTTGGGCCACGTTGCCGCATTGCAACACGTCACGGAAACGGGCGTTTTTGTCTACAACCTAGGAACAGGGCGCGGCTACAGCGTTTTGGAAGTGATACACGCCTTCGAAAAAGCATGCGGACACCAATTGCCCTACGTTATCGATGGTCGTCGTGACGGAGACATCGCCGAGTGCTATGCCGATGCAAGCAAAGCAAAGCATGAACTTTGCTGGACTGCGGACAGAGATTTGGACGAAATGTGCAGCTCTTTGTGGAATTGGCAAACAAAAAATCCCCACGGTTACAAAGACTAGATGTTTTGTATTCGTTGGACGGATGGCGCAAAGCGTTTTTGCAATCAAAGTTTTTGGCATTGTTCCCGAAAGCGGTCAAAGTGCTTTATTCGGAATTTGTTTGCAAAAAATTGCGTTTTTGCGAAAAATCAACTTAACATCAGTGATAAAAGTTCAAAAGGCGACAGAGATACGTTCCTGTCGCTTTTGTATTATTAAAAACTGCATCTCAATTGAAACGCACGTGGACGCAGAAGAAGAGAAAAAAACAAGCACGAAAATTTGACACTTATTTTGACACTCAAAATTGCTAAATTTTTTTTCGGGAGACAAGAAAAAACCGTCCGAAATGGACGGTTCTCCCTAAAATTGGCCAAAATGTACCGTGTAAAGCCGTCATTTTGGTTAATCTGGTCTGAGTGACAGGACTTGTCCCGAACGAAGAGAGGGTAAGCGAAGCACAGCAAAGGGCATAAAAAGTCACCATAAAACAACAAAACTCAAAGCAGAAGTAAACAATAAAACAAGCGGAGCGCTACGTCATTTCAAACAATCCTAGTCAGCAAAGAGAAAAAGGGGCGAAGCTAAACGGAGCAAAAGAAAAAGGAACGAAAACAATCGTTCCTTTTCGTTTGCGACTCAAAGCGAAGCCGCTGTCTGGTCTGAGTGACAGGACTTGAACCTGCGACACCTAGACCCCCAGTCTAGTGCGCTACCAAACTGCGCTACACCCAGATACTTATCTACTATACTACAAATTTTCGTTTTTGGCAACTGCTTGCACAAAAAAGTTTCAAAGATTTGCGTCGCGGTGTGTCAAAATTGTTCAAATTGGCTTTGTTTGAAGCAATTCGACGTCATTCGGCGTGTCGAAAGTTGCATTTTACGTGTTGCTACGGGCATTTATGGAAATTGCGTTCTAGTTGTTGAGTTGTCGTGCGTTTTGTGATAAAATGTTATTAATCAATTTTAAGGAGACTATCAATGGCAGATCAAAATCCTGTTGCTACAATAACAATGCAAAACGGCAAAAAAATCGTTGTGGAACTTTTCCCCGACGTTGCGCCAAACACCGTCAACAACTTCATTTCGTTGGCAAACAGCGGTTTCTACAACGGATTGACGTTTCATCGCGTAATTCGCGGATTTATGATTCAGGGCGGTTGTCCCAAAGGTAACGGTACGGGCGGCCCCGGCTATTCCATAAAGGGCGAATTTTCGCAAAACGGCTTCAACAATGCGCTCAATCACGAAAGAGGTGTCATTTCCATGGCTCGCGCTCAACATCCCGACAGTGCAGGCAGTCAATTTTTTATTATGCACCAAGATGCACCTCATTTGGACGGTGCCTATGCCGCGTTCGGCAAAGTGGTGGAAGGACTGGACGTTGTGGACGAAATTGCCGATGAATACACAGACTACTACGACAGACCTTTCGAAAAACAGGTGATGTCCTCCGTTACGGTGGAAACGTTCGGTCAAACCTATCCCGCTCCGCAAAAAGCGTAACGTTTTGGTGTCAATTGTGTAAAAATGGTGTTTTATGTGTTCAAATAAGCAACTTTATTGTTCCAAAACACAATTTGCGCTGAAATTTATTTGAAACGCCGACGCTTGTTTTCAAAAACGTGAAATCACAACGGATTGTCGTGCAACGCAAAGGCCTTTTCAAAACACCGTGGTTTTGTTTATAGTAAAAATTCAGTAAAATCGAAACGTCCCCAAGGGGGCGTTTGCTTTAAAGTTAAAATTGTATGGTCAAAGGATAACGGGATTGTCGTTATCCTTTTGAATTTTTGTGAATTTTGTCCCGTACATAAAAACACAAGCAATAATCGATGTGAAAGTGTGTTTGCGCCAGAAAACTTATTCTGTGAACTTAAACCAACAGTGCAAAGAATATAAGTCAAAAAGTCTGCACTTCGCTTGCAAAAAGCGGAATGTTGGCCCGAGTGATAAAAATTTTTAAAACTTTTTCTGTAATGATTTGACAGCTAAGGGCAACTGCTTTTACCACATGAGTGTTTGCTAGAGAATCGGCCATGAATTGAAAAAAAATAAGCAAGGCGGTGCGCCTTGCCGATTCAAAAAATGATCATATAATAATCTATTATATGAACATTTCTGTATCAATTATATGCCTGTCAAACCCGTTTGTCAATAATTTTCTGAATTTAATGTTCAAATTTTTCACTATTTTGCCGTATTTTCTATATCTTTTGCCGAAATATCTATGGATTTTGTCGGATTTTCGCCTTTTTTAACTTTGTGGTCCACCGTGTTTTCAAAAAAGTGTTCATATAATAGATTATTATATGATCATTTTTGCGTATTCAAAAACGGCGCAAAGTGGCGTGTTAAAAGTTGTCTTGGTGTAGCTACCCCCTTGTGCTTGTTTGCAAGCGAAAAAGAACACCAAAAGTTGTTGCGTGTGTTTTGATGTTTGCTCCGACGTGGCAAGCCATTTGCTAACAGATGTTGGAAAAAACAATAATGGACATTAAGAAACGCAAGGCGACAAAGTTGTAAGTAGTTAACGTTTGTCTAGAAGCTCGAAAATGTAGCACTTTGAAACAAAAGGTGTGCGGTCTAACAAAACGACGCAAACGTTGAACTTTGCACCAATCTTGTGCTACACAAATCTGAATATTAAAAAACGGGAATAACCGTTTTTTAATATAAAAAACAAAAAGGAGAAAAAATTATGAACACAGTCAAAACAAAAGTGCTTGTGTCGGCAATCTTGTCTATCGTACTTTGCGTTAGCCTTATTGCCGGAGCAACGTTTGCTTTGTTCACATCTGAAAGCAATGTCAACATTGCAGTCACTTCGGGCAAGGTGGATGTTGTTGCAAGCGTAGACGCAGATTCCGTTTACACAAAGCAACTTTACGATGTTGAATACACAAAGGGTGCTACACGCACATTTGCGAAATCTGTCACATTCGAAGACGGTGGAGTGCAAATCGATAACATCGCTCCCGGTGACGGCGTAAAATTCAACATTGAAGTTAAAAACAACAGCACAATTGCAGTGAAGTACCAAACGGTGCTCACATGCAACGACGGTGGGCTGCTTGCGGGTTTGAAAGTTAAAATCGACGGCAAGTCTTACGAGGGTGAAAGCATTGTTTCCAAATGGAAACTTCTTGAAGTTGGAACTGAACCTGCAAAAGTATACGTTGAAATTGAACTTCCCGAAGGTGCAGGCAACGAATACCAAGGCAAGTCTGTTACCATTTCCTACGCAATCGAAACAGTTCAAGGCAATGCAGAAAGAGAAGACCCGGACGAAAATACGACGTGCATCTACACAGTCAGTGATCTGATTGCCTTTGCAAATAATGTCGCGGCCAACAATACCTACTACGGCAAGACTGTTCTGTTGATGAGAGATATCGATCTTAAAGGTAGTACATTTAACGGAATTGGCGCAGACAACTATTCCAATTTCCCAAGTTACTTCTTCAATGGTACATTTGACGGTCAGAATTACACTATAAAAAATATGACGGTATCTAATTTGGTGGGTAATCAATCCGTTGCCGGCTTTTTCAACGGACTTGGCAACAACGCTATCGTTAAGAATGTGAAATTTGAAAACGCTAGTGTCACCGGTAATCACGAAGCAGGTGTTGTTGCCGGTTATTGTGTTACTGCAGCAGGAAATGGTGTTAAGGCAGAACCTAAAGCATATATCGAAAACTGTCATGTAAACAACTCTGTTGTCACGTCTGAAGCTCATCGGCTTGCTAACGGAGGATATGATGATGGCGACAAGGTTGGTGGCATCATTGGCCTCACAAATTTTGATGTTAAAAATTGTTCCGTCAGTAACACTAAGATTGTTGGCGTTCGTGATCTTGGTGGCATCGCCGGCGCGACAAAGGGCAATGTAACAGGTTGCATCATTGGAGAAAACGTGTCGATAGTGGCTGATTTCAGCAAACTCTGCTTGGGCACCAACGTTAACTCCATTGTTGGCCGCAATCTTGGTAGTGGTGATATCATCACTGATAACAGTGGTGAGGCTTCCATTTCAAAGGAAGCTCATATCTACACGGCAGAAGATTTGGCTTTACTTGCTGCGAACGTAAACGCAGGAAATACCTATGCAGGCGTTAGCGTTCTGTTGGAAAGTGACATTGACCTTACAGGCTACAAGTGGATTCCTATTGGGGTTTATGCTCAGCCTATCGGCGTAGGCTCGTTGACGATTAGGCCTTTCAAGGGAACCTTTGACGGGCAGGATCACACGATTTCCAACATGAAGGTCAGCGATACGTACACTGCCGACAAATTGGTGATTAAAGGGGCTCCTGCTTTGTTCGGTGCAACGGATGATGGGGCCGTGATCAAGAATGTTACAGTTGCGAATGCACTTGTTTGGAGTAACGCACAGTATGGTTATGCATCAGTCGTGGTTGGTTCGCACAGCAGTGGTACGTTGAGCATTTCGGGCGTTTCTGTTGAATATTCGACGGTTTGCGCCGGTAGATATGTTGGCGGCTTCGTCGGTATTGCAAACAGAGTTACCACGGCGGACACAGCGGGCCTTGGCCATGTCGTTTTGACGGATTGTGCTTTGAAGAATATTCATTTCTACTATGTTCACAATTTTGGCAATGACAGCAACTTGGTCGGTGTTCTAAGCAATGGTAGTTTAGACGCAGCAAATAGTGTCACTGAAACAAACATAGTTGTCACACAAGATCGAGACCAATATTATTCCTTCCAAACAACAATTAACGAATAAGCTGCAAATAGCGGTGTTGCTTACACTATATAGGCGCTACGGGTGCTAATGGCGCATAGTTATTGCAACAATATAGTTAATTGTAAATGACATTTTGGTTCGACAAATAATTTTGTTTTTGCGGAGAGTTGATTTTATTCAACTCTCCGTTTCATAAAAAAGTGCCCGCAGTTTTGCTGCGGGCACTTGACTTTTTGTTGATTTGAGTAGTTTGATTTTGTACGTTTTGCCGTTGTTTTTTTGCTAAATAATCATTGTCAATGAAATGCGTTTCTTTTCAAGGTCCACGCCCAACACTTTCACGTCCACAATGTCGCCCACTTTCACAACTTCCAAGGGGTGTTTGACAAACTTTTTGTTTGTCAGTTGAGATACGTGAACAAGTCCGTCCTGGTGCACGCCGATGTCCACAAACACGCCGAAGTCGATAACGTTGCGCACGGTGCCTTTCAAAAGCATGCCTTCTTTCAAATCTTTCATTTCCAAAACGTCGTTGCGCAAAATGGGTTTGGGCATTTCGTCACGAGGGTCGCGTGCGGGTTTTTCCAATTCCGAAACGATGTCGCGCAGCGTCAATTCGCCTATGCCAAGTTCATCGGCCAATTTTTCGTAGTTGCGAATTGTTTTGGAAAGTCCGGCAAGATTGCCGATATTTTCCGGCGAAATTTTCAGTTTTTTCATCAACGCTTCCGTCGCTTCGTAACTTTCGGGGTGAACACTAGTGCCGTCCAAAGCGTTATCTCCTCCGGAAATTCTCAAAAATCCGGCACATTGTTCAAAAGCTTTTGCGCCCAATTTATCCACTTTCAACAGTTGTTGACGATTGGTGAATTTGCCGTTTTGTTCGCGGTAGGACACTATGTTCTTGGCAATTGCCGACGATACGCCGGAGATGTAGGTAAGCAAAGAAACGGATGCGGTGTTCAAATCCACGCCCACTTTGTTCACGCAGTCTTCAACTACGCCGCTAAGTTGTTCGCCCAATTTCTTTTGGTTCATGTCGTGTTGGTATTGTCCCACGCCAATGGATTTCGGGTCGATTTTCACAAGTTCTGCCAATGGGTCTTGCAATCTTCTTGCAATGCTTGCCGCACTGCGTTGACCAACGTCGAAGTTGGGAAATTCTTCCGTTGCAAGTTTGCTTGCCGAGTACACCGATGCGCCCGCTTCGCTAACGATCACGTATTGTACGGGCAAACCCGTTTCGTGAAGCATGTCCACAATGATTTGTTCGCTTTCGCGAGAAGCCGTGCCGTTGCCCAACGAAATGAGGGAAACGTTGTACTTTTGAATGAGCGTTTTCAACGTTACTTTGGCTCGTGCTATTTTTTCGGGAGTGGTGGGAGCGGTGGGGAAAATAACGGTGGTGTCAAGCACTTTGCCCGTTGCGTCCACTACTGCAAGTTTGCAACCCGTGCGGAATGCGGGGTCCCAACCCAACACAACTTTGCCCACAATGGGAGGTTGCATCAAAAGTTGTTCCAAGTTTTTGCCGAAAACGGAAATTGCTCCGTCTT
>CAZRBI010000006.1:0-62268 GCA_964598315.1 uncultured Oscillospiraceae bacterium
GTTTCGCTAAACGTTATTTTTTATATTCGAATTTTGGGTAAAAGTTTTTTCCGTTGACGTCCGATTTTCTTTATGCTACTTCCTACCACCGAAAAGGCAACGCAATCGGAGGCTTATGTAACACAATAAAAAGTGTCCATAAAAACGTGTCACAACAGTTGGGCGAAATAAAAAAGTAATAGAGCAATATATACGGAATCAACAGCAGGAAGACAAAGAGTACGAACAGATGTCAATAAAAGAATATATAGACCCGTTCACGGGTAAGCCGGTAGAATAGGACAAAAAGAAAGCCCCTTAAGGGGCAGTCGAGAAACGCAATGCGGCTGGCAGGTTTCGTTGGGTTTTTAGACCCAAAGGCAGGTAAAATGCGCTCGGGGCGCTTCCTCAAGCCACCCGCTAAGCGGGTGGTTGTGACTTTTTTTGTGTGTAGTTTGATTGTGATTTTCGTTTTTTGCCAAACGATTGCTCGAATTTGTTACAACAGTGGTGGAAAAGTTTGCAAAACAACGACCGACTTTTTTGCGCCGAACGGCGATCTAGTTGTTTAGCAATGCCGAAAGTTTTTCCAGCGCTCTGCCGCGATGCGATACGGCATTCTTTTCAGCTTCGGTCGCTTCGGCAAAAGTTTTGCCAAGTTCCGTTGCAAAAAACAAACTGTCGTAGCCGAACCCGTTTTGTCCGCGCTCTTGTTCTAAAATTTTCCCGTCTACTCGTCCGCTTGTTTTGATGATTTTTCCGTCTGGGTACAGCACGACAACGGCACATTCGAAGTGCGCCGCTCGGTTGGTTATACCAAGCAAATTTTGCAACAACTTTTGTCTGTTTGCTTTGTCGTCGTGACCGCATTCGGTGGCATACCGTGCCGAACGTACACCCGGTTCGCCGTTCAAGGCATCTACGCACAGTCCGGTGTCGTCTGCCAGAACGGCCATGTTTGTAAGTGCAGAAACGGCCCTTGCTTTGATCAGTGCGTTTTCCGCAAAAGTTTTGCCGTTTTCTTCGGGGTCGCATGCTATGCCGGCTTCCGAAAGACTCACTATTTCGGAAAATTTGTTTTGCAAAATTGTCTTTATTTCGTGAATTTTGTGCTTGTTGTTGCTTGCTATCAAAAGTTTCATGCTAGTTTTCCACAGAGGTATCATCGTCGAAAAACACTATTCGAGGATTTTTTCTTATCAATTCGTCTTTGAATCTTTCAAAATGTTTGGGGGCAATTGCAATTTGCGCAATCACGGGATCTTCGCCTTGCCAAATGTAGCTGATGTACATTTTCCCTTCTTTAATAACCACATTCAAAATGTTTTGCAGAGAAATTCTTCCGCCAAGAATATCAAAAAATGCAAGTTTCAGGCGCAAATGTTTTTCGTCGATGTGGTAGTGAATTGTGGCAAGTAAAACGGAAAACACCGCAACTATCGTTGACGAAAACAGCGTTACCGATGCTTGCGCCGGCGATACGTCTAGCGGTAGCGTCACGCCGAAAACTATCAGTGCGGCAAAAATCGTAACTACCAAGCTGATTGCAAACATAACCCAAAGTAATATGCGCACCGGTGGTGCAAAATTAGCCATTGTTCTCATACACTAATTTTAGCACACAAAGCGTCAAAAGTACACAAAGTTTCCAACATAATTTAACTTTTTGTGCGCTTTTGCGAAAAGGAGAGTTGATTTGCAAACAATCGAATACGATGCGATAGTAAAAAATGCTCAAGGCTACAAGCAGAAACTGGGAAAAACCAAACTGTGCGCAGTGCTGAAAAACGACGCTTATGGTCATGGTTTGGTGCGTACTGCAAGTGCATTGGCCAACGTTGTCGATTTTTTTGCGGTAGGGAACGTTGCTGAGGCGGCAAAAGTCAAACCTTTTTGCAGGAACGTGCTGGTTTTGCTTCCGCTTGCGCAAGCCGATTCGGAAATTGCCGTCGATTTGGGCGTTGTGCAGACTGTTGACAGTTTTGAAACTTTGGACAAAATTTTGCGCAGTGTACCGCGTGGCAAAAAAGCACGCGTACACGTCAAAATTCAAAGCGGAATGAATCGTTTCGGGTTCGGAACGTACCAATTGTCGCAATTGGCAGAGCAATTGGATAGCTCCAAGTTGTCTGTTGAAGGTGTTTTTTCACATTTTTACAGCACAAGCGAGAACGAGTGTAACAAACAGTTGCAATTGTTTTTGCAAGCGTCAGATTTTTTGGAACAATCGTTGCACAAAACACTTTTACGCCACATTGCAAACACCGCCGCAACGCAACTTGGGGAAAAGTACTATTTGGATATGGTCAGAATAGGCTTGGGGTTGTATGGTTACGGGGGTGACACGTTGCCTGCAAAAACCGTAACGGCAGACGTGTTGGCCGTTAGAAACGTTTCGCGCGGAGAAAAGGTTGGCTACGGCGGAACGATTGTTAACCACTCCACAAAAATTGCGGTGATAGGGTGCGGTTATGCCGACGGTTTTTCAAGGGCGTTGAAAAATCCCAAGGTGAAAATCGGCGGCGTTGTTTGTCCTGTAATAGGAAAAGTGTGCATGGCCGTTTGTATGGCGGATGTGGGGGATCTCGATGTGTCTGTGAGCGATAAGGCTGTTTTGTTTGGTGACGGAATCAACACCGACGACGAAAATATAATTGTTTACGAACTCTTGTGTAATTTGCGATAATGTAGTAGAATAATAACATGAGAATTATCACAGGCAAGTACAAGGGGCGCACGTTGGTTGCACCTAAAGAAGATGCACGTCCCACGTTGGACAGAACAAAGGAGACGTTGTTTAACGTGCTCAATCCCAAAATCGGCGGCAGTGTCGTGTTGGATTTGTTTGCCGGTTCGGGACAACTTGCGTTGGAGTGTCTCAGTCGCAATGCTGCTCGCGCCGTGTTGTGCGATAACAGCAGCGATGCCGTTCGTGCAATCGTTGCCAACTTTCAAAAGGTCGGAGAAACGCCGGAATTGTTCAAGTGCGACTATTCGCAGTGCCTTGCTCGCGTTGCGGGGTTGAATGCCGACATTGTTTTTGTAGATCCGCCCTATAAAGCGGGAGTGTACGTGGATGTTTTGGAAAAGTTACAAAAATTCGATGTTGTTGTCGACGGCGGAACGGTAGTGTGCGAGCATTCCGTCGAAGACGAATTGCCGCAAAGTGTTGGAAAATTCGTTGTGTGCGACGAGAGGAAAATCGGAACGGTGAAATTCACGTTCTATTGCTACAATTCGGAGGAATTATGAAAATCGGAGTGTTTGCTGGTTCTTTTTGCCCAGTGACAAGGGGGCATGTGGATGCAATTGAAAAATCCGCCAAATTGGTGGACAAGTTGTACGTTGCGGTTGGATTCAACGTGAGCAAAAACTATGTCATGCCGGTGGATGTGCGTGTGGAAACGGTTAAGCGTGCACTTTCTCACGTGAAAAACGTCGAAGTTGTTGCAGTTCAAGGAATGATGACGGATTTTTGCAAAAAAGTCGGGGCCACCGTCATGATCAAGTCCATTCGCAATGCACTGGATTTGCAGTCGGTGATAGATCTTGTGGATACCAACGAAAATTTTTGGGACGGCGAAACGGTGTTTGTTGTTGGAAGCAAACAATATCGCAACGTTTCCAGTTCGCTGGTGAGGGAACTTGCCTATCTGAAACAGGATTTTTCTGCCTATGTTCCAAGCAACTGCTTGGAAGAAGTAAAAAAGTATTTGAAGTGAAATTGAAAAAAATGCCTAGGTTTGTTTGCCTAGGCTTTTGTTTTGTGTGTCGATTATTTTGGGGTTCTGTTTTTTTTGACGCGGAGCAATAAATTGCATAAAAATCGTAGTGTTCAAAAAGTGACGAAAAGTGCGTTTTGCGCGTTTTAGCGGCATACCTACATCAATAATTTGCACATCACAAAGCACAGCAGTGTGGAAATTGCCGCTTGTGTCAATTTGATCAGCAACAGTTTTCCCGCAATAACTTTGTCGGACAAAAACGTCAAACTTTGCAATAGAACGCATCCTCCGCCAAAAGACAGCAAAAACGACGAGGCAACCGTTGCGGTGAAAGTGTTGCAAGTGCTGCACAAACCAATGATGCCGTTGGTCATTTCCACAAGACCGATGGCGAAACTTACAAATGCGCAGTTTTGTAAACTCGGCGGCAACAAACTTTTCAGTATATCTGTCAAAAAATAAAAAAGGGCAATCAATCCGCCCACCGAAAGGACGGAACTAATTGCCGAACCGATAGCTTTGCTCAAGTCGTCTGTCGCCAAAGTTTTGGTCAACGCGTTGTTTTGTTGTTTGCACTTTGAGCGGTGCAACAAGCCGTTCAAAAGCGTTGCGCCAACGTGCGAAACAATCAGCGCAATGGCCGCCGATGAATTGTTCAGAAGTTGAAAACCGACGGTGGCGACAATAAAAACTGGGCTTGCGGAAGAACAAAAACTGCACGCCGCAGTTGTGATTTCTTTTTCAAAATTGTGTTCGGACAGTTGTTTTGCGCCCAAAGGATATCCGCACAACAAACTTGTCAGATAGGCGTCGTCGGCATCTATTCCGAACAAAGTGTAGGTTATCGAATGTTTTGTGCGTGGCAGGCATTTCAGTACCAACGGTGTGAGTACCGCAAACGGAAACAATGACGGAAGCACGTTCAGTGCCCACACGGTGGCTCCGTTCAAAAAGCTTTGCATGTATTTCGCAGGCGCACTCAAAAACGTTGCGAAAACAACGACAAATATAACTGTTGCAACAATTTTGGCAAATTTCACAAAAGTATTTTATTCGTGCGGTGCAACTTTATATGACTGTTCATGTTTGCGCGCAGTTTGAAAATGGTGTTGCTATGCGTTTTTGTTGTGTGCTGCCGAATTTTGCAACTGCTTCATCAGTGCTCGATGTTTGGCAAAACACAACTAGTTGTTCATAATCAAAAGTTTTGTCGGTGCTTTTTCGCCGTCAAAAGTGCTGAACAGTCTGTCTGCTTTCTTTGTCAGTTCGTCGCTTTGGTTTTCAATTCCCGCAAGAAGTGTTTTGGACGTGGAATTCACAGCCAACACTTTGATTTTGGGAATTTCGTTTTTGCTTTGTTTTTCCAAATCTTTTGTTATGCCCAACACACAATTCAAAACGATACGTTGCAACTTCAATCGTGTGTAACGTTTGGATTTCACCTCTTCCATCATGACGTCGTAGCCGTTGGTTTTGTCTGCGGCAAAAAGCTTGTTGTGCAGCCCTTCGGAAATTCCTGCCGTGTTTTCCAATTCTTCTTTGGTGGCGACTGCAACAAAATGCGTTGCAAACTCTTTGTAGCGTTCTTCCAAAGTGTCGTCGATGTCTTTTGCAACAAAGTCGGGCAAATATTTTTCACGTTCCGTCTTGTTATTTCTCAAAAAAGTGGAAGATGCAAATTCCGCCGCCGCTCCGTTAAAGTTGTCTTCTCTTGCAATTGTGACGGGCACGACGGAGCTGTTTGTCTTTTTGAGCGCACGCAGATATTCCACTGCCAGAACGTTGTTCGGCTTTTCCAAAACGTCCAAGCCCGTTGCCAACCACAAAGCTTTGGGATAGCTTACGCCTTGCGCGAGGTGTTCGCGTATTCTTGCGTTCACGGCCTCGTCGTCCAACCTTTCCGCGCAAAACTCCAACGGTTTGATTTCGCCGCATTCGCTTCCGAACACCAAAAAGTCTGCGTTAAGTCGATTTGCAATTTTCACGCCGCCCAGAGCAAAATTTTCGGCAGAGGACGTTGCGTAGATTGTCGGTAGTTCAACAACCAGATCGGCACCGGCTTTTATTGCGTGTGTGGCACGCTTATACTTGTTGCAACATGCCGGCATTCCGCGTTGAACAAAGTTTCCGCTCATCACGCAAATCACTTTGTCGGAAAATGTTTTGGCGAAGTCGATGATTTTTTTGTGCCCGCTGTGTAACGGATTGAATTCGCAAATAATAACTGATGTTTTCATTTCGGTAGTGTGTCGGTGGTGTGTAAATTCAAAATATTGCAGCACGCTGTTTTGCTTATTTTGTTTACATTCGGCAATGGGTGTGGTATAATTTATCGGTAACGCGCTCGAGTTTTCGCCGATAGTTTTTGTGGCGATGTGGAACAAACAGCTGTCTGTTTTCAGCTATTATACACGAACCGAGCCAAAAAATAAAGCGTTTCGACATTTCGACAAGCGAAACACTAAAATTTCGGGGGTTATTATGAACATTTTGCAACAAATCAAACAAAAAGCGGCAAATCTGCACAAAACAATCGTGCTGTGCGAAGGTGAAGACAGTCGCGTAGTGAAAGCTGCGCAAGACGCAACGCGCGAAGGCATAGCAAAAATCGTGTTGTTGGGCAATCCCGAAGAAATTGTCAAAAACAATCCCGATGTCGATCTCACCGGCGTGACGGTGATCGATCATCTCACAAGCGACAAATTGCCCGCATACAACGCAAAGTTGTGCGAATTGCGTGCTTCCAAGGGAATGACTCCCGAACAAGCTGCCGTGCTCTTGCAAGATGCCACCTATTTCGGTGCCATGATGTTGAAAACGGGCGAAGTTGACGGTCTTGTTTCCGGCGCTTGTCATTCCACGGCAAACACCTTGCGCCCGGGTTTGCAAATTATCAAAACAGCTCCCGGCGTTTCGGCAGTTTCCAGTTTCAACTTGATGATTTGTCCTCCGCAAGGCAATCAATATTGCCCGGACGGATTGGTTGTTTTTGCCGATTGCGGCCTCAACCCAACGTACACGTCCGAAGGTTTGGCCGATTGTGCAATATCTACGGCAAAATCCGCGGCGGCCATTGCCGGCATCGATCCCAAAGTGGCAATGCTTTCTTTCTCGTCTAAGGGCAGTGCAAAACACGACAACGTAACTTTGGTTGCAGAAGCAACGCGTCTGGCCAAGGAAAAAGCACCCGATTTGAAATTGGACGGCGAATTGCAGTTCGATGCGGCCATCGTTCCCTCTGTCGGCGCAATGAAAGCTCCGAACAGTTCGGTTGCCGGTCACGCAAACGTGTTTATTTTCCCTGATCTGCAAGCAGGCAACATCGGCTACAAAATTGCCGAACGTTTGGGCGGCTTTATGGCTGTAGGCCCCATCTGCCAAGGTTTTGCAAAACCCATGAACGATCTTTCTCGCGGCTGTAAGTCGGACGATATCGTTGCTGCAGTGGCTATCACGGCGCTTCAAACGCAATTTTAATTGAACGTTAACAAAACAATATTATCCGCGTTTTTACGCGGACACGGGAGAAACTACAATGAAAATACTCGTCATCAATTCCGGAAGTTCGTCGTTGAAGTACCAACTTATCGATATGCAAACAGAGCAAGTTCTTGCAAAGGGTAATTGCGAACGCATAGGAATAGACAATTCAAATTTTATCTACAAAGCAAACGGCAAAAACATCGAAAGAAAGGTGGATATGCCTAACCATAACGTGGCAGTGAAACTTGTGCTTTCCACGCTTACCGACAGCGAAGTCGGCGTTATTTCCTCCATGAAGGAAATCGACGGCGTCGGACACAGAGTAGTGGCATCCGGCGAAGCGTTCAAACAGCCCACGCTTGTCACAAAAGAATCCATGGAGCTTATGGAAGAAATAAAGGATTTGGCTCCTTTGCACAATCCTGCCGCGATTGTGGGTGTCAACGCCTGTTTGGCGGAAATGCCCGACACCCCCATGGTGTTGGTGTTCGACACGGGATTCCACTTCACAATGCCCGATTATGCCTATATGTACGCAGTGAAATACGAACACTACGAAAAATACAAAATTCGTCGTTACGGTGCTCACGGAACAAGCCACAAGTTTGTCGCTCAAGAAGCAGCAAAGTACCTTGGCAAAGATATCTCTACTCTCAAAATGGTCACTTGCCATTTGGGCAACGGTTCGTCGATAACTGCTGTTGACGGCGGCAAGTGTATTGACACTTCAATGGGCTTCACTCCGCTTGCGGGCGTTCCTATGGGAACAAGAAGTGGCGATATCGACTACGCAGCTGCCGAATATATCGCACGCAAAGAGGGAATGTCCGTTTCGGAAATGCTCACATATTTGAACAAACAATGCGGTGTCGCAGGCGTTTCCGGAGTTTCTTCCGATTTCAGAGATTTGGCTGCCGCTGCCGAACAAGGCAACAAGCGTGCAGAATTGGCATTGGAAATGTTTGCATACGGTTGCAAGAAGTACATCGGTGCCTACGCTGCGGCATTGAACGGTGTCGACGTGGTGGTGTTCACTGCCGGTATCGGCGAAAACGATTCCGACGTTCGCCGTCGCACGCTGAAAAACATGGAATACTTGGGAATCAAATTGGACGAAAACAAGAACTCTAATTGCCCCAGAGGTACCATTGCTGAAATCCAAGCGGACGATTCTGCCGTGAAAATTCTTGTTATTCCCACAAATGAAGAACTTGTTATCGCACGTGAAACTTTGGCTGTTGCAAAGTTGTCTTAAATCGTTGACAAATTCATTGCGACTTTGTATAATATTGAAGTGTGTGAAAAAATCGTAATTGAACTGGCCAAATCGATGGCTAATGTCGGTACGGCAGTGCCGTTTTTCGGCAAATACGTTTTGGATAGCAACTTGTTGCCCTATCCCGATGCTCGTTTGGATGTGGTTTGCGTGGATTTTGACGTCACGTTCACAAATCCGGACGTGGAAGTTCAGGGCAACGTCACTTGTGTCGTAAGTGGTAGTTGTGATCGTTGTTTGTCCGAAATCACAAGGCAATTCGTTTTGCCGTTCGATCAGGTTTTTCATAAGAACGCTTCCGAAGACGAATATGTCTACGAAGGAAGCAAGCTCGACGTAACAAAAGCGGTGGAAGACGAAATTGTTTTGTCCGTTCCCACATTGTTTTTGTGTTCGGACAATTGCAAGGGGCTGTGTCCCGTTTGCAGTGTCAACAAAAACGTCGAAGATTGCGATTGCGATTCGCAAAAGGAAAATGTTTTTTCCGCACTTAAAAATCTAAAATTCTAACGGAGGTGCAGTACAATGGCAGTACCCAAGAGAAAAACGTCTAAACAAAGAAAACACAAGAGAGCAGCAAACTGGACGGCTTCTGCTCCCACTTTGGTAGAATGCCCTCAATGCCACGAACTCAAAGTTGCTCACAAAGTGTGCAGCGCTTGCGGATATTATGACGGCAAGCAAGTAGTGGAAGTTTCCGCAGAAAAATAGTTTTTTGAGGCAAGTTATTCTGCATTTTTAACCACCGACGGTTAGTCGGTGGTTTTTTGCGTTGTGAAACATTGCTATATTTTTGTTATTTTTTGTGAAACAATCCCATATTCTTGCTCAATTATATTGCAAAAAGGCGGTTTTTGATATATAATTAACATCTACTATTGTGCTTCGGCAAACGGTAGGTGTGAGGCATAGTTATGCGCAGAAACGAAATTGATTGCATCGAGCAAAAGCTCGGCTACGTTTTCAACAACAAATCCCTTCTAACCCAGGCGTTCCTTCATTCTTCGTTTGCCAATGCGGAAAATTTGGCGGATAACGAACGCATGGAGTTTTTGGGCGATGCCGTGTTGGATTTTATCGTTGCCGACTACTTCTATGCCAAGTATCCCGATTTTGACGCTGGGCAACTTTCAAAGGTGCGCTCGATGGTGGTGTCTTCCGAAGGGTTGCGGCCGATAGTGGACAACCTGGGGATATTGGAACACTTGCGTGTTGCGCGCAATTGCAACATTCGCTCGTTGTCCAAAAAGATCGAGGCCAATTTGTACGAAGCGGTGTTGTGCGCAATCTATTTTGACGGCGGAATGTCGCAAGCAAGAAGTTTTGTGATGCGCACGTTGAAAGACAATCTGGATTCTGCACGTAAACTTGCTGCCAAGGATAGCAAAACGTTGGTGCAGGAATATTGTCAGGAACGCAAATGGAAAGTGGAATACAAGTTGGAAAAGAAGGACGGCCCGGACAACAAACCGACGTTCTGCTATTCGTTGTGGATAGATAACAAGAAAGTAAGTTGCGGTGTAGGCAGCAGCATAAAAAATGCCGAGCGCGATGCCGCGTCTAAAATAGTGAAAGATTGGAGAATAAACTAGTGCTGTATTTGAAAAAAATTGAAATCTACGGTTTCAAAAGCTTCGCCGATAAGGTGGAAATGCGCTTCGATCACCCCATAACGGGCATTGTCGGCCCAAACGGGTGCGGAAAGAGCAATGTTTCCGATGCTATCAGATGGGTTTTGGGCGAACAAAGCACCAAAAGTTTGCGTGGTAAGGCCATGCAGGATTTGATTTTCAACGGAACAGATGCCAGAAAATCTATGAGCTACTGCGAAGTGTCGTTGTTCTTGGACAACACGACGCGCATTTTCCCCATTCAATTGGACGAAATCGTCATCAGTCGTAAGTTGTATCGCAACAACGAAAGCGAATATCTTTTGAACAGAAACGTTGTTCGTCTGCGCGATATACTTGAACTTTTGCGTGGCGTCGGTTTGGGCAAAGAAGGCTATTCGATTGTCGGGCAGGGCAGAATGGACGCCGTTTTGTCGGCACGTCCCGAAGAGAGAAGAGCAATTTTCGAAGAAGCTTTGGGCGTATCCAACTTTATTGCAAAACGCAACGAAACAAACAATCACTTGGAACGCACCAAGACGCAAATGGAGTATCTGCTTGCAGTAATGGATGAGGTTAAAATCCGCATTCCGGAACTCAAAAGACAATCTACCATTGCCAAGAAGTACCTTGACGTGTACAACGAGTTGCGCATGTGCGAAATCAACTCCTACATCTATGGCTACGATCATGCCAGCCAGGATAAAGATGCGGCAAAGAAAAAGTTGCAAGGCTTGAAAGAACAGCAAAACTACAAAGAATCGACCTATGCCGAGATAAATGAACGCTACACGGATTTGTTCAATCGTCGCAACAGTATCGATGACGAAATTGAAAAATTGCATCAAGAAAAGGTGGATTTGGCGGTAGAAATTCAAAAGTTGGAAGGGGACAAAAACCTTATTCAGGAAAGAATCTACAACTGCCAAAAAGATATTTCCAACACCGAGCAACAGATTGCGCAAAGCAGAAACGATATCGAGACGTTGCAACAAAACAACGATACGTTGCAAGGTTTGCTTGCACGCAGACGGACCGAGCTTGCCTCCGGCGAGAACGAAATTTTGCAGATGGCCGACAAGTACAACGTGTTGTCGCGCAAGGTGGATGCGTTGTCGATGGATTCCGAATCGGTTCGCAAAAAGTTGGACGAAGTGCGTGCCGCAACCGCCGATTGCAACAGCAGGTTGGTGGGGTTCCAAACGGAAAAAGACACTCTTGCTCACCGCGTGGAACAAATCGAGGCCAGCGAACAGCAAATTTCCGAGCGTTTGCAAGAATCTGCCGGTGAAGAGGGCGGATTGTTGCTTCGCTACAAAACGGCAAAGGAAAAGAGCGAACAATTGCAGCAAAATGCTGCCGAGCTGAAAAAACAAATCAAACAAAAAGAGTTCGAGCAATTCGAACTTGTCAAAGATTTGCAACGCAAACAACAAGCATATTCCGGCGAAAAGGGCGGCATAGAAATGTTGAAGGACGTTGCCAACAACTACAAACGCTACCAGGCAAGCGTTCAGTATTTGATGCAAGATTCCAATCGCGACAAAACTCTTGCCTCGCACATTTGCGGTGTAGTTGCAAACTTGGTGCACGTCGATCCCAAATTGCAATTGGCAATCGAAGTTGCTTTGGGCGGAAGATTGCAAAACATTGTCACTGAAAACGAGGCCGACGTCAAATATTTGATTCAGTACCTGAAAGATCACGACTACGGCAGAGTGACGTTTTTGCCCGTATCGTCAATGAAACCACACGGTATCGATCGTGCGGAAGTTTTGAAAGAAAACGGCGTTTTGGGCGTTGCCAGCAACCTTGTTTCTTTCGACAGGCACTATTCCAACGTTTTCGAATCGCTTTTGGGCGGAATCATAGTTGTGGATACCTACGACAACGCTGTTGCAATCAGCAAAAAATATCGCTATTCGCACAGAATAGTAACGTTGACCGGCGAAAGAATTTCCAACGACGGTTCTTTGGAAGGCGGCAGCAAGCGTTCTGCCACAACAAGTTTGCTTTCCTACGAAACAGAATTGGCCGAGCGCACGCGCAAATTGGAGAAGTTGCTTGAAGAGTTGCAAGAAGCCGACACTCAAAAGCAAAATGCCGACAAATTGCTTGCGGAAATGCGTTCTACCGCGGCTGCGCTTGCAGACGAAATCAACCTGTTGAACGTAGAAATTGCCACTGCCAAGGAGAAAATCGAAACGTCCAACGTTTTGACAAATTCCGACAAAAACAACATTTTGGGGCTTACGGGCGAAAAAGACGGCATTGCAAAGCGTGTTGCGGAAATTGCCAAGTTGACGCAGGCCACCGAGGCAAAATTGCACGATTTGACCGTTGCGGACGATACTTTGGTGAAGAAACTGCAACACGTGAAAGATACTTTGGCTGCAGAAACGTCGGCAAAGGAATCGTTGCAGACGGCACTGTCCGAAAAGCGTTATCGTGTCGGCATTTTGAAGAACAACATCGACAATGCCGAGAAAGACGTCAAAAACAACGAAGCGCAAATTCTTGCATTGGAAAACGGCATAAAAGACAAGTTGACCTACTGTGCACAAGTCAAAAATGCAATCGAAAGCTTCTACGACGTGTTCAACGAAAGCACAAAGGACTCTGTTTTGAGCAAAAAAATGTCGGATTTGCAAGCAAAAATCAAGTCTACCGACACTTTGAAAGAACAGTTGGATGCCGAATTTACAAGAACTGCCGACGACAAGATGAACGTCGCTGCGGAAATAGAAGCATTGAAGAGCCAAATTTCTACGGAAGAATTCTGTTTGAGCAGAATCGACTTGGACCTCATTCAGTTGCAGGAACGTGTTCGTGACGAATACGGCATCACTTATTCTGCCGCAATGGAGTACAAGAAGGACGACTACGACAACGAAGCGGGGAAGGTGCGTATTTCGGAACTTAAAGCCGCAATTCAACGCATGGGCCACGTCAACGTCAACGCCATCCAAGAACTGGAAGAAACGCAAAAGCGTTACGACGACTACGCCAATCAGTTCAACGATATCAAAAAGGCAGAAGAAGACCTCAAAACTTCGCTCAAAGTGCTCACCGCGGAAATCGAAACCAAGTTCAACGACGGTATGGCAAAAATCAACGAAAACTTCAAGCAAGTTTTCCGCGAATTGTTCAATGGCGGCAATGCGCGTTTGTATGTAGAAAACGATCCCAACAAGGAGTCGTTGCGCCAAGGTGTGGAAATCGAGGCTCAACCGCCGGGAAAGAAATTGCAAAATATTTCGTTGCTTTCCGGTGGCGAACGCACGATGACGGCTGCGGCAATTCTGTTCGCTATTTTGAAATATAACCCGATGCCGTTCTGCGTATTGGACGAAATCGAAGCAGCGTTGGACGATGCCAACGCAGACAGAATCGCAACGTACTTGCGCAAATTCTCCACGTCCACGCAATTCATTGTCATCACGCACAAAAAGCCCACTATGGAAAGGGCAGACGTGTTGTACGGCGTAACGATGGAAGAAAAGGGCGTCAGCAAAATTGTTTCGGTTAAATTGACCGATGCAATCAAACAAGCGATGTAGAGGTTGTTGCAGATATGGGATTTTTTCAAAAAATAATTGACGGGTTGCGCAAAACCAAACAACAATTGGGCTTCCGCCTCAACGAGTTGTTCAAGCGCGGAATTTTCGACGAGGATTTCTACGAAGAGTTGGAATTCATTTTGCTTGCTGCCGATGTCGGAGAGGAAACGACGGAAGACGTGATTGACAGTTTGCGCGAAGCTATGCGCAGGGATAGCGTTTCCGACCCTAAAAAAGCCAACGAGTATTTGAAAAACGTGTTGACGGATGTTCTGGGTGACGAAAAGTTCCAAATAAAAACGCCTTGTGTTATCACCGTTGCCGGCGTGAACGGCGTGGGAAAAACCACAACTATCGGCAAATTGGCAAACATATTTGTCAAGCAAGGAAAATCAGTTGTGATTGCCGCCGCAGATACGTTTCGTGCCGCGGCAAGCGAACAGTTGGAAGTTTGGGCTAATCGTGCAAAGGTGCGCATCATCAAACACGAAGAGGGTAGTGATCCCGCCGCAGTAGTGTTCGATGCCGTTTCTTCGGCGAAAAGCAGAGGCACGGATATCGTGCTTGTAGACACGGCCGGACGCTTGCACAACAAAAAGAACCTGATGGAAGAACTGAAAAAGATCGACCGCGTCGTTGACAGAGAGTTTCCCGATGCGGACAGAAAAAATCTTATTGTTCTGGATGCAACCACCGGTCAAAATGCCTTGCAGCAAGTGGAAGTTTTCAACGAGGCCATCGATATCGACGGTATCGTACTCACCAAACTGGACGGAACGGCCAAAGGCGGTGTGGTTCTTGCCATCAAACACGATATGGACATTCCCGTTTATTTCGTGGGCGTAGGTGAAGGCTTAGACGATTTGTTGGAATTCGATGCCGAAAGCTACGTCGAAGGCATCATCGGCTAGAAGGCCTAAAACAATGCGTTGCAAAATTTAAGAACGATTGTTTGTGCCGAAAATAGTTTATACGTTATCAAAAATTTCGGACGCGATGTTTATTCGCGTCCGTTTTTGATGTTGTTTGATTTTGGGTGACAACGTTGGCAATTTGCTTGCTACTGTGCCGATTTGCGTTGTTCGTTCCCAACAGCTATCGAATTGTTCTCTGTCCCCGTTTCGCGAGATTATTATCGTAAATAGGCGCTATTTGTAAATTTATTTCGACAAATTTATTTCAAAAAGTTGACGAAAGTGCGTGGTGAGGGTTAGAATAGATACTAATTTTATTTTGTGTCCTCGGTGACGTCGAAGTAAAATCGGGGCAACACGCATTTTGTTGTCGTCAAACCGTTAGTCGGGTAAATTAACAGCTATTCAACAACATACGACTGCGGTTTCGGGCAGTCGTATGTTTTTTTTCGTCTGCACAATGTAAAAATGGCTTCGGCTTCCGTGCCAAAACACGGATAATCAAAACTTTGTGGCGTCAAACGATACGTTTGAATTTCCCAACAAAGTTTTTGCACCAAACGAATGTTTTGTGAAGATTTTCCGCAATGGAATGCTTCACTTGGCATATAAATTTAAACTAGGAGAACTGACGATGAAAAAACTGTTATTAATCAGTCTTTCGGTAGTGCTTGTTTTTGCTTGCGTGATGCTTGCAGCATGCGGCGAATGTGCTTCCGGACACACCTTTGGCGAATGGCACGAAGAAATTGCCGCCAATTGCACAAATGCCGGCACAAAGGGCTACAAGGAATGCACCGTTTGTCATAAGTACTTCGATGCCGATGATAATGAAATTGCCGAGCTCACAATTTCTGCAGATTCGACGGCACACGTAACCGTTGAAGTTGAAGAAGTGGCAGCAACATGCACAAAAGTCGGCTACACGGCAGGACACAAATGTTCAGTGTGCAACGAAGTTTTGGACGGCTGTACAGAAATTGCCGCACTGGGACATGAATTCGACGAAACAGCATTGAACTATGTTACGTACACGGCTTGCTCTCACAAATGCGGAGCCTACAAAATTTTGGATAGCAAAAAAATCTATGACGACGATATGGTCTACGACTTCAACGACGAAAAACAAGCGGAAATCGACGGTGTCTATGCCGAACTCACTGCTTTGTTGGACGGCACATCTGCACAAATTTCCGGTGAAGCTTTTGACGAAAAATTCGATGTCTACGATGATTTTGTAAGTTACGTTCAATATCAGTATCAAATTGCGCAAATTTTCAACGACAGAGACTATACGTCTGCCACACAAGATGCGTACAGCGATATCACCGAGTACTACTACGACATCATCGCCAAGTACTATGGATTGTTCCAACTTATCTACGATTCATCCGTCTACAAAGACTATTTCTACAAAGATTGGACGCAAGCAGACATTGACGAAATTTTGGCTCTTGCAGCAAGCTACGATGCAGAAAATCGCACTGAAGCGGAAAAAATCAGCGAAGAATACGAAGAATGGTATCAAAGAACAAAAGGATTGTCCGCAAAAACCAGTGAAGAAAACAGATATGCATTGTTCTCTCTGTACAATCAGTTTGTAATTGCCAACAACAACATTGCGACAACCGCCGGTTACGACAACTACATGGACTATGCCTATGCCAACGTCTACGATCGTGACTACACTCCGGCAGATGTTGCAAATATGCGCGATTACGTTCGTAAATATATCGGGCCTATCGCTGTAGACACCGCCAAAAACTACGTCAGTTGGGCTCGTAGCGGATCGTTGTCTACTTCCGAACAGTGGTACTACGACACGTACAGTGAAACTTATATGTTCCGCAACCTCGCCGATGCAAGCGGCAAGAACGAAATCAAAGCAATCGTGAATGCTCGTCAAAGTATGAGCGACTACTTTGCATTTTTGAGTGAAAAAGCCGACGGCACGCACGACAGTTTTTCCGAGGCAGTTTCCGATTTGTTCGAAAACGGCAACTATTTCTTTGGTAAAAACCCCACAAGAACGGCTTATGCTTGGTATATCTACGAAATGAAACTGCCCGTGTTGTTGTTCACGTCAAAATACCAAGGTTCATTCACGTTCGTGCACGAATTCGGACACTACTATCAATTTATCTACAACGGAACACTCGGTGTTTGCATGGACCACGACGAAACGCAATCTCAAGGCAACGAAATGCTTTATCTTGCTTGGTTGAGAAAGAACATGCCAAGTGGTGTGAGCAAAGGTTTCAAAGGCTTGGAATACGAACAACTTTTGAGCATGTTGTCGTCCATCATTCTTTCGACGGCCGTTGACGAATTCGAGTACTTGGTGTACACCGGTGCAACGACATTCAACGACGAACCGATTGCAACCGTCGAATTGTCCGACGGAACAACCGTCATCAACTATGAAGAACTGTACAAAAACATTTTGAATACGTACTGGCCCAATATGGGTTCGATCTACACGATAGCTCCGTATTATTGGTCCTATGTGGTGTTCGATCAAGCAGCATACTACATTTCCTACGCAATGAGTGCATTGCCCTGTTTGGAAATTTATGCAATAGCATGCAACGGCGACGACGGCTTGGAAAAGGCTCGTGACAGCTATTTGAAACTGTTTACTTTCGGAAGCGAATCGCAATTTGTCGACTTTGAAACTTCTGTCGACGAAGACGGCGAAACCTACACGACGGCATCGCTCAAAGCCGGCGTAACTTATCAAAACATTTTGAATTGGGCGGGATTGTCCGGTCCGTTCCAAGAAGAATTGTACACAACAATTCAAAAATTCTTCAACCCCAAAGGTTTACAAGGTCAATAATAAGTGCAAGACGCAGGCAAATTTGCTTGCGTCTTTTGCATGTCAAAATTTTGCAAAATTTATTTTTATGTTCAAATTTTGCAAAAGTACTTGTTAATTTTAAGATTCGACGCTATACTAAAAAATAGTCCGACGGACTTTGTGCCGTCAACGAAGGAGAAAAAACACATGCTAGCACTTGTCAGAAGTTTCGGTTTGAAAGGTCTGGACGGTTTTCCCGTGTCGGCTGAAGTGGATATGCACAGCGGTATGCCCACCTACGATATTGTAGGTTTGGCAGATACTGCCGTCAAGGAATCCAAAGAACGCGTACGTTCTGCATTGAAAAACAGCGGCTACAACTATCCTGTTGCGTCCGTCGTCATCAACCTTGCTCCGGCAGACGTCAAAAAGGAAGGCAGTTTGTACGATTTGCCCATTGCCGTGGGAATGCTTGCAGCAAGCAAACAAATTGAATACGAAACTCTGCCCGATTGCGTTATTTTGGGAGAATTGTCGTTGAACGGCGAAGTTCGCAGAGTGAACGGCATTTTGCCCATGATAATTTCCGCTCGTCAACAGGGCGAAACAAAATTCGTCATTCCCAAGGGCAACGCCGACGAAACGGTGTTTATAGAGGGCGCGGAAATATATCCTGTGTCTACTTTGCGCGAAGCGGTAGATTTTCTGACAGGTGTACAACCTGTGCAACCGCTTGTTATTCGCAGTTGGAAAAACGAT
This sequence comes from uncultured Oscillospiraceae bacterium, assembly GCA_964598315.1. Lineage (GTDB taxonomy): Bacteria > Bacillota > Clostridia > Christensenellales > CAG-314 > Fimimonas. The sequence goes on from CAZRBI010000006.1 coordinate 18,107, forward strand.
TTGGCTTTCAATCATTCCGACAACGATTTCAAGTACGTGAAAGGTCAGTTCGCCGCAAAGCGAGCAATGGAAATTGCCGTTGCCGGCGGACACAATATAATAATGATAGGGCCACCGGGCGCTGGAAAAACAATGTTGGCAAGGGCGGTGCCGTCAATTATGCCAAACATGACGTTTGAAGAAGCGTTGGAAGTGGCAAAAATTCACAGTGTTGCCGGCCAATTGGACGGGTTCATCTACGAACGTCCGTTCCGCACTCCTCACCACAGTGCAACAATGGTTGCGCTAACCGGCGGCGGAAACAAGGCAAAACCGGGAGAAATCAGTTTGGCGCATAACGGCGTGTTGTTTTTGGACGAGCTTCCGGAGTACAATCGCCAAACGTTGGAAACTTTGCGCCAGCCGTTGGAGGACGGTGTCATAACCGTGGCAAGAAACGCAATTTCGGTCACGTATCCGGCCGATTTTATGCTCATTGCCAGCATGAATCCGTGTCCTTGCGGAAACTATGGCAGTGCAACTGCGGAATGTAAGTGTTCTGCAGCACAAATTCACAAGTATCTCAGCAAACTCAGTGGTCCGCTTTTGGACAGAATCGACATTCACGTCGAAGTTGACAACGTCACCTACGACGACTTGCAAGACGATACTTTGGCGGAATCTTCCGCAGTGGTGCGTGAACGTGTAAACAAGGCAAGGGAAATTCAACTTGTGCGTTTGGGGGCAAAAGGTCGTCGTTGCAATGCGCAAATGACGTCGGCGGACATCAAAAAGTACTGCAAGTTGGATAAAGACAGCATAAATTTGTTGAAAGAATCTTTCGAAAAGCTCAATCTTTCTGCTCGTGCCTACAACAGAATTTTGAAGGTCGCGCGCACGATAGCCGATTTGGACGGGTCGGAGAACATCACCGTCAAACACATTGCCGAATCGTTGCAGTACAGAACTTTGGATAGGAAGTACAGGGTGTGAACTACACTAGGAAAGAAAAAATATGCATATTGTTGGGTGAGCACGGCCTTCCCGCGGCGAAGTTTTTCAACTTGCTAGACTACTTCGGCGATGTGGAAAGTTTGGCAACGAATTTTGCTCAAAGCGGTGTTGCGGAGGAAATTTGCGGTGAATCTTTCGGCGCACTTTGTCGCGCGCTGAAAAACGACGAAGAAAGCAAAATTCTTGCACGCATGGAAAAGTACGGCGTGCAGGCAGTGACGTGTTTTTCGCCGACTTTTCCCCAATCCTTGCGCGAAATTCCCGATCCTCCCTACGTGTTGTTTTGCAAAGGCAACGTGTCTTTGTTGAATAGCAGATGTTTGGCCGTTGTGGGCACGCGCAAAGTGTCGTCCTACGGCAAGCGAGTGGCCACCGATTTTGCTACGTTGCTGTCGGAAAAGTTTACGATAGTCAGCGGCCTTGCCTATGGCGTGGATGCCATAGCGCACGAAACGACTTTGAACGAGAACGGAAAAACAATTGCCGTTTTGGGCGGAAGTCTGATCAGCGTTTATCCTGCAGCCAATCAGCATTTGGCCGATAGAATTGTCGCAAACGACGGTTTGCTCGTTTCCGAATACGGCATCGATGCTACGGCAAAACCCTATCGTTTTCCGCACAGAAACAGAATTGTTTCCGGGTTGTCAGACGGAGTGTTGGTGTGTCAATCGCCGCTTAAAAGCGGCACTGCCGGCACGGTTGAGTGTGCTTTGGATCAGGGACGAGACGTTTTTGCCGTCCCGGGTGAAATCTACGACGCGGGTTTTTCCGGAAACAACAACCTTATCAAAACAATGCAATCGGCTTGTGTCACGACACCGAGAGATATTTTGTCTTACTACGGCTTGGAAGACGTGGCGCACGAGCAAGTGTCCTATCAGTTGAATTTTGAAGAGCAGCAGGTGGTGGATGCTCTTGCCGAAGGACAGCTTTCTTTCGACAAACTGGTCGAAAAAACAAAAATGCGTCCGGCAGACTTGAATTTTTTGTTGGCAAATCTGGAAATAAAGAGTATAATTGCAAGACTGCCGGGAAATTCGTACCGCAGTTTATGGAGGAACTAGATGAAACTTGTAATAGTCGAATCGCCTGCAAAGGCTAAAACTATCGGAAAATATCTGGGTAACGACTACAAAGTGGATGCGTCCAAAGGTCACATTTGGGATTTGCCCGAAAAGACGATGGGAATCGACTTTAACAATAACTACCAACCGGATCTTGCCGCACGCAAACCGGAACAAACGCAAACTATCGAACGCTTGCGCAGTGAAGTGAAACGTGCGGAATGCGTTTATTTGGCAACCGACCCGGACCGTGAAGGGGAAGCCATTTCTTACCATTTGCAGTGTGCGTTGGGATTGAACCCCGACGAGAAAAACCGCATAATGTTCAACGAAATTTCTCAAAAAGCGGTGAACGAAGCCATCAAAAATCCCAAGTACGTCAATGTCGGTTTGGTGGAAGCGCAACAGGCACGTCGTGTTTTGGACAGGCTTGTGGGCTACACTCTTTCCCCTGTGTTGTGCAAGAAAATTCGTAACAAACTTTCTGCGGGGCGTGTGCAATCGGCAGCACTTCGCATAGTTGTGGACAGGGAAAAGGAAATTCGCGATTTCAAGCCGGAAGAATTTTGGTCCGTTTCGGCCTTGTTGGAAAAAAGCGGCAAAAAACCGCAGTTCAAAGCCGTTCTTGCGGAAAAGAACGGAAAGAAAGTTAAAATCAAAAACAAGCAAGAGTGCGACGAAGCACTGCAAACGTTAAATTCGCAACCGTTTGTAGTGGGTGACGTCAAAAAATCTGTCACAAAGCGTGCACCTCAACCGCCGTTCACAACAAGCACGTTGCAACAAGATGCCGTCAACAAGCTGCGTCTTTCCAGTGCAATGACAATGTCCGTTGCACAGCAATTGTACGAAGGTTTTGATATTGCCGGCATGGGACACGTTGCATTGGTCACCTACATCCGTACCGATTCGGTGCGTGTGTCGACGGATGCCGTTGCTGCCGCAAGAAAACGTATTGCCGAAGTTTACGGAGACAAATATGTTCCCGCCAAGCCCAATTTCTATGCCACGAAAAAACAGGCACAAGATGCACACGAAGCCATTCGTCCCATCAACTTGGACGTCACGCCGGAATTTATCAAAGACAAAGTCAACAAAAATCAATATGCGCTGTATAAGCTTATTTACGAACGCTTTTTGGCAAGCCAGGCGGAAAAAGCTTTGTACGACAGTGTCAACGTAAACGTTCAATGCGGAAACTACGGGTTGAGCGTCACAGGCAAAACTCAACTTTTCGACGGCTTTTTGGCTATCTATGGCGAAACGAAGGGAACCAAGGAGACAGAAGAGGGTATGAACGCCTTGTTGCCCCCTTTGGAAACTGGCGACGTTTTGAACAAGATCAAAATCGATTCGGAACAACGTTTCACAAAACCGCCGGCAAGGTTTACAGAAGCAAGCCTTATCAAAGCCATGGAAGAACGCGGAATAGGTCGTCCCAGCACTTATGCGTCCATAATGCAGACGCTGTATAAGCGCGAATATCTCACTGTGGAAAAGAAAGCGCTTGTTCCCAGCAATTTGGGCATTCAGGTGACGGAGTACTTGGAACAGTATTTCAGCGAAGTGGTAGACGTCGATTTCACCGCAGATATGGAATCCAGATTGGATGCCATCGAGGAAAACAACGAACCGTGGTACAAGGTGGTGGACGGGTTCTACAAGCCGCTACTCAAAAAAGTTGACGTGGCAATGCACGGAGAAAAGATTTCTTTGCAAGACGAACCGTCTGACATCGTGTGTGAAAAATGCGGTTCGCCGATGGTTATCAAAACCGGTCGCTACGGCAAGTATTTGGCCTGTTCCAACTATCCAAAATGTTCCAATATGCGCAGTTTGAAAGAAAAAGTGCCTCCAAAGGAAACGGATGTGATTTGTCCGTTGTGCGGAGGTAAGATGTTGGAGCGTGTTGGGCGTTACGGCAAGTATTTGGCCTGTTCCAACTATCCTCAATGCAAAAACACAAAGGCATTGACGGAAATTGTTGCCAAATGCCCCAAATGCGGCAAGGATGTAGTCAAGCGCGTGTCTAAAAAGGGCACGGTGTTCTACGGCTGCACCGGCTACCCCGATTGTGATTTTGTCAGCTGGGATATTCCCACGGGAAAACTTTGTCCCAACTGCGGCGCTCATCTTGTGCAAAAGGAATCACGCGGAAAAACGGTTATACGTTGTTCCAACAAAGATTGTAACTACACGGGAGAACAAAAGTGAAAGTAAAAGTGATCGGCGGCGGCTTTGCGGGATGCGAAGCGTGCTATCAATTGCTGAAACGCGGTGTCGACGTGACACTTGCTGAAATGAAACCTCTGAAAAAGTCTCCGGCCCATCATCTGGACACATTGTGCGAAGTTGTGTGTTCCAATTCGCTCAAAAGCAACGATCTTTCCACAAGTAGCGGTGTCTTGAAAGAGGAAATGCGTTTGTGGGACAGCTTGACCGTGCGTGTTGCACAGCAAACGGCTGTTCCTGCCGGTAATGCTTTGGCCGTGGACAGGTATGCTTTTTCCGAGGCGATGACGCGGGAATTGCAGTCTTTTCCCAATTTTCACCGCGTTGCGGAAATAACCGACAACTTGAACACCGACGACTACGACTGCGTGATCGTCGCAACCGGTCCGCTTACGGATGAAACACTTATTCCTGCATTTCAAAACGTTTTCGGCAAAGACTTTTTGTACTTTTTCGATGCCGTTGCTCCGATAGTCACCGCTGAAAGCATCGACTACGACAGCGCATTCGAGGCCAGCCGCTACGGCAAGGGCACTGCGGACTACTTGAATTGTCCCATGAACAGGGAAGAGTACGAAGAATTCTACAAGCAACTTGTTTCCGCCGAAACGGTGGAATTGAAAGATTTTGAAAACAACGTTTTCGAAGGTTGCATGCCTATTGAGGTGATGGCAAAGCGCGGTGCGGATACTATGCGTTTCGGGCCGTTGAAGCCGGTTGGGTTGTTCGATTCGAGAAAAACCGAACGCCCGTATGCCGTGTTGCAATTGCGAAAGGAAAACAGTGTCGGAAGTTTGTACAACTTGGTGGGATTTCAAACAAATTTGAAATTCGGCGAGCAAAAACGCGTGTTTTCGCTTATTCCGGCGCTTAAAAATGCCGAATTCGTGCGATACGGAGTTATGCATCGCAACACGTTTATCAATGCTCCCAAATTTTTGAATTCTGCATTTCAACTTAAAACCAACCCGAAATTGTTTTTTGCAGGGCAATTGACCGGAGTGGAGGGGTACGTGGAATCGGCCGTTTCCGGCCTGGTTGCAGGCGTACAAGCCTACAGAATGATGAAAGGCTTGCCCTTTGTGGATTTCACGTCGCAAACCATAACGGGTGCTTTGTGCGAACACGTTTCCGTTGAATTCGGCGACTATTCGCCGATGAACAGCAATTTCGGAATTTTGGCTCCGTTGGACACTTACGTGAAAAAGCACGAACGTAAACAAGCCTACGCCGAAAGAGCCATTGCAAAAATGAAAGAAATAGTAACTACTTATCAGGAGGAATAAACCATGTCGGAAGTATTTGCCGATTCCATAAAGGGAACAACTATATGCGCCGTTCGTCGCAACGGACAAATTGCCGTTGCCGGAGACGGACAAGTGACGCAGGGACAAAACGTCATCATGAAAGGCAATGCCGTCAAGGTGCGCCGCATCTATAACGGAAGTGTGGTGACAGGTTTTGCCGGAAGTGTTGCCGATGCATTCACGCTTTCGGAAAAATTCGAAGAAATGTTGCAAAAATTCAGTGGCAACTTGCTGCGTTCCGCCGTTGAGGTGGCACAACTTTGGCGCAGAGACAATGTGATGCGCAAATTGGAAGCGATGATGATCGTTGCCGACAAAGAAAACGTGTTTTTGCTTTCCGGAGCAGGCGACGTGATCGAACCGGACGACGGAGTTTGTGCAATAGGCAGCGGTGGCAACTATGCTTTGGCTGCGGCAAAAGCGTTGTATCGCAACACCGATCTTTCTGCTGCCGAAATTGCCAAAAAAGCGTTGGAAATTGCCAGTGAAATTTGTGTGTTCACCAACGGACACATAACGGTAGAGGAGGCTTAACATGACACCCAAACAAATTGTTGCGGAGTTGGACAGATATATCGTCGGTCAGTTTCAGGCAAAAAAAGCCGTTGCAATAGCATTGCGTAACAGATATCGCAGAAGTCGTCTTTCCACGCAAGACAGGGAAGAAATAACCCCAAAAAACATCATCATGAAAGGCCCGACCGGCGTGGGAAAAACGGAAATCGCACGTCGTTTGGCAAAGATAGTCAAAGCTCCGTTTTTGAAAGTTGAAGCCACCAAGTACACCGAAGTCGGCTACGTGGGCAGAGACGTTGAGAGCATGGTGCGCGACCTTGTGGAAGTTTCCATTCGCCTTGTCAAGGACGAACGCTACAAGGAAGTTGAGGCGCGCGCATTTGAAATTGCCGTCGAACACGTTGCGGATTTGATGCTCAAACAATCAAAAGATTTGCCCGAAGGCATCACCAAGGTTGCACTTATGGATGAAATTTCTAAGCACAATCTCGATCAAATGCAGGTTGAAATTCAAGTTGCAGATATTCCCAAACCTATCGAATTGCAAGCCGGTGGCGGCGGAGAAATCAACATCGGCAGTATTTTTGGGGATATAATGCCCAAAAAATACAAAAAACGCACAGTCACCGTTGAAGAAGCGTTAAAATTGAAGTGCTCCGAGGAAAGCGAGAAACTTATCGATTTGGATAGTGTCGAAAGTGAAGCATTGCGCCGTGCGGAAAACGACGGTGTGATTTTTATCGACGAAATGGACAAAATCGCAGGGGGAGCATCTCGCAACGGTCCGGACGTTTCTCGTGAAGGTGTTCAACGCGACATTTTGCCGATAGTTGAAGGTTGCACTGTTTCCACCAAGTACGGCAACATCAAAACGGACTACATTTTGTTCATAGCCAGCGGCGCGTTCCATGTCAGCAAGGTTTCGGATCTTATTCCGGAATTGCAAGGACGTTTCCCCGTGTTGGTTGAATTGGATAGTTTGTCGGCGGACGATTTTGTGCAAATTTTGACCGTTCCCGCCAATGCAATCACACAACAATATCAAAAGCTTTTGGCAGTGGACGGCATCGATTTGCAGTTCACCGAGGACGGACTGCGCGAAATTGCCAACGTTGCCTACGACCAAAACAATACTTTGGAAGATATCGGTGCTCGCAGATTGCAAGGCATCATGGAACACATCGTGGAAGATATTTCCTACGATATTTCCGAAGAGGGCGAAAAGAAAACAGTCGTTATCGATCGCGAATATGTTTTGAATAACTTCCGCACCGAATCTCGCAATCTCAAAAAGTACGTGTTGTGATGAGTATGACGGAAAACGGCACGGTTGTTGAATGCAAGGGCAACTTTGCATCGGTAAGAATAGGCCGAAACTCCGCATGCGCCTCTTGCGGAAAGTGCGGAATGACGGAAAGTCAAAAACACGTCGATTTTTTGGTGGAAAACACACAAAATGCCGTTGTCGGCGACGTGGTATCCGTGGAAATTCCCGAAGGCAACTCGGCAAGTTTGGCCTTCGTTGCCTACGTTTTGCCAATAATTCCCGCATTGCTGATGTTGGTGTTGGGCGTTTGTTTGGAATTGAAAGAATGGATATGCGCCTTGCTGTTTTTGGGCGGCATGGCCGTTGGTTTCAGCATCGTCGTTTTGGTGGACAAATTAAAGAATCACAAATGGGCACAATCTCCCACAATGTTGGAAATTGTGCAATCGGCGCAAATTAACAGTAAAAAAGGAGAAAAAAATGAGTAATCTACCCGATATTGCAAATAATTTTGACGAATTTATCCGTGAAGGTGTTACCGTTGTAGATTTTTGGGCAACTTGGTGCGGTCCTTGCAGAATGCTTGCCCCCATTTTCGAAGACGTGTCGGCAAAACTTACTGCCGCAAAGTTCGGCAAAGTGGACGTTGACAGCGCAATGGAACTGGCAAAGCGTTTTCAAGTTTCTTCCATTCCCAACGTTTGCATTTTCAAAGACGGTCAACTGGTGGACAGAATCATCGGCTTGTGCGATGAGGAAGAGCTGACGGAAGCCATCGAAAAACAGCTGTAAAATTGCAAAAATAAAAAGCACGACACTCGTGTGCCCGACGGCGCACGGGTTTGTCGTGCTTTTTTGATGCCGCAACGCTCAACACAACAGTTTTTTTTGCGTGTCACTAACGAAAAAGGCGGTTTTCGGGCCAAAGTGTGACGGTCGGATTTTTCAACGAGGAACTTTTGGGCTGCTGTTTTAGTTCTGCCTGTCAGTGCCTTCGACTAAAAATTGTTTGTCGACATTGCCTTTATCGAAACGTCAAAAGTCAACGTTTTTCTGCTCAAATTCAAGTTTTTTCAATCGAAAACAGATGTTTCTAAAAAATGTGCGAGATAGTGCCTAAAAACATTTGACTGTGTGCACAATAGGTATTATAATAATCCCAGTAATTTGGTAGGAATTGTGTCTATGAAATTGTCTTCAAAAGCAAGATACGGTGTTTATGCTGCCGTGGAACTTGCCAAAAACTATAATGTAACAGATGTTGTCCCCGTCAGTGTGCTTGCACAAAAAACAGGTGTCACGGAAAAGTACTTGGAGCAAATTTTGGCTTTGATGAAAAAGGACAATATCGTTGTTGCCACGCGTGGTGCCGGCGGGGGCTACAAGTTGGCGGACGGCCCGGAAAAAATCACGGTGGGACAAGTGTTGCGTGCGGTGGAAGACAACTTGGAAATTGTCGATTGTCTTCACAAAAACTGTTCGGCAAAATGCAATTGTGTTTCACGCAATTTGTGGGCAAAGCTTTACGAACACATCAACGTTTATCTGGACACGGTTTCTTTGTTGCAACTTTCGGAGGATAATTTATGAAAGTTTATTTAGATCATGCCGCAACAACTCCTTGCGACGAAAGGGTTGTGCAGGCAATGTTGCCCTATTTCACGCAAGAATTCGGCAATGCAGACAGTCAGCATGCTTGCGGACGTGAAACGGCAAAGGCGGTGGCCGATGCTCGCGAAACAATTGCAAAAATAATCAACTGTGCGCCCAACGAATTGTATTTTACGGGTAGCGGAACGGAAGCGGACAACTGGGCGTTGAAGGGCGCCGCATTGGCACGCAAAAGCAAAGGCAACCACGTCATCATTTCGGCAATAGAGCATCACGCAATTTTGAATTCTGCACAATGGTTGGAAAAGGAAGGTTTTGTGGTGACAAAGTTGCCCGTGGATAAAACCGGGCTTGTTCACGTTGAAGACTTGGAAAAAGCCATAACCGATCAAACTGTTTTGGTATCCGTTATGTACGCAAACAACGAAGTGGGCACCATTCAGCCGATAAAAGAATTGGCGGCGGTTGCACACGCACACGGTGCGCTGTTCCATTCCGACTGTGTTCAGGCGATGCCCTATCTCAAAATCGACGTCAAGGAATTGGGCTTGGACATCATGACAATGTCCGGACACAAGTTCTACGGTCCCAAAGGCGTCGGAGCGTTGTATGTTCGCAACGGCGTAAAATTGGATAAACTTATTTGTGGCGGCGGCCAAGAACGTTCGCAACGCGGAGGAACAACAAACACTCCCGCGGTGGTGGGCATGGCAAAGGCCCTGGAAATTGCCACTGCCGAAATGGAACAAAACAATGCGCATATTGCTCGATTGAGGGATCATTTTGTTCAACGTGTTTTGGCGGAAATTCCCTACGTGCGTTTCAACGGCAATGTAGATCATCGCGTGCCGTCGGTGGCCAACTTCAGTTTCGAATTTGTGGAAGGAGAGGGCATTTTGATGCTTATGGACTTTCACGGTGTGGCAGTGTCCAGCGGATCTGCTTGCAGTTCCGGCAGTTTGGATCCGTCGCACGTTTTGCTGGCCATGGGCGTTCCTATCGAGATTTCTCACGGTTCGATTCGTTTCTCTTTCGGAAAACACAACACGTTGGAGGAGGCGGACTACACCGTCGAGGCACTTAAAGACACGATTTCCAAATTGCGCGCAATGTCGCCTTTGTTTAACATGAAAGATGGAGGAATTCACAATGTATAATCAAAAAGTTTTGGATGCTTTTGCACACCCTCAAAATGTGGGAGTGATAGAAAATGCCGACGGTGAAGGTATGGTGGGCAACGCTACGTGCGGCGACATCATGAAAATCACCCTCAAAATTGAAAACGACGTGATTGTCGACGCCAAATTTCAAACGTTTGGATGCGCTGCGGCAATTGCCACAAGCAGCACGGCCACGCAAATGGTTATCGGAATGACAGTGGACGAGGCGTTGAAACTTACAAACGCACGTGTCGTGGAAGAATTGGAAGGTTTGCCTCCTCAAAAGATTCACTGTTCTGTTTTGGCGGAAGAAGCTATCAAAAAAGCTATTGAAGATTATCGCGCAAAACAACAAAACAAACAAGCGGACAAAACGGTTGAATACGTGTAATTTCCGTTGTTGAAAGGTCGGTTTTCGTCGGGTGCATAATTTTTATCTTGTGAACAACACTAAAAATAGGATTGTTCACAGGAGGAGTTATGAAAAAATTGCTTTTCGGCATTGCTTTGGGCACAGCGGTGGGGCTGGCCGTTTCGGAAATACCTGCCGTCAAACAGATGTTGTCCAAAAGCAAGAAAAAAGTGAAAAACTTCACAAAATAGGTTTCAGGGCATGCAAACAAGGGCGTGCCCTGAACTTTTTGTGCCTGTTCAATAAAATATCTTGTCTAATTTTTGAAAAATACTGTTAAAATTTTCGTAAGTATGGTACAATGGTTACATTATGGGAAGAATAATGGCATTGGACGTCGGCGACGTCCGTATAGGAATTGCAGTTTCCGATTTGATGGGCATCATTGCCAATCCTTTGGAAACGTACACTCGGCGCGGTGACGCGGAGCGCGATGCACAATATATTGCCGATTTGGCAAAAGCGCACCAAGTGGAATTGTTTGTTTCCGGCCTGCCTTTGGGGCTTAACGGTCAGGAAAACGAACAGACGACCAAAACGCGTGCGTTCATCGAACAGTTGCAACGTCAAACCGACGTTCCAGTCAAATTTATGGACGAACGGTTCACCACGTTGTCTGCGGAACGTGTGCTTATCGAGGGCAACGTTCGAAGGGAAAACAGAAAAAAAGTGATAGACAAAGTTGCGGCAACAATCATCCTGCAAAACTATTTGGATAGCAAGCATTGAAGCCGCTGAATTGTAAAACAAATTTTTGGGAGGACATTATGGCAGAAAAGAAAGGTCACGGCTGTGACTGCGAACACGAACACGTGCACGATTGCGATTGCGGACACGAAGAATGCGACTGCGGTTGCGAAGACGAATTGGTGGTCTTGCAAGACAGCGACGGCAATGACGTTGCGTTCCACTACGTGTACAACATGGAACACGAGGGGAAAGAGTATGTCTTTTTGCAAGCGGTAGACGGCGACGACGTCGTGGAAATTTTCTCCGTGGATACCGTTGAAGAAAACGGCGAGTTTTTCGACACGTTGGATCCCGTCGATGACGATTTGTACGACGTGTTGTACGAAAAACTGTTGTTGGTTGCATCTGAAGATGCATGCGAAGGCGATTGCGATTGCGATGACGAACATTGCGACTGCTGTCACCACGAATAACAACTCGTAGAAAAGCGAAATCCGTCTCTTTGAGGCGGATTTTGTTGTTTTGGGGTGCCTCCGTTTCGGCTGCTAAAACGCTGCAACGTTTTCGACGATCGGCAACGTGACAAAACGTGCAAAAGGTTGCTCTCGATGTTTTCGAGGGCAATTTTTTTTCGATATTTTCTACAAAAAATCTAGTTGTCTTTTGTTGCAAAACAGACAACGTTGTGATATAATTTATCAGGTTTAATTCGCATTCGTGCAATATTCGTTCGTTGTGCTCGGTTTGCCGCCGAGTTGCGTGCGGAGTTTGACGGCACGAAGAGGTTAAAAACGATAAAAAAAGGAGAAAAAAGAAAATGGCAGTTGTATCAATGAAACAACTTCTGGAAGCAGGCGTGCACTTTGGTCACCAAACCAGAAGATGGAACCCCAAAATGAAGAAGTATATCTATGCTGAACGCAATGATATCCACATCATCGACCTTCAACAAACGGTCGCTCAAGCAGAAATCGCTTACAAATTCGTTCGCGATATCGCAGCAGAAGGCAAACCTGTTTTGTTCGTGGGAACTAAAAAGCAAGCTCAAGACGCTATCAAGACGGAAGCAGAACGTTGCGGAATGTTCTACATCAACAACCGTTGGTTGGGCGGCACGCTTACTAACTACAAAACAATCAAATCCCGTATTGACAGATTGAACAAAATCAATCAAATGGAAAAACTCGGCGAACTTGAAGTTTTGCCCAAGAAAGAAGTTGCAAAGATGTTGGAAGAACGCGACAAGTTGCAAGCTAACCTTGGCGGAATCAAAGACATGAAGGGAATGCCCGGTTGCATTTTCATCGTAGACCCCAAAAAGGAAGCAATTGCCGTTGCAGAAGCTCACGCTTTGAACATTCCTATCGTCGCAATCGTGGACACCAACTGTGACCCCGACCAAGCAGACGTTGTTATTCCTGCAAACGACGACGCTATCGGCGCAATCAAAGTTATCGCATCCATCATCAGCGGTGCTGTTATCGAAGCAAAAGAAGGCGTTGTTATGACGGCTCCCGTAGACGAAGAAGCTCCCGCTCAAGAAGAAAATACTATCAGTGAGGAAACGAACAATGGCTAATTTCACAAGTCAAGACGTAATGAAATTGCGTGAACAAACCGGCGTAGGCATGATGGACTGCAAAAAAGCACTCGTTGAAACCAACGGTAACTTCGAAGAAGCAGTTAAGTACCTTCGTGAAAAGGGAATGGCAAGCGCTGCCAAAAAGGCTAGCCGCGTTGCAGCAGAAGGCCTTGTAAAATGCGTTGTCGCAGCAGACAAAAAGTCCGCAGTTATCGTTGAAATCAACTGCGAAACAGACTTCGTGGCTCGTAGCGATCAATTCATTGCTTTGATTGCAAACATTGCAAATCATTTGTTGCAATCCAACGCAACCACAGTTGAAGAAGTTTTGGCAGAAAACTACTATGCAGATCCTTCCAAGACTTTGAATGTTCTGATTGCAGAAGCAACGGCTTCCATCGGCGAAAAAATTTCTTTCCGCAGATTTGTTAAGTACGTTCAAAACAACGACGGTTTGATTGCAAGCTACATTCACATGGGCGGCAGCATCGGCGTGTTGTGCCAAATTTCTTGCAACAACGTCAACGACGACGTTTTGGAACTTGCTCAAAACGTTTGCATGCAAATTGCAGCAAGCAAACCACAAGTTATTTCCGTTTCCGATGTTGACGCAAGCCAATTGGATTCCGAAAGAGAAATTCTCACTGCACAAGCAAAGAACGAAGGCAAACCCGATGCAGTCATTGCAAAGATGGTGGAAGGCCGCATTCACAAGTACTACAAAGAAGTTTGCTTGTTGGAACAAGAATATGTGCGTGATTCCGCTTTCAGCGTGAAGCAAGTGATTGCAGACGTCGAAAAGAAAGTCGGCTGCACAATCAGCGTAGACAAGTTCGTTCGTTATGAAATGGGCGAAGGCATCGAAAAGCGTGTTGACAATTTCGCAGAAGAAATCGCAGCACAACTTAATGCCGTTAAATAGTTTAAAATTTGGGGAACAATGTTTCGTTGTTCCCCTTTTCAAAAAGAGGTTGTTATGGCAAAATACAAACGCATTTTGTTGAAAGTCAGCGGTGAAGCGTTGGCTGATGCTTGTGGCAAGGGAATCGATGTCGAATCGTGCAAAAGAGTTGCTGCCGAAATAAAGGCCGTGACGGAACTGGGTGTGCAAGTGGGTGTTGTTGTCGGCGGCGGTAATTTTTGGCGCGGACGCAGCGGTAACATGGACAGAGTGACGGCAGATAAAATCGGAATGCTTGCAACTGTTATGAATGCTTTGGCGCTTTGCGATGCCTTGAAAAATTGCGGAGTGCAAAGCAAAACGTTTTCAGCCGTGACGGTGGATAAAGTTGCCTCCTACGACGTAGAAAGTGCACGTCAGCTGTTGGAAGACGGCGGTGTGGCAGTGTTCGGCGGCGGCACGGGTTCGCCGTTTTTCACGACGGATACTGCGGTTGTTTTGCGTGCTTGCGAGATGAATGCCGAAGCCGTTTTCCTTGCAAAAGCGGTGGACGGCATCTACGACAGCGATCCGAAGTTGAATCCGTCGGCCAAACGTTTCGACGAAATATCTTTCGACGAAGTGATTGCCCAAAATCTCAAAGCATTGGATTTGACGGCCTCTGCAATGTGCCGCGAATACGGCATTTCCGCCGTATGCTTCGGCAAGGACGAAAAAGACGGCCTGTTGCGCATATTGAACGGTGAAAAATTGGGTACCGTCATCAAGTAATTGCAGTTAATTTAAAATTCGTATTGAATTTTTTGTTAAAATGTTGTAGAATACCTATCGTGATTAAAAATAACAATCGCCACGGGCGAAATGCAACAAAAGGAGTAATTTATGAACTACGCTAATCCTCAAATAGAAGAAATCTTTTTGACTTTTGAAATGGACTGTGAAAAAGCATTGGACTACACAAAGGGCGAATATAACCTTATGCGTGCCGGTCGTGCAAATCCCAAATTGGTGGAAGGCATCAAAGTGGACTACTACGGAGCAATGACTCCTATCAACCAAATGGGCAACATCTCCATTCCGGAACCGCGTTGTCTTGTGATTTCTTTGTGGGATAAATCTGCATTGAAGTTGGTTGAAAAGGCCATTTTGGCTGCAAATATCGGCGTGACGCCGCAAAACGACGGCACGGTCATTCGTTTGACGTTCCCAGTGTTGACGGAAGAACGCCGCAGAGATCTTGTGAAGCAAGTCAAAAAACTTGCAGAAGACACAAAAGTTGTGTTGCGTAACGCACGTCGCGACGCTTTGGAAGGTCTCAAAAAGGAAAAGAACGCAAAAACCGTTTCGGAAGACTTGATTTCCGACTACGAAAAGGAAATTGACAAGTTGCTTGCAAAACGCATCGAAACGATGGATAAACTTTCCAAGGAAAAAGAAGTTGACATCATGTCAGTGTAATTTATGTTGAATACAAACGACCTTATCGGACTTGAAGTTTGCCAAGCCGTTTCCGAATTGGAAAAAACGGGTATAACAAACTTCAAGTTTGTTTATTATACGGACAGAAGACAAACAGAATTTGACAAGGAGATAGTGACGGCTGTACGTTCCGACGAAAAAATGCTCACACTGGTAGTCTGCCGTTACAAATTTGAAGTTTGATGAATTCTATCAATCACGTTGCAATAATCATGGACGGAAACGGGCGTTGGGCTAAAAAGCGCGGTTTGCCTCGCGTGGAAGGTCACAAAGAAGGGCTTAACGTTGCAGAACGCATTCTTGAATTTTCTTTGCAAAACGGCATAAAATTCGTCAGTTTGTACGTGTTTTCTACCGAAAACTGGCGCCGTCCCAAAACAGAGATCAATTCGCTGTTTTCGCTTGCAGAAAAGTACCTGAACAAGTTTGCAAAGTTTTGCGAAAAGCGTATTCGTGTGGTTATTTCCGGCGAAAAAGTCGGGTTGCCGAATAGCCTTGTCAAAAAAATGGAGGAAATTCAGCAAAAAACACGCACGTTCGACGGTATGTGCGTCAATCTTTGCATAAACTATGGTGGAAGAACGGAAGTTGTAAGTGCGGTGAAGCGTCTTGTGGAAGACGGCGTTGACGTAACGGAAGAAAACCTTGCCGAACGCATGTACAATGGCTTTTTGCCCGATCCGGATGTTATCATTCGCACGGGCGGCTGTAAGCGTCTTTCCAACTTTTTGTTGTTCCAAAGTGCCTATTCCGAGTTGTTTTTCACCGAGACGCTTTGGCCTGATTTCAGCAACGAGGAATATACTTCCATTTTGGAAGATTTTGCTCACAGAACGCGCAATTTCGGCGCAGTTACCGAGGAAAAGTAAAATTCCGTTTTTCGGAGGATAAAATGCTAAACAAAAAATCCCTCATCAATCGAACGCTGGTTGGTATCGGTGTGTTCGCAGTGATGATTGGAATGGTTATTTTGGACATTTTCTTGCCCAACTATCAAAACAATCCCAACGACTCAAAAGTGATAAGCGGTCGTGCAATAAACTCGATCATTATTTCCGTTCTGATAATGCTTTCCGTTGTGGAAATGCGTCGCGCCATAGGCCGAGAAAAAATTCCCGATTGTTTCAGCTGGCTTTTGTGGCTTTATGCATTCGGTGTCGGCTTGTGTTACGGCTTGTTCGGCTTTATCGGTGTTGTGTTTTTAACGTTGCTTGTGTTTGTTTGTGCAACAGTAACGGCGCTTTTCAAAAATCGCCCCGACAGCCTTATATACATCGCCTTCATGTTGGTGTACCCCGGACTGTTTATGTCTGCTCTGTTGTATCTCAACCGTTGTGCGGCAACTTTCCCAATCACCAATGCGGAAATGTTGCAATATCTGGAAACGGACATTTGGCACGTGTTAGGAGAACGTCAAAGCACGCAATTGTTGCCATACAACGCAATTTCGTTGGCGTTTGTTTTCTGCGTTTCGTCGTTCACGGATATTTTTGCCTACTTTGTGGGCGGATTGTTCGGCAAACGTAAACTTTGCGAAGAAATCAGCCCCAAAAAGACGGTGGAAGGTGCAATCGGCGGATTGTTCGGTGGTGCTTTCGGCGCATTCATTGTGTTTGTCTTGTTCGACTGGTTAAAGCTTTTCGGGCCTCAATTCGGGTTGACGTTTGCGGGGCTGGAACTTTCTACCGTAACGGTGATTGTCATCTACGTCCTCATCGGCGTTGTGGGATCCGTCATGACGCAAATAGGCGATTTGCTTGCAAGCCTTATCAAACGATACTGCGGCATAAAAGATTACAGCAGAATTTTGGGGGAACACGGCGGTATTATGGATAGATTCGACGGAATAATGCTCAATGCCGTTTTCGTTGCATTTGTCTTTATGTTCGTGCTTTAATTATGAAAAAAATAGCCGTTTTGGGTAGTACCGGCTCTATCGGTACGCAAACTTTGGACGTAATACGTAAACATTCCGACGAGTTGAAAGTTTTTTCACTCGTCGCGTTTTCCAATGCAAAAAAACTTGCCGAGCAGTGTTCGGAATTCAATCCGCAGTATTCTGCGCTTATTTCCGAAGAGGGCGAAAAGTGTCTTATTCGTGCAGTCGAAGGCTGTGACGTTGCCGTTGTGGCAACAAAAGGCATAACTGCTTTGCAATGTGTGTTGTATTGTTTGGACAACGGCATCGACGTTGCGTTGGCCAACAAAGAAACGCTTGTTTGTGCCGGCGAATTGGTGACGTCGCGCGTCGGAAAGGCCAAACTTATCCCGGTGGACAGCGAGCATTGTGCAATTGCTCAATGTTTGCTCGGCCGTGACGAGAAGTCACTTTTAAAAATATTGCTTACGGCAAGCGGGGGCCCGTTTCTCAAAGAAAAACGCTATCTGCATGCCGTTTCGGCAGAAGAAGCGTTGCAACATCCCAATTGGAACATGGGGGCCAAAATCACAATCGATAGCGCAACTATGATGAACAAAGCCTTGGAAGTTATCGAGGCACATTGGTTGTTCGATGTTCCCGTGGATAAAATTCAAATAGTCGTTCACCCGCAAAGCATTGTTCATTCCATGGTGGAGTGGACGGACGGCAGCGTCATTGCTCAAATGGCGTGTCCCGACATGCGCTTGCCCATACAAACTGCGTTGGGTTGTGGTAGCGAAATCATTCCCAGAACGAATTTTGAAGATTTGCTGACGCTCACTTTCGAGAAATGCGATTTTCAGCGTTTTCCGTGTGCTAGATTGGGTTACGAAATACAAAACTATCCGCCGATTTGCACAACGGTTATGAATGCCGCAAACGACGTGTGTGTCGAGGGCTTTTTGGAAGGGAAAATACATTTCGATGATTTTTATCCCATGATCATGCACACCGTTGAAAACTTTGCGTGCGTGCTTGCAGACGTTCCCGTCACGGTGGAAAACATTGTGCGGTGGGATAAAATCGCAAGAAACTATACTTTGAAATTGGTTAATGGTGAAATATGTTTGGATTGATGTGTTCTTTCGGCACTGCGTTGAAATCCGCCGGAAGCGTTTTGCTTGCCTTCGTCATTTTGATGATAATGGTGCTGATACACGAAACGGGGCACTATACGGCCGGAAAACTGCTAAAATTCAAAATCAACGAGTTTTCCGTGGGCATGGGTCCCAAAATTTTGTCTAAAAAAAGAAAGAACGGCGAAGTCGTATCTTTGCGTCTGTTGCCTTTGGGCGGTTTTTGCGCCTTCGAAGAGGAAAACGAGGAGGGCACGTCGCCTGAATCCTTCAACGCTCAAAAGCCGTGGAAAAGACTTATCGTGTTGGTTTCCGGGGCACTGTTCAACTTCGTTTCTGCGATAATAATTTGCGTGATACTGTTTTCTGCCTACGGCGAAACGGTTGCCGTGGTTAAAAAGGTGTACGACTATGCCCCGGCTCAAAATCAGTTGTTGCAGTCCGGTGACGTAATTTACAAAATCAACGGAAAAACAGTGTTTGTTTTGGACGATATCGGCCGCTATATGGACGACGAAATGACAATCACCGTTTTGAAACCAAACGGCGAAGAAGTGACGTACAGCGGTCTCACGCGTGAATCTTACTATTCCGTGACGGTTCAAAGCATTTCGAAGCAGTACGTCGCCGACGGCCGCGAATTGTCCGTAGGGGACATGATCTACAAGGTGGACGGAAAAATGGTAAGTCAAAAAAATGACTTTGCGCGTTACGTTGCCGAGGGTGACGATGTTTTGCAACTTACAGTTCTCGTGAGCGAAAACGAGTATGTCTACGAAGTCGGAAAGGACGTTTTGAGTTCTGTCACCGTTTCGGAAACAGCCTACACCGGAATAGGAATGTCCGTTGCTTACCAAAACTACAACTTTGTTCAAAACAAAGGGTTCGGCGTTGCTTTCGGAAGAGTGTTCGGGTATTGCGCGGAGGTTGCCATGTTGGTGCTTCGCACGCTTGGCGGTTTGTTGACGGGTATTGTCGGTGTGGATCAAGTCGGCGGCCCGGTCACCACAATCATCATGACCAGTCAAGTGGTGTCCTATGGTTTTTCCAGCGTACTGGCACTGTTTGTGCTCATTTCGGTGAACTTGGCGGTGTTCAACTTGTTGCCCGTGCCGGCATTGGACGGTTGTCGAATGATTTTTGTTCTGATAGAGTGGATAGCCGGCAAGCCGATAAATCGCAAGGTGGAAGGTTGGATAAACACAATCGGTCTGATACTATTGTTGGCATTTGTCGTTTTGGTGGACTTGCTGAAACTCTAGTCAATGTTCGATTGTGACGTTTTGGTTGGTACACAATCAAAAAAAGAGAATACGTTATGAAAAAAACAGTTAAAAATTCAAAAATGAGTTTCGGTGACGGCTATGTTTCCGTACAGTCGATGACAAATTTGCCCGTGACTGACGTGGACGCCACTGCGGAACAAATACGTCGATTGATGGTTGCCGGTTGCGAAATAGTGCGCATAGCCGTTCCCAACAGTCAATCGGCAGTTGCCTTCGGAGAGATTCGCAAGCAATTTCCCTCTGTTCCGCTTGTTGCCGACATTCATTTCGACTATCGACTTGCTTTGCAAGCAATGGATTCGGGCGCGGATAAGATTCGCATCAACCCCGGCAACGTATCTGCAAAGCAACTGGACGAAGTGATTGCGTGTGCAAAGGCAAACGACGTTATCGTCCGTTTGGGCGTCAACAGCGGTTCCGTCAACAAGCAAAGTCTTGCGGAAAACAATGGAGATAAGTGCGTTGCGCTTATTTCAAGTTTGCAAGACTACGTGCGCTACTTCGAAAAACAAAATTTTACCGACTTGGTGTTGTCCGTTAAGAGTAGCGACGTTCGCGAAACCGTTGCGTTGAACAGATTGGCCGCACAGTTGAACTATCCGTTGCATTTGGGTGTTACCGAAGCCGGTCCGGAAGATATCGGGTTGGTGAAAAATTGCGTCGGAATCGGCAGTTTGCTTTTGGACGGCATCGGAGATACGGTGCGAGTTTCTTTGACGGCCGACCCGGTAAAAGAGGTGTATGCGGCATTGAATTTGTTGCGTGCTCTTGAATTGCGCAACGGTGTGACGTTCGTGTCTTGCCCGCAGTGCGGTCGTTGCAGTATCGATTTGGAAAAAATTGCTAATGAAATCTATCTGCAAACAAAAGACGTTGCCGTTCCGTTGAAAATAGCCGTCATGGGTTGTGAGGTTAACGGTCCGGGAGAATGCTCCGATGCCGATTTAGGTATCGCCGGCGCAAACGGGAAATTTGTTTTGTTCCGCAAGGGACAAAAATTTTCCGTGGTGGAAGAGAGTTGCTGCATTCGGGCGTTCATGAAAGAATTTGATTGTCTTGTGGAAGAATATCGCAACAAAGGATAGAGGTTGGCATGATAATAGATGCTCTCAAAGAAAAATTCCCGCAAATGCAAAATCTGCGCGTGCGAGATATACGAGTGGACAAAGACTCACGCAAAATTTATTGTGCCGTGAGCTATCCCGATGCATCGAATTTGTCCGCAGAAATTTTGTCGGCAATCAAAGGCACGGTTGTTGAGCAGTTGCCCAAAGGTTATCGCTACGACGTGCGTGTGGTCAACGACAGGTTTAACGAAAAAAGTTTTCTTATGCTGTTGTTGGACTTGATAAGAAAACGTTATCCGTTGTTTTCCAACGTCAAGGCGGAAAACGTTTCTGTCAAAATGCAAGATAAAGATATTTTTGCGGAATTTTCTGTTACGGAAACAACGTTGCGCAACATGAAAACGGCCAACTTTTTCGAAGAAATGAAGAAGTTTTTCTTGTCCTACACCTCCTACGGCGTACATTTTTCCTCCGTCATCGTCGCTGCTCAACACGAGGCGGATGTTGCCGCGCAGGAAAGACTGGTGCAATTGGCAATCAACAAGGAACTTTTGAAGCCTCAACGCTATTTCAACGTCGCAGATGTCCAAAAATGTGTCGGAAAGGAAATTTCCACAAAACCGATGTACATTTCGGATATTCGTTCCGCAACGGACAATTGCGTCGTTTGCGGCAGAATCTCCGACAAGCAAATCAAAGACGTCAAAAACAATCCGTCGCTGAAATTGTGCAAATTCAATCTAACCGACGACTCCGGTGCCACAATTCCGTGTTTGACTTTCGTCCGTTTGCAGATAGAAGATTTTGAAACTTTGAAGCAGACCAGTGAGGGAAAAACCGATTCGGAAATAATGACTATCAGTCGAAAAAGGCGGTTGAGCAACGAAAAAAAATTGAAACTTTTCGAGTTTTTGTACAACGGCCAAGAAGTTTTGGTGCGCGGAAAGGTTGTGTACAGCGATTTTTCGCAACGTCTGGAATTGCAGTGGTACGATTTGAACAAGTGCAAAATTCAACCGCTTTGCTCACAGCCTAAATTCGTGAGTGCAACTCCGCAGTACTACGTTTTGGTCAATCCTGAACCTCTGTTCGAGTACAAGCAAATGTCTTTTGCTCAAATGGAAGAAAAACCTTCGTTGTTGAGCGGCAAAGACTGTGTCGTGTTGTTTGCAAACACCACCGGCTACTCGGTCACGAAGGACAAAATCTTCAATCTGTGTGCGGTTCGCTTGTCCAACGGACATTTGAAAGAAAAGTTTGCTACTTTCGTTTCGCCGGAAGTTTCGTTGACGGAACAACAACTGCGTGCCGCCAACACGTCGGTTCGAGCAATTTCTGCCAGCCCGACGTTGACGGAGATAATAGGTGATTTGTACAAATTCATCGGGAAAGCCGTTCTTGTAGGCAACGATTTGCCGCAACTGTTAGAATTGCTTAACTACTATGCGGCACCGTTGGGCTATTCGTTCGACAATTCCGTTTCTACTTGTGCGGATATGCTTTCTTCGCTGTTCGATGCCAGCGACTGCGATTCGAAACCCAACTGTTTTGTTTTGGCCGACGTCGTCAGAGCGTTGAAGTTGGATTGTGTCGTCACGGAAAGTGCGGAAGACCTTGCCGTCGCCGTTGCGCGGTGCATGTCGGCTTTGGTGCAACGAGCAGTGTAGCAATTGCGTCGGTAAGCGCACAAATTGTGCCAAAATATAGATATTATAATAAAATATAATCAGAATATTTCAAAAAATCGTTGTCAAAGGCAATGTAGTGTGGTATACTAGTAACACACGGATATGCGTGGTGTATGCAAGTAACTTAATCTTCTGTACGCTCACCGCATTTCCTTCGCCTAGTTGAATTATTTTGCTACGGTGAGAGTGGAGTTTTTCTCCACTCTCAATTTTTTGGGAAAGGAGTGTTTTATGGGTAAAGTTGCCGATCAAGTGCTGGCTTTGGTTCAGCCCATTGCGGAATCGATGGATTTGCATGTTTTGGAAGTGCTCTACGAAAAAAAATTCGACGGAATGAATTTGACCGTCGTGATAGATAAAGAGGGTGGCGTTTCCATTAACGATTGCGAAGCGTTGCATCGTGCCATCGACCAACCGTTGGACGAACTGGACCCCATCGATTGTTCCTACACCTTGAATGTGTCTTCTCCGGGGCTGGACAGACCGTTGAAATTGGATTGGGACTACAAACGCAACCTGGGCAAAAAAATCACGGTAAAATTGTACAAACCGTTGGACGGCAAAAAGACATTTAACGGCGTGTTGGAATCTTACGATAAAGATTCGTTCGTGCTTGCCACGGAAACAAAAAAAATCACATTCACAAAAAAAGAAACGGCGCAGGTTTTGCCGATTATTGAATTCTAGGAGGAAACAAAAATGACCAGTAAAGAGTTTTTTCTCGCTCTTGACGAATTGGAAAAAGAAAAGGGTATTGCAAAAGAAAAGGTGATGGAAAGTTTGGAAACGGCACTTGCCATTGCTTGCAAAAAGAACTTTGGCGAAGCATCCAAAGTCGTGGTAAAAACCAACCCTGAAAAATTTACCATTCGTGCATATATTTGCAAAACCGTTGTAGAAAACGTTGAGCTGCCCGAAAACGAAATTTCGCTTGTTGACGCTCGCGAAATCAAAAAATCCTACAAAATCGGCGACGAGGTTCTGACGGAGATCGATCCTCGCACGTTCGGAAGAATTGCAGCTCAAAATGCGCGTCAGGTTATCATCAACAGTTTGCATCAGGCGGAAAAAGACGTCACGTACAATGCCTTTGCAGACAGAGAAAGCGAATTGATCGTCGGCGTTGTCACTCGCGTCAAAGAAGACGGAACCATTTTTGTTGAAATCGGCAAAAATCAAATGGAAGGCATTTTGAGTGTTCAAGAACAAATTCCCGGCGAAAAATTCCATGCCGGCGACAGAATCAAAGTGTTGGTAAAACGCGTTCGCGACAGTGTGGGTGGAACGCAAGTGGTGTTGTCTCGCGCAAGCTACGTGTTTATCAAGCGCTTGTTTGAAAACGAAGTTCCGGAAATTCGTGCAGACGTCGTTCAAATCAAGAGCATCGTTCGCGAAGCGGGATTCCGCACCAAAATTGCAGTGTATTCTACCGATCCCGAAATCGATGCGGTAGGCGCATGCGTGGGTAACAAGGGCGCTCGTGTCAATGCGATAGTATCCGAAATCGGCGGAGAAAAAATCGATATAATTCCTTGGAGCAGCGATATCTTGGACTACATTGCTCGTGCGCTTTCTCCTGCAAAAGTTTTGATTGTTCAGGCTGATGAAGACAAGAAAGAAGCAAAAGTGATTGTCCCTGACGAAAAACTTTCGTTGGCTATCGGCAAGGAAGGACAAAATGCACGTTTGGCAGCTCGTTTGACGGGTTGGAAGATCGATGTCAAGTCCTACAGTTCTGCAATGGCTAGCGGAATGTTCGAAGAATCCGGTGTTACGGACGGTGAATAAGGTGAGCGAAAAAAAGAAAATTCCCGAAAGAATGTGCGTTGCTTGTCGCCGGATGAAGCCGAAAGATCAATTGTTTCGGTTGGTTCTGACGGAAAATGCGACGATAGATTTGACGGGTAAAATCAATGGCAGAGGAGTTTATCTTTGCAAGTGCAAGGAATGCATTGCAAAGGCGGCAAAAAACAAAAATTTTGCCAAAATCAACGGCTTTGCATTGGCGGAAGAACTAATAAACGAGTTGGAGAGCTTGCTTGAACAGTAAAATTGAAACGTATATCGGCTTTGCAATCAAAAAGGGTTCGGCGGTGTTCGGTTGCGATAATATATCAAGGTACCGAAAAAAAGTGTATCTGTTGTTGGCAACCAAAACGCTTTCGCAAAATTCGTTGAAAGTGTTGAACACCTGTGCGGAACGATTTTCGTGCAAAGTGAAACTGATTGAAGACTACGATTTTTTATCTAGAAAGAATTGCAAGGCTTTGGCTATTTGCGATAAGTCCCTGGCGGACGCAATACTAAGCGTGGAGTAAGATTGGAGGAAGAAATGGCAAACACATCAAACAAAGAAAACAAGGGTTTTGTAAACGTGAAAAATATCAAAACCAACGTTATTAACGTCGCTCGCGATTTGCAACAACAAATCGGCGCTCTAAAACAGCGGGCGAATGCGTTGACGGCCACAATCAAACTTCGCGAAACGCAATTCAAGGAAGTTGAGGTTGTCGAAGTGCAAGAACCGATTGTTGTCGAGGCTCCGGTTGTCGAAGAGACACCCGTTGTTGTCGAAGAACCGGTAAAGACGGAGACTGTTGTGGAAAAAACCGCAGAAGCAGAGGTTGAACAGCCGACGGAAGAAAAAAAGGCGGAAGAACCCGCACTGGTACAAGCGGAAACGCAACAGCCCAAAGCAACGAAGGTTGTCACTACTTTGGAAAACGGAACAATCAAAGTGACGTCTACCGACGAAAAGGGCAACGTGCGTATTCGCAAATTCTTGGATACCAGTGCGCAAAAGCGTCCGGAGCGTACCGAACGTTCTGCTCAAAACGGTCAACGCGGCACGCGTCCCGGCCAACAAGGCGGCAACGGCACAAGACAAAACAATTTTGACAAAAAGGACGGCACAGGTCGTCAAAACGGCGGCAATCAAAACAAAACGCAAGTCAAGCGTACGTCGTTTACGCCCGTTGCGGAGTTGCCTCGCGTAGAACCCCAAAAGAACTACGGCAACAAAAACAAAACAAAGGAACATCCCGAAGAAAAACGCGTTTCCGGCAAAAAGGCATTGCTCACGCGTGACTATTCCGGAGATTACGATGAGGATAGAATCGTTCGTCGCGCTCGCACAAAGAAGAGCGACAATTCTCGCCCCGTCGTGACGCAAAAAATCACCAATGCAGTGGTCACAACGTCGGACGTTCCCATCAAGGTGCTCAGTGAAAAAATCGGCGTTGCCGTTTCTGTGATTATTTCTCAACTTTTTAAAGAAGGCATCATGAAGACAATCAACGACACCGTTGATTTCGACTATGCAGAGTACATTGCCGGTTTGCACGGAGTGACTTTGGAACTTAAAGCAGACAAAACGGCAGAAGAAATTTTGACGTCATCGGAAGACGACGACGGTTTGGAAAACAACACGAAACGTCCGCCTATCGTCACCGTTATGGGCCACGTCGACCACGGTAAGACATCGTTGTTGGATGCAATCCGCAATACCAACGTCACAAGCGGCGAAGCCGGCGGCATAACGCAGCACATCGGCGCCTACACGGTGCAAGTGAACGGCGAAACAATCACGTTTATCGACACCCCCGGCCACGCGGCATTCACGGCAATGCGTGCAAGAGGTGCGAAGATAACCGACGTTGCAATCATTGTTGTGGCGGCGGATGACGGCGTGATGCCTCAAACAATCGAAGCAATCAACCACGCAAAAGCCGCAGGCGTTTCCATTATCGTTGCAATCAACAAAATGGATAAACCTCACGTGGATCCGGAAAGAGTGAAGCAACAATTGACGGAATACGAATTGCTTGCCGAAGAATGGGGCGGAGACACAATCATGGTTCCCGTTTCTGCAAAATCCGGCATGGGTATCGACAAGTTGTTGGAAAGCGTTTTGTTGGTTACGGAAATCAAGGAATTGAAAGCCAATCCGGAAAAACGTGCAATCGGCACTGTTTTGGAAGCTCGTTTAGATAAGGGCCGCGGCCCCGTTGCAACGATTTTGGTTGCAAACGGAACGTTGAACGTCGGTGACAGTTTGATTGCCGGCGCGGCAACGGGTAAAATTCGCGCCATGTTCGACGATAAAGGCAGAAAAGTTAAATCTGCCGGTCCGTCGATGCCTGTTGAAGTTTTGGGCTTCTCCGAAGTTCCTCAAGCCGGCGACTTTATGCACGTTGCCGACGAAAAACTTGTCAAAAAGGCCGCAGAAGAACGCAAAAACAAAATCAAATTGGAAAATGCACGTCAAACTACAGCCGTCAATTTGAACGACTTGTTCGGACGTATTTCCGAAGGTCAGTTGAAGACTTTGAACCTCATTGTCAAAACGGACGTTCAAGGCAGTTTGGAAGCATTGAAGAGCAGTTTGGAAAAAATTTCCAACGACGAAGTCAAAGTGCGCGCTATTCACGGCGGCGTAGGCGGCGTCAACGAAACGGACGTTATGCTTGCAAAGGCGTCGGAAGCCATCATCATCGGTTTCAACGTGCGTGCGGATAACAACGCAAAGGCCGTTGCCGAACAGGAAGGCGTGGACATTCGTTTGTATAACGTCATTTACGATGCTGTTGACGACGTCACTGCGGCAATGAAGGGCATGCTTGCTCCCAAATTTAAAGAAAACGTTTTGGGCACGGTGGAAGTTCGCGAAGTATTTAAGATCACAGGTGTCGGAACAGTTGCAGGTTGCTACGTCACCAACGGCAAGGTTGCTCGTAACAGCAAGGTTAGAATCTATCGCGACAACATTTCCGTCTACGACGGCAACATTTTGGCATTGAAACGTTTCAAGGACGACGTCAAAGAAGTTGCATCAGGCTACGAATGCGGCATTTCAATTGAAAACTACAACGACATTAAAGTCGGTGACGTATTCGAAGTTTATCAAATGGAAGAAATTGCACAATGAGTAACAGAATTGAAAAATTAAATTCGGAATTCAAGCGTTACATTGCAGAATTGCTTTCAAAAAAAGTGAAAGATCCTCGTCTGACGGAGATGTACACTGTTTTGGAAGTCGATTGCGACAGAGAGTTGGATTCCGCAAAGGTCTACGTCAGTATTTTTTCTACTGACGCAAACAGAGCGGCGCAAACCTTTTTGGCAATTTGCGAAAGCGAACCTTATTTGCGCCGTGAAATTTCCAAAAATATGCACATACGCAAGGTTCCGCAATTCAACTTTATGCTGGATACATCTATGGCGTATGGACAAAAAATTGACGAGATTTTGAATGAAATCAACAAAAAAGACAGTAACAATTGAACAAGTTGCACAAATTCTGCAGTCACACGACAGCATAGCGCTGTTTTCGCACACAAACCCCGACGGAGACACCGTTGGGGCAACGATTGCGCTTTCGCTGGCGTTGGAAAAGGCGGGAAAAACCGTTTCGATTTTTTGCGACTGCCCTATGAGTGGCAGTATGCAAAAGTTCAACAGAACGGCAAACTACAAAACCGCTTTGGACGGCAAATATCAACTGATGGCGGCAATCGATTGCGGCGACGAATTTCGTTTGGGGGAATTTATGAGCGCGTATTGCGCTTTTCCCGAAACACTAACCGTCGATCATCACGGCGGAGAATATTTTTCCAAGCATAATTGTGTGTTGCCGTATGCCAGCACTTGTCAAATCGTGTACGAAGTGATACGTTTTCTCGGCGTAGAAATTGACAGCGAAATTGCAACGTATCTGTACATGGGGCTTTGCACCGACACCGGCAATTTTGCCAACAGCAACACCGACAAGCCGTCCTTTTTGATGGCTGCCGATATGTGTGAACTGGGCGCAGATATCACAAAAGTCAATTGTGTGTTTTTCCGTGATTCCACGTTGCCCAAAACAAAGGTGCTCGGACGTGCGCTTTCGCGCATCAGAACCTACTTTGACGGAAAACTTGCATTGATATACGTAACGTCGAAGGATTTGGAAGAATGTGGTGCCGATCAAACCGCAAGCGAAGGTATCGTCACCTATGCAATATCGTTGGAAACGGCCGTTGCCGGAGTAAGTTTGTGCGAATATGCACCAAACGTGTTCAAAGTGAGCATGCGCGGAAAAGAATTTAACGTTCGCGACGTTTGC
This sequence comes from uncultured Oscillospiraceae bacterium, assembly GCA_964598315.1. Lineage (GTDB taxonomy): Bacteria > Bacillota > Clostridia > Christensenellales > CAG-314 > Fimimonas. The sequence goes on from CAZRBI010000006.1 coordinate 46,465, forward strand.
AAAGAATTTGGCGGCGGAGGACATCTTGTTGCTTCCGGTTGCATGATAAGTGGCTACTTGGAAGACGTTATCGAACGCATTGTGCGTGTGTTTAGTTGGACTTTGGAACAATGAACGGATTTGTGAATGTATTGAAACCCGTCGGCGCAACGGCAAGCGATGTAGTTGTGTGCCTCAAAGGTGTTTTGGGCGAAAAAGTCGGACATCTCGGCACGTTGGACCCCGGAGCCGCGGGAGTTTTGCCCGTTGCCGTCGGTAAAGCCACAAGACTGTTCAATTTTTTGACGGATAAAGTCAAAGTGTATCGGGCGCATTTCACGTTCGGAAAAACCACCGATACGCTCGATTCCTACGGCGTGGTGACGGAAAGAGGCAGTGTTCCGTCGGAAAGCGACATCGTCGCGGCACTAAAAGGCATGGTGGGGCAATTGCAACAGTTGCCACCGGCTTATTCAGCCATATCCGTCGGCGGCGTGAAAGCTTATAAATTGGCACGTAACGGCGTGAACGTTCAGTTGAAAACGCGCCAAGTTATGGTGTACGATTTCAAATTTATTCGCCGTCAGTCGGAAGATACTTTTGTTTTCGACATCACTTGCAGTGCCGGCACCTACATAAGGTCGTTGGCGCGCGATTTGGCCGAGAGTTTGGGTACTGTCGGATACATGAGCTGTCTGATTCGTCTTCAATCTGGGTGTTTTCTGTTGGAAAATGCCTATACGATGGACGAAATTAAGGAAAAAAGACAAGAGTGCGTGTTGCCCGTGGATTTTGCACTTTCGGATTTGGAACGTCACGACGTTCCTGTCGAGTTTTACGACGATTTGGACAACGGCAGAAGGGTTAATTGTCCGTTTGAACACGGGTACAGAAAAATTTATTGCAAAAACGAGTTTTTCGGTTTGGGTACAAATTGCAACGGAGTGTTGAATTTGCAGTACTACATGAAAAATTGGTAGCGGAAGAACTTCTAGCGTGAAAGTAATTTCTTTGGAACAAAACTTAAGTCAGCCTATTGTTTTGTGTCTGGGCTTTTTCGACTGTATGCATGACGGTCACGTGGCATTGTTGGAACGTGCCAAAAAATTGGCACAAGGCAACGCTGTGGCACTGTTCACGTTTTGTAACAGTCATTTTGAGACGCTCAAACGCCCGATAAAGCTGATTTACACCTTCGACGAACGTCTGAGCATCTACGAACAACTCGGCGTAGACGTCACTTTGTACGCTCGTTTCGACGAAAATTTTATGTCGTTGAGCGGCAACGATTTTTTGAAACGCATTTCTGCGCTGAATTTGAAAGCCGTTGTTTGCGGAAAGGATTTCACTTGCGGCAGAGATATGCTCACTGCCGACGACGTGGCAACTCGGCTTGCACCTGTTTGTCCCGTTCACGTTGTGGATTTGGTAAAACAAAACGGTCAAAAGGTGTGCAGCAGTTTTGTGCGCAACTTGATATCGGAAAATAAAATAGCAGTTGCAAACACCTATTTGTCCGAACCGTTCTTTTTTGAAGGTTATGTCGAGCACGGCCGTTCGGTCGGTCATTTGTTGGGGTTCCCAACGGTGAATCTTTCCGTCAGTTCGGAAAAGCTTACTCCGCAAGGCGTTTATCGCGGTTCGGTTGCCGTTGACGGAAAAACGTATCGCGCCGTTGTGAACGTTGGAAACACTCCGACGTTCGGAACGGAAAAAGTGGTTGTCGAAGCACATTTGTTGGATTTCGACGGCGACTTGTACGGTAAGAAAATTAAGGTATCGTTGCTGGATTTTTTGCGCAAAATCAAAAAGTTTTCCACTGAAAACGAATTGCGCAATCAACTGGCAAAAGACGTTGAGGTTGTGAAAAATGATTAAGTTTGGGCCTAGCGGAAACAGTAAAAGATTCTACGACGAGGGACACGTTTCAACAACCGATGCTCCAAAGTGGTGTGCCGATCAAGGTCTCACCGCCTACGAGTATTCATTCGGGCGCGGAATAAACATATCGGACGAAAAGGCTGCAGCCATAGGCGAGTTGGCCAAACAATTCAAAGTGGAATTGTCCGTTCATGCTCCCTACTACATCAATTTTGCAAATCCTTCCGACGAAATGGCGGAAAAATCCTATGCCTACGTCATTCGCAGTGCACAAAAAGCCAAACAATTCGGTGCTAAACGTATTGTTTTTCATCCGTCCAGCGTGGGGAAAATGACGCGTGACGAAGCAGTGGCACTAACAAAAGTGCGTTTGGGCATTTTGGCAGGAAGAATTCGCGAAAACGGTTTGGACGATATGTGGTTTTGCCCGGAAACAATGGGTAAAATAAATCAAATCGGCGATGTGGCCGAAGTTGCGGATTTTTGTACGGTTGCGGATTTTTATTTGCCAACAATAGATTTCGGACACATAAATGCACGAACTTACGGAAGTTTGAAAACGGAAGAAGATTTTGACAATCTTATAACAATTGTTGAGGATAGTTTGGGGCGTGAACGTGCCGAAAACATGCACGTACATTTTTCCAAGATAGAGTATTCAAACGGCGGAGAGGTGCGGCACTTGACTTTTGCCGACACTGTCTACGGCCCGGAATTTTTGCCGTTGGCAAAAGTGTTGGCTAGGCGTAAGTTGCAGCCCGTTGTCATTTGCGAATCGGACGGCACTCAGGCAGACGATGCAATCACCATGAAAAGTATCTACGAAAGCGTATTATCAGGAGAAACAAAATGAAAAACACCGAAAGACTTTTTTCGCTGGCACAAACAGATGCAATTTTGGTTGTGAGCGACAAAAACAGAATGTACTTCACCGGTTTTCAATCAACGTTCGGCTACTTGTTGTTGCTGCGTAACGGTAAGAATGTTTTCATAACCGACCCTCGCTACTACGAAATGGCAAGTACATTGCAGTCGGAAGTTTTGGATGTGGTGCAAATTGCAAACGGCACAAGTGCAGCAAGCGTCGTCACGGAAACATTGCATGAAAACGGTACTAAATCAGTTGGCTTCGAAGATACGGAATTGACAGTGAGAGATTTTGAAGATCTCAAAAAACAATTTCCCGATTTCGAACTTGTTCCGGTTGGCGATCACATCAATTTTGTTCGTAGCTTCAAGGACGAAACGGAAATTTCCTACATCAAAAAAGCTCAATCGATAACAGACGCCGCATTTAAAGATATTTTGTCTGTCATCAAGCCCGGCATGACCGAGCGTGATTTGGCAATCGAATTGGAATATTTGATGGATAAGCATGGTGCCGAAGGTTTGGCTTTCGACACGATAATTGCTTCCGGGTTGAATTCTTCCAAGCCGCATGCGCATCCCACCGACAAACCGTTGCAAATCGGCGATCCTATCACAATGGATTTCGGCGCAAGGTATCACGGTTATTGCTCCGACATGACAAGAACGGTGTTTTTGGGTGAACCGTCGGAAGAAATGCACAAAATCTACAACGTGGTTTTGATGGCGCAGAAAAACGGCATCGTCAATGCCTATCCCGGAATTGGCGGCAAGGAATTGGATTCCTACTGTCGTGAAGTGATAAAGGCAAACGGCTACGAACAGTATTTTACACACAGCACGGGACACAGTTTGGGCATCGACATCCACGAAGAACCTCGTGCATCGATGTATTCATCGCAAACTTTGCAAGCAGGTCAATTCATCACGTGCGAACCCGGCATCTACATTCCCGGAGTCGGCGGCGTGAGAATAGAAGATTTGCTACTAATTGAAGAAGATAAAGTTATTGATTTGACAATATCTGATAAAAATATTATAATTCTATAAGAAACGGACAGGAGGCACAAAATTTATGATTTTAGCAGGCGATTTCAGAAAGGGCGTAACATTCGTCTACAACAACGGCATCTACACAATCGTTGATTTCCAACACGTCAAACCCGGCAAGGGCGCAGCGTTCGTAAGAACAAAAATCAAAAATGTCGTAACCGGCGCAGTTCGCGAAGAAACGTTCAACCCTTCGGAAAAATTCGAACTGGCTCACATTGAAAACAAGGAAATGGAATATCTCTATTCCGACGGAGAAATTTACTACTTTATGGATCCGGAAACTTACGAACAAGTTCCCCTTTCCAAAGCACAAGTGGAAGACGCACTCATGTTCATGAAAGAAAACATGGTTGCAACCATCAAATTCTACAAAGGCGAAGCATTCTCTGTTGAAGCCCCCAACTTCGTTGTTTTGCAAATCACCGAATGCGAACCGGGCGTTGCAGGCAACACGGCAACCAACGCTACCAAACAAGCAACGGTGGAAACAGGCTACACGCTTATGGTTCCCATGTTCGTGAACGAAGGCGAATACATCAGAATCGATACTCGCACAGGCGAATATATGGAACGCGCAAAGGTGTAATTCCGATTTTAATAACTCAATTTATCAAAAGTACTCGAAAATTTTCGAGTGCTTTTTGTGTTGGTAAAGTGGTGGGTAGTAACTGCTCAACAAGCGAATGGTGATATGATTTCGTTTGTGTGTGGGGCTCTATGTAAGGTATTTTGTCGGCAACGCCGACGGAGCCGATTTTCTATTTCTAAAACTTGAGTTCAGTACACACAATCGCGACTGTATCCTCCTGGTTCTCACACTGAGAGCAAAAGGAGCAGAGATCAAGGTTGCATTTTTGAATATTTTTACACTGCATTTTGAAAGAAAACGCCTGTTGCGAGAGAGAAGAATTTTTGTGTCTCTATGCTAAATGTCGTGGCAGAAAGTTTTGGTACAGTGTCAAATGTTTTTGGCGTGGTCGTACTCTAACATAAAATAGTTTGCAACGGTTGTATTGGTCGTTGCGAGCCACCTTTTGTGTTGTTTTTGCAGCATGACAACGATGTTTTCACTACTTCTTAAAATAATCACGGCATATGTTTTTTTTAATTTATTACTAAACCTTTGAATAAAAGAAAAAAGCGTGTAAGTATTTTGCAACTCACACACTTTTGGCTACTTTCGGTATTTTATTAAGCGTAGTTAACTACTGCATCCATTATTTTCATTAAGCTAGTGTAGGATAGCACGCCAAGTAGTGACAGTATATTGTTCTTTTCGTTCCACAATACATAATTTTGTTTGTATTTGCGTATGTTGCCGTGTGCAAAGGCGTTTCGCAGACGAACAAACAATGAATCCAGTTGTCCAACATTGTTTGTCCTGAATATAATCAGCTCTTTGGGGTGATGGCAACTTGATTCGAAAACATTTAATATGTCATTGTCGATTTTCTTGTCTTTTAGATAAATATAATCTTCATCGTTTCCAACTATTTCTTTAATTGCGCCTATGACTTTTTTGTATCTCTGTGGCGTTGTAATTTGATAATCTGTGAACTTTTTGGCATTTTCAGGTCCCGCAGACGAAGGATTGTTCAAAACGTAAGAATACAATAATTCTTTTATCTCCGATTGATTTTTCTTGTTTGCGATACTATTCGGCAACTTGGCGATGATTTTCTCGAATTCTTGATAAATGCAGTCTTTTGCCATGCTTTGTTCCCGATTGCGTTGCAAATTTTTTACAAAAGCCCTTGTTCTTCCCAATATTCTACTATTGCCTTGTTTAGATTTCCAACAGAAACATCGTCGTCTTCGGTTTTATAAGTGTAAATACTAGAAAAAATGTAACTATTAGCGCGAAAGTCGCCTTTCTCACTACTGTAGTCACCACTGCTAAAATCATCGTAGCACAACGTGTAGTCTTGTGTAACGGTGGCTCCTAGTCGATTCGTTGCTTGGAGATTTAAATGACAGCAATTTATGTCCGGAAGATATACCACACCCAAAATTCTTACGCTGGTAGGATTTACAAATTGATTTAATTTTGTAACTAGTACGTCAAATATTTCCTTTTCGTGTTCTGTCAGTTGTCCGTATGCAGATGTGTCAATCGGTTCATCAGGAACGTCCGGGACGTCGGGAGTCGGCTTGTCGTTATCTACACATGCAGATAGTGTGAAGACTAAGCAACAAATAATAATGCCAAATAGAATTGCTTTTGCTACTTTTTTCATTTTTTTTATTCTCCTTTTCGTATAATATGGTATAAGTTGTTGAACTGACGAAAATTTCAAAAATTTTGCATGGGCGTAAGAAAAAATAACAAAATGTATTGCTTTTTTATATGAAATATGCTAAAATTTATGTGGTATAAAAATGTATACTTTTGTATACTGTTTTATGGTTCGGTTTTAATTTTGCTTGCTAAACACACCTTGTTATGTTATATACATAGCGAGGTGTTTTATTATGATTTATGCATATATACGTGTATCCACTAAACAGCAAAAGATCGATAGGCAGTATGAAGAAATCAAGGAAATGAATGTGCAAGACAAGTGCATTTACATTGACAAAGAGTCGGGCAATAATTTTGATCGGCCCAACTACCAAAGACTAATCAAACGGTTAAAAAGAAATGATTTGTTGATAATAAAATCTATTGACCGTTTGGGAAGAAATTACAAAATGATTTTGGATGAATGGTCAAATATAACCAAAACTATCGGTGCAGATATAAAAGTTATCGATATGCCATTGCTGGATACTAGAATTGAAGAAAAAAATTTGGTTGGTACGTTTATATCGGATGTCGTTTTGCAAGTTCTTAGTTTTGTCGCAGAAAACGAAAGGGCCAACATTCGACAACGGCAATCTGAAGGAATAAGGCTTGCAAAAGAACGAGGCGTTAAATTCGGGCGTCCCAAAGTTGTTGTTCCGCCGAACACAAATAACATCTTAAGCGATTACTTAAATCACAAAATATCAAATACTGTGGCTGCTGAACTTATAGGAGTATCGCGTGGAACGTTTTTTAGGCTTGTTCGGGAATTAAGAGAAAAATATTGAATTTGCGGTGTATGGTTTTATATTGTTTATTTGTTACTCGATAATTGTGACTTGTGAAATTGTAGCGTTTTGAGTGTTTATTTGTTTGTAATTATTACTGTTTATGTACTAAATTTTGTGTTATCTTTATTCATGTTTGTTGTGGTGTGCTATGTAAAAATGTAGACATCGAAACTGTTTTTTTTATTTTGTGTGATTATTGAAAGATAATCGTGCGCTTGCGATAAACGGCAGTGGTTGGTTTTTTATTTGTAAAATAAAAATTTTAAGCATTTCAAACGATGTGATTATGAGATTGGCGAATGTTGCCTTTTTTAGTGGCAATATTGTTTTGTCGCTTAGGCATATTCGGCAAGCTTGTCCAATACAATGTTGTATGAATTGCATCGAATGTTTGCCCGAAGAAGCGTGCCGTTATTTGAGCGGGCTGGAAGGTATTCGCGAAATACGTTTGCGCAACGGCAAGGGCATAAAAGTCAATGTCAACGGAAAGTGGTTTTGGTTGGGTAAAGGCGCTTTGCTCACAACATCGAAAAATGCTTTACGTTTCGATGAAGTCTGTGAAGAATTTGTGAAGAAAGCGTGCAACCGTTCAGTTTATGCCTACGAAAAAATGTTGGCACAAGGTTATTTCACTTTATCCGATGGCTCTCGTGTAGGTGTTTGCGGAATACAATCGGAGGACGGGATTTTTCGCAGTTACACGTCTTTGTGCGTGAGAACGGCACACTATGTCAATTGTGCAAGCAATGATATTTACGACAGTGTTCTTGTTGCCGGTCCGCCGTCTAGCGGCAAAACAACTTATTTGCGAGATCTTGCGTGTGTGCTTTCGGCAAAACAAAACGTTGTGGTGGTGGACGAACGAGGAGAACTCTCTTCGTGCGGCGGCTTCGACAATCGTTCGGAGTGTGACGTTTTGAAGTTTGGAAGCAAGCGCTATGCTTTTCAAGTTGCCGTCCGTTCGTTGTCGCCCGATTGGATAGTTTGCGACGAACTTTCGGAAGAAGATTTTCCTCTGTTGTTGCAAGTTGCCGAAAGCGGAGTGAAACTGGCTGCAACTGTTCATGCGGCAAATCCGCGTGCTTTGTTGTTGCGTATGCAAAACTATTTGCACTGTTTTTCGCAAGTGGTGATGTTGGAACGAGATACGTTTTCTCAAACTATGTTGAAAGTAGTTGCGAATGAAGACAAAACCGTGAAACTGGCAAAAATTGCTCGCGATTGAACGTATTTGTGCATTTATAACGTACTATGATAAACATAATATTGCTACTATGTTGCATTTTTGTTGGTTTTTTGCTTGGAATCGTGGCTCGCAAACAAGTTGTTGCACGTGCGGAATTGTTTGCGGATGCCGTGAAATACGTTGGATTGTTCAAGTTGAATGTCGGAGGAAAGCGTTTGGAAGTGGCACAATTCAATGCCCGATTTTTGTCCGATTGTTCCGAGTCTTTCGGGCGTTATTTGGAAAAACGAGAGAGTTGCAGAATGTCTGCGCAACACAAAAAGCATTTGCAAGAATTCTTCGATAATCTGGATTGTACAAGCGGTGAAGCGGTTATTCAACATTTGGACTTCTACGAAAAAATCTTTCGTGAAGATTGGGATGCGTGTCGAGCATCGGCTACGAAATCTTCGTTATACGTGAAACTCGGATTGCTGATTGGTGCAATGATTGGAATATTGTTTTTGTGACGGTGCGATATGGACTTTGCAATCATTTTCAAAATAGCTGCGTTGGGCATTGTGACGGCGGTGGTAGGCATGTTATTGAAGCGCGCCGGCAAAGAGGAGTTGAGCACGGTTGTGTCGATAATCGGGTTGGCGGTTGCTTTTGTCATGTTGTTGGACGTGCTGGCACAGCTTTACGAAACGTTGAAATCTCTGTTTGATTTGTAGCCATGGAAATTGTGAAAGTTGTTTTGTTCGCGACGGCGTCGGTTGTTGTCGCCGTGGTCGTGAAGCAGTTAAAAGCGGAATTTTTTCTTCCCGTTGTGGTGTGTGCCGGTGTGGTGTTGACAATAATGGTGTGCGATCAATTGTTCGACGTGCTCTGTTCTTTCTATGATTTATCATCGTCTGCTGGGATAGACGACGAAGCGATCACCTGTGTCATCAAGGTAGTGGGTATTGGCTACGTTGCAGAATTCTCCAACAGTTTGTGTGTCGATGCCGGTTGCAAAAGCATCGGAGAAAAAGTGCTGCTTGCATCGAAAGTTGCCATTTTGTTGTGTGCTTTGCCCATTGTGGAAAAGTTGTTTGCGTTGATTCAAAATTTGTTGTCATGAAAAAAGTTTTTGTTGGTCGCGGGGCTGTTTGGGTGTTTTGCGTCGGCGCGGTTTTGCTGATTGCTTTCATGTTGTTTCCTCAAGCTGCATTTGCCGAAGAAACTTTGGACGAACTATACAAACATGTAGAGGACGGCCTGGACAATTTGGATTTTTCCGAAGTGGAAAAAATCAGCGATTCTTTTTTTGATAGTTTTGCCGAAAAAGTTCGTCAGGTGATCAACGGCGAATTCGACGACACTCAATCTGTTTTTAGTTTGTTGGTTCAACTTGTCGCACAAGATATCACCGAAGTGTTTCCGCAGTTGTTAAGTGTTTTTTGCGTGTTGGTTATTTGCGGTTTGGCACGCAACGCGTCCGACGGACTTATCTCCGATACTACGCACGTTGTGTCTTTCGTTGGAATATCCGTCGTTGTGGTGTCCGTTCTGTCGTTGGTTGTTCGAGTTTACAATCAGGTGGACGAGCTTGTTTCAAACATTTCTGCGCTATCCGATGCGGCAATGCCTGTTCTGTTGACTTTGTTGGTTGCAAACGGCGGTGTGTCTTCGTCGGTGTGTCAGCCGGCGATGGTGGTGTTTTCGTCGGTTGTGATATCTGTCGTGAAAAACGTTGTTTTGCCGTTGTCCGTTTTCGGCCTGGCTTTTGTCGTTGTGGGCAATCTTTCGGAAAACGTGAAAGTGACAAAAACTTCGGAGTTTTTGAACAGTTGTTCTTCGTGGGTGTTGGGTGTCACGTTCATGGTGTTTTCCTCTTTCACCGCAATTCAAGGAATTGCCGCGTCATCGGTGGACGGCGTCACCTATCGTGCGGCGAAATTTGCCGTAAAAAACTATGTTCCGGTTTTGGGCGGGTATGTTTCTGACGGCTTCGATGTCGTTGTCGCAAGCACGTCGCTTATCAAAAACGCATTCGGCGTTGTGGCCATGTCGGTGGTGTTCTACATGACGGTGAAACCGCTGGTCACGCTCTTGTGCGTGAAACTCGGTCTTCAAGCCGTGGCCGCCGTCAGCGAACCGCTTGCCGATGCGCGTTATCTCAGAATTTTGAGCGGATTTGAAAAAAGTCTCACTTTTCTTTCTGCATTGGTGGTTGCCGTGGCATTTATGTTTTGCATTTTGGCATTGGTGGCAATTTCTTGTGCCAATTTCGCCTAGAGGAGGCTGACAATGAAACAATGGGTGTTGAGCGTTGCGGGAATTGCAATACTGTCGGTGCTGGCGGATGTAGTGTTGCCGGTCGGGCAAACGCGCAAGTATGTCAAAACGGTTGTGAACGTGGTTGTCACGGCGGTTTTGGCTCAGCCTGTTTTGTCATTTTTCATAAATCCGGATTTTTCTTTTTCTGAAATTGCCGTGCAGGAACAGTATTTGCAGTACGTGGACGTTCGCGAAGAATCTGTTCTCCAAGAATTGCAGTCGTGTTTGGAAGAAGTCGGTTTTGTTGCGCCATCCGTATCCTACGACGAGTCTGCGCAAGTGTTTGTTGTGATGCTGTGCGAAAAACGCACCGAAGCAACGGTCGGCAAAGCGTACGAGGCGGCCGTGCGTTGCAAATGCGTCAATCAAGTGAAATTCTGTTGGAGTGGTTCGGGCTAGACATGAACATCAAAAAGCTGATTGCAAAAATAAAATCCATCAAAAACATCGAATTGTATTTGGCTGTGATTCTGGGCGTCGCGGTGCTTGTTGCCGTGCTTTTCGGAACTTCTACAAAGACGGACAAAACAACCGAAGACAGTTCTGATTTTGACGCATATATCGCAACCATGGAAAATAAAATTAGTAGCGTAATAGAAAAAATGGACGGTTGTAAAAACGTCGAGGTTGCTATTTCCTACAATGCCGTCGGCGAAAAAGTTTTTGCCTACGAAACGGAAACGAAAAATGTCAACGGTGTAGTTGTGGAAGTGAGCTCCGTCGTTTTTGTCAAAGGGGAACCGTTGGTTCTAAAAACGTTGCCGCCGTCCGTTTGCGGAGTTGTCGTCGTGGTCGAATGCAACGACGATGCCGTTTTGAAAATGAAAATCAAACAAGTGGTTGTAACACTGCTGGAAGTGTCTGTCGACAACGTTCAGGTGTTCACTTATAAAAACTAGGAGGATTGGATTTATGTCAAAGGGAAAGAAAATCGCACTGATGGTCGTCATGGTCTTGGTTCTGGCAGGAGCTGCCGTTTTGAACGTGACGTTGCTGTCTCAAAACGGACAGGCGGAAGGAGATGGGGATGCGGTGCAAACCGGATTTTTCACGACTTCGCGAACGGACAGACAAACCACTCGTAACTACGAAATCTCCGAACTGAATGCCATTTTGGCAATGGAAGGGGAAGAATATGCCGAGGCTCGTCAAAAGGCATTGCAACAAAAGCAAAACATTGTCGACGCCATGGAGACGGAAATGCTTTTGGAAACCTTGCTGAAAGCACAGGGCTTCGATGACGTTTTGGTAACGGTCAACGCTTCGTCGGATAACGTCAGCGTCATTGTCGACAAGGACGAATTGACACGTGAAGACACCGTGCGTATTTATAATATTATAGCAACTGAGGCAAGCATTGAACCCGATTATGTAAAAATACTGTCTGTTTAATCTTGTGTTTTGAAAAAACTTGTGGTATAATAGTGCAAAAGAATTTTGGAGAAGTACCATGAAAGTTGTGTCGAAACGTGATTCTACGGGAAGATTGGTGTATAGCAGCGAAATTTTGCGAGATATCGTCGATTGTGCCTTGGGTGAAGTGGACGGCGTCGTCAAATTCCCCGACAATTCCAAGCAAGCTCGCGATTGCATCAAAATCGAACAGATCGGCGAGGAAATGCACGTGGACGTTTTTGTAAAATTGCATGCCACAGTCGGCGTTTCCGACGTAGCAAGTCACATTCAAAGTGCCGTCAAGGGAACGATAGAAAACATGACGGAATTCAAAGTTAAAGACGTCAACGTACACGTAATCGGCGTTGAAGTGAGCGAAAACTAACAAAAACCCTTTGAAAACCAAAGGGTTTTTCTTGCTGAAAAGCGTTTTGTAGAGTATTTGGTGATAACATGAGAGGATATGCAAGAGAAACAGCATTTTGCAAAATATATTCGTACATAATGAGTGGTGACTACGACGGTGACTTTTCACAATTCGACCAAACAAAGCTTACGGAAGAAGATTTGGCATTTGCCGACGGTTTGGTAAGAGGCGTGATCGAACAAAAAGCCGAGTTGGACGATATCGTTCGTGATTTTTCCAAGGCATTCAAGTTGGAAAGAATCTATCGTCCCGATCTTGCCGCTTTGGAACTTGCATTGTACGAATTGAACAATTGCGATACGCCTCGCGCGGTTGCAATAAACGAAGCGGTGACGATAGTCAAAAAGTATTCCACCGAAAAAAGCGTTTCCTACGTGAACGGTATTTTGGCTGCATATGTTAGGAGCGTTTCCGGTGAGTGAGGTTTTGTACGGCAAGCCCGTTGCCGAGCAGATATATGCGCAGGTTCGCGACGGCGTTCGGTCGAAGCTTGTGACTGTCGGATTTTGTTCTCCGCAGTGGCAACAATATGTCGACGCGTTGAAGAAGAGTGCCGTTTCGTGCGGAGTGACGGTGGAAAGCATTTATGTTCAAGACAACATTTCTTGCAGTGATTTTTGCAAATTGGTGAAAGATATTTCCGGATTGCAAAACGTGGGCGGTGTTTTGTTGCAACAGCCGTTGCCCAAAGGATACGAAAGTGCTTGCGATTGTGTTGCACAGGAAAAGGACGTGGACTGTTTGAATTCCGCGTCGGTGGCAAAACTCTATAAGGGCGAGGACTGTTTGTTGCCTGCGACGCCAGCCGCCGTTTTGAATTTGCTGGATTTCTACAACGTAGATTTGTGCGGCAAAAACGTTGTGATAGTCGGCCGTGGCAATGCTGTCGGAAAACCGTTGGCACTTGCTATGTTGAAACGCAACGCCACAGTCACCGTTTGCCACACCAAAACAGTAGATTTGCCTACTGTTTGTAGGCGTGCCGATATTCTTGTCTCCGCTTGCGGAGTATCCGACCTTATCAAGGCAGATTTCGTGACGGAAAACACCGTTGTCGTTGACGTGGGACTCAGTTTTGTCAACGGCAAAACAAGCGGCGACGTTTCTGCGGAAGCGGCGCAAAAAGCATTGGCCTATTCTCCCGTTCCGGGTGGGGTCGGGCCCGTAACGCGTGCAGCGTTGTTTTTGAATTTGCTTAAAGCGTCACAAAAAGGCTGAATAATTTTCGATGCGCCAAGCAAATTGTTTTTTGAATTGAAAACCGTATGACTATTTCCGTTTCACAACTGAATAACTATGTCAGGGGTCTGTTGGATCTCGACGGTGTGCTGAACGACGTCTCCGTGTGCGGCGAAGTCACAAATGTCAAGCAATCGCGCGACGGGTGGTACTTCACGTTGAAAGACGATGATGCCGCCATAGATTGTTTTTGCTACGGGACGGAACCCGTGGTGGGCACGATGTCGGTTGCGGAAGGTCGCTTGAATTTCTGGACAAAAAGCGGTCGTTTATCCTTTTTCGTGCGCAGATTGACGGCATCTAAAAACACCGGTGCAGCCTACTTGCAGTTTTTGCAATTGAAGGAAAAATTGCAAAAGGAAGGTCTGTTCGACGAATCGCGCAAAAAAGTAGTGCCGAAGTTTTGTCGGAAAATCGGCGTGGTCACCAGTGCAACGGGTGCTGTGATACACGATATAGAAAACGTGGTGCGCCGCAGACAGCCATTTTCGGACATTGTGCTGTGCCCTGTCAAAGTTCAAGGTGCAGGGGCTGATGCGGAAATTGCCGAAGGCATAATTCGCATCGCTAAAACCGACGTAGACTGCGTGATTGTCGGTCGCGGAGGCGGCTCCAACGAAGATTTGTCCATGTTTAATTCGGAAGTGGTTGTGCGAGCTGTTGCCAATTGTACCAAACCGATTGTTTCCGCAGTCGGGCACGGAGTGGATTTCACTCTTTGTGATTTTGCGGCGGATAAACGTGCCGTAACACCGACAGAAGCTGCCGAATTTGTCACTACCGATTGTTTTCCGCTTAAGTTGAGCATTCAAAACAGATTGAAAAGTTTGCAATTTTTGGTTGCACGTCAACTGGAACAGTCGAAGACCTCTACCGTTCAGTTGACAAAAGGAATTTGTTCGCAAATTGAACGCAAAATCGACGAAAAGAACGTGCACGTCAGATATCTGCTGAAATCTCAATGTTCTTCTGTCGAAAACTTGTTGGCAGAGCGCAAAAATGCCGTTCAAAACGTCACGTCGAGGCTTTCGGCCTCTAATCCGCTCAACGTTTTGAAAAAAGGCTACGCATTTTTAAGCAATGACGCCGGGCGTGTAACTTCGGTGCAACAGGTTAAAGAAGGTCAGAACCTTGTTGCCACTTTGTGCGACGGGGAAATCGAAACAACCGTTTTGAGGGTGAAAAAATGAAATTGGAAGAAAAAATCGAAAAATTGGACAAGCTTGCAACAGCCATAGAACAGAAGGATGTCGGGTTGGAAGAAGCTTTGGATATTTTCGAACAAAGCGTGAAAATCGCTTCGGAATGTTTGCAAACGCTGAACGATTGTAGCGGAAAATTGACTGTTTTGTCAGAAGAAATAAAGAGGTTGACAGATGAAGAATAGAATCAGTGTAGAATTTATCGACGAATTGTTGAAATCACACCTGCCCAAAATGTCCGACAAGGTGGAACAAGCCGTGGAATACAGCTTGTTTAGCGGTGGCAAACGTTTTCGCCCGTTGTTGTTGCTCAGCACGACACAGGCGGTTAACAAACGTAAAAATGCCAATGCGGAATTGTTGGCCGTTGCGTTGGAATACGTGCACACCTATTCCCTTATTCACGACGACCTTCCTGCAATGGATAACGACGACGTGCGCAGAGGTGTTCGCACGTGCCACTTGCAGTTTGGCGAGGCCGCAGCCATTTTGGCCGGCGACGCGTTGTTGAATTTGGCCATAGAAGTGGCGCTTTCGGGCAATTTGTCCGATAAGTACTATCAAAAAGCTTGCGCATATTTGTTCAAATGCAGCGGTTCCAACGGTATGTTGTTCGGGCAAAGTTTGGATTTGTTCTCTGCAACTGCCGATTTGGACGATGCCAAAAAGGTTGCGTTGCACAAAACGGGCGATCTGATTCGTGCCGCTATCGTTTGCGGAGCATTGTGTGCGCACGCAACGGACGAGGAAGTTGCAGTGTTCGAAGAAATTGCAACCAACTTCGGCATAGCTTATCAGGTTGTCGATGATCTTTTGGATGCGGAAAAATGCGAAAAATCTTTCTTGGATGTCATGTCGGAGCGTGAATGCAAACAGTACGCGCAACAACTCACCGAAAAAGTTTTTGCACTTTGCGACAGTTTGCCGCAGTTCGATTTGGCATTTATCAAAAACTACGCACAAAAGAATTTGGACAGAAATTTCTAGCAATTTGCAACGTTTGCAAAATATTTGCATTTTTCCCATAAACGTGGTATAATGTAAATCGGGTTGATGCAATCGGTTGCGGTTGCTTGCCCAAACAACTTAATAAAAATCCGGTGGTGCAGTATTCTAGTCAACAATCGACTTATTGAGGGCGGGGCTAAAAGACCGTCGAAGAGCATATCGATGAAGTTTCTTGTGCTGGCTTTCGTTGC
>CAZRBI010000007.1:0-30201 GCA_964598315.1 uncultured Oscillospiraceae bacterium
TAGTGGGGCTTATTTGCGGTTTTGTGGGCGCAGGCGGCGGCATGATGATGTTGCTGTTGCTCACCGCAGTTTTGGGCTACGATTTGAAAACGGCTGTTGGCACAAGTGTGTTTATTATGACATTCACTGCGCTTGTCGGCGCAGGATCGCACATTGTCTTTGGTGCTTCGCCTGATTGGATCATGTTGGCTTTGTGTGCATTTTTTACGTTGGTTTGGGCGCAAATTGCGGCACTTATTGCCAACAAAGTGAATGCTAAATTGCTTAACAGAATAACCGGAATAGTTCTAACCGTTTTGGGGGTTGCTATGCTGGTATTTGAATTGGTAACCACCCACGTTTTGGCGTAGTGTGGTTGTGTTAAGTGAGACAGTAGTGCACAATTTGGTAAGTTTCAGAACATATTGCATTAAACGAGTTTGGCTTGGTGTTAAACTCTTTTTTTGTTAATAATGCTTTAAACAAAAACAGCACGCTTGTGCATTTTGTTGCAAACGTGCTGTGTGTTAACAAAAGTTTTCATTGGCAGTTGCCAAGAAGTTGACGTGAAGTTCTAGTATTTTCTTACAATATCTTGCATGTTTTTCAAAACTTTTTCCATATCGGATATCAGCTTAAATTGTGTTCTTGCTCTATCCAGGTTTTGCCCTTCGCGTCTTGTGCGGAAGTATACGTCGCCATCTAAGTAGTCGGCCAAAAACCGCATTCCGCATTCATAGGTCATCAGAATCGCACTGAACGCAAGGTTGTCTTTTTCAATTTGAGTGATACAGCCGCCCAAGGCCGAAAGGTATCCCTTCGTGTACTCTTCGAACAATTTAATGTCAAACACAACCTTTGAAAGGTCTTTCTCGTCCTCGGCGCAGGGGTTGCAGCCAAATCTTATACTGTCGCCGAAGTCGTAGCAAATGCTTCCCGGCATGATGGTGTCTAGGTCGATAATTGCTACCGGTTCTCCCGTGGTTGCATCTAGCATCACGTTGTTCAATTTTGTGTCGTTGTGAGTGACACGAGTTGGCATTTCGCCGTTTTTCAAAAGCGAAACTATTCTTCCGCAATAGTGCTGCCTGGAAAGCACAAAATCAATTTCTTTTTGCACCGATGCGGCGCGATGGGCAGTGTCGGCCTTTAATGAGGTTGTGAAATCGCGAAAACGTTTTTCTGTGTTGTGGAAGTCGGGCAAAATCTCTGCAAGTTGTGTTGCGTCGAACTGTGCTAACAAATTGGTGAAATTGCCAAATGCGACGGCGCTTTGATAGAAGTGTTCGGGCTTTTCCACCGTTTGGTATGCAATTGCATCGGTGATAAAAACATACATTCGGAAATATGATTCCGAATTCGGATAATGATAGTAGGCGTTGCCGTCTTTCGTGTAGACTATTGTCAAACTTTCTCTGTCGGGATTTCCGCCTCGTTCTGCGATTTTGTGCCTGTTAAATTCTGTAACAAGCCTAATGTTGTTCATAAGTTTGTCAATATCGCGAAACAGATTGCTGTTGATTTTTTGAAGAATGTAATTTGTGTGCAATCCGTTGTTTTTCAATACGGCAAGATATGTTTCGTTGATGTGTCCTTCTCCGTACCTTTCGCACGAAACAAGTTCGCCTTCCACTTGAAATTCAGAAATTATCTTTTGAAAATCGTGAGTCATCGTAGTCGTTTCTCCTTGAAAGTACAATAATATTTTTTTGCTGTTTTGTCAATGGAAACGGTGTAAATTTTGATGACGCATGTTTTGGAATCAGTTTTGAATTCAACAAAATTTGTCTGTGAGAAACGTGGATTTTCAAAATTTGTGAATAACTGTTTTTGTCCAATGGATGTAATTTTTCACATACGTACTGCATTTTTTTGAACAAAAATAATTGTATATGCGTTCATTTTGTGTTTATTTGCCTTTGTTTGGTTGCTAGATTGTCGATTTTGCGGTACAATTTTTGAAAAAGCAGAAAATTGTTGCAACAAAAATACGGTAGGCGGGGTTTAATGTATAGAAAAGCCATCTGCACGGCCGAGGAGTAGTATGAACAAACGCGAAATAGACGTTGCACTTTGTAACGTGGCAAAGGGCGATAACGTCGCATTCGAACAATTGTATAAGGAAACTAAGCGGGGCGTTTTTGCGTTCCTTTATTCCTATTGCAATAATGTTGCCGATTGTGAGGATGCTATGCAAACGGTCTATCTCAAAGTGAAGCAGAACATCTCGCAGTACAAGCCCGGAAGCAATGGTTTGGCATGGATGTTGCAAATAGCCAAGAACACTGCACTCAATCAGTTGCGCTCAAAAGCTAATGCCGAAAAGATTTCGTCCGAAAGTACGCAAGAGCCGTTTACATACGACGATTTGGAACTTAGAAGTGCGTTGTTCGTCATAATGCGCCGTGTTTTGGACGAAGATGAAAACAGAATCGTCATTTTACACGTTGTCTGGCAGTATAAACATCGAGAAATTGCTCAACTGCTTAATTGCCCGCTGGGCACAGTCACTTCGAAGTATAAGCGAGCGGTACAAAAAATTAAACTAGCATTAAAGGAGGAGCATCAATGAAATCTTGGAAAAAACGATTGAACGAAGAATTCGATAAGGCTGCTCCTGCCTTAAAACAAGATGTTTTGGATGCGCCGATAGTTGTTGATCGCTCTGTCAAAGCAACAGATTCAAAAAGGTCGCCTATTCGTAGAGGCGGTTGGTTCGCTTGCGGAACGGCAGTTGCTATTGCGGCAATTTTTGTGATGTTGGGCGTGCTTGGCGTGTTTAACTCTTCTCCGAAAGCAGATAAATATGTGTTTGCTTTGGACATCAATCCGTCTGTTTCTTTCATCACTGATGCCGACGGCATCGTTTTGGACGTGAAGGCGCTGAATGCCGATGCGGACGTAATCGTTTCAAATCAAAAAATTTTGGATAAAATCAAGGATCGACCACTTGCGGAAGCAATTGTTGCTTACGCCGACTACGCTGTTCAACTGGGATATATACCCCTAGATGCGCAGTCGGCCGTGCGCTTATCCGCAAGTGACGAAACGGACGACAAGTTGTTTCAAAACGTTTCGTCGGGCTTAAGTGACTACTTCAAGAAAAAAGGAATTTATGTTGCGGTGGCTGAGGAAAAGGTTGCCACAACCGAGTTTGCTCAGCGTTTGGGGGTGGAAACAACCTCCCTTTCAGAACTTTCTTCAACATTGGAAACTGTTTCGCCCATCTTTGCCGAACGCAATGTGAGTGCAGAAATGACCCGAGAAGACTTTGAAAAACTATACGACGACTACATTATTTGCGATCAGTTGTTGGAATACGTGAAAAGCGAGTTGGTGAAAAAACTTGGGGATATAAAAGCATTTCTAACGCAGATTTATCTCTTGGGGCAAATACATCTGTACAACGGATTGATTATGACAAACATTCACAATCCCGAATGGTCTTGGTTTATAGGCGCCGACTATTGGACTATAAAGGATGGGAGTTACACCGATTTGGATAGTGACTTCGCTGAACTGATTTCAACAATGGAAGAGCTCGTTATCAAATATGAAGAACAATTTGGCAAGTTAGAAGACTATAGTTTGTTCAAATCATTGTACAATTCCATGGAAGCTTTAATCGATTCGTTGTCTAGTATCTATTCGGTTAAATTGGAAGATTTGTCGTTAGGGGAAATAGAAGAATCTTTTGAAAATTACGTCGAAATCTTATCTTGTGTTGGCGTTGACGTGTCCAATCTTAAGAAATTGACTACTGTTCCCGAATCTAAGGAAGATTACATCGACCAGTTGCATGTTAGTTGGGAACAAGTGGTAAAAGATAGGCTCGATAGCAACAAGTCTGCCTATGAAGAATGTCGAACCGAAATTTCCGCTGATGAATATGACGCATTTATTGCCGATGTTGAGGCTAATTACGGCTCGTTAGAAAACTTTTGGAAAAATAATCAAAAAATTTCAAAATAATGCAACAAAAACCTTCGTTACCGTGTTTAACGGTTGAAAGTAGCAGATAACTGCTAGAAAACGGAGGTTTTTATTATGAAAAAGAAAATTTTGGCAACAGTGTTAGCTGTAGTGATGGTTTGCTCTTTGTTGACATTCGCTGCATGTGATTTGTCGGGAGGACATGGAAAATCGGAAGCCGACGCGTACGTAAGTTTGGATATCAACCCTGCAATAGAACTGATTGTGGACGGCGACAACAACGTTGTAAGCGTTCGCGGCGAAAACGAAGACGGTCAGGTGCTTTTGTATCAAGAAGAAGGTATTGTTGGCGTAAATGTGGAAGTAGCCATCAAAAAAATTACCGATCTTGCTGTAAAGTACGGATATTTGGACGAAGACAACACCGTTGTTGATACATTGGTTACCTCGCAAGATGAAGAATATGCAAATACAATTGCAAAAAAGGTCGATGCAACGATAACCGCAACAGCGTCTAATTTGGGTCTTTCCGTTACAACGGATAGTGAAGGTGCGTGGTCTTTACTTCGTCAAATGGAAGAAGTGAAAGCGCAATTCCCCAACAAATCGGCTATTCAAAACATGTCTGTTCAAAAATTCAAATTAGCATTGTCCGTTTCCGAAACGGGAGAAATATCTCTTGAAGCGGCAGTTGAAATGGACGACGCGGAATTGATTGCCGAATTGCAAAAGACAACGGAAAAAATTGAAGAGTTTGCAACTGCAGCATATACACAAGCAAAAGAAAAGGCACTTGCTTTGTACGATCAAGTGACGGAAGTTGCATCTTATGGTGCTTACACTAAGTTTTACACCATAAATGCTTTCAGTCATCTCACAACTTGCTACTACGGTGCGGCATATCAAATGTACGCAACGGCGGCAAAGGGAATTGGTGCGGTGTGCAGACTGGCAGAGCTGGCAACAAGTGTGAAAACTTATCCTTTGAACGAAGAACAGGTGACAGCTGTTGTGGCGGCTTTGGGAATGGAATCGGCAGATCCTCTCAAAAATTCCGACGGCGAAATCACCATTGAAAGTATCGAAGCCTATGCAGATAAGTTTTTCAAAAACTCTCCCGCCGGTGCCGAACTTGAACAAATGAAAACGGATTTGAACGCAGCCCTTCACAGTGCGGAAACGGTTATAAAGGAAAAAGTTGCCCAATTCGCAGAAGAATATAAGCCTCAAATCGAAGCAGCGGTAAATGCAGCAAACGCATTGGTTGCCGCGGTTGAAAGCTTTGCAAGCAAGATTCCTCTCATCAACTCGATTGTCACAGATTTCACCGATATCATGGGCGATATCAGCACGCTTGTAAAAGGCGAAGCAATCGTGATTGACGTTTTGAAAGAAAAGGTTGTTCGTTTGGAGACTAAAGCCGACGAGTATCTTGAATTGATCAAGGCAGATTTGTCCGAAGAAGAATGGGCACAAGTTGAAGCGGACAGACAAGGCATCATCGACGACATGGCGGACGCCAAGACGGAAATGGAAAATGCTTTGAACCAAGCAGAGCAAGCTGCAAAGGACTATCTTGCAAATCTCAAAGCATCCAGAACACAAGATACAGTCGTCACCGAATAATTGTTAAAAACGTTTGAATGCCGTGCAGAAGCAGAAAAAACGTTCTCCTCGAAAAAGGGGCTGTAGCAAGTTAAATTTGCTACAGCCCCGATTTTTTTGTTTGAAAAAGTGATTCTTTGTGAATTTTCATAGGAAAGATTTTATATCAAAAAACACCCGAACTGTTATTTTGACCGTGTCTAACGTTTTTTTTTGGGGGGGGGTCTTATTCTTCGGGCATTTATTCTTTGTGTGTTAAAAATCGGAAAATCAAGTGTGTGTTGCGACGCTTTGTTGTGGCATGCACGAATTTTTTTTATACGTATGCGATTTTTTGTTATTTTTTTCAACATGTAGCTTATTTTCTACACTGTCCCGGCGTCACGCCGAAGCGCTCTTTGAACACGACGTTGAATTGTGCCAAATTTGAATAGCCGATGGCGTTTGCAATATCCAGCGTATTCATGTCCGTGCTAGAAAGCAAGTTGTGCGCGTAAAGCAATTTGTTTGAAAGTAGGTATTCGTGGGGCGTTACTCCGAATTTTGCTTTGAACAGTCTGTTCAGTTGTACACGAGAGTAGTTGAGTTCAACGCAAAGATCATTCACGGTGTAAGTGATGAAATTTTCTTGTTGTTTCAGTCGGTTCAATTCTTGCAGCCAGTTCGGTTCGTCTTTAACCGTTTCTTCATACAGTTGTTCAACTATATATTCAACAAAAGTCATCACCTGCGCCAAAATCAAATCGTTTGCGACGCTATATTGTTTTTGTTGTAACAAATTCAATTTGTGCAGCAGTTTGTCGATGGCAAACAGCATTTCCGAAGGTAGTGCAAAGCTCCGTTCGTTTTTCTTCAACTTTGTTTGAATTTTCGGAGAGAACATCGATATTATTTGCAGCAAAGTGCTTTTGTCGACAGTGAAGTTGACGTATCGAATCGGGTACTTGTTGTGCGTCGAGATGTAGTGAACGTCACTTGTGGTGCAGTAAAAAAGTGAACCGCTTGTTTGCACTCGCGTTTCGTCGTTCATATGGTTTTCGATAGTTCCGTCCAGAACTACGGAAAACTCCCAGTAGTCTTCATGGCTGTGTAAATACGGATAATCTCGCGTGTTCAAATAGAATTGAGTGTGTATTGTGCCGTTTTGTTGCTGTGTCGGCGACAAGTTTTCGATGAAGTATTTTTTTATCATGTTGTTCCTTGCGACAATGATGTAACATCTGCGGGGTTTTAGGTTGCTTACATTATAATAATATAGCCCGAACGGCAGTAATGTCAATGATTTTTTGTCAAAAAATGTAACAAAACCATATGAATATGTAACAAACGACTATTGAAACGGGCCAATGGGGGGGGGTATAATGGTAGTGTGAAATAAAATGGATTTTTGTAGTTAGGGGTGTTCCGTCGCGAAAACGAAGAAAAATGCAACTAACTATGCTGGAGGAGAACTAATGCAATTGAATCTGGAAAACTGGAAGTTGATTTTTGACGGAAAAACTATTCCCGCAAAAGTGCCCGGCGATATAACAATCGATTTGTATCGTGCAGGGTTGGTAAAAGATCCTTATTTTGGATTGAACTACAAGGAAATCGAGTGGGTCGCTCGCAGAGACTTTACATATCAAACCGTTATCGATGCCGATGAGAGTTTGTTGAAAAATGAGTCTGTGTCCGTTGTTTTTGACGGCATCGACATTTTTTCAGACATCTATGTGAACGGCAAACACGTTGGTAGCACGAAGAATATGTTTTTGCAATATCGTTTTGAAATTCGCGACGTGTTGAAACTCGGAAAAAACGTGTTATCCGTCGAAATGCATTCCACGTTGAACGCTATGGATCAAATCGACACAACCGGTTACTATGCAATTTTCAACGAACCTCGCATTTTTGTGCGCAAGGCACAGTGCCATTTCGGTTG
Source organism: uncultured Oscillospiraceae bacterium (assembly GCA_964598315.1). GTDB lineage: Bacteria > Bacillota > Clostridia > Christensenellales > CAG-314 > Fimimonas. Next base: position 7,442 of record CAZRBI010000007.1, read on the forward strand.
GGACTGGGCTCCCAAAATTTGTGCTTACGGCATTTGGAACGATGTTCGCATTGAAGCCGGAAGTAAGCAGTGTATTGACGACGTGTTTGTTGTTGCCGACGACAAAGGTAACACTTCTTTGTTTGTCAATCTCAACTACAATATCAATGCAACCTACGACACATTGGGTGTCATGGCACCGGATAGTTATGAGGAAAATCTGGGCGACAAGCTGCATTACTACGTGTCGGACAAGCCGTTCGGCGAAGCCAATTTGTATAAGTCTTTTGACGTTATAGGCAAACGTAACTTTGCGTGCTTTATGAACAAGGATGCGCAATTGTGGTGGCCTCTGGGGTATGGCGATCAGCCGCTATATAACTACAGAGTGGAACTGGAGCGTGACGGAAAAATAGTTTCCGTGAAAAGCGGAAGATTCGGATATCGCTTGGTGAGGTTGTTGGAAGAACCAAAAGCGGACACATTGCTTGGCTATCAATTGCAAGTGAACGGTGTCGATGTGTTTGTCAAAGGTAGCAACTGGATTCCCGTAGAGTGCTTCACGGGAGAAGTGTCTGATGAAAAGTATCGCAGACTTGTGGAACTTGCTGCAAAGGGCAACTTCAACATGCTCCGTGTTTGGGGCGGCGGTATCTACGAAAAAGATATCTTCTACGATCTGTGCGATGAGTTGGGTGTGATGGTGTGGCAGGACATGATGCTTGCTTGTGCCGAAATTGCCGAAGATAAGCCGGATTGGGTGTCCAATATGCTTTCCGAAGTGGAATATCAAGTTAAGCGTTTGCGTAATCACCCTGCGTTGGTGTATTGGTGCGGCGGTAACGAAAAAACCGGCTGCTATGGTTTGTGTATCACAAAGGGCGAGTTCTTCACAGACGTCACCATGCGTGGATTTGTCACTAATTTGGACGGATCGAGACCATTCTCCAAGCAGTCTCCATGCAGTTGGACAGATTTAGGTAACGATATCACCAGCGGAGATTCTCACCACAACTCTTTCGAGCGTGCGACATTGGAAGGAATGGAAAACTATCGTTCGTTTGTATCGGAACACGTTGTGCCGTTTGTGTCCGAAGCAGCAGTCATCGGGCCAAACAGTGAAGAAACGACGAGAAAAATTTATCCTGAAGATAAATTGTGGCCGATGAATGAAATTTGGAACGATCGACTGATGATGAATCCGTACAGTCCGTCACTTATGACTTTTGCCGACAGGGAATTGTTCTATGCCGAGACGTTGTATGGCAAGGTGAACGGCTTGCATGATTTTATTGCAAAAGGCATGACGGCTCATGCCGAAGGAATGCGCGCTGAAGCGGAATTTACGCGTAGTAACAAAGGAACGTCGTCCGGCTTTTTGAACTGGATGTACAGCGACATTTGGCCGCAGGGAACGTGGTCGACGGTGGACTACTACTGTGAACCGAAACAAGTGTACTACCAAATGAAACGCAGTTATGCCACTGTTTTGGTGACTTTCATTCAAAATCATGACGGTAAAACGGAATTGGTGGTTGTGAACGATGGTTTGAAACCCTATTCGTCGAAGGTTGTTTGCGGTGTTCGCAATTTGAGCGGCGAAACAGTGAGCACAATGTGCGTTGACGTCGAAAACTTGATCAATGACGTTCAAAAACACCTTGTAGATTTACCTTGTGGCAAAAATGAGTATTTCTTTGCCGAATATGTTGTTGACGGACAAAGACAATCCAATGTGTATTCGCCGTCGTTGTGGAGCGGATACGATTTCCAAAGTGATTATGTTGTCACAACAAATCGGATTGACGATACGCATGCGGAAATCACAATCACAGCAAAACAGTTTGCCAAGGGCGTGTTTGTACACTTTGCGGATAATTATATGTACGACTACGACGACAACTATATCGACGTTGAAGCGGGACAGACCAAGGTTATCAAGGTGAGTTGTAACAAACCGTTCGATGTGTCAAATGTGATAGTGGACGATTTTGCTAAGTCGACAAAGTAGGGGAGTATCATGGCAAAATACAATATTAACGGAGTGAAGTTTTTCACCAGAAACAAGCGTCGTTACGTCACGATAAACCAGTGTGACTTGGAGGCAACTTATCCGTTTGACAAACCAACGACAAAATTTCCCGTCAAGGCAGTTTTGATGGATTTGGACGGAACGACTGTAAAAAGCGAAGAGTTTTGGGTGTATGTCATTCAAAAAACATTGCAACGTCTAACGGGTGACGACAGTTTTGAATTGTCACCGGAAGATTTCCCCTATGTTTCGGGCTTTTCTTCTACAGAGCACCTGTCTTATTGTTTGAAAAAGTATAATTTGCCCTATTCAGTGAAGCAGGCAGATGAAATTTACCACAAGACGGCAGCGTACGAACTTAACGAAATAATGCAAGGGCGCGGCAATGTCGATGCATTCCGTCCTCGTGAAGGCGTGAAAGAGTTATTGCTTGCATTGAAAGCTTGCGGAGTGAAAATCGGGCTTGCAACAAGCGGATTGGACTACAAAGCAATTCCCGAAATAGTGTCTGCGTTCCGTGTTTTGGGCATGGGCGATCCGAGAGAATTCTACGACGCGATCATAACCGGCGGTAAACGCAAACAAAAAGGTGACTACGGCACTTTGGGCGAATTTGCCGCAAAACCGCATCCGTGGGTGTACAAAGAACTTGCATTGGGACTTGGCATTGATCCGAGCGAAGCCGTTGTTGTAGAGGATTCTTCGGCGGGTTTGTTGTCGGGGCGTACTGCCGGCTTCAATGTTATCGGCTTCGCCGACGGAAACTTGATACAAAGCGGTTTGGCCGACGAGTGCCTTGCGCTTGTAAACAATTGTAACGAATTATTGCAAATATTGGGTTTGAAGTAATCGAGAGAACGATTATTCAACACTGATTAACGGAGGAAATCATGAAAAGAATTAAAAGTATCGTAAGTATCATGTTGATTGTTGCCATGTTGTCTAGTGTGGTTGTCGTTGCAGCCGCATGTACTGGAAATGGCGGCGGCTTCGTGGAAGTCGAGGGAAAAACCAACATTCGTGTGGCAACCTACAACGGCGGATTGGGAAAAGCATGGCTGGAAAAAGCAGCAAGAGCCTTTGAAGAAAAGTACAAAGACGTGTCTTTCGAAGAAGGGAAAACCGGTGTTGCAGTTTCGGTTGAGTATTGCCAAGGCGGCGATATGATGGAAAACCAAACGTTGAACTTGGATGTGTATTTCACTGAAGTAGTGGATTACTACAAGTACGTCAACATGAACAAAGTTGCCGATATCACCGACGTCGTGACGGGTGATTTGGCAAATTTCGGCGAAAGCGGCAGAACTATTGAAGACAAGTTGGATGCAGCATACCAAAGTTTTTTGACTGCAAAAGACGGCAAGTACTATGGTATTCCGTTCTATGAAGGTTACATGGGATTTGTCTACGACAGAGATCTTTTTGCAGAAAAGGGCTATTTCCGCGATAAGAACGGAAACTGGACCGGCGACGAAACAAGATTGTCGGTCGGCGCAGACGGTGTCGCCGACACCTACGACGACGGTTTGCCCGAAACGTATTCTCAATTCATCGAATTGGTAGAAAAAATGTATTCCGACGGTACAACCCCATTTATTTTCGGCGATGACTCTGTTGATTATTTCATCAAGTTGTTGGCAAGTCTTTGGGCAGATTACGAAGGCAAGGACAACATGTTGAAGAACTGGGATTTCACAGGAACGTTCGACGTTGTCACCGGCTTTAACGGAACAACACCTATTGTAGGAACTTACACTTTCGATCAAAGCAACATAGCTTCTTCTGTGAAGGAATTGCAAAAGCAACCGGGCAAGTACTATGCACTCAAATTCTTGGAAGATGTTTTCTGTGTTAATGCACAATATTACAAGGCCGTGCCTTATTTGTCTGCTCAAGCTTCGCTTATTTCGGGCAAATTGGACGGTTACAAACCCTACGGTATGCTTGTAGACGGTGTTTGGTGGGAAAACGAAGCAGATCTCAACAGTTCGTTCTCTTCATTTGTAAGTGACGATATCGGTTACTTCGGTTCAAAAGAAGACTACAAAAACTCTCGTCGTTTGGCATTTATGCCTTTGCCGCAGGAAGACAACAAAGCCGCAGCAGAAAAAGCTGCAGGCATAACACGCAAGCAAACGTTGTTCTCTGCAAACGACGCGTTCTGCTTCATCAGCTCTAACTCTGCAGGGGCAAAACTGGAAGTGGCAAAATTGTTCTTGCAATTTGTCCACACAGACAGTCAAATGAGTTCGTTCACGGCAACGACGTCTATTCCTCGTGCGCTTAACTACACTTTGACAGAATCCGACAAAGCCAACATGACTTATTTCGGAAAGAACGTCATGGAAATCAAAAATGCGTCAGACATTGTGTACCCGTATTCCGGTCACAGCTATTATGTCAGCAATTCTGCAAACTTCTCGCTTCAAAAATGGGCTTGGGTGAACGGCGCAAATGACAATCCGTTCATGGCAATGAAGAACGGCACGGTTTCTGCGTTGACGTATTTCAACGGATTGTACACATCTCGTTAACATGAACTACTGCAGCGACGGAAATCAGTCCGTTGCCGCAACACTAAAAATAAAGATAGGGTAGGTTGTCGATATGGCAAATTTATCAACTAAACCCAAAAAAAGAATCAGCCATAAACTGATTTTTTACATAGCATTGATGGCGTTGCCTGTTTTGCAATTTTGCATCTTCTACATAGGTGTAAACTTGCAAAGTCTTTTGCTTGCTTTTCAAAAGTACGACAGTTCGGCGTCGCAGTTTTTTGTGAACTGGGAAGATCTTGGAATTAATTTCAGAAGAATTTTCGATTACGACAACAATTTTCAGAATCTCGGTATTTTGTGGGATTGTATGAAAAATTCTCTTGTCGTCTGGTTGTTCACGTCAGTTGTAGGAACTGTTGGTGCGGTCTTGTTTTCTTACTATATTTTCAAACGTAAGAATATAGGTAAAATTTTCAAGTTCGTACTGTTCATTCCATCAATTCTGCCGGCAGTGCTCATGTCGAGTATGTTCCAAAATTTCTGCAATGAAATTTTGCCATTCTTTCTCAATACCGACAAATTGATGAGTGCCGTCGAGACTGATTCGAAAGTGCTGTTTTTCATGACTGTGTTCTACACCATATGGATCGGCTTTGGTACACAAGTGTTGTTGTATACTGGTGCAATGGAACAAGTTTCACCGGCGGTGTTGGAGGCGGGAAAATTGGACGGCGTTTCGCCGATGCGCGAATTGTGGAGTATCATTTTGCCTCAAGTCATGCCCACGATAGGAACGTTTCTCGTTGCGGGAGTTGCAGGCATTTTCATCAGTCAGGCCAACTTGTACAACTTTTTCAGGTCTAGTGCCCCGGAGGAGATTCAAACGATAGGCTACTACATGTTCAAGCTTACCGTTCCGGTTGGCGCCGAAGCCGATTATCCTTATTTGTCGGCACTTGGTTTGTGTTGTACCGCGTTGGCAGTTCCGCCTACGTTGCTGTTGCGTAAATTATTCAAGAAGTTCGAGGATTAAGCTATGAAAGTAAAGCTTCTTAATCACAAAAAGAAAACGAACGTGGCGTACGTAGTTCTGTTTGTAATTTTGGCAATCTATACAATTTCGTTGGCAATACCTACGTTGTGGACATTGCTCACGTCGTTGAAAGACTATGAAATTTACAAGAAGGCCACGGTAAAAGGCGATATCGGCGAATTGTTGGGACTTGGCAATCTAAGTTTTGAAAACTACAAAATAGCATACGATGTTTTCACCGTGACAATCAGTAGCGGGGAACATGCAGGCGACAGTGTCAATATTTTGGGAATGTTCGTCAATTCACTGTTGTATGCAGTGGGGTGTGCCGTTGTTGCTACTTTAACTCCCTGTGTGATGTCTTATCTTTGTGCACGTTACAAGTACAAATTCGGCAAAGTCATATACACTGTTGTGCTTGTCGTAATGGCATTGCCTATTGTCGGTAGTTTGCCGTCTGAAATCCGCATGGTTAAATCGTTGCACTTGTACGATAACGTTTTGGGTATGTACGTGTTGAAAGCCAATTTTTTGGGTTTGTACTTTTTGGTTTTTCACGCGCAATTCAAAAGTATTGCCTACGACTATACAGAGGCCGCCGAGATTGACGGAGCATCCGACTTGCGCATTATGCTTTCAGTCATTTTCCCGTTAGCGATGGGAACGATAAGCACAGTGTTCATTTTGAATTTTATTGCTTTTTGGAATGACTACCAAACACCGATGATTTATTGGCCAAGCTATCCGGTTGCTGCATATGGTATGTTCACGTTGCAACAATCGACAGTTGCCGAAGCGGGGCAAATGCCCATTAAGCTTGCCGGCATCATGTTAATGGCGTTGCCGATACTCATTGTGTTCGGTGTGTTTAACCGCAAAGTCATGGCCAATGTTTCCGTTGGCGGCATCAAAGGATAATTACGGGGTAAATTATGAAAAAAAGGCTAATATGTATTATTTTGGCAGTTGCGCTGTTTGCATCGGTTGCCGCACTTTCGGTTTTGGCTTATGCGGAAAATTCTGCACAAGTACCGTCTGACGGAAATATCGGCGACGTTTACGAATTGCCCACGGTAGTGGACGGACAAACGGTTTCCGCTAGAGTCACTACGCCCGGCGGCACGGTGTACGCAGCAAAGCGTTTGGAACTTTCCGAAGTCGGACGTTACACGGTGGAATACATTAATTCCGACGGTGACGTAGTTGCAACAAAGTATTGTGTGGCTGTTCGTCGTCCTACGGATATGTTTTCAACCAATAACTACGCAACTATCGACGGAATTGAAACTTATAAGTACACTTCGTCACCGTCACTTACCGGTGTGAAGTTCACGGTTTCATCCGGTGCATCAATCACGTTGGACCGCGAAATTGATATGACAACTCGCACCAAAAACGATGTTTTAACGTCAATCGTTGTTCAACCGGCAGTGCAAGGTGCTCGTGATTTTGGCAGAATGATTCTCACGTTTTCCGATGTCGACGATCCGTCGGTATACTTCACGGTTATTGCAACTTCTGGCAATCAGGATACAAAAGGTAATGGCGGTCGTGCTTATATCAGAGCAGGCGGCAACGGACAGCTTGCCGGCGGATATGAAGAACTGTCCGGAACGCTTGAGTTCAATACAACGGATATCTATGGCGCGAGAGCTCCGTTCAGTTTTCAAGCCGAGGTACTCAACAACGATCCTTCCAGATTTGAATACGCGATGAAACTTTGCTACGACAGTGACGAAAACGCATTGTATTTGGCAAACGGCGAAGCCTCGTTGTACGGAAAGCCCTATCGCATTGTCGATTTCGACGAAGTTAGCAACTTTGGTACCAATTTGTGGAGTGGTTTTCCAAGTGGCAAAGCAAAAATGACTGTCACTTTCGACTACTTCATAAACAAAACAGGAAGTATCATTGTCACCGAAGCAGACGGAATAGATTTTTCACAGTCCAGCCTTCCCGATACGGAAGCTCCCGAAATCACAGTGGATTTGAACGGCGAAAATAAAGCTCCGACTTCCTATGTTGGAGCAACCTACAATGTTTTTGATGCAACTGCCGTGGATTTCTACGATTTGGAAACGGAAGTAACGTCAAAAGTGTACTATGTCAACGGTGAAAATCGTTATGACGTGGAAGTTAAAAACGGTGCATTTGTAACAAACCGTGTGGGTTTGTACGAAATTGTGTATTCGGCGACGGATAAGTCGGGAAACACTGCAACGGAAACAGTCACGATGTATTGTGTCAGCAAACACAACGACATTGTGTTCAATGATATCGCCGAAAGCATCGAGACCGTAGTTTTCGACACCGTCACGTTGGTTGCTGCCGACGATGTGCGCGTAACCGGCGGAAACGGAAAACTCACTCGCACGTTAACGCTATATACACCCGAAAATCAAGTTGTCGATCTTATCGACGGTGCTTTTGTTCCTACGTCCGTAGGCATGTATCGTGCAGAATACAAAGCAACTGACTTTTTCGGCGAAGTTGGCATTGCAGTGGTGGAAATCAATGTTGCGGCAACAGATAAACCGATATTCATCGGCACAATCAGTTTGCCCGACGTGTTGATAAACGGTTTTACCTACGAATTTCCTGCCGTGGAGGCCAAAGTCGTTCAAAACAATCAAGTTGTGGATGCCGTCGTGAAATATTTTGTCAACGGCACCGAAATCACTGGTGGCACGTTTGTGGTTGATTCGCAAGAAGCCACCGTCAAGGCGGAATGTGTGGCATATGCCTCGGGCGAGGGCGAAACTGTTTCAATCAGCAAAGAAATTCGCGTCGTCGATGGCGAGAAAGGCGTAAAACAACAAAACTATTTCTACAGCGAAGACGGCAACGTTACGGCTACGTTGGAAAAAGACTATGTCGCATTGAATGCAGTTGCCGATGGTAGTGTGTCATTTGCAAACAAACTCTCAAATGGCGAATTGTCTGCCAAATTCAGCTATTTGCCGAAAGCAATCGGATTTTCGTCGGTAGACGTGACGTTAAGTTCGGCAAACAACACCAACAAGACAGTCACGTTCAGCGTCACTTTCTCCTCGTTGGGCCTTACGGTTTCAACAAAAAGTCTGTCTTCCACAGATTTTGCAATAAAAAGTGACGTCAACTACAACTACTTCACAATTGCCTATGATGCTGCGACCTATCGCTTCTTGGATGTCAACGACAAGGCAATGTGCGTCATCGATTGCTACGACGACGGAACAAAATTCGAAGGGTTCGATGGCGGAATCTATCTGAGCGTGAAGTTCAATTCCGTGAAAATGGCAAGTCAGCTGTTTGTCACGGGCATAAATAATCAATCTTTCGGCTATAAGTACTCGGAAGATGACCCTGTCGGAGACGTAAATGCTCCTCAAATCACCATAAACGGCGTCTACAATCGTCGTTTAGACCTCGGAGCAACACTCACCATCTACACCGCAACGGCATTTGACGTTTTGAATCAGGTAGAAAGCTTCTCGCTTTCCGTGTACGATCCCGATAATATCGCTGTTTTGAAAAATGTATCTCCGGATAAGGAATACACAATTCAGTTGGATAAAATAGGTCGTTACCGCATCATTTATTCGGCTAAGGATACCTCCGGCAACAACAAAGTTGCCAATGCCGGCACAACCATTTCGGTTTTGGACGTCATCGAGCCGGAACTCGAAGTGAATTCTAAACTCAAAACAGAGTACAAAGTCGGCGCAAAAATAACTTTGCCCGAATTCACCGTAAGCGACAACACCGAAAACGTCTATTGTGATGTCTACTTGTTGTTGCCCACAAACGAAACTCGCATTTTGTTGCATTATGTAAACGGCGAAACAACATCCTATCTGACGTTCACCGATACACACTATCCGTCATCATTCAAGGCTAGTGACAATCAATTTATTGCAGAAACGGCAGGAACTTACGTTCTCACCTACATTGCGTACGACGACAACTTCAACTATGTCCGCTACACAATTGAATTCACAGTGGTAGGGTAAGGAGACAATATGAAAAGATATTTTAGTATTATACTTGCGCTGTTACTGGTCGCAACTTGCGTTTTGGGCCTTGCAGCCTGCGATAACGGAACGGGTTCGGAAAATGCGCAAAGGGAAAAAACAAAATACCTGCTTGTTGCCGAAGGTGTAAGCGAATACGTCATTTTGTTGGCGGATAACGCGGCGTCTAAAGAAGCCGATGCCGCAACTGAATTGCAAAGCGTATTGCAATCTGCAACGGGAGCAGTTCTTCCCATTATTTACGAAAAAAATGCAAAAATCACCGAAAAAACTGCTGTTATCAGCATCGGTGACACAAATTTGGCACAAAGTCGTGGCGTAAACACCGATGGCAACCTTGGTAGAAGCGGTTACATCATCAAAACCATCGATAATCAGTTGTTCATCAAGTCCGACGGTGACAAACGCGGTTGTTTGTATGCCGTGTACGACTTTTTGTACGACGCAGTGGGATACAGATACTACTACATCGACGAAATCTACTACAAAACCACCTCAAACGTGCCGTTGTATAAGTACGACGATACCGAAATTCCCAGTTTCGATTTCCGTGCAACTTGGTACCAAATTTTGACGGAAAACGAAGACTATCGCACTCACCTCAGATACAGTTTGTTCGACGAAGAGTATGGTTGGAAAGCTCACACTCAAACTGAACGTGTCGTCAACTTCAACAATTTCAAAAATCATGCCTACGGGGCAGTAAAAACCAACCCGGAAACAGGCGAACCGTTGCTAGATGAAAACGGAAATCAAATTCCCGATCACTGGTTCTCCAACAACGCCAACGCACAATTGTGCTGGACGGCAGGCTACGATTTGGAACTTCAAGCCGCAACCGATTTGTACATCAACATCACCGGTAGCAGTGCGGAAAAGATTTATTTCTCATTGGGACAATCCGACGGTAGCAACTTCTGCACTTGCCCTCGTTGCGAAAAAGCAAAAGAAGAGTGGGGAATGAACGATGCGGGTTTGCAAATCAATTTTGCAAATCACGTTGTTGAAATCATTCAGGAATGGATCGCACGCGACTATCCGGAAGGAAGAGACGTTCGTATTGTGTTGTTTGCCTACAAGGCAACGGAAACTCCGCCAATGGTACAAGCAGATGACGGCACGTGGGTTCCCTACAGCGACAAAGTCATTCCTAACGAAAAGCTCTATTTTGAAATGGCTCCAATCGACACCGACTATTCTGTGCCTTTGGAAGATTCAGCCAATTCGGAAGTGTACGAAAACCTTGTCAAGTGGCACGCGTTGCTTAACGACAACGAACGTATGTCCATTTGGACGTACGAAACCAACTACAGCTATTTTCTGTATCCGTTCAACAACTTCGACACATTCCAACCTCAAATGAAAACCTACAACGAAAACGGCATAACCAACATGTTCAGTCAAGGTCCTGCCTACACAAACCAACCCACTTTCCAAGAAATGCGTTTGTTTGTGGAATCTCAAATCATGTGGGATGTGGACAGAAGTTATTCCGATTTGGCCTACGAGTTTATCGATGCTTTCTACAAGGATGCATCCGAAGAAATTCGCGAGTACTACGATCTTATTCGTGCTTTGTACGAAAAAGCAGCGGTCGTCAACAATGTAAGCTTTGCTTCGATCTACGCAGATATTTCCTCAAAAGAAGTTTGGACGGAAAGCGTTGTCGATGCACTGTCAAAGCTGTTCCAACGCGCCTACGGCAAAATCGAACACTACAAAACCGAAGATCCTGAAATGTGGCAAAAGTTGTACGACAGGTTGAAGGAATTGGAAATCACAATCACCTACACCAAACTCAACTTCTACCGCAGCAACTACACTCAAGCAGAACTCAACGTTTTGATTGACGAATTCAACTACTACTGCGAAAAATACGGCATCAACAAGATTGCCGAAAGCGGTGCTAATGCGTCCGGTTTGTTTGACGCTTACAGAAAATAAGGAGGACGAACATGATATCTGCAAAAAAAGCATTCATTGTCATAATGTTGGCAGTTGTGGCGGTTTTGTCCTTGGTTTTGGTGGCGTGCATGCCGGAAGGATCTACGCAGGAAGATCTCCCGGCTCTCAAATTCAACCCGAACAGTGTTGAACTTTATGCCGGCAATTCCGCAGTGGTGCAAATCGAAGGCCTTGCCGAAGGCGAAACGGTTGTGGAATGGGTTTCCAACGACGAAGACGTTGCAACGTTTTCATCGTCGGGCGAAATCACTGCCGTGTCCGTCGGCAACACCACGGTTAAAGCAATCACCGATAAAGAACGCATCGCACTTGTCAGCGTGGTTGTCAAAGACAGTTCGCTGTTTGTCGTTCCTTCCCTGTCGTTGGGGATGTCCAATGCAACGTTGGCTGTCGGCGACACGTTCACGTTTTATCCGCAACTCACCTTCGACGGACAATCCGTGGTCGGTTCGTTTGTTTGGCAAACCACAAACTCTGCCGTTGTAACAGTGGCAGACGGAGTTATCACAGCCGTCGGCACCGGTAGTGCAACTGTTGTGTGCCAAGCATCTTTTAACAATCAAACTACAACGTCGTCGGTTGTTGTTTCCGTCACGGAAGGCGGCTACTACTTCTGTGCCGACTACGAAGGGCGTGAAATTTGGAAAGGCGACGAAATCGAATTGACAGTTTCGCAAACAATCAACGGCGAAACAACTCCTGTGCAAGGCGTAACCTACAAAAGCAGTCGCTACGCTGTCGGCATCATCGCCGACAACAAGTTTATTGCTTCCGGCGGCGGAGATACCGTTGTCACGGCAACTTTCGAACGCGACGGTGTCGAATATTCTTGCCAAACAACCGTTCACGTCTATGGCACGTTCAACGTCGTCATCTATTCGTTGGGCAAGCGCGATCAAACAATCCGCAACAAAATGTATGGCGACAAAATCACGCTGGAACTCAAAAAGCCCGTTGCAAACCGAGCAATAAAATGCTGGTATGTCAACGGAGAACCTATCGAGGGCAACACGTTCATCATGCCCGACGGTGCGGTAACTGCCTACGCAAAGCACGTCAACGAAACGGAAGGCGATTTCAGTCTTTATCTTTCGGACGGCAAATTGCTGCAGACGCAACCGGAAGTTTTGTTCCAAAATGCCGTCAAAACAGATAGCAAGGGCAACACCAACACCGACGGCAACTACGTTCTTGTTTCCAACGGTTCAACTGGCGGTTCGTCGTTGCAACTCAATTTGGACGAAGGTATCGTCATCACCGAGAACGCCTATGTTGTGTTCCGTGTCTACCTCAGCAGTTCCACCGTCAAACTTTATTTTGGCACAGGCAACACGGTTCGTAGCACCTATTCAGCCGACGGCACAGGTTTTGCGGTTGAAAGCAACTGTTGGACAGACGTAAAAGTTCCGCTCACAACGTTTGGCGAAGTCAACACGTTGCTCAACAACATTTCGTTCGGTCTCACGGGTTCGTCCGTCTACATCGACTACGTGATGTTTGTCTACTAAAATTTCAACACGCGTTTGTTTTGCCAAACGCATCGAGAAAGGTTTTTCCCCACTGTTGTTTGGTGGGCAATAATAAAACAAAACAAGGAGGATCACTATGAAAACAAAGAAGTTGTTGTTACTGGTTTTCACACTTTTGTGCATAACGTGTCTGGTTTTTGCAGCATGCGAACCACAAATGAACAGTAACTCAATCTCGGGGCTAAAGGACATCTCATTGCATTGCGGAGAGGCCTTGCCCGAAATCACGGCCACTGCAGAATACGGCGATGTATCGCTTAGTATTGCTGCAGAAGAGGACGGCGTAGAAAAAGAATCGCTTCCCTACGTCACCTTCGACTATATGGGTCGTTTAACTGCAGGTACCTACTATATCAAAGCATCGGTACCGCAAGGCCTAGAGTATGAAGCCGCCGTTGCTTTTGCAAAAGTAACGGTAACTCACTATTCGTTCGACGAAATCGAAGGTGCAGGCTCCAATCATCAAGAGTTGAATGGCAATCAGTTCCACACTTGGTCAACCAAACAATGTGCTTGCGGTGAATTTATCATCGGCAACGACAAAACTGTGGAATTGGAAACGACCGCAATCACCGGTTTGGACGAAGTGCTTACATCTGCTTGTGGCAGTACGCTCGATCTCAGCGGTGTTACTACCAGCCATGGCACATTGGAATTCTGTTGGGCAGATCCGCTTACCGAATATCCTATTGACATGCAAAACTACAATCAGTTGACTGCGGACAAAGTGTTCAATGTCGGCAAGTACTACATTCGTGCCTCGGTAGCACAAGGCGAAACCTACACTCCGGCAAGTGCTTATGCAACGCTCTACGTAAGTCACCAAGCGTTTGAAGATATCGCAGGCAAAGGCGAATTCCACGACGAAGTCACTTCCGACAACAAGTATCATTCTTGGTACGAAAAGACTTGTGCTTGCGGCGCCGTTGTCAAAGGCAACGAACAAACTGTAGACAAGTTGCAAAATGCCGTAACGGGTCTTGCAGATATCAACCTTACTTGCGGAAGCACTTTGAATATCAGCGGTATCGGTGCAACCTACGGCACGGTGAAAGTTGAATACGCCAATGCACTCGAAGGCTACGAAAAAGAAGATCTCGGCTATGTGGCAATCAGTGGTGCACTCAATCAAGGTGTGTACTACCTCCGCGCAACCGTTGAAGAAGGCAAAACCTATCTTGGCGTTGTTGCTTATGCAAAGGTGACGGTTGATCACCAATCCTACGACGAAATTGAAAAAGTCGGAACGTTCAAGTTCGAAACCACTGCAGACGGCAAGTATCACACTTGGTACGAAAAAACTTGTGCTTGCGGCAAAGCAACAATCAAGGGTGGCGACCAAACTGTCGACAAAAAGCCCACCGAAATCACAGGACTTTCCGGTAGTTTGTCTTTTGTTTGCAATCAAGATTTCGTAATCAACGATGTCGGCTCAACCAACGGAACGGTTGTTTTGGAAGTTGCAACGGCAGTTGAAGGCACGGCAAAAGAAGATCTCGACTACAAACCCTTAACAGGCACGGAAAAGGCCGTTTACGGCACCTACTATGTTCGTGCATCTGTTGCAGAAGGTGACGACTACGCAGCACAATCGATCATCGTCAAAGTTGTTGTCAACCACCATGCATTTGAAAATATTTCAGGCGACGGCGAATTCAAATCCGAAATCACTGCCGACGACAAATATCACAGCTGGACGGAAAAAGCTTGCGTTTGCGGTGAAACAGTCATCGGTAACGACACAACTGTCGACAGACTTGAAAACGCTGTCACCGGCCTTGCAGATGCTTCCGTAGTTTGCGGCAGCACTCTCGATGTCAGCGCTATCGGCGCAACCTACGGTACGGTTAAAATTGAAATTGCAAAAGCAGTGGAAGGCACCGAAAAAGAAAAACTCACCTATGCGGCAATCAGTGGTGCACTCAATCACGGCACCTACTACGTTCGCGTTACGGTTGCAGAAGCACACAGCTACTACGGTGTTGTTGCCTATGCACAAGTCACTGTCAACCACAAAGCCTATGCAGATATCGCAGGCGACGCAACACACGTTGCTCCTGCCAACAACGTCAACGGCTACGACTACAAAACTTGCGCTTGCGGCGAACAAATCAAAGGCGAAACAGAATATGTTCTTGTCACAATCAAGGTTGACGGCGAAGTTGTCGATTCTCAAGATCTCGCAATCGGCGCAAAAGTCACCGTTCCTGCAGAAAGCAAGCTTCCCGCTCGTGAAGGCTATGTTCTGATTGTTCTCGATTCCGAAAACGAACAATGGAAAGCCGGCGAAACGGCATCTGCATTTGCCACAATCGAACTCAAGGCGTATTGGGTGAAGAGTACGGAATATTCTATTTCCAAAGTCAACACAAACTGGATATTTATCGCTAACGACGATACAGGTTTGACAAAAGAAACAGTCAACACGCTCACCGAAGACAAAGATAACAAATTGTGGGTTGTAGAAACGTTGTTCAACAAAGACAAACCTTCGTCTCCCGCAGAACTCACTCTTGGCAATATCAAGTTTGAAATTGGCCGTACCTACACGCTCACTCTCAAATCCGAGCATGCAACGTTTGTAACGTTCGGAACAGCTACTTGGGATAAAAATGCTTATCTCATCGGCGAAGACGATGTCAACAAAGATATCATCATCACCATCACCTATACGGGAAAAGTAACTATTGTCACCTACAACGATGATGCTAGTGTCTACACCGAAGAAGAATGGTCCACTCACAATCTAAATGGACAGAACCTTTGCATTCAATATAAACCTCAAGATACGTCTGCAAGCAGCGAACGTTTCAAAGTGTACATTTCCGATGTCGTTGTTGAATATTGGGACTACGCAGCAGAAGAAGCAACACTTGTTGCAACGTTGCCGGAAGCTTCCGCTATCGATGCAGACAACGTTGACGATGTTGAAGCAACGTTGAAGCAAATTGTCAAATTGCGCAAAGAGTTCTCCGACTATCAACTCAAAAATGCAGTGGATATCACCGCTCATCAAACGGCAGTCACCACTCTTCTTGCAGACCACCTCTTCAATTTGCAAAAGATTGCAAAAGATCTTCCTGCATTCAGTACAATGTGGACAGCAAACAAGGACTCTCAAGATGCAGCATTCCAAACGCTCACCAAGTACCTTGCTTACTACAACTTGAAGTTCACGGCAGAAGAAAAGGCTACCTATCAAGAACCCAAAGAAATTGCTTTCTATCGCGAATTCTTTGCAGATCGCAAATATGCAACGGAAAATGCAAGTGCAGATATGTCCGGTTTCAGTTTCTGGGATAACAAACCCGAAAAACAAAAATTCAATCCGAACAATCAAAACGGCACGCTTGCATTGCCGAAAATTGCTTACGGCGCGTACAGTCAAGTCAGTTTCTATTTGGATGGTTCTTGTACGAGTGCGCCGGTAACGTTCAAAATTAACGGCACAACATTCACCTACACGCAACCTGTTTACACAAAGGACAACGAGGGCAAAGATGTGTTGACTTCCGGCACAACCTATATGAAAGTTAAATTCGTTGTTGAAAAGAAAGATGACGGTTGGTACGTGACGGTTACTCATAATGAACAATCCGACGTGACAACAAGTTTCAAACTTGATGATAGCGTTGTTCTTGGCAACTCTGCACTCACAGTTGATGTTGAAACAAGTGCATGGAGTTTGGTATTTATTAATGCCGATGGTGAAACCATAGACGGACTTCTTGACAAAATTTCTGCTTCTCTCGATACTACAGGTGCAACAACCGTTCATCAAGTGGTCTACACCTACGAAACCACCGCAGGAACCAAAATGTTGACGCAGTACTATCTCGATGGTGAAGAACTTGTTCTTCCCACAACAGTGCCCGCCTCCTACGAAAACGAAGTTGGCACCTACACGTTTGCAGGTTGGTTTGCAAGTGAAACGGAATATAAAGCCGACCACAAAGTGACAGGCGACCTGTACCTCAAAGCTAACTACACTGTTGAATACACCGAATACGAAGTTGCCTATATCGAAGGCAACAGCGATTGGTGTGATCCTCAAATCTATACCTATGGCAAAGAACTGGTTCTTCCCACAGAAGAACCCACACGCGAAGGCGGTTCCGGTTTCCACTGGGAATTCAAGGGATGGTTCGACGAATCCGGCAAACAATATTTTGGTGGAGAAAAGATCACCTGCGATTTGGAACTTTATGCAAAGATGGAATCCGTTCCTGATGGTTTGCCCGAATATGATGTCAAGCTCACCAACCTCGGTGGTGCAGATCAAACAAAGACCTACCGCCAAGGCGAAACCCTTGCCGATTTGGAAGCTCCCGTTCGCAGCGGATACGTGTTCGAAGGTTGGTACCTCAACGGCACCAAGTACGACACAACGTCCTCAGTGACCGACGACATCATCCTTGTTGCAAAATGGTTGGTACCTGTGAAGAAAACTGAAGTAGTTGACGGCGCACCCATCTTTAATGGCGATAGTGCAGCAGTTACGGATGAGTCTTGGAAGGACAGCAATGGAAACGCATTCACCAAGTTCTGGACAATTAAAGATTCTAGCGCCGACGAAAATGCAAAAGATGTCTACGCGGGAGACAATGCATGGATCAAATTGCCGATGAGCATTTTCAAAACTTATTCTACGTTGGAAATGTTTGTTGAAACCGGAAGCAACGTATTCTCATTAACTTTGGACGGAGAAAAGATGCGTCCTGGAGACCCTGTGTCTAAAGATTTGGGTGCCGGTGCTAACACAATGTTCCTTGTTCGTTTCTACAAAGAAAACAATTCGTGGAAAGTGATTGCCGATAACAACACAAATTGCATTGGCGATGTTTCTCAATTCCTTGATATCGATGGCGCAACAACATTGTATCTCCATGTTTGGAACAATTCCAGTCCGCGTATCGATGTTAAAGTTTCCAATGTAATTGGTTATCTCGACGAAAACTGTGACTACATTGCAAGAGCAACACTTGCAGCAGAAGCAATCGGCGACCTTGCAAGCGATGCAGACACGGACACCAAAATTGCAGCATTGCAAACATATCGTTCTTGGAGAAATCACTTCACGTCCTACGAACTTGCAAGCATTGCAGTTCCCGAAGCTGTGACCACACTTGAAAGAGAACTTACCGAATGGACCAACATTTGGACCCCGACAGACAGCAACTACGACGACGTGATTTGTTCATCGCCGGATGCGGATCAAATCATCAGCAGTAAGAGCCACATCGATCTTAAAGCAACATACGAAGCAAACCCCAGTGGCGATCTACAAGGTTACATGTGGAAAAAGGATAAAGACGGAAATCAATTTAGCGTTGCAAATCAATACGAGCCCAACAATATTGATAATTCGCAGAGAAGATCTGCAACGTTCACATTGCCGGCAATCGATTTCACGCAATATGCTGAAGTTCGTTTCATGGTACATGTCGCTTCCGCAGAAAACTCCAGTTTTACACTGTCTATAAAGGATGAAAAAACATCGGAAAACCAAACTGTAGGTACACAAACAGAAGGACAAACATATACTTGCTACATTGTGTACGTAAAAGCAGTTGACGGTGCTATGACGTTTGAAATTTGTTACGACAGAAGCAGTGACGTTAAAGCAAGCGGAACACTTTCTTCTAAAGTTGCTAGCGGCCAAGAAGGTTTGCAATTTACTGTTACTGTTGAGGCTTGGAGTTTTGTTCAAATTTCCGAAATTCACGGCCTTAGAGGTTTGACAAAAACCATTTGGACACCGACAGCAGATAACGTGAAAGACGTTAAGTGTGATGCTGTTTTGTGGACCGCTTCGGACAGATATGGCAATGGTAAATTGAGTGGCAAGGTTGATAAGGACGGCCAAGAATATACTTTGGAAAACCACTATCAACCCAACGCAGGTAATGAGAGCACAGGTGAAAGAACAGTGAAACTGACATTGCCGACGCTTGACTATGCACTGTATTCCGAAGCTAAGTTCTGTGTGTATGTTCAAAACACAACCGGCAAGGCGGTTAAGTTTGGAATTGACGATAAATTCACGTCCAATGCACCTTACAACACATCTACAAGTGAAGAAGGTGTTGTTACGAACAGCACAATTGTCACGTATTATGTATATGTAACAACAGTCAATGGCGTATCTACAGCAAATGTCTATGCTGAAAATTCAACAACACCTGCTCTTACAGTAGATTTATCCGCTACAGTTGCACAAGGACAAGAAGGATTGACATTCTCGTTGTTCCTCGATGGTTGGACACTGGTCAGCATTTCTGAAGTGTACGGCATACTGTAAAAACTTAATTCAATCGTGGGACGGGACAATCCCGTCCCCCTTTGAAAAGAGGCAAAGTTGTTGCCTCTTCTCAAAGGGAAGTTCACGAAGTTTGCAAAATTAATTTTTCGGGTTGCACCCAAAGGAGTGTTGCAAATGACACAAAAAAGACGAAATATTTTGCTTGTTGTGGCAATGGTGTTGCTTTTGGGCAGTCTGCTTTCGGCAACGCTTGTGGGCAATGCCGAAATCGATGCACAAGAAAAGTGTTTTATGCATCTTTCGGGATTTTCTTCCGGAGCAACGCGCAAAAACAACCTTGACGGCAGCGATACCGCTGCAATAAGCGCAAGTGCGCTGTACGTGACCCTTGCAAACAACAATTTGCCCTACGTCAGCGGCGATTGGGAAAACTATCGGTACTATCCCACAAGCAACAGCGTTGTTAAGTTGGACGGAACAAGCGTTGGTGGCACTTTGATAAAGTATAACGCCACCTCCTACTACTTGGAATGGGGCAGATCTGCCACAACCGGAAGTAAGTTGGTTGTGGACGGCGTGTTCAAATCCGGCAGTAACAGCGTGAACGTTTCCCCGGCGTTGTTTGTGTTCGACGGTGAAAAGTGGAGCCAGGTGCGCCCGACATTCACCTACTTTGCAAACGGCAAAGAAACGGACAATCTGTTTGTGTTGCCCGGTTCGGCAAGCGGAAGCATCACTGCAAAATGTAACGGTGCAGATGCCAAAATATCCTTCCCTAGTGGGGCGGTTCAAAACGGCAAATTTGCGTTGAGAAACGGCGAAACGCGTTCCGTCTACAAAGTTACAGTCACGGGAACGTATCAGGGAGTGCAATTTGAAGACTACGTGAACGTGACCGTGGGTTACGACACGTTCGCAATGAAAAACGGCGCCGCCGTTGCATTGTTCGATGGTGGCGGTTTGCGCTTTGGCGCAACAATTTCCGCCAAAGAACACGACATTCTTGTTGAAAACGGCTACAAATTCCGTTGTGCGTTGGCAAAACGCAGCGAATTTGACAAATTTGTCACAGACGGCCAAGTGACCTACTCTGCGCTGACGCAGGCCGGTGCAATTTTTGTGAATTGCAAGGACGCAGATACCACTACCGACCAACACACGTTGATTGCCAATTTCACAGGCATTGCACAAAGTGATTTCGCAACGGATTTTGTGGGTGTGGTGTTTGCGGATAACGGATTCAATCGTATTTTTGCAGATTTCTACCAAAACGATGTGGAAAACAACACGCGTTCGTGCTACCGCGTGGCGCAGTTGTGTGAAGAAGCAAACGACAACGTGTCCACGGTGAACGGTTTGTACGTTTCACCTGTGGGAAGTTTGACGGCCAAGTTGGTTGTTCGTACGGTTGTTTTTGGCAACGGAACGCCGCAAGAAAGCGTCTACAGCACAACGGAACACGCTGTAGGCACGATTGTGACCGTCGATGCACCGGAAACAAACGGAACACTTGTTGGCGAAAGCCAAGTGCAACAAAAAATTTATGCCCGAAGCGAAAACGTTGTGGTGTTCGAATACATTGACAAAAACGTTTCTTCCGTGGGGATTTCCGCATGGTTTTTGCCCTATCTTTCTGCAGAAAACGGTTATATGAACGACAAAAACTTTCAAATTGTTG
Source organism: uncultured Oscillospiraceae bacterium (assembly GCA_964598315.1). Taxonomy (GTDB): domain Bacteria; phylum Bacillota; class Clostridia; order Christensenellales; family CAG-314; genus Fimimonas. The sequence goes on from CAZRBI010000007.1 coordinate 28,431, forward strand.
CCGCAATGAAAGCGGCAGGTTTGAACACGGTTTTGTTGAACAGCATGTGCTTGGACAACATCACAAGCCAAGACGACGTTGAAAGCATACGACAACTTATTGCATTGTTTGACAGCTACGGCATTTCGTCCTACGTAGATTTGAAAAAACAGTACTTTGCCTTGGACGAATATCCGGATTTTTCCGATTGCAGCGGCTTCAAGGGCATTATGCAATGGGACGAACCTAACGTCGAAACTATAGACGGCGTGATTGCCGCCTATGCAAAACAGTTTGACGATATCTACGGCGACGATGCGGAATTTTGGTGCAATTTGTTGCCAAGTGAAGCTGTCGACGGTGCGTTCGGACAAATTGACGGCACGAATGCCACCTATGCACAGTATTTGGAACGCTACTGCACAAGTGTGCTTTCGCAAATTTCCAAAGGAACCAAGATCATTTCCGTGGACAGCTATCCGATCTATGCAGATCAATCCATCGACGAAAACTTCCTGACAAGCATCGGTTTGTTGAAGTACTATGCCATGGAATACGGCGCAAAAGCCAACATCTGTTTGCAATCGTGCGGTTGGAACGAAGGCAGTGACGCAAAAGCGCGTATGCCGAGTGAGGCTGAAATGCGTTTGCAAGTTTATGCGGCGTTGGCATTTGGAATGGATTCTATTTCGTGGTTCACCTACTCGAATTTTCAATCGTCGGACCTTCAAACAGCGGACATGGTGCCGGTGGACTACTTGACAGGTTCACAGAGCGAGGGCTACACAGCACTTTCCAATGTCAACAAAGAATTGCTGGCATTTGCCGACGTTTACGCAGGTTTCGATTGGCAAGGAACTATTTTCAATTTCGGATTTTCTTCCGACGAAAAGAGCGGCTACACAAAATTGAGCGAAACAGCGTTTTCTAAGTACGAACTGTCTGCAAGTGACACGCAGTTTGACAGTATCAGTGTCAAAAACAGCGGCATTCTTTCCACACAAAGCGTGTTGACGGGCGTGTTCAAAAGCAAAACCGACAGCAACGAAAGAGCTTACGCATTTTGCAACTACGATTCCTTGGAAGACGGCGGAAAAACGGCAACCGTAACGTTGAAATCCGACCAAAAATTGTTGCTCACAATCTATCGCAACGGCACGGTTCAAACTGTGACGTTGGACGGATCCTACGAGCTGACTTTGGACGGCGGCGAGGGCTGTTTTATCACTTGCGCACCCGCATGAAACCATTTTGAGTGCGGATATTGCACAAAGTGGGAATAAGTGCCAATTTTTGAAACAAACAAAACAGTAAAAATTCAATTTTTGACAGGCACGATACAAAATGGATTTTCGTGCACAAATTTGAAAGATAGAGGGTGAAAAACCATGTCAAAACACGTTTTCGACACAAACAAATCATCTTCAAAACGAATTATTTTTGCAACACTTGCCTGCATTGCGGTGTTGTTGATTGCGTGCGCGTTGTTTTCGGCATGTGGTTCCGACACGTGCACTGTGACGTTCGTTCAGGGCGACAACGTGTTCACCCGCGTTGTTAAAAAAGGACAAAATGTCACGGATTTGCCGTCTTTGGAACAAAAACGCGGCTACACGGTGAAATGGGACAGGTCTAAGTACATGCACGTGCAAAGTGACGTCACCGTCTACGCCATTGAAACCCCCAACGACTACACGATAAAGTATAAACTGGGAGATGCGGAAAATGCACACATAACGGCACTTTCTCAACAAGTGACGTTTGACAGTGCGTTCACGTTGTATACGCCCAC
>CAZRBI010000007.1:30301-51118 GCA_964598315.1 uncultured Oscillospiraceae bacterium
CGGTGACGCATCTAACGTGCAAATTGCGGCACTTTCTCAACAAGTGACGTTTGACGGCACGTTCACGTTGTATACGCCCACGGCTAGCGACAGCACGTTTGTCAAATGGGTTGTGAGCGGCACCGACACGGAATTTACAAGTGGCACCTACACGTTGGCCCGTGACGTAACTCTTGTTGCGGTTTGGGAAAAGAACAAACCTCAAACTTTCACCGTGACGTTTGTGCAAGGCACAACGACGTTCACGCGTGTGGTGGAAAAGGGCGGAACAGTGACAGACATTCCCACACCGAACGCAAAACGCGGCTACACTGTGACTTGGGAACAAACGGATTTGACGAACATTCAAAAAGACGTGACAATTCGTGCGGTAGAAACCGCAAACAAATATACAATAACCTATCAGCTCGGTGACGCAACCGACGTGCAAATTGCGGCACTTTCCCAACAAGTGACGTTTGACAGTGCATTCACGTTGTACACGCCTACTGCCGGTGACAGCACTTTTGTGAAATGGGTGGTTAGCGGCACCGACACGGAATTCACAAGCGGCACCTACACATTGGACAGTGACGTGACTCTTGTTGCCGTATGGATTGAGTTGCCTTGGAGCGATTTTCACTGATGATTTTGGGATGTCGTTGACAAACTTTGAATTTTTTGGTATTTTGAAAATGCCGATATATAGCGATGAAAAACTACGATTACGTGAAGAATTTTGAAAAACTGGGGCTCGGTCTGTTTGTTCATTTTGGACTGTACAGCATGGTGGGCCGCGGTGAGTGGTACTTGAAAAATTGTGCCGATGCAGATTGGGATATGTACCGAAAACTGCCGGAAAGCTTCAATGTGAGCAAAGGCTGGGCCAAACGTCTTGTGCGAACGGCTAAAAGTGCCGGCGCCAAGTATTTGAACATCACAACGCGTCATCACGACGGGTTTTCGCTTTACGATACAAAAGGACTTTCCGATTTTGACGTGATGCACAGTGCGTGTGGCAGAGATTTGGTTGCCGAATTGGTGGAAGAGTGCAACAAAGCCAATATTTTGCCGTTTTTTTATCATACGTTGATCGATTGGACGGAACCTACCTACAAAAACGATTTCTGTGCATATTTGGATTATCTGAACAGCAGCATAAAATTGCTTTGCACCAACTATGGCAAAATAGGCGGATTTTGGTTTGACGGTTTTTGGGAAAAACCGGATATCGACCATTGGCAATTCGATCGTCTGTACGGTACTATCCGCAAATATCAACCGGAAGCAATGATCATCAACAACACGGGTCTAAGCGCGTTGGGCAAAGTGTCTCACGTCGAAATCGACAGTGTTACTTTTGAACGCGGAAATCCGTGTTTTGTGGACAACAGCGATCGCCCTCGTGCGGGAGAAATGTGCGAAGGAATCACCGATCACTGGGGGTTTGCCGAAAACGATATTTGTTTCAAGCCCGTTCCTCGTTTGGTAGACACGCTTTTGGTGTGTCGCGAAAATAATTGCAACTTATTGTTGAACGTCGGCTTGCGCGGAAACGGCGAAGTGACCGTCATTGAACGCGAATTGTTGCATTATTTGGGAAAATGGGTGAATAACAACAAAGCTGTTGTGTATAATGCCTCTCAATCGGACGTGAAAGCGCAAAACGCAATGGTGCTGACTGACGGAAGATATCACTACGCCGTGGTACACGACGTTGCAATGAGTTGCGATGTTAACGTTGCAAGAGCGGTTGAACGTCGCACGGTGCAGATCATTTCGAACAAAACAGTGTGTGATGCCGTGGTTTTGGATAACGGCGAAGTTTTGAATGTTATCGACAACTGTTTCGAGCTGACTCCGTTTTCCTACGGAAACAGCATGTATGCCCGCGTGGTGCGTTTCAAATTGAAATAGCGTGAACTTTTGAACGTCAACAGACATTTTGTGGTTGCGTAAAACATATCGGACGTTTTTTGTACAAATTGTATAAGTCCCATTTGTTTTTGTTATGAGTTAATCTCCACAAAGTTGTTTTGTGCTTGAGTTGGAATGTTCTTTGCATTATTTACAAATCGACTTTCTGCCGAACGAAGGCTTTTCTATGAAAGAAATCAATCAACTAACTATCAATTTTCTTGGAGATAGCATCACCGAAGGTGCATGGACAACCGCCCCGGAATTCGCTTATGTGGCGCGAGTTGCAACAAAACTCGGTTGCAAGGTTAACAACTGTGGCGTTTCCGGAACGCGTATTGCTCGACAGAGCAAACCGTCAGAATGTGTGGCATTCGACAGGGATTTTTTGCAAAGAGTAACGGAAATGCCCGACGCCGACTTGGTATTTGTGTTCGGAGGAACCAACGACTACGGTCACGGCGATGCCGAGCTGGGAACTACGGACGATGTCTCCGAGTATACGTTTTGTGGTGCGGTTTTCCAACTTGCCAACTATTTGACTGATAGATATGGCAAAGATAATGTTTGTTTCATTTTGCCGTTGCATCGCTACGACGAAGACAATCCGTTTGGCGAATCACGTGAGAAGCCGACGGCATCTTTGAAAGAATACATTCGCGCCGAAAGTGAAGTGTTGAAAAAACTCGGAATTGCATTTTTCGACTTGTACGACATTTTCCCGACACCGCAAGTTAACACGCCTACGGAGTTGTTCCAAGACGGATTGCATCCCACAAATAAGGGACACGAACTTATTGCAGATAGAATTTGTGAATATATTCGTGCTGTAGCAAAATGATGTGATACAATTTCGACGGAAAAACACGTTTTTTTCTGTGTATAATTGCAACTTAACAATGGATTTCGACCTGTTCAAGGCAGGTTCGTCTTCATATTTTTACAAGACGTGAAAGATGGTATTCGCGAAAAACGTGTCTATTTGCAATTATCCACGTTTATAAATTTTAGTTGTATTTTTAGGAGAATTTTAGTATGAAGTTTATTTCTCATGGTACAAAATTCAATTCTTTATCTGAACATGTGAATGCGCCGCTGTTTAAACGCATTTTCGATTGTGATGCAAATTCGGCTACACTTCAAATAACGGTTGTTGGATTGTACAAATTGTATCTTAACGGAAAATTGCTCAATAACAGTGTTTTCGCTCCGTATATGAGCAACCCGGATCAAGTTGTTTTCACTGATACCTACGAATTGAAAAATGTTTTGCAGCCCAAAGACAACGTGCTGTGTGTTTTGTTGGGCAACGGTTTTGCTTGTTCCGAAGACAATGACCTTTGGTTGAATTCTTCTGCTCCGTATAAAGCTGCGCCCAAATTTGCGTTGACTGTTTTCGACGGCAAGAGGACTATTTTGGAGTCGGACGAGCATTTTGTCGTTACAAACAGCCCGATAACTTTTGACGATTTTCGTTGTGGGGAACGCTATGATGCAAGACTGGAAATTGCCGACGTGTTGACAAGTACACGGTTGGAAAATTTTGAATTTGTAACGATAGCAGAAGCTCCAAAGGGAAAAATTGTTCTTAACGACACGCAACCGATATTTGCCGGCACACCGGTGAGGGCGGTTAGTATAGTTAAGAACGATGTGGGATATTTGTACGACTTTGGCGTGAATGACACAGGCATTTGTCAGCTTTCGCTTGACGGAACAAGCGGACAAAGAATTGATATGACGTTCGGCGAGTTGCTTTGCGGCAACAGATTGGATATGCGTAGTGTTTCGTTCTACAATTCTCCGGAAGGTTATGTTCAGCATGATGTCTACGTTTGCAAAGACGGACAACAAAGCTACACTCCAAGTTTCACTTGGCATGGTTTTCGCTATTGCGAAGTGACCGGATTGACAGACGAACAAGCAACAGAAGATGCACTTGTGTTTATTCCTACGCACAGTCAATTGCCGGCTGTCAGCAATTTTAAGTGTGACAACGAAATTGTGAACAAACTTGTTGAAATAACACTGCGTAGCGATTTGAGCAACTTTGTGTTTTATCCTTACGACTGTCCTCAACGCGAAAAGAACGGTTGGACGGCGGACGCTTCGCTATCTGCCGAGCAGTTGTTGTACAGCTTCGATGCGAAAAGAAGCTACAAACAGTGGCTGTCGCTTATAAGAATGTCTCAGCGCGAAAACGGCGCATTGCCGGGCATAGTTCCTACCGCAGGCTGGGGCTTCGATTGGGGGAACGGTCCTGCATGGGACAGTGTATTGGTTGAATTGCCGTATCAAATTAACCGTTTCTACGGTGATGATAGTGTAGTGTTGGAAAATGCCGACGCTATCAGCAAATATTTTGGTTACATAAAAACGCGTCTTAACGGCAGCGGCTTGGTAAGTATCGGACTTGGCGATTGGTGTCAAACCTACACGGACGATCCGGGCCATTACGAGACACCGTTGGAAGTCACAGACAGTCTTGTTATGTTGGATTTGGCCAATAAAACTATAGAGATGTTTGCAAAAGTAGGCTTGAACGTTGATCAAATAGTTTCGTTCCGCAAAGATCTACTACAAAATTTCCGCAACAAGTACGTAAAAGACGAAACATTGACTGTGCAAACTCAAACAGCGTTGGCAATGAGCTTGCGTTTAGGGGTGTTTGTAGACGATACAAAGGCATTTGCGGATTTATTGAAAAACATTCGCGAGCAGAACGATCATTTCCGTGTAGGGGTTGTAGGCTACAAGTATTTGTTCGACACTCTTGTTGACCATGGCGAACAAAACTTGTGTTTCAAACTTATCGAACAAGAAAGTTTTCCGAGTTATGGATTCTTTATCAGGCACGGTGCAACCACTTTGTGGGAAGCTTTTGACGATTTGTATCGAGACGAAAACGGGAAAGTTCTTCGTCGTGACGGTTTGAGTTTGATATCCTCGTTTAATCACCATTTCTGGGGTGGAGTACTAGCTTGGATCTACAAAAACATTGGTTGGATCAACGTTGAAAATTCAGATAAAATTGTTATTCGACCGATAGTAATCGACGGAATCAATTGTTCGGAAATGTCGTATTCTCGCAATGGTAAATGTGTAACTGTTCGTTGGACGCGAAAAGGCAACAAATTTGTCGTTGAAACCGATGTCGAAGGATTTGAGTGTGTACTGCAACTGAAGGATGGAAACAAACAGATTCACGGCAAATCTCGTTTTGAACTTTTTGTCGGTTCGTTGCAATAATCTGGCGACAACATTTAAAAGATGTGCTATATTACAAATAGTTCTTTTGCAAACGGAAGTTTGTTTACGTTTGTATAAGCTGTGGCAATTCGAAAAGAACTATACAACTGATTAATAAAGGAGAATTGAAAAATGTCAAAGAACAGACTTGTTGGGGATTATCCCGTAATAGGTATCAGACCGACTATTGACGGTAGAAGAGGAAAAATCAAGGTTCGTGAAAGTCTGGAAGATCAAACGATGGGGATGGCAAAGGCTGCTGCGGAATTGATTCGCAATAACGTGCGATACAGCAATGGCGAACCTGTGAAAGTTATCATTGCCGACACAACGATAGGTCGTGTTGCCGAAGCTGCTGCATGTGCGGATAAATTCAGAAAAAACAATGTAGATGTGACACTTACAGTTACACCTTGTTGGTGTTACGGTGCAGAAACAATGGATATGGATCCCATGACTATCAAGGCTGTTTGGGGATTCAACGGAACAGAACGTCCCGGAGCGGTGTATCTGGCAAGTGTCCTTGCAACGCATTCGCAAAAAGGTTTGCCCGCCTTCGGTATCTATGGCCATGAAGTTCAAGATGCCGACGATACGACCATACCGTCAGACGTGCAGGAAAAAATTCTTCGTTTTGCTCGTGCTGCAGTTGCGGTTGCTACTATGCGCGGAAAAAGCTACTTGCAAATAGGTTCCGTTACGATGGGCATTGGCGGTAGTATTATTTCGCCCGAGTTTTTTGAAGAATATCTTGGCATGCGTGTTGAATCTGTTGACGAAGTTGAAATTATTCGTCGCATGACATTGGGTATATACGACGAATCGGAATATCAAAAGGCTCTTGCATGGATAAAGGAAAAGTGTCGTCCGGATTTCGACAAAAACCCCAAAGATTTGCAAAAGAGCGATGAACAAAAGCAAAAAGACTGGGAATTCACCGCAAAAATGGCATGTATTATCAAGGATTTGTATAACGGCAACAACAATTTGCCTCAAGGTTACGAGGAAGAAGCCGTGGGACACAATGCAATCGTAGGTGGTTTCCAAGGACAACGTCAGTGGACGGATTTCTATCCCAACTGTGATTTTCCCGAAAGCATATTGAACAGTTCTTTCGATTGGAACGGTGCTCGTGAGCCCTATGTTCTTGCAACCGAAAATGACACGTTGAACGGTGTTTCCATGTTATTTATGAAGTTGCTTACAGGTCGTGCACAAATGTTTGCCGATGTTCGCACATATTGGAGCGGTGATGCGGTGAAACGCGTGACAGGTTATGATATTTGCGGAAAAGCAAAAGAAGCCGATGGTTTTATTCACCTTATAAATAGCGGAGCATGTTGTGTTGATGCTTGCGGTGAAGTTAAAGACGAAAACGGATGTCCCACAATGAAACAGTGGTGGAACGTCACCGAAAAAGACATCGACAACATGATGTCGCACACAACGTGGCCGTATGCAGACTTAGGCTATTTCCGCGGCGGAGGATATTCCAGCCGATTTGTCACTCGTGCCGAAATGCCTGCAACTATGATTCGCCTAAATCTAGTAAAAGGTCTTGGCCCCGTCATGCAAATCGTCGAAGGTTGGACAGTTGCATTGCCGGACGAAGTGACGGATAAACTGTGGAAGCGCACAGACTACACTTGGCCGTGCACTTGGTTTACTCCGCGTGTAACTGGCAAAGGGGCATTCAGATCTGCATATGATGTGATGAACAATTGGGGTGCAAATCATGGTGCAATCAGCTATGGCCATATCGGTGCGGATCTAATAACGATGTGTAGCATGTTGCGTATTCCCGTTTGTATGCACAATGTCGCGGAAGAAGATATCTATCGTCCGTCGGCATGGAATGCTTTCGGAATGGATAAAGAAGGTCAAGACTATCGTGCATGTGAAGCCTATGGACCTTTGTATCGCAATGTTCGCAAATAATTGAAAAACAAATTCAGATAAATTGAAAACATTTGCCGTTTCGAAAAGCATTTAAAAATATTTCGAAACGGCAAAAGGTTGCTATTATGCCACAGATTTCCATTGAAAATTTAACCGTCGAATATTCTAACGGAAAGGATAAGACAGTTGCATTGAACGAACTCGATGCGACATTTCTTGCCGATTCTTTCAATGTTATTGTAGGATATTCTGGGTGTGGCAAAACAACATTATTAAGAACTCTTGCCGGACAACTAGATTACACCGGTGATATTTTGATCGATGGCGTCGATGCTAGGAATATTTCCGTACAGAAGCGCAAAATGGCATTTGTGTCTCAACAATACGTGTTGTATTCCAATAAAACTATTTTTGACAACATCGCTTTTCCTCTTAAAGTGCAAGGTTTGTCCAAAACAGAGATTATCAACACTGTGAGAAACATTGCCGAAAAGTTGGAACTGACGGCGTGTCTTACGCGCAAACCGAAGCATTTGAGTGGCGGGCAACAACAGAGAGTTGCTCTGGCAAAAGCTCTTGTTAAAAAACCTTCGATTTGTCTGTTGGACGAGCCGTTTTCGAATATTGACGCTCAACAACGTTTACATTCCAGAATGTTGATTAAGCGTGTTCTTTCGGAATGTAATTGCACTGCCGTGTATGTCACACATGATTTTTCCGAAGCAATGGCAATGGCCGATAGGTTGTTCGTTTTGGATGACGGAAAAATGGCGGAACATGGTTTGCCATTGGACGTATTTAACAGCGGAAATTCCGTTGTAGAATCTATGAAACAAACACCTTTTGTTGAAGAAATCAACTAACGTATTGAAGAATTTGGTGTTTCGTTGCATTTGTTGAATGTAAGTTCATCAACATATTTAAACAATGAAGAAAACAAAACAAGCACAAAAGGATTTCACGTTCGCACAACTTCCGCATAATCGTACGGAAGTTTTTGTCGATTGCTATAAAATGCGTTTTGGAACGTTGCTTTGTATCGGTTTGATTATTTTGGCATTTTCTCTGCCGTTGTTAGGCGCGGAGATTTTTACGGATATTGTCGGTACAAGCCTTTACACTAGAATGTTGGAAGGAGAACTTACAAAAGATGAATTTCTTTCCGCAATGAGTTCCTTGCGAGTGTTTGTTGCTTTGCTGGATATCCCTTGTTGGGTAGTATTTTCTGTTGGTCTGTCCGGAATAACTCGAATTGTTCGTCAACTTGCATGGGGAGAACCTGTCTTTTTTTTCAACGACTTCGCGCAAGGAGTGAAGGAAAGTGTCGGTAGGTTCATAGCTGTTTTTGCAATTTGTTCCGTACTTAATTTTGTAAGTGTATTTTTTACAAACTGGCTATCGGAATTGTCAATCATTGCATATGCTCCCATGGTTTTGTTGATTTTTGTTGTTTTGCCTGTCGGTTTGTGGATGTTGGCGCAATCGACTGTTTATAACGTCGGTTTTAAAAAAGCATTTTCCAACGGAATTGCTTTTTATGGAAAAAATATTTTGCAGACATTGGGCTTTATCGCTGTGGCTTGTTTGGTTTCCGTGCTGAAACTTATTGCCGCACTAATTGTCAAATATGTAACATTTTTGGTAGTAATTGTAGTTTTTACACCGGCATATGCTTTGTTTTTGTTTTTGTTCTGTTCAAGCGTGTTCGACCGCTACATCAATCGAGAAAACTTTCCGGATTACTATGACAAAGGTGTGTATCGGATGGATTCGCCACTAAAATAACGTTTGGGAGTTAAAATATGCTAAATTTGCAATTCGGAAAACTCAATATAGCTGTTGAGAGTAGCCGTGCGACAATTGGGGGATTTCCTTTTGTGGAAGCACAAGTCTGCGGCGAAAATAAGGACAGTCATTTGGGCGCAAAGATGGTGCACTCGTCGGAGGATGTCGGTTTTAGATACGTTTCTCATACTGAAAATAACAATCGACTTGTCGTTGTGCAACGTTCTGAACTATTGGAGGCGACAACGACTTTTTGCTTCGGGAAATTTGATGGTTATTCTGTTTCCACAACATACAAAAACATTTCCGATTCACCCATAGTGATGGAAGAAGCATCTGCATTTGTGCTTGGCGGAATTGCCGGGCTTGAACGTGCAAACAATATCAGTTTGTACACTTTTTCGCAAAGTCATCATCAAGAATGTCAACCAGAGAAGCACCTTTTGTCGGAATATGGTTTTTGCGCCGATATGCCCACAAGTCAACGCCGTGTGTCGTTTGCAAACGTCGGAAGCTGGTCTACAAAAGAGTATTTGCCTCAGGCAATTCTTGAAGTGGACGGCGATTGGATTCTGTTTCAAATTGAGTCCAACAATAGTTGGTACTATGAAATAAGCGATAACGACGGCAGCGTGTATCTGTACCTAGGTGGAAAGAATCTTGCATTCAACGGTTGGCAGAAGAAGTTAAATCCAAACGAAACGTATGTCACAAACACTGTTTCGTTGTGTTTTGGCATTTCTTTGGACGGCGTATTGTCCGAGGTGACAAAATATCGTCGTGAAATTGGCGGAAAATGCTTGGTCGACACTCACTTGCCTACCATTTTCAACGAATATATGCATCTCTCATGGGATTGTCCCACGGAAGAGAATACAAAAAAGCTTGCGCCGACAGTTGCAAAACTGGGCGTGGAGTACTACGTTATCGATTGTGGTTGGCACAACGAAGAGGACGGACGAACCGTATACCCATATGTAGGACAATGGAAGGAAAGTAAAACACGTTTTCCCCACGGTGTCAAAGAAACAACGGATTATATTCGTTCGCTGGGCATGAAGGCCGGTTTGTGGATAGAACCGGAAATCGTCGGTAAAGATTGTTCCGAAATGTTAAACTACTATGACGAAGACTGTTTTATTCGCCGAAACGGTAAACGCGTTTGCGTTATGGGCCGGTATTTTTTGGACTTTCGCAACAAAAAAGTTGTTGAATACATGAGCGAAACTATTCGCCGCATGGTGCAAGATTATGGCGCAGAGTACATAAAGGCCGACTACAACGAAGATTTGGGTGTTGGCACCGATGTTGAAAGCGATTCTTTGGGCGAAGGCCTTGAACAGTGTGCCGGGGCTTATCTAAACTGGATCGATTCGATGCGTAAGTGTTTCCCGGAAGTGTTGTTTGAAACTTGTAGCTCCGGCGGTATGCGCATGGACTATGAAACGCTAAAACACTTTTCTATCGTGTCCACTTCCGATCAAACGCATTACGATAAGTACCCCTACATTGCCGGCAACGTTTTGTCTGCTGTATTGCCGGAACAAGCGGCGGTGTGGAGTTATCCTGTTGGCAGCGACTACGTTATCAACGGCGTTTTTCAACCTGATGCCGAGTGGATAAAAAACAATGTGTCCGACGAGCAAGTTGTGATGAATATGATCAATTCGTTTTTGGGACGCATGCATTTGGCAAGTCATTTGGAAATGCTCACTCCAAAGCAATTTTCACTTGTCAAAGAAGGGGTTGAGTATTATAATACTCTCACCGACTGCAAAAAGAAAGCATTCCCGTTTTTCCCGAATGGATTTGCGCGTTTCGGAGATTCGTTTGTGGCAAGTGGATTTTCTGTTGCAGACAAAAAGTATTTGGCTGTTTGGAATCTGGCGGACGACAACTTTGTGCGCAAGATAAATGTGGGCAGAGCATCTTCTGCAAGATGTACCTACCCTCGAAACAATACGTTAAGTTACAGTCTTGATAACGGTGAACTTATCGTGCATTTCACGCAAAAAAATCAAGCCAGGTTTTTCGAGTTGGATTGAACTGAAATTGTTTTTGAAGTATAACAAGGAGACGACGGTGTTATATTGTAACGAGCCGTTGTAAGACAACATTATGAATGATACAAAGTATTTGCTGGCAATAGATATAGGTGCATCTAGCGGTCGGCATATTGTCGGACACTGCGATGGCGGCGAAATTAAGTTGGACGAAGTCTATCGTTTTCCTAACGGTATGAAACGTACCGATTCGGATGGCCTTGTTTGGGACGTGGAAGAGATTTTTCATCATATCAAACAAGGATTGCGTGCCGCTTTTAAAAAGTATGCTAAAATTGAAAGCGTTGCAATCGACACTTGGGGCGTGGACTATGTGTTGATGAAAGGCAACGAAGCGATTTTACCTTGCCGTGCCTATCGCAACGAACGTACGCTTTCGGTGATAGATGAAGTGCATTCCATTGTGCCGTTCAACGAACTTTATGCAAAAACGGGCATTCAGTTCCAAACATTTAACACGATATATCAATTGTATGACGACAAAAAACAAGGCAGATTGGAAGGCGTGACGGATTTTCTGTTTGTTCCGGAATTTTTCTCGTATTTGCTCACGGGAGTGAAAAAACACGAGTACACCGAAGCAACGACAGGAGGTTTGGTTAACGCCGTCACCAAACAGTACGACAAAGATTTGATTGCGCGTTTGGGGTTGCCTGAAAGCATATTTTGTAAATTAGATGCGCCTCAAACGGTGGTAGGACAACTAAAAGATGATATCAGTCGTGAAGTTGGCGGTCAAACTACAGTTGTGTTGTGCGCTTCGCATGATACGGCAAGTGCCTATGAGGCAGTAGATTGCGACGACAGATCCGTTATTCTTTCTTCGGGAACATGGTCGCTTATCGGGGCCAAGTTGGCGCAAGCAGATACATCTGTTCAAAGTTGTGAGAATAATTTCAGCAACGAAGGCGGCGTAGGATATTTCAGATATCTCAAAAACATCATGGGAATGTGGCTTATCAACGAAGTTCAGCGCAAAAAGGGCATTTCTTTCCCGGAAATCGTTGCTTTGGCAGAAAGTAGCAACTATAACGAAACTTTCGATGTCAATGACGAAAGCTTGATGTCGCCCATCGATATGGAAAGTGCAATTCGCGTGTTGTTGTCCGACAATCCTCCGCAAAGTGACGGCGATTTGTTTGCAAGTATATATCATAGTCTTGCACTAAGCTACGGCAAAGCAGTTTGCGGTATGGAAAAAACTTTGAACAAAACATTCAATAAGATTTACATAGTCGGCGGCGGTGCAAAAAACAAGTTTTTGAACGATTTGACTGAACGCTACACAGGCAAGCAAGTTGTCGCATTGCCTATTGAAGCAACAGCGATCGGCAATTTGCTTGCACAAATTCGCCGTTGTGCCGATGCCGAATAACCGGTCAATGGGCGTTTGGTTAGTACATTGGATATTAAATTCGACGCAAATGCGTTGTTAAAGGAGAATTATGAATAGATATCAACTTGCAAAGCAGGCTTATGCGGCACTTGGAGTGGACACAGATCAAGCCATTCAAACTCTTAAGGACGTCACTGTTTCCGTGCATTGTTGGCAAGGCGACGACGTTGTCGGTTTCGATAGCAAACAATCACTTTCCGGCGGCATTCAAACCACGGGGAACTATCCGGGAAAAGCAACTACGCCGGAGCAACTGATGGCAGACCTTGACGAAGCGTTTAGTCTTATTCCCGGCAAGAAAAAACTCAATCTACACGCAAGTTATGCGATTTTTGAAAACGGTCAACACGTTGGCCGAGATGAAATTGAACCCAAACATTTTGCCAAATGGGTAGAATATGCAAAAGCTCGCAACATGGGTATCGATTTCAACCCGACGTTCTTTGCTCACCCCATGGTGAAAGATAACCTCACGTTGTCTAGTCCGAACGAAGGAGTGCGTGCCTATTGGGTGCGCCATGGTAAGCAGTGTCTCAAGATTGCGGAGTATTTCGCAAACGAAACAGGTGTGCCTTGCGTTATTAATTTTTGGATACCCGACGGATATAAGGATATTCCTGCGGACAGGCTTTCTCCCCGTGCCAGATATAAGCAAAGCATGGACGAAATTCTTGCCGAACCCTACGACAAAAGCAAGGTTTTTGTGACTTTGGAAAGTAAAGTGTTTGGAATCGGCCTCGAAAGTTATACCGTCGGTAGTGCTGAATTTTGCTTGTCCTATGCCGACTACAAAGGCATCACTCCGCTTATGGACAACGGACACTATCACCCCACAGAACTTGTTTCGGATAAGATCAGTGCATTGTTGTTGTTTAACGACCACATTGCGTTGCATATCACGCGCGGTGTTCGTTGGGATAGTGACCATGTCGTTTTGCTTGACGACGAAACAAAAGAAATTGCCAAAGAAATTGTGCGTAACAATGCTTTGGACAAGGTGTTCATTGCAACAGACTACTTTGATGCAAGTATCAATCGTATTTCCGCATGGGTAACAGGCGTTCGCAATGTGCACAAGGCATTGTTGAATGCATTGCTTCAACCCGTTGAGGAGTTGAAATCTCTGCAAAATCAGGGGAATTTTACAAAACTTATGGTTTTGCAAGAAGAACTCAAAACTTTGGATTTCGGTGCTGTTTGGCAACAGTATTTGAATGAGTGCGGTGTCGAAGAGGACTACTACACAGAAGTTGTTCGCTACGAAAACGAAGTTTTGTCTAAACGTTGACTGTATCGTTATCAGTCTTGCAAAGGATAGGCACACACTGTCAGAGTGTAAGCAATAAGGAGAGTAACTATGAAGAATATTCTAGAATCGAAATTTATCGTTGAAATGTGCGACGTCACAGCTAATATGTATCGTCAGGGTTGGGATGAAAGAAACGGTGGCAATGTCTCTGTTATTTTGGACGAGGCCGAGCTTTCTCAATACTTGGATGTGACAAAAGTATTGCGTACAATTCCGCTCAACTTCAACGCGGACGAAAGTTTGAAGGGCAAGTATTTCTTGTTCACCGGTACCGGTAAATACTTCAAAAATGTCATCAAAGATCCGGAAACCAATCTTGGAATTATTCGCATTGCAGACGATTGTCAAAATGCAGAATTGTTGTGGGGCTGGAAAGACGGCGGAAAATTCACAAGTGAGTGTCCCGCACATTTGATGACTCACGCTACGCGTCTCAAAAAAGATTCGGCCCATCGGGTGGTTATGCACACACACCCGACTTATACAATGTGTATGTCGGCAGTTGTTCCTGTAGACGATCGCACTTTTACCGAAAAACTGTGGCGTAGCAATACTGAAGCAATAGTCGTATTCCCCGATGGGGTAGGCGTGTTGCCTTGTATGTTGTGTGGCACAAACGAAATCGGCATTGCAACTGCAGAAAAAATGAACAACTATCGTCTTGTCGTATGGACCAACCACGGAATTTATGGTACAGGCAAGGATATCGATGAAACTTTTGGCTTGATTGAAACGGTTGAAAAGACTGCACAAGTATATATGCTTACTCTCGGACACGTTGTCAATGTTATCCCCGATGAAGTTTTGCAAGGACTTGTAGATTTGTGGCATCTCAATCCGCTTGACGGCATTTTGAACAAGTAGTGTACATACAGTAAATAATTTTCTCATAAAAATGGCTTGGATGTTGTTCCAAGCCATTTTTAAGTATCTTTGTGTCTTGCGTGATCGCTTGCGCAACGAATTTTGTCGTGGCATACAGCGACGGACCCCAAATGAACCACTAAAAGCTACGTTCGAATTGTGTGGATGTTTGCCGAAAATTTGAAAGGGTATAAATTGAAAAATCCGAATAAGCTGCAGAAGCCTATTCGGATTTTTGAAGTTAGTAAATTTTTCAACACTACAAACTAGATTATAGGAGTTCTGATTTCGTAGATTGCGCCGTCTTTTTCGTAGTATTTGTCAGGATGGTTTGCAAGTTTTTTGGTTGCAGCTTTGTAATCTTGTTCTTCTTTCTTAAATGCTTTCAAAGCTTCATTGTAGATTGCAACTTTCGATTTGTAATCCTTATAAACTTTTCTGTTGATAATTCTTTTGACAACAACTATCGATAACAGCACTGCGGAGACAACAAGTGACAAAATGCCAAGGTAGAGTACTATGTTGACATCTACAATCACACCGACAATCAACAACAATAAGCTTGCCAGAGTGCAAATTGAAAATGCGAGAACTTTGCTCTTGTTCGTGTCCACAAGTTCGGCGGGCTCAACAGGTTCTTCGGGAAGAGTTGCAATAAGAATATCTTCGCTCGTGTCGCGCGTTGCCGATTCTTTTTGATACTCTATTCTGGGTTCGAGTTTGTGCTCAACTTTTTTGATATACCTTTCCATTGCTTTGTCTTTTTCCATTTCAGACAAAGTGTCTCCGGGCAATTTGTATTTTTCGATAATCTCGGATTTGCGTTCCAAAATTTCCAAACTGGAATCGGCCCATTTCTTTTCGGCAGCGGAGCGGATACTCAACGTTCTGGCGTTCATGTATTCATCTTGAACAAATTTGGATACTTGATCGGGAATGGATAGTTTTTCCAAAGAAAATTTTGAAATGGATATGCCGTATTTCGCCAATTTATCTTCCAAAGCGTTTCTGATTGTTTCGGAAAGAGTGATGCAAGAAAATTCAAAATCGAAATATCCAAGTTTTTCCGTTTTGATGTATTCCAAAATTTTGCTTTTTACCGTGGCAGTTATTTCGGTTCTAATAACGCTATACAGGCGTACTATTGAAAAGAAGTTCAAATTGAAATTCAACGAGTTTATCAACAGTAAGGCGTCGTGAATAACTAACGAAATAGTCAATTTGGTTTTTAACTGAGTGGGCATTTCCAAATCTTTGTCGAAGTATTCGACGGATTCGTCTGCAATGCTTTCGTAGTGCAATTTAAGTGCGGGATACAAGTCCAGTGTTTCGTAGTACGAAACTTCTTTGACGTTTTGGTTTTTGCTTGTGGTCAAAACGTGTTTTACAAAGACCATCGCGTTGCTTTCTGTTCTTTGATCTTTGCGCGTGTCGGCAAAAAACATCGGTTTGCTTGCAATTGCCCCGTCAACAATTTCTTGGGCGTGAGGTGCGTTTGCAGAAATATCCGATATTCTGATTTCGCCGTTTCTTATCTTGAAAATCTCTTTCTCGATTTCCGGATTTTTTCCTTCTCTGGTCAAATCTTTTCTGTCATCCGATAATGCCATCTTAAATTTCCTCCTCATCTTTTAGGTAGTTTGAACACACCCGGCATAACACTCTGTCGGAAGCGTTTTCAGTGCCGCACACGTCACAAACAACAGTTTCTTTTGGCGTAGTAATAGCCAGAGTGGTGCCGTTTGGTATGGTTACGGCTTGTGTGTCTTTGCTATTTTGATTCAAGCTCCCACCTCCATTGTTATCAAAATATGTTTAATTTTAACATAGCAATATTATAATGTCAATATGCAAAATTATTGCAAGAAGCAACGTTTGCAAGATAATTATAAAACAAAAGTGATTCAAAATTCGGAATGTTTAGTTGCTTATTTTCTTTGAAGGTGTATAAAACAACTTCGTTGAAATAATATAAAAGAGCTCAGTTTGTGACCGAGCTCTTTTGTTAAAATTCTGTTAAAAAATTTGTGACGATACGCTGTTTTTTGATTGAGACTGAGTTTCTAGTACATTGTTTTGTCGGAAATGTTCATGTAGTCCTTGAACAGTTGCAAACATTCTTCATGATCCACCTGAATGACTCTGTCTTTCAGTTTGTCCATGTTAATTTGCAGAGTTTTGCTGAAAACGTCATCGCGAAAACCAATCATATCGTTTTCGGCTATGGAGCAACCGTAATAAATGTTGTTTATGTTTGCCCACAAAATAGCTCCCAAGCACATCACGCACGGTTGACCTGTGGTGTAGATGTCTGCTCCGCTCAAATCAAACGTTTCAAGGTTTTGACAAGCATTACGAATTGCTTCCATTTCGCCGTGGCAAGTGGGATCGTTGTTTTTAGCAACGCGGTTGTGTCCTTTTCCTATAACTATGCCGTCTTTAACAATAACCGCACCGAAGGGGCCGCCGTCATTGTGAGAAATGCCCGAACGTGCTTCTTCGATTGCTTCGTGCATAAATTTGTTCATTTTTTCCTCCAAATATCCTTTGCAAAGGTAGTGGAGCGGGTAACGGGAATCGGACCCGTAACTACTGCTTGGGAAGCAGTCGTTTTGCCACTAAACTATACCCGCAAAAATGTTTACTTCTGTCTGTCGGGAACGGCTTCGATGTCAAACAAATCGAAATCAACGTGCTCTACAAAATCTCTAGGTTTGAAACGAGTGTTATTGAACAGCACAAAATGGTTGAAGTTAACGTAGGTGGTGACAGGGGTGGGAATGTCCATGGTGTTGCAGATTTCTTGCATTGCACAAACAAAATCTTCTTCATTTCCGATGTTACCGCACTCAAATAGCAAATCGCGTGTAATTTTTTCTTCAAGAATTGTCTTCGCCCAAATTTTCATTCCGTTCACCGCACACTATTGTACCAAAGTTGGCAAAAAAAATCAATCTGTTTTTTATATATAAGCAAACTTTTTGTCGCATTGACCATTTGCGACGCGGGGCAGTAAAGTGTGGCGGCATTGTTGCACAATTTGCCGGCGTTTTGTAAAATCGGGTTTGTGACGAGAACGAATTTTGTTTTCTGCCGCAAAATGTTGCAAAAAATGAAAAGCACGGTTTTTTGAAACGAAAGGAGATAATCCGACTTTCGTATAGAATTTTGTTTCGAATATTGTTTTTGTGTGTGGGACTATTCACTGAGCCCAGTTAAAAATTTTGCCGAACAATTGTGGCGCTAGCGGTGAAATTGTCGGATGGCTTTTCGCGGTAGAGTTCTTTACTATTTCTTTTTTGTGTGGTAAAATATCTGCATAAAAGCGTTGCGCGCAATAGCGCAAGGAGATAGTATGAAAATCGGAATTTTCACAGCTATGCAAAAGGAAGCTGCAAGTTTTTTGAACAATGCCGAAAAAAGTGTTGTTGGCAAGTTTGAAGTGTATTCGTTCAAACTTCACAATCACGATGCCGTGTTGTGTTGTCCTCCTACGGTCGGCGAAATCGCCGCTGCAGCTGCATGTCAATTGCTTATTTCTCGTTATCATGTAGACGTGGTGCTAAATTTTGGAGTAGTTGGGGCTTTAACTTCGGATATTGCGGCTTTTGCATCTGTTTTGGTCAGCAGTGTCGTGCACTACGATATGGACACGTCGCAGATAGATGATTTTCCGGTGGGGCGTTACGCTTGCTTCGAAGATGTTGCCGTTCCAAGTGACAGAATGATGCTTAATGCCGCGTTGAAGGCTCAAAAAATGCCATTGGCGCGTTGTGCTTCGGCAGATAAGTTTGTGGCTGATCAGAATGCAAAAACAGCGCTACACGAAAAATTCGGCGCAGAAATTTGCGATATGGAATCGGCCGGTGTTTTGTTCACTTGCAAAATGAATGCAGTGCCTTGTTTGCTTGTGAAATGTGTCGCCGATACGCTTTTGGGCGGTAGCGGTGAGTATTTTGAAAATGCCGTCAGCGCAGCAAGCGGATTCTTTTCGTTTGCGGAAAAGTTTGTTGACGTTTTGAGTGGTGACGTTGTCGAGTTTTTGCAAACACTTGACAATCAAATGGTTGTGTAGTAAAATCTAGTGGAATTAAATGGTATCAACTTGAAAGCGTTTTGCTTTTGGGTTGTTTTGTTTCAGAAAACAAAAAAGGAGAATAGTATGGCAGAAGTTCAATTGACAGAAAGCGGACGCAGAGAACTGGAAGATCGTCTGGAATATCTCAAATCCGTACGTCGTGCCGAAATTGCAGAAGAAATCAAAACGGCAAGAGGGTTCGGAGACCTTTCGGAAAATGCCGAATATGATGCCGCACGCAAAGCTCAAGCCGAAATGGAAGGTGAAATTGCCGAAATCGAAGCTCAATTGCGCATGGCTAAAATCATTCACGAAACGACTGTTACTTGCAGTGAAATAGTAAACGGCGTATCGTCCAAATCTAAAACGTTCACAATTGTGGGTACGGCGGAGGCGGACCTTGCCAATGGTCGCATAAGTGACGAATCTCCGGTAGGAGCAGCACTTATCAAGGCTAAAAGCGGTCAAATCGTGGAAGTAAAATTGCCTAACGGCCGTGTGAAAATTCTGAAAGTGATAAAAGTTACAAGATAATTTTTGACGCCGCTGCAACAATTGCAACGGCGTTTTGGAGTAGTTATGAACGAAGAAATAATTAACATACAAGCAGAAGAACAAGAAAATTTGAATGAAATTTTGCAGATTCGTCGCGACAAGCTGAACAATCTTGTTGCCGCCGGCAAAAATCCGTTTGAAATCACTCGTTTCGACAAAACACATTCTTCAAAGCAAATTGTGGATAGCTTTGTCGATCATGAAGAAGGCGAAGACTATGTTCCGCAAATAGTAACGGTTGCCGGAAGAATGACTTCTCGCAGAATTATGGGCAAGGCAAGTTTTTGCCATATTATGGATGGTGACGGTTCGATTCAATTGTATGTCAAACGCGATGAAGTCGGCGAAGAAATCTACAAGGAGTTCAAAACCTGGGATATCGGCGATATTATCGGCGGCACAGGCGAAGTTTTTCGCACACACATGGGTGAAATCTCTGTGCGTCTAACAAGTATCACTTTGCTGTCTAAATCGTTGTTGCCGTTGCCTGAAAAGTTCCACGGATTGAAAGATATCGAAACTAGATATCGTCAACGTTATGTCGATTTGATTGCCAATCCGGAAGTTAAGCGCACTTTCATCATTCGTTCGAAAATTTTGAAGGCCATTCGTAACTATTTGGACGACAACGGATTTTTGGAAGTGGAAACTCCCATTTTGAACACAATTGCCGGTGGCGCAAACGCACGTCCGTTCGTGACGCATCACAACACGTTGGATATCGACATGTACATGCGTATTGCAACCGAATTGCACTTGAAACGTTTGATTGTCGGCGGTTTTGAACGGGTGTACGAAATTGGTCGTCAATTCCGCAACGAAGGCATGGATCAAAAACATAATCCGGAATTCACAACAATCGAATTGTATCAGGCCTACACCGATTTCCACGGCATGATGGATCTTGTTCAAGGTTTGTTCTGCTATTGCGCCGACACCGTTTTGGGGACGCGTAAGCTTCCCTATGGCGACGTGGTGATCGATTTGGATTGTTGGAAAAAACTCTCGATGATCGATGCCGTGAAGCAATATGTCGGCATAGATTTTGACGCTTTGAACGAAGAAGAAGCCGTTGCCGCTGCGGAAAGCAAAGGAATAGAGCTTCCTGAAGGAAAACGTACTTGGGGACATGCTTTGTACGAATGTTTCGATGCGTTTGTGGAAAAAGAATTGGTGCAACCCACCTTTATCTACGACTATCCCGTTGAAGTGAGTCCCTTGGCAAAGAAAAAGCCCACAGATAAACGCCTTACCGAACGTTTTGAATTCTTTATAAATTGTGCAGAAATGGGCAATGCGTTCTCCGAATTGAAC
The DNA here is from genome assembly GCA_964598315.1 of uncultured Oscillospiraceae bacterium. Taxonomy (GTDB): domain Bacteria; phylum Bacillota; class Clostridia; order Christensenellales; family CAG-314; genus Fimimonas. The sequence continues at coordinate 50,710 of CAZRBI010000007.1, forward strand.
GATCCTATCGACCAATACGAACGTTTTGCGGCACAAGTTAAGGCCAAGGCACAAGGCGACGATGAAGCACAAATGATGGACGAAGACTTTATCACTGCGTTGAAGTACGGCATGCCACCCACGGGCGGCGTTGGAATCGGCATCGACAGAATGGTGATGTTGTACACAAACAATCAATCCATTCGTGACGTGCTGTTGTTCCCCACAATGAAACCGTTGGACTGAAAGAATAATATTGATAAGTGATTTCTTTGTTCGCTCGGCGTAATTTGTTCGAAAATTCTTTCATTTATCATTAAAAATTGACAAGCATCAAAAATCCCACTTCCGCAAGTAGCGGAAGCGGGATTTTTATTGTGTCTACAAGAAAACCACCGGATAGTCCGGTGGTTCCATGGAGGTTTACCGA